>NZ_JBEXMW010000049.1:0-53965 GCF_040610775.1 Nonomuraea sp. NPDC003709 | reverse complement strand
AAGCTCGGCGCCGCCAGCGTGGACACCGGCGGGACGTCCACCTGGTTGTCCGGGTTGCCCATCTCCCCCTCGTCCTCCTTCGACGAGGACGTCGGCGAGGGAGACGGAGTCGGAGCGGCCCAGGCCGTCGCGAGCGGGCCGGTCGTGAGGCTGAAGAGCAGGGCGAGCCCGGCCGTAAGCACCCCTCTGGTTCTCATGCGGATACCTTTCTGCGGGCAGCGAGGGGCGATGCCCGCCGGAGCCGCGAATCTTGTCCGTTAGATCTTCCGAAGCGCTCTTGCTGGGGATCAAGATTGCGAGTCCGGCATACAAAGAACATCCAAAATCGGTATAAAGGCCCTTCCAGCTTGAACGCTTCACCAACGGACGCCCTCGCACGGCGCCCAGCTCAGGAGAACGCGCGGTCATGGTGGTTGAACAGCCCGTATTCAGTGTTCTTGGGCCGCTGCAGGCCCGGGTCCCGGAAGGGCCCCTACGCATCGCGGGCAGGAAGCCCAGGCTCCTGCTCGCCTCGCTGTTGCTGGAGGCCAACGAGGTGGTCAGCTCGGAGGCGCTCGTCGAGGTGCTGTGGCCCCGGACGCAGCCGTCGTCGGCCGTGGCCAACCTGCGCACGTACGTGAGCACGCTGCGCTCGGCCGGCGCCCAGATCGAGGCCCGGCCCTCCGGTTACGTGATGCGGCTCGACACGGGGCGGCTGGACGCCCTGGAGTTCGAGGACCTGGTGGCCAGGGCGCGGGCGGCGGGGCGTACCGAGGAGGCGGCGGAGCACTTACGCCGGGCGCTGGCGTTGTGGCGCGGCACCCCGCTCGGCGACCTGCCCGCCAGCGCGCTGTGGGACGGGCGGCTGCGCGCGCTCACCCAGGCCCGGCTGTCCGCGGTCGAGGAGCTGGTGGCGCTGAAGCTGGCCCGAGGCGAGCACGCCGCCGCGATCGACGACCTGCGCGACCTGATCGGCGAGCACCCCTACCGCGAGGACCTGTGGCAGCAGCTGATCCTCGCCCTGCACCACAGCGGCCGGCGGGCCGAGGCCCTGAACGCCTACGCCACGATCAGGCGGCAGCTCGTGGACGAGCTGGGCATCGAGCCGGGGCAGGAATTGCGCGACGTGCACGCGTCCGTGCTGGCGGGCGACGCCCCGCCCGCGCCCGTCGCGGCGGCGCCGCACCAGCTGCCCGCGGACGTGCCGGACTTCACCGGAAGGGCGCAGGACGTCGCGGCCGTGACGCGCGCCCTGGCCCCCGAGGCCCACGGGCCGGACGGGCCGCCCGCGTTCGCCGTGGTGACCGGACCGCCGGGGGTGGGCAAGTCCGCGCTGGCCGTGCACTGCGCCCACGCGTTACGGGCGGGCTACCCCGCCGGCCAGCTCTACCTGTGCCTGGGCGGCACCGACGCCGAACCCGCCGACCCGCTCGCCCTTCTGGCCGAGGCGCTGCGCGCGCTGGGCGTCGCGGAGCCGGCGCTGCCGCCGACCGTGCGCGAGCGGGCCTCGCTCTACCGCTCCCTGCTGTCCGAGCGCCCGATGCTGGTCCTCCTCGACGACGCCGCCGACACCGCCCAGGTACGCGCCCTGCTCCCCGGCAGCGGCAGCGCGGTGCTCGTCACGAGCCGCCGACGGATCGCCGAGCTGCCCGGCGCGCTCCAGCTCGAACTCGACGTGCTGCCGCCCGCGGAGGCCGAGGAGCTCCTGGGCCGGATCGTCGGCCCCGAGCGGGTGGCCGAGGAGCGCGAGGCCGCCCGGGCGATCGTGCGCTCCTGCGGTCACTTACCGCTGGCCGTCCGCGTGGCCGGGGCCCGGCTGTCCGGACGGCCCGGCTGGTCGCTGGGCGTGCTGCGGCAGCGGCTGGAGGACGAGGCGGGCCGCCTCGACGAGTTACGCGCCGGCGACCTGGAGGTACGCGGCTCGTTCGAGCTCAGCTACCGGCGGCTGTCCGACGACGCCGCCCTGGCCTTCCGCGCGATCGGCCTGCTCGGCGAGCAGTCCGTACCCGGCTGGGTGGCCGACGCCGTGCTCGACCGGCCCCGGGCCGACGCCGTCGTGGACACCCTGGTGGACGCGAACCTCCTGCGGCTGGCCGGCACCGACCACGTCGGCCAGCCCCGCTACCGGCTCCACGACCTGATCCGCTGCGCCGCCAAGGAGAAGGCGGGCGGCGACACCGAACGGCACGCGCTGGCCCGGGTGCTCGGCGGCTGGCTGACCGCCGCCGAGCACGCCTCCCTGCGGCTGCCCACCACTCTCTTCGGGCTGACGTCCGACCTCGCGCCCCGCTGGAGCCTGGAACGGGAGACCCTCGGCCGCCTGACCGCCCAGCCGCTGTCGTGGTTCGACGCCGAGCGGCAGTCCCTGGTCGAGGCCGTACAGCTCGCCGCCGGCGCGGGCCTGGCCCAGTCCGCGTGGGGACTGGCCGCCACCTTGGTCCCGTACTTCGACCTGCACTGCCTGCTGGACGAGTGGCAGCTGACGCACCGCCTCGCGCTCGACAGCGCCCGCGCGGCCGGCGACCGCCTCGGGGAGGCCGCCATGCTGCGCGGCCTGGCCCAGGTCTGCCTCTACCAGGACCGGTACGCCGAGGCCGAGGACATGTTCAAGCGGGCCCGCGTCATCTTCCACGAGCTGGGTGACACGCGGAGCGAAGCCATCTCGATCTGCGGGCTGGCGGCGGTCAGCCAGTTCTCCAACCGGCATCTCAAGGCGCTCGCGTCCTTCCGGCAGGCGCTGGCCATGTTCCTGGCCATCGGCGACCGCAGCGGCGAGGCGTACGCGCGGCAGGCGATCGGGCGCGTCTACCTGTCGCTGCGGGACCTGCAGCAGGCGTCCCGGTGGCTGGGGGACGCGCTGCGGCTGGCCGAGGAGCTCGGCGACGCCCACCGCGAGGGCTGCGTGTCGATGCAGCTCGGCCGCATGTACGACCTGTTCGCCCAGTCGGACCGGGCCATGCGCTACCAGGGGCATGCGCTGGGCATCTTCGAGGCGCTCGGCGACCGCCACTGCGGCGCGTACGCGATGCGGAACCTGGGCGGGCTCCAGGTGGCCAGGGGCGACCGTTCGGACGGCTCCGACCAGTTGGAGCGCTCTCTGGTGATCTTCCAGCAACTGGGGGATCGCAGCGGGGAGGCGGACACGTACCAGACGCTCGGCGAGCTGTACCGTTCGTCCGGCCGCACCGCGCTGGCCACCCATTACCTCCATCAGGCCCGCGAGCTGCGCAGGGAGCTCAGCGAGTCGTTCGCGTGAGCTGCGGCCGGAGCCATTGTCCCGTGGGCCAGGTCTCCAGGCGCCAGGCGCTGTCCCAGAACATCCACTCGTACTCGGTGGCCCGGCAGAACGCCTCGTCCATCGCCCGGCGCGTCTCGGGGTCGGCGCTCTCCGCCAGCCGGTCGGTGATGGCCTTGGCCTGCTCCACCGAGGCGGCGAAGGCGGGGTCGGAGTAGGTGCCGATCCAGGTCCGGTACGGGTGGTCGGCCGCGCCCGCCGTACGTTCGAGCAGTGCCGCGCCGACGTCCTGGTAGACCCAGAAGCACGGCAGCACGGCGGCGGCGAGCACGGGCAACGGGGCGGCCAGGGCCGTGGCCTGGAGGTAGGAGGAGTAGGCCAGGCAGGTCGGCGAGGTGGCGACGGCCGCCGTCTCGCCGGCCGTCAGCCCGAACTCCTCCAGGTAGCCGGTGTGCAGGGCCCGCTCGACGACCAGCGCCGTGTGCGCGCTCTGCGCGAAGAACGCGGCGTCGGCCGGGGAGCCGGCGCGGGCCGAGGCGGTCGCGAGGACCTTGGCGTAGGCCACCAGGTAGCGCCCGTCCTGGACCAGGTAGAACGCGAATCGCTCGCGGTCGAGGGTGCCGTCGCCGAGCGCGGCGTTGAACGGGTGGTCGTGGATCGCCTCGAGCAGCGTGGCCGTGCGCGCCCAGATTTTCTCACAGAAGGTCACCGATGACGTCCCTTCGCTAGTGCGAACTAGATCAGGTTCGACGGGTGTGATCTCAGCCCGGCAGCCCGGGCACCCCGCGTCACGGCCAACGCTAGCAGAGAAGCTCCGGCCCGGTCGTGTCAGGCGGGGATCAGCTCGTGCAGCGTGCCCGGGGTGTAGACCCGTGCCCCCGCCGGGAGGCCGGCCGGCGGCTCCAGCCCGATGTAGGTGGTGGGCCCGGCCGGCGTGCTCTTCGCGCGCAGCAGGTCGGCCAGGTAGCGGACGCGCAGGAAGTCGCGTTCGACGATGGAGCGCACCAGCAGGGAGGCGCTGACGCGGTTGCCCTCCACCTGGTTGAAGCCGGGGTGGCCCTTCAGGTAGAGGTGCAGCCACTTCACCAGCCAGCCGCCGTCGGCGCCGCGCAGGAAGACGAGCGGCAGGGCGATCCGGCCGGAGCCGCGCAGGTCCGACTTCATGCGCACGGTACGCGGCTCGAACGGCCTGCCTTCCTGCGCGGCGTCCCTGGTCATGTAGCCGAAGAACGCCTCGGCGGCCTCGTCGAACGCTTCCCCGGCGTAGATGTTCACCTGCGGGATGATGATCGGCTGGGCCGCGGCGGCGAGCCGGATGTCGATGAACTCGGACGCGCCTTCGGGTGCCTCGGTGAGGTCGCCGGAGTACTGGGCGAAGTCGTTGGTGTAGTTCGTCCAGGAAATGTGCGTCGGGTCGTCGTAGGAGGCGTCGAGCATGAGCGCGGAAAGGTCGTAGTCGGTGCGCTGCCGGGCCTCGCGCCAGTGGACGAAGAACCTGAGCAGTTCGCCGTCCACCGCCGACACCGAGCCCCGGGGCAGCATGCCCAGCCCGGGCACGACGGCCTTGCCGGACAGCGGCAGGGCGACGTCGAGCACGTCGGGATCGACGATCAGCTCGCCGGGGTCGGGGAGGCGGCGGGCGATCTCCTCGTCCAGGATGGCCAGCGCCCGCGCCAGGGCCTCCTCCTCCAGCGGCGAGCGGGAGTCGGGGGCCGCCCACGCCCTGCCGTTCCGGTTGACGAAGACGCGGCCCGCGACGGGGGCGAGCCGGTTCTGCAGATGCTCCCGCAGCGACAGCAGGACGCGGCCGGAGGCGCCCGAGGCGGCCCCTTCCGCGGCGTCCAGCACGGCCGACGTGGACAGGCCGGTCCGCAGCAGGTGGTCGAGGCGGCGCAGCAGCGCGCCCGGGGCCTGCTCCAGCAGCTTCACCGCCTCGGCGGTGCGGCCCGCCGACAGGGCGGCCTCGACCCGGCCGTCCAGGCTTGGGGCCGGGCGCGTGCCCCTGGCCGTGTCGAAGACGGCCAGGGCGCGCGGGAACTGCGGGTACTCGTGGGGGTGCAGCCGTTCGCCGAGCCGCTTCCACTCCTCCCGGTGGCGCGGCACGTCGCCGAGCCTGGCCGGGGAGGCGACCGCGTCCAGGGCTCCCAGCAGGGCGCGGCGCTCGGCCCGGCGGAACGAGCGGAACCTGGTGGGCTCGGCCAGCGTGACATCGCCGCCGGAGCAGCCGCAGGCGAGCCGGAGCACGTCGGTCACGGTGTCGACCAGCAGCGGCCGGCCCTCGGTCAGCCGGACCTCGTTGACGATCGCGCGGTTCTCGCGCACGGGGATGCGCTCGGGCTCGTCGGCGCAGAACCCGGCCAGCAGGCGCAGCGCGGCCAGGTCCTCGGCGGCCAGGGGCACCTCGGAGCCCGCCAGCGAGAAGTAGAGCTCCCGCGCCTCCGACTCCAGGCTCCCGCCCAGCTCCAGCACGGTCACCCGGTCCCCGGCCAGCGGGATCAGCTCGGCGTGCGCGGCCAGCAGGTCGGCGTAGGTGTGCTGGTAACGGCCGTAGCCGGGCAGGGAGAGCAGGTTGAGCGCCGAGGTCTCGACGCGGGCGGCGGCGACCGGGTCGAGCAGGGCCTCGCGCAGCAGCCCGGCCCAGAACTCCAGGGTGTCGGGCACGTTCTTGGGGAAGTCGAGGAAGTACGCGTTGTGCCGGACGTGGTCACCCACGAGCGTGCGGACGGCGGCCAGAATGCGGACGCCGAGGTCGACCACGGTCTCGCCGCGCAGCCCGGACAGCCGCTCGAGCAGCGCGGCCGAGCACGTGAAGCCGACGCTGAGCAGCGCCGCGTCGAGCTGGCGGGCGGCGATCTCCCCCCAGCCGGACCCGGATCCGGCGGGCGCGGCGCCGATGGGCACGCGCAGCCGCCGGGCGATGACGAGGCTTTCCAGAGTGTCCACGAACGGCACCATATAGCCGGGACACGCCCGATCGCGGGGGGTTTTCCGCGCCCGTGCCGGGGGCGCGGCCGATCAGCGGCGGGGCTGCGCGAGCTCGGCAGCCGGGCCCGCCGCGCGCTCAACGGCCGGTCAACGGCGAGGGCCCGCCGCACGCTCACCGGCCGGTCAGAGGTGAGGGGCCGCTTCGCGCGTACCGCCCGGGCGCAGCACGCCCGCCATCGCCAGCGCGACCAGGACCCCGGCACCGCCCG
Organism: Nonomuraea sp. NPDC003709; assembly: GCF_040610775.1. Taxonomy (NCBI): domain Bacteria; kingdom Bacillati; phylum Actinomycetota; class Actinomycetes; order Streptosporangiales; family Streptosporangiaceae; genus Nonomuraea; species Nonomuraea sp. NPDC003709. Next base: position 47,557 of record NZ_JBEXMW010000049.1, on the reverse strand, counting down.
CCACCGCGATCGCGGGCCCGGGGGCGATCACCTCTCCGAGCGCCCCGACCAGCGCCGCCCCGGCCGCCTGCCCCGTCATCAGCCCGGACGACTGCAGCCCGAACGCCTGCCCCCGCACCTCCTCGGGCACCGACTCGACGAACCGCCGCTGCAACCCCAGCTGGTACGACAGCCCCGCGGTCGCCACCGCGGCCAGCACGGCGGCCCACGCCATCCCCGGCCCGAGCGCGAACCCCACCCAGGGCACGCCGAGCAGCACCGCCAGCGGAAACGACAGCCGCTCCCGCAGCCCCGGCGCGGCGAACCTGCCCACCGCGAACTCCCCCACCGCCATCCCGACGGCCGCCGCCGCGAGCACCACCCCGGCCTGCCCCTGCCCGCCCAGATAGGGCACGACCATGGCCTCGGCCCCGGCCAGGAACACGCACGGCAGCCACCCCGCCAGCAGCAGCCCGCGCACCCGCCCGTCGGCCAGCAGCCGCCGGTTGACCCGCAGCGTCTGGCGCACCGCGCCCGCCCGCGCCGTGCCCCGGGCGGGCCGGTACGGCAGTCCGGCCCGCAGCACCACGGCGGCCACCGCGGCCAGGCCCGCGGTCGTGGCCAGCGCCCCCGAGGGCCCGGCGACGGCCAGGAACGCGCCCCCGGCCGCCAGCCCCGCGATCTGCGCGCTCGCGGAGGCCACGTTCAGGACCGACCGCCCGAGCACGAACGCATCGCCGGGCAGCACGTCGGGCAGCATCGCCGCCCGCGCGGCGAAGAAGACCGGCGTGAACAGCCCAGTGACCAGCACCAGCGCCAGCATCGCCCAGACCGGCAACCCCGCGAAGGCCAGCAGCAGGCACGTCACCGCCCTGACCACCTCGCCGGTCACCATCAGCGCCCGCGGCGGCAGCCGGTCGGCCAGCGAGAGCAGCAACAGCCCGCCCACGATGAACGGCAGCCAGCCGGCCATGTACGCGGCGGCCGACAGGCCGACCGAGCCGGTCCGCGCATAGACCAGCACGGACAGGGCCAGCATCTTGATCGAGTCCCCGCCGACCAGCAGCGCGAAGCTGCCGAACAGGACCCGGAACTCCTTGACGGCGAACACCTCGCCGAACGTCGCCCCATTCACGTCCACGATGGTGCGGACCGGACCGGCGAGCCGGCGACTCTTTCGGATATAACCGAAAGGTGCCCGTAAGAATCGAGGTCACCCCGCAGGACCTGGTGGCCACCAGGTTCGCGATCTCGCCGCTGATCGAGACCATGCACGCGCAGTGGGTGCTGGCGGGCCGGCTGGAGGCGGGCGTGCACGGCCGGTGGGCCGCTCGGTGGCGGGGCACGTACCGGGAGCTCGAACGCACGCACCCCGTGCTGCGGGCCTCGGACGCGATCAGCGGCAACCGGCGCGGCACGAACGTCGCCTTCATCGCCCCGCCGCCGACGGCGGTGGACGTGCCGTTCGAGGCTGAGCTGGCCGCCATGCGCAGGACGCCGCTGGAGCAGGCGCACGCGGAGATCGCTCGGGCGCTCGCCGGGCGGCCGGCGGCGGGCGGGGTCAGGGAGTTGCTGGCGGGACCGCGGGTGGTGGAGCGGTTCGCCGACGCGTACGAGGCGCTCTGGACGGAGATCGTCTCCCACGACTGGCCGCGCTTCCGCGCGATCCTGCAGCGCGACGTCGCCCATCGGGCGGGACGGCTGGCGGCCTACGGCTGGGCGGCGGCGCTGGAGGACCTCAGCCCGCAGGTCCACTGGCGGCCCCGGGGGCAGATCGAGGTCGAGCTGACCAGCCTCCACGGGCTGCGCCGGCTCGGCGGCAAGGGGCTGCTCTTCCTGCCGTCGGCGTTCACGACCGCCGTCGGCGCCTATCTGGAGGACGCCTGGCCGTACGCGATGATCTACCCCGCGAGGGGCGCCGCGGCCGTGCCCGCCGCGGCCGACGCCGACCTGTCGGCCCTGATCGGCCGCAGCCGCGCCCGCATCCTCGCCGAGCTGGCCGAGCCCGCCACCACCACCCAGCTCGCGGCCCTGCTCGGGCAGAGCCTGGGCACCACCGGCGGCCATCTGGCGGCGCTGCGCAGGACGGGCCTGATCGCGGGCACCCGCGTCGGCCGCGGCGTCCTGTACGCGCGCACGCCCCTCGGCGACGCCCTGGTCAACGGCTGAGCACACCCTCGCACAAAAGAGACAAAAGCCACTAAGCATCACCTCATGCCATATCCAGGTAAATCCTACTGATATAGTCGCTTATGTCACGAGTCCAGTGCGAAGCCCCGGCTTGCTGGACGGCAACCCTCCCACCGCGGCGGGGTGCCCCGGGTGATGACACGGTCGTCGAGCCGAATGGTGCTGCTGACGGCAAGCGCGGATGTCGAGTCGTGCTGCCCTGCGCCCTTGGCCGGCTGCTCGAAAAGGAAAGGGAAAGATGAAGGGCGGATTCACTCGCCTCGCGGGACTGGGCATGGTGGTCGCGCTGGCGGTCACGGCCTGCGGCGGCGTCGACACGGGCGGCTCCACCGGCGGCTCCACGGGCACCGGCGGCGCGGCGAAGCAGGAGCTCACGGTGACCGCGTTCGCGGGCGCGTGGGGAGAACTGTTCAAGAAGTCGTTCGTGGAGCCGTTCGAACGCGACACCGGCGCCAAGGTGAACCTCGTCTACGGCGCGAACGCCGAATGGCTCACCAAGCTGCGCGCGGCCGGCGGCAAGAACCCGCCGTTCGACGTCATCGCGTTCACCCCGGACGCGTCGCTGCCCGCGGCCTCCGCCGGGCTGCTCCAGCCGCTGGCCACCGACGGGCTCGCGCACTTCAAGGAGCTGGACCCGGTCCTCGCCGGCAAGTCCGCGTATGACGGCAAGCAGTACGGAGTGCCGCTGACCACCGGCTCCACCGGCCTCCTCTACCGCACCGACAAGATCAAGACGCCGCCCGCGGACTGGGCTGACATCTTCGACAAGCAGTACTGCGGCCACGTCGCCCTCCCGCCGCTCACCTACAACCCCGGCCTGGAGTTCTTCTCGGCCCTGGTCACCTCCCAGGGCGGCACGCTGTCCGACCCGGCCGCCGTGGACAAGGCGTTCGACAAGCTCGCGACGCTGAAGGGCTGCGTGTCCTCCTTCCCCGCCAACGCGGGCAACGCCGCCACCGTCATCGAGAACGGCGACGCCTGGATCATGCCCTTCTGGGACGGCCGCGCCTTCGCCATGGCCCAGGCCGGCTCCCCGATCGGCTTCACCTACCCCAAGTCCGGCCCTGTCGGCGCGCTGACCTCGTACTTCGTCGCCGCGGGGACGCAGAAGAGCGACCTGGCGAACAAGTTCCTCGACCACCTGACGGCCGCGCAGAACCAGAAGCCGTTCGCCGAGGGCACCTGGTACGCCGCGGGCAACGACTCGATCTCCTACAGCGAGCCGTTCGAGCAGAAGGTGAAGCACGGTCCCGACGTCTTCAAGAAGTTCATCTGGGTGGACTACGCGGTGGCCACCCCGAAGCTGAACGAATGGCAGCAGCGGTGGAACCAGATCTTCGGCTGACCCCGGAAGAAGGCGGCGGGCACGTCGAGATCGAAGGGCTCGCCGCCGGGTACGACGGCGCGCGCGTGCTCGACCTGGACCGGCTGTCGATCCGCAAGGGCGAGTTCCTGTCGATCCTCGGGCCCAGCGGCTGCGGCAAGACGACGCTGCTCAACTGCGTCGCCGGGTTCGTCCAGCCCACGGCCGGGCGGATCGTGATCGACGGCTCCGACGTGACCCGGCGGCCCCCGTACCGGCGGGGTCTGGGCATGGTGTTCCAGAACTACGCGCTCTTCCCGCACATGACCGTGGCCGCCAACGTGGCGTACGGGCTGCGCGTGCGCCGGCTCGACCGGCGGGAGCGGGACGAGCGGGTGCGGGAGGCGCTGAGCCTGGTCGGCCTGGAGGGGTACGCCGGGCGGCGGCCCCGCCAGCTGTCCGGCGGGCAGCAGCAGCGGGTCGCCCTCGCCCGCGCCCTGGCCATCCGGCCCGCCGTGCTGCTGCTGGACGAGCCGCTGTCCAACCTGGACGCCAAGCTGCGCAGGGAGATGCGGGTGGAGCTGCGCGCCATCCAGCGGCGCATCGGCACCACCATGGTCTTCGTCACGCACGACCAGGAGGAGGCGCTCGCGCTGTCGGACCGGGTGGCCGTCATGAACGGCGGCCGGGTCGAGCAGCTCGGCACCCCCGACGAGGTCTATCGGCGGCCGGCGACCCGGTTCGTCGCGCAGTTCATCGGCGCGGCCAACGTCCTGGAGGGCACGGTGACCGGCTCGGGCGCGCTGGACTCCGGCGGGATCGTGGTCGAGTGCGGCCCGCTGTCGCTGTGGCCGGGCGGGCGCGCCGTCGTCGCCGTCCGCCCCGAACGCATCCGCCTGGCCACACCGGGCCCGGGGGCCGGCCGAGTGGTCGGCGCCGTTGCCGGGACGGTGGGGTATCGGGCCTTCGCCGGGGACGCCTGGCACGTGGAGGTGCGGCTGGCCGACGGACGCATCTTGAGCGTGCAGGTCGCCGACACCGGCGCGGGCACCGAGGACCCGCCCGGCGCGGGCACGTCCGTGCTCGCGCACTGGGATCCGGCCGACGTCATCCTCCTGGAAACGGAGGCGCCATGACACGCCGGTGGGCGGGCCTGCCGTACGTCCTGCCGCTCGTCGCCTTCCTGGCCGCGCTGTTCCTGGTCCCCCTCGTCGGGCTGCTGCGGCTCAGCTTCAGCCCCGTCGACGCCTTCAACGCGGCGCTGCCCGGCTTCACCTTCGGGCAGTACGCCCGGGTGTTCACCGAGCCGTACTTCTACAGCTCCCTGCTCCGGACCCTGGCCACCGCGCTCCTGGTGGCGGTGCTGTGCGTGGCGCTGGCGTACCCGGCCGCGTATTTCCTGGCCCGCCGGCGGCCCGGCGTCGTGCGGACCCTGCTGTTCGTCATCGTGATCTCGCCGCTGCTGACCAGCGTGGTCGTACGCACCTACGGATGGGTCGTGCTGCTGTCCGGCAACGGGCTCGTCAACCGTGCGCTCGTCGCCTCCGGGCTGCGTGACCAGCCCGCCCAGCTGCTCACCAGCTACCCGGCCGTCGTGGTCGCGGTGACGCACGTGCTGCTGCCGTTCGCGATCATCCCGCTCACGACGGCGCTCGGCGGGCTGGACCGCAACCTGCACCGGGCCTCGCAGACGCTCGGAGCCGGGCCGGTCAGGACGTTCCTGCGGGTCACGGTCCCGCTCAGCCTGCCCGGCGCGGTCACCGGCGCCCTCATCGTCTTCGCGCTGGCCATGGGCATCTACATCACGCCGCTGCTGGTCGGCGGGGTGACCCAGCCGCTGACCGGCATCCGGGTCTACGACCAGGTGACGACGGTGTTCGACTACCCGGTGGCGGCGGCGCTGAGCTTCGCGCTGCTCGCGCTGACCGTCGTGTCCACGGGGCTGCTGGCGGGCGTGTTCCGGATCTGGGAGAGGCGCTTTCATGGGTGAGCGGGGCTACGACAGGATCGTGCGGCTGGTGGCCGCGGCTCTGGCGGCGCTGGTGTTCCTGTTCCTGATCGCGCCGCTGGTCGTGCTGGTGACGAGCTCGTTCAACCGGGCGGGCTCGATGGCGTTCCCGCCGTCGGGGCTGTCGCTGCGCTGGTACGCCGAGGTGCTCGGCTCGCCCGACTGGCGGGTCTCGTTCCGGCTGAGCGGCCTGCTGGTGCTCCTGGTGGTGCCGACGACCGTGGTCATCGGGACGCTGGCGGCGTACGGGCTGGCGCAGGGGTCGTTCCCCGGCCGGAGACCGCTGCAGGGGTTCGCGCTGTCGCCGCTGATGGTCCCGGAGATCATCGTCGCGCTCGGCCTGCTCTACTACTTCCACGGCGTCGGCCTCGTCAACTCGGTGACCGGGCTGTGGCTGGCGCACTCGCTGGTGGCGCTGCCGTTCGTGGTGCGGGCGGTCATGGTGAGCGCCGCGCAACTCGACCCGGCGCTGGAGCGGGCCGCCCTGAGCCTGGGCGCCGGGCGGGTCCGGGTGTTCCTGACCGTGACGCTGCCGCTGCTGCGGCCCGGCATCCTCGCGGGCGCGATCCTCGCCGCGGTCACCTCGCTCGGCGAGGTCGCCGTCACGGCCCTGGTGGCGGGCGCGAACACCACGACGGTGCCGCTGCGCATCTTCTCGGCCGTGCAGTACCAGCTCGACCCGTCGATGGCCGCGGTGTCCACGCTGCTCATGGCGGCGAGCGTGGTGGTGATGGTGGTCGCGGACCGATTCGCTCGCATTTCGGAGGCCCTATGACAAGCACGGATACGGCGACCGCGACCGGGGCGCGGATCGGCATCGACGTCGGGGGGACGTTCACCGACCTCGTGGCCTCCGTGCCGGACCGCGGCCTCGTGGTGCACCACAAGGAGCCGAGCACGCCCGCCGACCCGTCCCTGGCGGTCGCGGACGGGCTGGCGGCCCTCCTCGCCCGCGCGGACCTGCGGCCGGACGAGGTCACGGGCCTCGTCCACGGCACCACGATCGGCCTGAACGCCGTCATCCAGCGGCGCGGCGCGCGCATCGCCCTGGTCGTGACCGAGGGCTACCGCGACATCCTGGAGATCGGCCGCAGCCGCATGCCATCCTCCTTCGACCTGTACGCGGGCAAGGAGGAGCCCCTCGTCCCCCGCAACCTCATCGTCGAGATCTCCGCCCGGCTGGGCCCGCGGGGCGAACCCGTGGCCGAGCCGGACGCCGCCGAGCTGGACCGCGTCGCCGCGCGGCTGCGGGCCACCGGGGCCGACGCGGCGGCGGTCGTGATCCTGCACGGTTACACCGACCCGGACTTCGAGGAGGGCGTCGCGGTGGGCCTGCGCGAGCGGCTGCCCGCGTTGCCGGTGACGGCCTCGGCGACCGTGTGGCCGGAGGTACGCGAGTACGAGCGTGCCCTGGTGGCCTGCATGAACGCCTACATCCAGCCGCTCATGCGCGACTACTTCGCCCGCCTGGACAGCCGGGTGCGCGGGCTCGGGGTGTCGGCGCCGATCTTCATCAGCGCGTCCAACGGCGGCTCGATGAGCCTGCGCTCGGCCGCCGAGCGGCCCGTCGAGACCGTGCTGTCGGGCCCGGCCGCCGGGGTGGCGGCGGCCGCCCGGCTGGGGGCGGGGGCCATCGTCACGTTCGACATGGGCGGGACCAGCAGCGACATCGCCGTGTCCGTGGACGGGTCGCCCGAGCTGGCCACCCACACCACGGTGGGCGGGCTGCCCCTGATCGTGCCGGTCGTGGCCGTGCACGCGATCGGGGCCGGGGGCGGGTCGGTCATCTGGGTGGACGGGCCGGGCGTGCTCAAGGTCGGGCCGGGCAGCGCGGGCGCCGACCCCGGGCCGGCGGCGTACGGCCGGGGCGGCGAGCGGCCGACGGTGACGGACTGCTACCTGGCGACCGGGCTGATCGACCCGCGCACGTTCCTCGGCGGCCGGATGCCCCTCGACGCCGACGCCTCGCTCAAGGCCCTGTCGGGCATCGCCGCCCACCTCGCCTCCGGAGGCGAGCGCGTCGTTGACGACCTGGCCGCGTACCGGGTGGCGGCGTCGGCGTTGCGGGTGGCGACGGCGGGGATGGCGACCGAGCTGCAGAAGATCATGGCGCAGCGCGGTCTCGACCCGCGGCGGTTCGCGCTCGTGCCGTTCGGCGGCGCGGGCCCGACGCACGCCGCCATGCTCGCCGAGGAGGTCGGGATCGCGCACATCGTGGTCCCGCCGACCGCCGCCACGTTCTGCGCCCTGGGCGCGGCGGGCGCCGACCTGCGCCGCGACTTCGCCCGCAGCCTGCGCCGCCCCCTGGACGCCGCGAGCGCCACCCGCCTGGCGGGCGTGCTCGCCGAGCTGTCCGCCCAGGCCCGGGAGTGGCTGGCCGAGCAGGACGGCGAGACCCGGCTGCGGGGGCGGCTGTCGTTCGCGGCCGACCTGCGCTACTCCGGCCAGGCGTACGAGCTCCGCGTCGCCCTCGACCCGGACCGCCTGGACGTCGAGGCGGTCTCCGAGGCGTTCCATGCCGAGCACGAGCGCCTGTACGGCTTCCGCGACCAGAGCGCGACCATCGAGCTCGGCACCGCCAGGCTCGGCGTGGTCGGTCCGGCGGCCGAGCTGCCGCCCGCCGCCGTCCCCCCGGGCACGGGCGCGCCCCGCCCCACGGCCCGCAGGCGGGTCCTGCTGGCCGGCGCCTGGCACGACGCCCACGTCCACCTGCGCGAGTCCCTCGGTGTGGGGGACGCGTTCGACGGCCCGGCGATCGTCGAGCAGGACGACACCACCGTGGTCGTGCCGCCCGGCTGGTCTGCGGACGTGGACGAGGCCGGCAACCTGCACCTGCGCCGGCCGGACGGCGCCCACAACCCCCGTCGGAAGGCCTGAACGTGCGGCTCGACCCCGTCACCATGGAGATCGTCGGCAACCGGCTCAGCGCCATGACCGAGGAGATGTGCCTCACCCTGCAGCGCACCAGCCGCTCCCTGTATGTCAAGGAGACCGCCGACTTCTGCTGCGCCTTCGCGGGCCTGGACGGTGGCTTCGTCGCCTACCCGCGCGGCATCGGAGTCTCCGGCTTCGTCGGCCTGAACGTGCTGACCGCCGTCCAGGCCGCCGGCCCGCTGGAGCCCGGCGATGTGATCATCACCAACGATCCGTACCGCTCCGGCGGCCTGGCCACCCACCTGACGGACATCCAGCTCATCGAGCCGTATTTCCACGAGGGCGAGCTGGTCGGCTACGGCTGGGCGTTCATCCACTGCTCCGACATCGGCGGCCGGGTGCCGAGCAGCCTGTCGCCGGTCAACGACGAGATCTTCCAGGAGGGCCTGCAGATCCCGCCGGTCAAGCTGGTGCGCGCCGGGGAGCCGAGCCGCGACGTGGAGGCGCTGATCTCGGCCAACAGCCGCACCCCCGAGGCGAACCTCGGCGACATCAGGGCCATGCGCGCGGCGCTGCGCACCGGCCGGGAGCGGCTGGCCGGCGTCGTCGCCCAGCATGGCCTGGCCACCGTGCTCGACGCGCAGCGCGACCTGGTCGAGTACACCGCGGGCAAGGCACGCGCCGCCCTGGCCGCGCTCGGCGACGGCACCCACCGCTTCGTGGACTACCTCGACGACGACGCCGTCTCCAGCCTGCCGGTCCGCCTGTCGGTCACCGCGACGCTGCGCGCGGGCGACCTGCACCTCGACTTCACCGGTACGGATCCGCAGGTCGCCGCGGCGTTCAACATCGCGACCCTGGGCCGGCCGCACGCCTGGATCACCACCAGGGTGCTCGCGCTCATCTGCACCCTCGACCCCGGCATCGCGCTCAACGCGGGGCTCATCGCGCCGATCACCGTCACCACGCCCGAGGGCTCGCTGGTCAACCCCGTGCACCCGGCCGCCGTGGGCGTGCGGCACGCCTCGGCCAACCGCGTCAACGACGCCGTCGGCGGCGCGCTCGGGCTGGCCGCCCCGCACGTGCTGCCGGCCGCCTCCAGCGGGCTGGTGGTGCCGGTGGTCGTCGCCGAGCAGCGCGCCGCCGGCCAGAACGTGCAGGTCCTGGAGCCGATGGTGGGCGGTACGGGAGCCCGCGACGGCGCCGACGGGGTGGACGGCCGCGACAGCGGCATCTCCAACCTGTCCAACAACCCGGTCGAGACCGTCGAGACGGAGATCGGGGTCGAGATCCTCAGGTACGGGCTGCGTACCGACTCGGGAGGCGCCGGGCGCTGGCGCGGCGGATGCGGGCTGGAGCTGACGTTCCGGGTGCGCGGGGAGGGCTCGAAGCTGCTGGCCCGGGGGCTGGAGCGGATGTGCTTCCGCCCGTGGGGCGTGCGCGGCGGCGGCCCGGGCACGGCCACCGAGCTGATCGTCAATCCCGGCACGGCCCGGGAGCGCAGGCACTTCAAGATCGACGTGCTGCCGCTGGAGCCCGGTGACGTCGTCACGCTGCTGACCTCGGGCGCGGGCGGCTACGGCGACCCGTACACCAGGGATCCGGAGGCGGTGCTGCGGGACGTGGAGCGGGGCGTGGTCTCCCGGGAGGCGGCGGCGCGCGCGTACGGCGTGCTGCTGGCGGAGGCGGACGGCGGCCTGGCCGTGGACGGCCCCGCCACGGCGGACGCCCGCCGCGAGCACCACCCGGACCGGGGCGCCCACGACGGCGGGGCGGAGCGGCGGGCGTGGGAGTCGGTGTTCGACACCGCCGCCGTCGACCGCCTGGTGGCCGCCCTGTTCCGGCTCCCCCGCCCGGCCCGCACCCCGCGCAGGACGGCCCTCTACACCGCGGTCCTGGCCGGGCTGCCGGCCGGCTTCCCCAGGACAGCCCCCACCCCCGAGCAGCGCGACGCGGCCCGCCGTACCCTCGTCCAAGAGATCACCGAACTGGAACGGATGTCGGCATGAGCGATCAGGACGCCATCGACGCGATCATGGCCGGGCTCGCGGGCCCGGCACTCGGCGAGCTCGCCGAGCTGTATCAGGACCTGCACCGGCACCCCGAGCCCGCCTTTGAGGAGGAGCGCGCGGCGGGCATCGCCGCCGGGCGGCTGCGGGCGGCCGGGTTCGAGGTCGTCACGGGCCTCGGCGGCACGGGCGTGGCGGGCGTGCTGCGCAACGGCGAGGGCCCCACGGTGGCATTACGGGCCGACATGGACGCGCTGCCGGTGCTGGAGGCCACGGGCCTGCCGTACGCGAGCACCGCCACCACGCCCGACGGGGTGCCGCTCATGCACGCCTGCGGCCACGACATGCACGTGACGTGCCTGAGCGGCGCCGCGCAACTGCTGGCGGCCGGCCGGGACCGGTGGCGGGGCACGCTCGTGGCGCTGTTCCAGCCGGCGGAGGAGATCGCGGCCGGAGCGCGGGCCATGCTGGACGACGGGCTGTTCGACCGGATCGGCACGCCCGACGTCGTGCTCGGCCAGCACGTCTTCCCCAACCCGGCCGGGACGCTGCTAATCAGCCCCGGCGAGATCCTGGCCGCCGCCGACAGCATGGAGATCCGGCTGTACGGCCGGGGCGGGCACGGCTCGCAGCCGGAGCGGACCGTCGACCCGGTCGTCCTGGCCGCCTCGACCGTCATGCGCCTGCAGACGGTCGTCTCGCGCGAGGTCTCCCCCTTCGAGCGGGCGGTGCTGACGGTGGCCCAGATCCACGCGGGCCACAAGGAGAACATCATCCCCGACGAGGCGTCCATCACGATCAACCTGCGCTCGTTCTCCCCCGAGGTGCGCCGCACCTTGCTGGCGGCCGTGGAGCGCGTGGTCAACGCCGAGGCGGCCGCCTCCGGTGCACCCCGCCCGCCGGAGATCCGCACGCTCAACGCCTTCCCGCTGACCGTCAACGACGGCGACGCCACGGCCCGGGTGCGCGAGGCGTTCGCCGGCCGGTTCGGCTCCGAGCGGGTGCCGGCCATGGCGCCGCTGATGGGCAGCGAGGACTTCGGCCTGTTCGGCGCCGAGGCGGGCGCGCCGTCGGTCTTCTGGGGCCTCGGCGGCGCCGACCCCGGCCTGTACGCCCGCGCCGAGCGGGAGGGCCGGCTGCGCGAGGACGTTCCGAGCAACCACTCGCCCTTCTTCGCGCCCCAGATCCTCCCGACGCTGCCCACGGGTGTCGAGGCCCTGGTCACCGCCGCCCTGGCCTGGCTGCCGGCGTAACGGACCGAGCCCCGGCACGCCGCCGTGCCGGGGCTTCTCACGCGCTGAAAGTTTCACGTGCTGAGCTGGGCGGACGCCGCCGGGCGCGCGCCTGGCTGGTGCCCGCGTCCGGCCCGATCTACGGTGGCGGTGCCTATCCGGCGCCGGCCGTCCGACGGGTGCCGGAGCGGCTCTCCTGGCGCGACCCCCACGCGAAAGGGACCCCGATGGCACCTCGGCACCTCCTCCCGGCGCTGGCGCTCGCCGCCGCGGTCACCCTGGCCTCCCCTCCGGCGCACGCGGACACGTTCCGCACCGCGAGCTCGTCCGGCTGGGGACCCAGCTGGTCGGCCGGTCAGGCGAACGCCGAGGCCAACGCCCGCGCGGAGCTGAACCGGCAGGCCGCCCAGGCGGGCGAGGTCTGCCCGAGCGTGTCGGTCACCTCCGCCCACGTCTACACCGCGCCCGACGGCTCGGCCTACGTCTTCAACGCGACCGCGTCGGGCACCTGCGTCCCGCAGCCTCCCGGACCGTCGTACCCGGTGGCGCGCTCGGAGACCCGCCAGGGCAGCGGCGCCACCTCCGGCGCCGCCGTCCAGAACGGCGCCCAGGCCGCCCGGGCGGCGGTGCTCGCGGCTGGCGTCAACTGCGTGAACTGGACGACGACGTCGGCGCTCGTGTGGGCCGCACCCGGCAGCGTCTGGTACATCTACGACGTCACCGTCTCCGCGAACTGCACCGACTGACGCCATGTCCCGTCTCCTGACCCTGCTGGCCGGGCTCTGCCTGGCGCTCACGCTGACCCCCGTCGCCCCGGCGACGGCCGCGCCCGTGACCGTGCCGGTCGGCGCGCAGTTCACCGACACCTCGGGCAACCTGCTGCACGCCCATGGCGGCGGAGTGATCAAGGTCGGCTCGTACTACTACTGGTTCGGGGAGAACCGCAACGCCGACGGCACCTTCCGCTACGTCTCCGCCTACCGCTCGGCCGACCTGCGCACCTGGGAGTTCCGCAACCACGTGCTCACCCAGTCCAGCTCCGCCGAGCTGCAGGTCGCCAACATCGAGCGGCCCAAGGTCGTCTACAACGCCGCCACCGGCCGGTTCGTCATGTGGATGCACAAGGAGAACGGCCGCGACTACGGCGAGGCGCGGGCCGCCGTGGCCGTCTCGAACACGGTGGACGGCGCCTACACCTACCTGCGCAGCTTCCGGCCGCTCGGCCACATGTCGCGCGACATCACCACGTTCGTCGACACCGACGGCACCGGCTACATGATCTCGGCCGCCAACGAGAACTACGACCTGCACGTCTACCGGCTCAGCGCCGACTACACCGACGTGGCCGTGCTGGCGCGCATGTGGGCCGGCGACCACCGGGAGGCGCCGGCGATGTTCAAGCGCGACGGCGTGTACTTCATGCTGACCTCGGCCGCGACCGGCTGGCAGCCCAACCAGGCCCAGTACGCCACCGCCACCAGCATCACCGGCACGTGGAGCTCCTGGCAGAACACCGGCGACTCGCTGACGTTCGGCTCCCAGCCGGCCTACGTGCTGCCGGTGCAGGGCACGTCCGGCACGTCGTACCTGTACCTGGGCGACCGGTGGGCCGGCGCGTGGGGCGGGCCCGTCAACGACTCCCGGTACGTGTGGCTGCCGGTGCAGTTCCCGAGCGGCACGTCCATGAGCCTGACCTACGCGCGCCAGCTCACCGTCGACACGGCCGCCGGCACGATCGCCACGACGGGCTCCGGCTACGACCGGCTGGCGGTGCGCCACTCCGGCAAGTGCGCCGACGTGCGCGGCGGCTCCACCGCCAACGCGGCCGCGGTCATCCAGTACGCCTGCGGCGGCGGCACGAACCAGCAGTGGCGCATCCAGTCGATCAGCGGCGGCCACGTGCAGGTCGTGGCCCGCAACTCCGGCAAGTGCCTGGACGTCAACGGCGCCTCCACCGCCGACGGGGCGGCGCTCCAGCAGTACACGTGCGGCACCGGCGCCAACCAGCAGTGGACGCTGCAGGACGCGGGCGGCGGCTACCTGCGCCTGGTGGCCAGGCACTCGGGCAAGTGCGCCGACCTGCCCAGCTCCTCGCAGGCCGACGACGTGCAGTTCAAGCAGTATCCCTGCAACGGCGGCCAGAACCAGCAGTTCACCCGCACCCCGCTGTGAACCACCAGAAACCCAAGCCACAGAAGAGCACGTCAAGCACCGGTCAATAGCACGACCCCGCCTCTTTCGACACAAATCGTGACGTTAGAGTGACGTACTGTGAACGAATCGAAGCGTGTGGAAATCACCTGGCCCAGCCTCGGCATCACCGTGGCCGCCGAACTCGACCAGCGCAACCGCGCCCTGGCCCAGTGCCTGTGGGACGCCCTGCCCTACCGCAGTCTGCAGGGGCACGCGCTGGTCGCCGGATATCACCTCTACCACGTCGCACCGGTCCATTCGCTGCTGCACACACCAGCGGAATACAAGGTGGACCGGCGCACCGTGCCCGACGGCACCCTGTTCTGCTCGCGGCTGCAGCATCTCGGCATCAAGTACGGCGAGCTCACCGAGCCCATGACCGCCACCCCGATCGGCCAGGTCGTCCCGGAGGACCTCGACGCCCTGGTCCAGGCAGGCCGCGACGTCTGGCACTCCGTCTACACGACCAAGAGGCCCGTCATCGCCGAAGTGCGCCGCGAGGGCGAGCCCAGCGGCCACCAGCTCCCGCGTCTGCCCATCGGCGACCCGCAGCTCAACGAGCTGGTCAAGGACGTGCACGCCGAGACCGAGCGCATCTGGCTGGACCCGCCCCGCGAGCTGCTCGACCTGCACGCGGGCCGCATCCCGTCCGGTGCCGGCAGCTACGAGACGGTCCTGACCACGCTGCTGTTCGTCAACGGCGAGACCCGGCCGCTCGGCTACAGCTGCTACGGCGGCCTCGTCCGCGCCGCCCTCGACGGCATGCCGATGCCGTGGCTGCGCCAGATGACCCGCCAGCTCGCGCACACGCCCGCCGAGTTCCTCGGCTACTGCGGCCTCGACACCCTGTGGGGCTTCACCCAGCGCCTGCTGGACGGGCTCGACCGGCTCGACGACCACGAGGACTTCGTCTCCGTCATGGCCCACATGGCCCTCTACTGCAACTGCCTCGGCGGCTGGAACCTGCACCTGTTCCCATGGGAGGCGGGCGAGCACCTGCGCCGCGAGGAGACGCCCGCATGAGCGGTCCGCGGGTAGTGGTCGTCGGCGGCGGCGTGATCGGCCTGTCGATCGCGTTCCACCTGGCCGAGGCCGGCGTCGACACCACGCTGCTGGAGCGGGACACGCTCGGCTCCGGCGCCTCGCGCGCCACCGCCGACGTGGTCCGCTCCTACTTCGCCGGCAACCCGGTCAGCTCGGCGCTGGCCGTGCGCAGCCTCGCGGCCTACCACGCCTTCCCGACCAGGCCGGGGATCGACCTGCCGCTGCGGCAGGTCGGTTACCTGGTGCTGTTCACCGAGGCCGACCAGGTGACCGCGTTCGAGGCCGACCTGCCCGCCCAGCACGCAGCCGGCGTCGACGTGAACCTGATCGGCGCGCAGGAGGCCAGGGAGCGCAACCCGCTCATCGGGGACCTCCCGCTGGTGGCCGCCGCGTACTCGCCACAGGCCTACATCTCCGACACCACGGCCATCGTCACCGCCTACGCGCGGGCGGCCGAGCAGGCGGGCGCGACGCTGCGTACCGGCTGCCCGGTCACCGCCATCGACACGCGCGCCGGGCTCGTGCAGACCGCCGCCGGCGAGGTCGGCGCCGACGCCATCATCTGCGCCGCCGGCGCCTGGTCGGCCTCGCTCGTCCGCGAGGCCGGCGTGGACCTGCCGCTCACCGAGCCCATCGAGCAGGAGCTGCTCACCACCGACCCGCTGCCGCCGGACACGCCGGACATCCCGGTCACCCTGCACGCCGCCACCGGCCTGCTGGTACGGCTGCGCGGCGACCGGCTGCTCATCGGCATGGGCTACCCGGGGCCCGACCGGGAGGCGTGGCGGCGGCAGGTCGCCGAACGCCTCGCGGCCACGTACCCGAGCCTGGCCGGGCTCGCGCTGCACACCGCCGTCACCGGCCTGCGCGACGCCAGCCCCGACAAGACCGCCTTCATCGGCCACCACCCGGGACCGCCGGCCTTCCTGTACGCGACCGGCTTCTCCGGGCACGGCCTGTGCAACGCGCCCGCCGCCGGGGAGCTGGTCCGCGACCTGTATCTCGACCAGGACCCCGGCTTCGACGTGACCGCGCTGGCCTTGAGCCCGCGCCGCGCGGGATGACCCAACGACAGACGAACGGGAAGACCCATGAGCCAAGAAAGCCGCCTCGATCAGGACACTCTCGGCGCTCGGGAACAAGAAGCCGCAGACGGATACGACCCGGACGCCGTCCCAGGGTGCCCACATGCCCGGTTCGTCCTCGACCCGGCCACCCCGAGCCTGCACGCCGACAACGACCGGCTGCGTGCGGCCGGCCCGCTCGTGCCCGTGACGGCCGAGGGCGTGCCCGCCTGGGCCGCCACCCATTACGCCACGCTGCTGACGGTCCTGACCCATCCGAGCCTGTCCAGGGACATCCGCCACTGGGCCACCCGCGACACCTGCCCGGCCGGCACCGCCATCGACCGCATCGTCACCGACACCTCGATGCTCAACGCCGAGGGCGACGACCACCGCCGCCTGCGCACCCCCGTGGCCGGCGCGTTCACCGCGCGCCGGCTCCGGCAGCTGCGCCCCAAGATCGAGACGCTCACCGAAAGGCTCGTCGACGCCCTCGCCGAGCTGCCGCCGGACGAGCCGGTGGACCTGCGCAGGGAGTTCGCCTACCCGCTGCCGCGCGAGGTCATCTCCGAGCTGATCGGCATCCCGGCCGAGCACCAGGACGCGCTGCACGAGCTCTCCGACGCCGTCGCCCAGGTGTCCGACACGCTCGACGACTCGCCCGACGTACGCCGGGCCCTGCACGAACTGCTCGACCAGATCATCGAGGAGCGCCGGGACATGCCCGGCGAGGACCTCATCACCGACCTGTTCAGGCTGCGCGAGAAGGACGGCGACCGGCTGTCCTCCGACGAGCTGTTCGCCACCATCGAGTTGCTGTTCATCGCCGGGCACGTGACCACCGTCAACCTCATCACCAACGCCATCGGCGCCCTGCTCAACCGGCCTGACCAGCTCGAACTGCTGCGTACCGGCCAGTGCGACTACGGCGCGGCGGTCGAGGAGACGCTGCGCTGGGACTCGCCGATCGCCTACTTCCCGATGCGGTACGCCGTACAGGACATCGAGATCGACGGCGTGCACCTGCGGACCGGCGAGCCCGTGCTGGCCTGCTTCGCCGCCACGGGGCGCGACCCCGGCCAGTTCGGCGAGAACGCCGACCGCTTCGACATCACCAACCCGCCGAGCGCCCACCTGGCCTTCGGGCACGGGCCGCACTTCTGCCTCGGCGCGCCGCTGGCCAGGATCGAGGCCGAGATCGCGCTGAAGGCGCTGTTCGAGGCGTTCCCGGAGATCGCGCCCGCCGCGCGGCCCGAGGACCTGGCCCCGCTGGACACGCTGCTGGGCAACAGCACCCGCAGCATGCCCGTCCTGCTCGGCCCGCGCGCCCGCTGAAGCGCCCCGGACGGGCGGGCCTGCCCGTCCGGGGTCAGCCCACGCTCTCCGCGTGCCGCTCGTAGTGGCGCAGGAACAGCTCCTCCAGCGTCGGCGGCCGGCTCACCAGGCTGCGCACGCCCGCCTCCGCGAGCCGGCGCAGCGCCGGGTCCAGCGCCACGCCGTCCACGCTGAACCGCACCCGCCCGTCACCGGCCCGCAGGTCGTGCACCCCGGGCAGCTCGGCCAGCCCGTCCGGCGGCCCCGCCAGCTCGGCCTCGATCGACGTGCGGGTCAGGTGCCGCAGCTCCGCCAGCGTGCCCGTCTCGACCGTGCGGCCGTCCCGGATGATCGTCACCCGGTCGCACAGCGCCTCGACCTCGGACAGGACGTGGCTCGACAGCAGCACCGTACGCCGCGCCCGCTCCTCCCTGACGCACTCCCGGAACACCTCCTCCATCAGCGGGTCCAGGCCGGACGTGGGCTCGTCCAGGATCAGCAGCTCCCCCTCGGAGGCCAGCGCGGCGACCAGGGCCACCTTCTGCCGGTTGCCCTTCGAGTACGTCCGCGCCTTCTTGCGCGGATCCAGGTCGAACCGCTCCAGCAGATCCGCCTTGCGCCGCGCGTTCAGCCCGCCGCGCAACCGGCCCAGCAGATCGATCACCTCGCCGCCCGACAGGTACGGCCACAGCGTCACGTCGCCCGGCACGTACGCCAGGCGGCGGTGCAGCTCGCCCGCCTCCGACCACGGGTCACCGCCCAGCAGCCGGGCGGTGCCCGAGTCGGCCCGCACCAAGCCCAGCAGGATCCGGATCGTCGTGCTCTTCCCCGCGCCGTTCGGCCCCAGGAAGCCGTGCACCTCACCGGCCCGCACACCGAGATCGAGCCCGTCCAGCGCCCTGGCCGTCCCGAACGACTTCACCAGCCCCTTCACCACGATGGCGTCACTCATGGTGGTGCTCCTCCAGATTCACGCGGTCGCGCCCCGATCGAGGGCCTTCCTGGCCTTGGCGGCCTCCTCCAGGCTGAGCAGCGGGTGAGAGTAGAGGTCCACGATCACCCGCATCAGCTTGACCTGCCCCTCCGGGCTGGTCAGATCCACACCCATGCCACGCTCGACGTGCCGGCGCAGCACCGTGGCCGACAACGCCATCGCCGCGATCATCGTCGAACGGGACCGGGCGTCCACGTCGGGAGGATCGGGACGGCTCCTGTCGGCCTCGGCGATCCACCCCTCGCCGAGATCCACCATCTCGTCGAACAGCGGCGCCGCCCACCCCTCCGTCAGCGCCCGCGCCAGATAGGGCTGGTACGGGCCCAGGACGGCGGCCGGGTTGAGCCCGGCGCCGTAAGGGTCGCTCGCGGCCTGCTCGCTCAGCCTGCGGATCGTCTTCATCAGCTGCTCGTCGCACGCCTCGCGCAGCGCCTGCTTCGAGCCGAAATGATGGCGCACCAGGCCCAGCGACACGCCGGCGCTCTCCGCGATGTCGCGGATCGTCGCCCGCTCGAACCCGTGCTCGCCGATGTGCCGCATCGCCGCGTCCCTGATCCGCGCACGCGCCGTGAGATCCTCCGGATCCGGTACGGTCGTCATCCCGTTCCCCTGTATAGCTCGCTGTTCATCTGAAAAGCAGACTATACCCGTGTATAGCAGCCCCGCAACGCGGCCCCCGGCTACGCACATCCGGCCGTCTCGTTCTACGCTCCAAGCACGACGATCGGAGACAACGCCGTGCCACAGCCCGACCCGGCGCCCATGCGCCTGGCCACCGCCATCCGCCCCTACGACTGGGGCTCGGTGACGGCCCTGCCGCAGCTCTTCGGCACCGAGCCCACCGGCCGGCCCCAGGCCGAGCTCTGGATGGGCGCCCACCCCGGCGACCCCTCCACCGTCGGCGGCACCCCGCTCAACGAGCTCATCGCCGACGACCCCGCCGGCACCCTCGGCGAGGCCACCGCCGCCCGCTTCGGCCCCGCCCTCCCCTACCTGCTCAAGGTCCTGGCCATCGAACGGCCGCTCTCCCTCCAGGTCCACCCCACCACCGAGCAGGCCCGGGCCGGGTTCGCCGACGAGGACGCCCGCGGCGTCCCCATCGACGACCCCGCCCGCACGTACAAGGACACCTCGCACAAACCCGAGATGGTCTGCGCGATCACCCCCTTCCACGGCCTGTGCGGCTTCCGCGACCCCGCCGCCACCGCCGCCCTCCTCGACCGTCTCGCCGTGCCGGACCTGGCCCCCTGGAGCGACCTGCTCAGAGCGGGCGACCTGCGCACCGTGTTCGCCCAGATGCTCGACGACGCCCACGAGCCGCTGCGCGCCCAGGTCGAGCACGCCCTGCGCGAGTCCGACGACCCCGGCCTGGCCGTCTACGGCGACCTCGCCCGCGCCTGCCCCGGCGACCCTGGCGTCACCGCCGCGCTCCTGCTCCACCACGTCAACCTGGCCCCCGGCCAGGCCCTCTATCTCGGCGCCGGGGTCCCCCACGCCTACCTCGGCGGCATCGGCGTCGAGATCATGGCCAACTCCGACAACGTGCTGCGCTGCGGGCTCACCACCAAGCACATCGACGTGCCCGAGCTCATGCGCGTCGTCGACTTCACGCCGTCCGCCCCGCACCTGGTCCGGCCGGAGCAGGACACGCCCGGCGAGCACCGCTACCGGCCGCCGGCCCCCGAGTTCGCCCTCACGCGCTACGACCTCGACAGCCCCCACACGCTGCCCGGAGGCGCGCCCCAGATCGTCGTCTGCATCGACGGGGAGGCCCGCCTGGCCGGCCTGACGCTGCGGCCGGGCGAGTCGGCGTTCATCCCCGCGGCTGCTCCGTCGGTGCCGCTTGCCGGGAAGGGGACGGCGTACCGCGCCGAGCCGGGCGCCTTTACATTGTAGATTCGCTACGACGTTTCGGTCCGGCGTTGAACGTCCCGTTCCTAGGCTCGCCCGCATGAACACTGTGACCATCGAGCCGAGCATCCTGTACTTCGGGACCCCGGTCGTCCTGCTCTCCACCGAGAACCCGGACGGGACGTTCAACCTCGCCCCGATGTCCTCGGCCTGGGCGCTGGGCCAGGTGATCGTGCTGGGGCTGGGCGCCGAGGGGCAGACCGCCCGCAACCTCATGAGCCGCCCGGAGGTGGTCGTCAACCTGCCCGCTCCCCACCAGTGGGAGGCGGTCGAACGGCTGGCGCCCCTCACCGGGCGGCACCCGGTGCCGGCGACCAAGCACGCGGGCTGCCGGTACGAGCCCGGCAAGTTCGCCGCGGCCGGGCTGCGGCCCGAGCCCTCCGAGACCGTGCGGCCGCCGCGCGTGGCCGAGTGCCCCCTCCAGTTCGAGGCGCGGGCGGAGCGGGTGGGCCACGACGTCTCGGGGTCGTTCGTGATCGCGGAGGCCGTCGTGAGCAGGGTGCACGCGGACCCGCGCATCGTGGTGCCCGGCACCCAGCACGTGGACCCGGGCACGTGGAGCCCGCTCATCTACAACTTCCGCCACTACTTCGGCCTCGGCCCCGAGCTCGGCCACTCCTACCGCAGCCAGACGCCCCGCTAGGGCAGCCGGCGGACCTTGAGCACGCTGTCCGTGCGGGCGCCGTGCCGGCCGTCCGGCTCGTCCTGGGCGCGCTCGTACTCCTCGCGGACCTGGACCTCCCACTCCCCCTCGGGCAGCCCGAGGGCGTCCAGGACCTCCTGCGCCGTCGGGAAGTGCACCTCGACGGGCGGGTTGTGCTCCCAGGACGGCCATCCCACGTGCCCGACGACCAGCAGCACCCCGCCGGGGGCGACCGCCGACGCGGCGGCGCGCAGGATCTCCTCGCGCGGCAGGTCCACGAACGAGTGCAGGAAGCAGGCGGAGACGAGGTCGAAGACGCCTTCGGGGAAGGACACGCCCAGGTCGTGCCGCTGCCAGTCGATGCGGTCGGCGACGCCCGCCTCCTTGGCGTGCCCGGCGGCGCGTTCGAGCGCCACGCCGGAGACGTCGGCCGCGGTGACCCGCCATCCCCTGCCCGCGAGCCAGATCGCGTCGCCTCCCTCGCCGGACCCCAGGTCCAGCGCCGTGCCGGGCTCGAGGTCCGACACCTCGCGGACCAGCGTCACATTGGGGTTCCCGCTCCAGATCCGGGTCTTCTCGGAGTAACGGGAGTCCCAGTACTCCTCCGGGGCGACATCCATGGCGGCGACGGCGCGGCGGGTCTCCTCGGCGACCAGGTCGGCGTTGATCGCCGCCGCCGCCCGCACCCCCGCCGCCGCGGCGCCGATGACCTGCTCGTTCAGGGTGGTCACGTTCCCCGCCACCCACACCCCGGGCACGCTGGTGGCGCCCATCGGGTCGGCGGGCACGCGGGTGCCGATCACGTGCCCGGACATCTCCAGCTCCTCCGTCTCCAGCCCCAGCGCCGCGAGCAGCCCTGCCTGGGCGGTGAGCAGGCCGGCGGTCGCCAGAGCCTGGCAGGCGACCACGCGCCCGTCGGCGAGCCGCACCCCGGACAGCCTGCCGTCCGTCACCTCCAGGCCCGCCACCTTGCCCTCGACCACGGTGACGCCCCTGGCGGCGAGCTGACGCCGCTGGTCGTGGTCGAGGTCGGGCGCGGTGTGCGGGAAGAAGGTCACGTCGGCGCTCCACTGCCGCCACAGCAGCGCCTGGTGAACGGAGAGCGACCCCGTGCCCAGGATCGCGATCGCCTGGTCGCGCACCTCCCAGCCGTGGCAGTACGGGCAGTGCAGCACGTCCTTGCCCCACCGCTCGGCCAGACCCGGCACGTCCGGCAGTTCGTCGGTCAGGCCGGTGGTGACCAGCAGCCGGTCCGCCTCGACCGTGGCGCCGTCCGCCAGCACGACGCGGAAGCCCCCGTCGTCGAGCCGCTCGGCGGTGGTGACGGTGCCGGTCACGATCTCCCCGCCGTACCCGATCACCTCCTCCCGGCCTGCGGCCAGCAGTTCGAGCGGCGAGAGTCCCTCGCGCCCCAGGTACGTGTGCACGCCCTCGGCGGGCGCGTTGCGCGGCCGGCCCGCGTCGACCACCAGCACCTTGCGCCGCGCCCGGCCCAGCGTGAGCGCCCCGCTCAGTCCCGCGGCCCCGCCCCCGACCACCACGACGTCGTACTTCGCGTCCATCTCGCCTCTCCTCACGGTGATTCCGATGTCCGACACTGTCCGCGTCCGGCGGCCGATTTGACAAATTTCATTGCCGAAATGGCAAAGTGGGTCGCATGGACGACCTCGACGACGTACTCCAGTCCGTGGGGCCGCGGCTGCGGTCGGTGCGCCAGGAGCGTGGCGAGACGCTGGCGCAGCTGTCCGCGAGCACCGGCATCTCCGTCAGCACCCTGTCCCGCCTGGAGTCGGGTCAGCGCAAACCGACCCTGGAGCTGCTCCTGCTGCTGGCCCGGGCGTACCAGGTGCAGCTCGACGAGCTGATCGACGCGCCGGTGACCGGTGACCCGCGCGTGCATCTGCGCCCCTTCAAACGGCACGGCACGACGTTCATCCCGCTGAGCCGCCGGCCCGGCGGGGTGCAGGCGTACAAGCAGATCCTCCCGCCGCACTGGCCGGGCTACGAGCCGGGGCCGCCGGACCAGAAGGTCCACGAGGGCTACGAGTGGATTTACGTGCTGTCGGGGCGGCTGCGGCTGCTCCTCGGGGAGCACGACGTGATCCTGGCGGAGGGGGAGGTGGCGGAGTTCGACACGCGGACGCCGCACGCCTCCGCCAACCCCGGCCCGGAGCCGACCGAGATCCTCGCCCTGTTCGGCCCTCAGGGGGAGCGCATGCACGTCCGCGCCCGCCCGACTGCCCGGTGAGCACCCGGTGCTCTGGTGCATGATGATGCACGTGACCGAGTCGGTGATGCGGTGGGTGCGGCGGCACCGGCCGGACGGCAACCCGCTGCGGCGGCGCTCCGACCGCCTGGAGAGCGCCGTGCTGCTCGTGACGGTGGTCCTCGTCCTGCTCAGCGTGTGGCCCGCGGCCGCGGCGGGGCGGCAGTCGTACGAGCACGCGCTGCCGGCGCTCGGCGACGGGCGCCAGGAGGTGGTGGCGACGTTGCTGGCGGACGCGCCGGTGACGCGCCTGTCGTTCGGGGAGGCGCCCCGGAGCGAGCCGGCCCCGGCGCACTGGACGACGCCGGCCGGGCTGGCGCGTACCGGCCGGGTGATGGCGCCGCCCCTGGCCAAGGCGGGCACGGAGGTGCGGATCTGGGTCGATCCCGGCGGCCGGCGGGTCAGCGCGCCGCCGAGCCCCGGCGACCTGCGGGTCACGGCCGTGGCGACGACGCTGCTGCTGGTGCTGGTGGCGGCGGTGGTCGCGGGGCTGGGGTTCGCGGGCTTCCGGCTGCTGCTCGACCGGGGACGTTACCGCGAGTGGGAGGCCGCCTGGTCGCTGGCCGACGCGCGGTGGCGGCGCCGGCGTTCGTCGTAGCCGCCGGGCCGTCGATTCCGTCCTATACCGAAATCGCATGCCCGGTCAGGGCCAGAGTCAAGGGCCTGCCCTGGTCAAGGGCGGTATTCACCCGAATCGCGGTGATCTCCGGGCGTCTAAGGTGTAGGGGATGGGAAGCGTCACCCGGATGAACGGGGTGCGGGCGCGGGGCGTCCTGCCCGGCCAGGCGGAGCTGGAGCCGCCACGGCCGGTGCGGGCGCCCCGCTGACGCACTCAGGCGTCGGTGCCGAAGCCGTCGAGCGCCTGGCGCTCCTCCAGGTCGCGCAGCTCCTCGAAGACCGTGATGTGCAGGCCCGCGGGCGCGTCCAGCCGGGCGTTCAGCGACTCCCAGGGCGTGACCGTGGGCGGCGCCACCTCCGTCGCACCCGCCGCCACCAGCCGCTCGGTGGTGCCCCGCGCGTCGTCCACCTCGAACGCCACCCGGAGCTTCGGCGCCACCTGCCGTCCCACCTCGACCTCGTCGATCATCTTCTTCTGCGCCGGGTTCGCGATCTCCAGCGTGGCCCTGCCGGCGTCCAGGATCGCCACCCGCGCGCCGTCACCGCCGGAGAACGCGGCCTGCTCGGGAAGGCCCAGCACGTCCCGGTAGAAGGCCAGCGCGGCCTCGTAGTCCTCGGCCTCCACCACCAGCCGGAGCTGCCGTACGGGGCGGTCGTCGGTGGGTGCGCTCATGCGATCTCCTCAGCGGGAATGCGGGCGTTCATTGCCTCGTGCAACCCACCTGCCCCGCCCGTTCATCCCGCTCGCATGGTTCGAGAAACCTCTAAGTGTTTCCGGGAACCCTCGCGCCTCCGGAAGAGTCCTTCATGCAAAGGGGCCGCCTCTGGGGAGGCTGTATGGACGGGGTCTTACACACGGCTGCCATCGTGCTGCTCGCGCTGGTCGTCCTCACCGCGATCCGGACGCAATTCGCGTTGTTCCGTGCCCGTTCCGTCGCGGCGCGCGGGAGCCACCGGCTGAGCGTCTACGAGGCGGCGTTCCTCGCGGGCGGGCCTCGGCGGGTCATCAACGCGGCGCTGGTGTCGCTGGTCTCGCAGGGCGGGGTGCGGGTGTCGAGCGAGGGGCTGGTCACGCCGGTGAAGGGGTTCCGCGTGACCAAGTCGGCGCCGGTCGAGCGGGCGCTCTACCGGCACGTGCGTTCGGGCGGGGGGCCGCACACGACGGCCGAGCTGCGGCACCAGACGGTCCGCGATCACGCGATGCGGCGGCTGGCGACGCCGTTGTGGCGGCAGGGGTTCCTGATGTCGCCGGCCGTCCGGACGCGGTCGCGGCGGCGTACGAGCTGGCTGGCCGTCTTCGCCGGGCTGGCGGCGGTCGTGGCCGTGGTGAGCCTGCTCCGGCGCGCCCCGCCGGCCACGATCGTGATCGCCGGGGCGGCCGCCGCCGTCGGCGTGCTCTGCTTCTTCCTGCTGCGGCGCTCCATGGCGAACCCGGTGACCAGGGCCGGGCGGGCCGCTCTGCGGCAGGCCGAGGTCGACGACCTGGCGGACGGGTCCTGGAAGGTCTCGGACGACGCCGGGGTGGTGGCGCTGCGGGGCCTCACCGAGCTGCCGGACCGGCGGCTGGCCGACTCGCTGGCCCGCGACACGCGGGCCAGGAGCCACCGCGGGGTGCGGACGGCGTGCTGCGCGCCCGGCCATTGCGGGTCGTACGGCGGCCCCGCCTACTCCTACGGCGACCCCTCGTACGAGGGCAGGTTCTTCGACTTCGGCGGCCTGTTCGACGGCGGCGGCGGGTCCCACGGCCATGACGGCGGCGGAGGCTGGGGCGGCTCCGACGGTGGAGGCGGTGGGTCCGACGGCGGGTCCGACGGCGGGTCCGACGGCGGGGGCGGTGGCGGTGGGTGCGGCGGTGGTGGAAGCCAGTGACGCCGCCGTTCCCGCTCAGCCCCGCCCGTAGCGGTCCTCGG
Organism: Nonomuraea sp. NPDC003709; assembly: GCF_040610775.1. Lineage (NCBI taxonomy): Bacteria > Bacillati > Actinomycetota > Actinomycetes > Streptosporangiales > Streptosporangiaceae > Nonomuraea > Nonomuraea sp. NPDC003709. The sequence continues at coordinate 22,005 of NZ_JBEXMW010000049.1, read as the reverse complement.
CCCGCCAGAAGTACCAGAACCCGAAGATCAGCGAGAACACCGCCCAGAACACGCACGACAGCCACACCGTCCGCGGCGGGACGTGGCTCCCGATCAGGATGTCGCGCATCCACTCGATGTAGGAGGCCGCCGGGTTCAGGTACATCACCGTCGCCACCCACTCCGGCAGGCGGGCGCTGTTGACGACCTTGTCATGGATGGCGAAGAACACCCCGGACGCGTACAGCCACGTCCGCATGATGAACGGCAGCAACTGGCTGAGGTCCCGCACCGTGGACCCCAGCCTGGCCAGCACCAGCCCCGCCCCGATGTTGAACGACGTCTGCAGCGCCAGCACGATCGGCACCATCAGCCAGAACCACGTGGGGAACTCCCCCGTCACCGTCACGATCAGCAGCAGCACCCCCATGGAGATGGTGAGCTGCTGCAGCTCCTGGATCGTGTACGCCAGCGGCAGCGACGCCCGGGGGAAGTGCAGGGCGCGGATCAGCGACAGGTTGCCGGAGATCGACTTGGCGCCCGCGGTGACGGTCCGCTGCGTGTACGTGAACACGAACATCCCGGTCAGCAGGAACGCCGGGTAGTTGTCGATGTTCTTGCTGCCGCCGAGGATGAGGCCGAACATCACGTAGTAGATGGCCGCGTTCAGCAGCGGGGTGAGGATCTGCCAGAGCTGGCCCAGCGCGGACCCCGAGTATTTGGAGACGTTGCGCGAGGTCGCGTACGTCAGGATGAAGTGCCGCCGCTCCCACAGCTGGCGCGTGTAGACGGGCAGTCTCGGGCGCGCGATGGCGGGGCGCAGCCCGTGTCGCCTGGCGAGTTCGGCCAGTGACCCGCTCTCCGGCGGGGCGTTGTCCAGTTGGCTCATGAGCACCTCACTGCGTTGCGGTCCCCGGCCCCGGTCGTGGCGGCGCGCGCCCGTTCCCGATGCCGAGGCTAACCGATCAACCGGCGTCATCGCAGCTAGCGGGCGGTAGCCGTTTCCGTGCGGCGTGGCCTGGGCGGTGTCCTTATCGGGCGATGCAGGGACGCACCATCCCATCCGGCCCCGCGTGGGCCACGGCCCGCCCGCGCAGGAGGCCGGTCGCCATCGCGGCCGCTTCCCGGACCCCCATGGTCATCGTGGCCTGCCTCTCCTGGAACCGGGTCGTCGGGACGGACACCGTGAACGCGCCCGTCGGCGAACCCGCCTCGTCGAAGAAGGGCGCCGACACGCAGCACACGCCCTCGCTGAACTCCTCACGGTCCACCGCGTAGCCCTGCCTGCGCACCCGGGCCAGCTCGACGGTGAGGTGGTCGTGGTCGACGATCGTGCGCGGGGTGACCGCCTTGAGCTCCACTCCCTTGAACATCGCCGCCACCTGATCCTCCGGCAGGAAGGCGAGCACCGCCTTGCAGGAGGCACGCGCGTGCATGTGCCCGGTGTAGCCGACGTCGAGCTCGCCGACGCTCATCGCGCGCGGCCCGGAGATGTAGTGCTGCAACGTCAGCGTTCCGTGCTGCCAGCCGGAGATGTAGGACGTCTCATGCGTCCTGTCGTGCAGCCGGGCCAGGATCACCGCCAGCTCGGGCGCCGGTCCCGCCCGGCGCTGGAGGTGCCGGTTCAGCGACGCCGCCCGGTGGCCGACGTCGTACCGGCCACCGGGAAGGCGCACCACATAGCCGCCGGCCAGCAGCGTGCGCAGGAGGTGGTAGCAGGTGCCGAGCTTGATGCCGAGCTGACGGCTGAGCACCTTCGCGGTGGCGGTGCCGTCCGCGGCGGCCACGGCCTCCAGCACGTGCAGGCCGCGTTCCAGCGTGAGCAGCACGGTCTTCCCGCCGGCCTCCGGCTCGCTCATGTCCGCCTCCCTGTCAGGTCCCGCCGGGCGAGTACGCCCGCGGTCTCCATCATGGTGCGCCGGGCCCTGGCCACGTCAGCGGGGCGCGGTCGCGCCGAAGAGGGCGGCCCGATTTTCGACTATCTGAAATTCCGCAGGTGGACGCGTGATCCGGCCGGTCGCCCCCGCCTAGCGTTGTGACGCCCCAGAAACCGGCCCTCCGAGGAGAGACCCGATGATCCGCCGCTGGAATCCCCCCACGCTGGCCCCGCCGCTCGGCCAGTACAGTCACCTCGCCTCTGTGCCGGCGGACCATGAGCTGGTGATGATCTCCGGCCAGGTCGGCGCGCTGCCGGACGGCACCCTCGCGGGCCCGGACGCGGAGACCCAGACGCGGCAGATCTTCGCCAACATCGAGCTGCTGCTCGACTCGCTCGGCGCGGGGCCGCAGCACCTGGTGAAGCTGTTCACCCTGGTCGCGGGCGTCGAACACGTCGCGGGCTGCCGCGCGGCGCGGGCGGAGACGTTCGCGAAGTGGTACCCGGACGGCGACTGGCCCGCTCATTCGCTCGCGGTGGTCACGGCCCTGGCCGATCCGGCGCTGACCGTCGAGATCGAGGGCGTGGCCGCCCTGCCCCGCCGATGAGCCCGGAGGACTTCCGAAGGCTCTTCCCCGCGCTGCGCTCAACGGTATGGCTGGACACGCCGGGCGTTCCTCCCGGTGCGGACCCGGTGACCGAGGCCATGCACCGGGCCGTGTCCGACTGGTCCACCGGCGAGCTCGACTGGCCCGCCTGGGACGCGGCGGCGGCCCGGGCCCGCGCCCTGTTCGCCCGGCTGATCGGGGTCGAACCCGCCACGGTGTCGGCCCTCGGCTCGCTCTCCGAGGCCGCCGCCACGATCGCCGCGTCCCTGCCGCCCGGCCGGATCGTGGTGGCGGCCGAGGAGTTCCGCAGCAACCTGTTCCCGTGGCTGGCCCGGCACGACGTGGTCGCGGTCCCGGCGCGCGACGGGGAGACCCGGGTGGAGGACCTGATCGCCGCGCTGGACGACGACACCGTCCTGCTCGCCGTCAGCGAGGTGACCAGCAGGGAGGGACAGCGGCTCGACCTGCCCGCCCTGCGGGAGGCGACCGACCGCGTGGGCGCGCGGCTGTTCGTCAACCTCACGCAGTCGCTGGGCGCGCTGCGCTACGACCCGGCGGCCGTGCGCCCCGACTACCTCGCCGTACACGGCTACAAGTGGTTGTTGTGCCCGCGTGGCGCGGCCTGGCTCGTCACCAGGCCGGACCGGCTCGGCGGCCTGACGCCGCTCGCGCCGAGCTGGAAGTCCACCAGCCCCCCGCACGGCTACTTCGGCGGCCCCATGCGCTTGGCGGACGATGCCGGCCGGTGCGACACCTCCCCCGCCTGGTTCTCGTGGATCGGCGCCTGCGCGGCCCTTCGCCTGTTCCGCTCGCTGGACGCCGGCCGCGTCGAGCGGCACTGCCTCGATCTCGCCCGGCAGCTCACCGAGGAGGCGCGAAGGGCCGGGTTCCGGCGGGTGGTGAACGGCCCGCTCTCCCAGATCGTCGTGTTGCACACCAATCATGCCGACCGCCTCTCCGCGCGGCTGCGCGAACGGGGTGTGCGGGCGACCGCGCTCGGCGACCGCGTGCGGTTCGGTTTCCACTACTTCAACGACGAGGACGACGGACGGACGACGTTGAGCGTCCTCACGGACGGGAGGATCACGCCTTGAGGTAGGCGAGCACGGCCGGCACCAGCCGTTCGGCGATCTCCGCGTTGGAACGCCCCTCGGCCATGAGCCCCGGCACCTCATGAACGCCGAGGGGAGGTCGTCAAGAGCAAGTGGAAGTGGATCCTGGCTGTCGCCGTGGTCATCAACGTCCTGCTGACCGTGTGAGCCCGCGGGCGCGCTTGAACGCCGTGGTCAACGGATGAGCCGGCGCAGCGGGGTCGCGGAGTCGGCGAGTGCGGCGCGGTCGAGCGGGGAGGCGGCTCGCACGAGTGCCTTGAGCTCGTCGGATTGGTCCCAGATGTTGACGTTCATGGCCGCGATCACCGTGTCGTTCCGGAGCCAGAAGGCGAGGAACTCCCGCTCGGCCAGGTCCCCGCGGATGACGACGTCGTGGGCGAGGCCGGGCGGGACGTGGCCGACGTACTCCATGCCCAGGTCGTACTGGTCGGTGTAGAAGTAGGGCAGCTCGTCGTAGGCGGCCTGCCGGCCGAGCATGGCGCGGGCGGCCACGGCGGGCTGGTTGAGCGCGTTGGCCCAGTGCTCGACGCGGATGTGCCCGCCCAGGAGGGGGTGGTAGGCGTTGGCGACGTCGCCGGCGGCGAAGATGTCGGGATCGCCGGTGCGCAGGTCGGCTGTGGTGATGACGCCGTTGTCGACCGGCAGCCCCGCGGCGGCGGCCAGATCGGTCTCCGGGACGGCGCCGATGCCGGCCACCACGGCGTCCGCGTCGATGTGGGTGCCGTCGGCCAGCCGTACGCCGGCCTCGGTGACCGCGGCGAGGCGGGCGCCGAGCCGCAGGTCGACGCCGTGGTCACGGTGCAGGCCGGCGAAGACGGCGCCGATCTCGGGGCCGAGGACGGCGAGCAGCGGCTGCCGCTCCTGCTCCACCACGGTGACCTCGACGCCGGCGGCGCGGGCCGCGGCGGCGGTCTCCAGGCCGACCCAGCCGGCCCCGACGACGGCGATCCTGGTGGCGGCGGACAGCGTGGCACGCAGGCGGTCGGAGTCGTCGACGGTACGCAGGTAAAGCACGTTGTCGCGATCGTGACCAGGGACGGTCAGGCGGCGCGGGCGCGCCCCGGTGGCCAGCAGCAGCTTGTCGTACCGGAGCCGCTCGCCGTCGGACAGGGTCACCTGATGAGCGGCCCGGTCGATCTCGGTGACCGTGACGCCGGTGCGCAGGTCGACGGCGTGGTCGCGGTACCACGCCGCGTCGTGCACGAAGATCTTCTGTCGTTCGCCGCCGTCCTGCAGATAGGTCTTCGACAGCGGGGGCCGCTCGTAGGGCAGGTGCGGTTCCCGGCCGACCAGGACGATCGCGCCGTCGAACCCTTCCTCGCGCAGGGCCTCGGCGGCCTTGGCCGCGGCCAGGCCGCCTCCGGCGATCACGAACGTGGCTCGTGCCGGCATCGTCAATCTCCTGTCTGCTTGTACGGGGGGTTAGCCGTGAGCTCCGGCCAGCGCGAAGAACTCCTGCCGGGAGCGCGGATCCTCGCGGAGCAGCCCCTGCAGGGCCGACGTCACCGTGCGGGACCCGCGGACCTGCACGCCGCGCATCGACATGCACAGGTGCTCGGCCTCGATCACCACGCCGACGCCCTTGGGGGCCAGGTGCTGCTGCAACCAGTCGGCCACCTGCTTGGTCAGCCGTTCCTGCACCTGCAGATCGCGGGCGAACAGCTCGACGACGCGGGCGAGCTTCGACAACCCCAGGATGCGGTCGCCGGGCAGGTAGCCCACGTGCGCCACGCCCTGGAACGGCAGCAGGTGGTGCTCGCACAGCGACTGCACCGGGATGTCGCGGGCCAGGACGAGCTCGTCGTACCCCTCCTCGTTGGGGAAGGTCGTCAGGTTGAACTCGCGCGGCGCCAGCAACTCGGCATAGGCGTGCGCGACCCGCCTCGGGGTGTCGGCCAGATGCTCGGACTCGGGGTCCCGGCCCAGCGCGATCAGCAGGTCGGTCACCGCCCGTTGCGCGGCCTCAAGGTCCACATCGCCGCGTCCCCGGACCACCCGCAGGCGTCGCTGCTGGTGGTCCGGCGACGAACCACCGACCGGCTGCGCCACGGAGTCGCTCATGCCGCCCGCCCGCGATCCTCGGATGCGCAGCGCATCATGAACCCCTCCTTCTATTGACAAGTTTCGCTAACATTAGAAGGTGCCCAGTGATTTAGTCAACAAGAATGGTTTTTAGAATGAGCGAGGTCGACGAGGCATGGCCGGCACGCGTCTCCGCCGTCGCGGCGCTCGACGAGCCGACGCGGCGCCGCTTGTATGAGTTCGTGGTGCGGCAGCCCGCGCCGGTGAGCCGCGACCAGGCCGCCGACGCCGTGCAAGCGCCACGCAACACGGTCTCGTTCCACCTGGACAAACTGGTGGCCGAAGGGCTGCTCGAAGCCGTCTACGAACGCCGCACGGGCCGCACCGGGCCTGGCGCCGGCCGCCCGGCCAAGCTCTACCGGCGCTCGCTCGGGCAGATCACGATCTCCCTGCCGGACCGGCGCTACGAAACCGCCGCCCACCTGCTCGCCGACGCTCTCCAGGAGGCGCAGACCTCAGGCGAGCCGCCACGCGACGTGCTCGACCGGCGCGCCCGCGAGCTGGGCAGAGAGCTCGGCCGCGAGGCCCGCCCCGCCGACCCCGCACCCGACCCCCGCGCCGCGGTCGTGCCGGCCCTGGAAGCCCTCGGATTCGAGCCCCGCGCCGAGGGCGACAGCATCACCCTCGTCAACTGCCCCTTCCACAGCCTGGCCCGGCAGCACACCGAACTGGTCTGCGGCATGAACCTGTGCCTCCTCACCGGCCTCCTCGAAGGCCTCGCCGCGACAGGCGTCACCGCCCGCCTCGAGCCCGCCCCCGAACACTGCTGCGTCCGCCTCCACCCGACCGGCCAGACCGCCTGCTGAGACCGGATCTCGCGGCGCCGGGCAGGGGTTCAGGAGGGGGCGACGTTCACGCCCGTCACCGCGAAGCGTTCGACGGTCGCCACGTGGCCGCCGGTGGACGCCACGACGGTCAGCGTCCGCCCCGGGGGCGCCTTGAAGGAGACCCGGGCCGACCACGGCGAGCCGGTCCCGCCGGCGCCCACGCAGCACGACTCTCCCATCGGGGTGGCCGAGCCGGGCCGGCGGACCTGGACCTTGACGCTCTCGTCCACGCCCGTGATCTGACCGCCCACGGTCAGCGGGGACCGCACGGTGGCGCCGTAGCGGGGTCTGGTGAGCGAGAACGAGGTGTCGTCCGTGCCCACCACCTCCCACGGCGCGTCCTCGCCCGAGCCGAACTTCACCAGGTGCACGACGGCCGCCACCAGCGGTCGCGGGCCCTCCTCGGCCTGGTAGGCGACGTGCACCCGCGCGTGGTCGCCCTGCCGGACGGACTTGGCGACCCGGTCGATCTCGGTGAAGCGGAGGAAGTCGCGGGTGAAGGCGAGCGCGGTGCGGCGGGCGTCAAGGTGCCACGCCTCGCGGCCGTCCCTGCGGTGCGCCTCCCGCCACGCCATCGCCTCGCCGGGAGTGGAGAACGGCCACAGCGGCTGGTAGCGGCCGGCGACCAGGCCCCCGCGAGGGGCCGGCGTGCCGGTGCCGGGAGGCGTGGTCGTAGCACTGCCCGGCGGGGTGGTCTCCTCGGATGAGGCCGTCCCGGGGCCCGAGCCCCGCGGGTCGCCCACGGCCCCGCAGCCGGCGGTCGCCACCGCGAGCACGATGAGCACCTGTAGGGCTGGCCCGGTGAAGCGTTTCATGCGGCACCTCCTGACAGGGGCGATCATGCCCGGCCGGCTACCGAAGTATCCCAGCCGACGGCCTCTGATCAGCAGCGAAACGCCGGGGCGCCAGTCTCCCAGCCCACCGCCTCTGATCTGCGGCGAAACGCCGGGGGCGCTACATGCCGTGGATGCGCCGGCCCGCGATCTGGTGGGGGACGATGCGGATGTAGAGGCGGCGTTCGCCGCCCGCCCAGGGCGTGACGCCCGAGTCGGCCACCTCCTCCATCTCGTCCGCCGTCACGTGGTGGGCGGGCCCCTGCACCAGGACGCTCCACCCTTCGCGGTTGGCCTCGTCGATCTTGTCGACCTCGAACGCGATCTTGATGTCCACCCCTTCCAGCCCCGAACGCAGGTCCTGGTCCATCGGGCCGCCGGACGCGGTGCGGAAGACGATCACGCCGTGGTGCAGCTTGTAGTTGACGGGCAGCACGGTGGGCCCGCGCGAGCCGCTGAACGCCACCCGCCCGATCCCGCCCGGCGAGATCAGCCGCAGGCACTCCTCCGGGTCCAGCACCTCCATCGTCGGGTTGGCCATGGCGGGGCCGTGCCCGGGCGGGCGGTCCAGGCCGCCGCCCAGCAGCTCGTGCACCGTGGTCTGCAGCGCGTCCGCCAGGCGGTAGAGGGCCCCGGTGTCCGGCATATCGGGATTTTCCTCCAGGTATCTCAGGTAGCCGGCCGACATGGCCGCGCGCTCGGCGACCTGCTCACGGGTCAGGCCGAGGCGTTCGCGGCAGTGGATGAGGCGGCGTCCGAGATCTCCGGTGCCAGTCATGATCGTTTCTCCTCGCGTGTGGCTACGGCGCGCGGTGCCGTTCACGCGTGCCTCGTGGTGGTCGGCGTCGACGAAGAGCCGGCCTCCGCGGTAGCGGAGCGGCGTCGAACGGCGCCGCGCGGCGCACGTGCCCGACCGGGACGTTCATGGCCGTCCCACCGGCACGCGGCCGGAGACGTCCGTGTCGGCCAGATCGGCCACCACGACGTCCGCCCCGGCGGCCAGCATCGCCCGGGCACCGGTCCCCGCGGCGGCCCGCGGCCCGTCCCCCGGCACCCCGGACCCGCTCCTGTCCACCCCGACGACCAGGCCGAACCCGCCCTTCCGCGCGGCCTCGACGCCCGGCAGCGCGTCCTCCACGATCGCCACCACCCCGGGAGCCAGCTCCAGGCGGCGCGCGGCCTCCAGGAACAGCGCGGGATCCGGCTTGCCGGGCAGCCCCAGCTCGGCGGCGTCCTCCCCGCCGACCACCACGTCGAACAGGTGCAGCAGGCCCGCCGACGACACCACCGCCCGGCAGTGCCTGCTGGCCGAGACGACGCCGGTGCGGCAGCCGCGCTGCCGCAGCTCGTGCAGCAAAGCGACGGTGGAGGGGAAGGCGGCCACGCCGTGGTGCGCGATCGCCTCCACGAACAGCGCGTCCTTGGCCAGCCCCAGCCCGTGTACGGTCTCCGCCCCCGGCTCGTCCTGCGGGCCGCCCTCGGGGATCGAGATGCCGCGCGAGGCCAGGAACGTGCGCACCCCGTCCAGCCGGGGCCGCCCGTCCACGAAGGCCAGGTAGTCGGCGCGCACGTCGAACGGCGCGGAGCGGCCCCGCAGGAACGCGTCGAACACGTGCTTCCACGCGGCGGCGTGCACCCGCGCCGTGTCGGTGACCACCCCGTCGGTGTCGAAGACGACCGCCCGGAGCATGGTCAGGTCGAAGGTGGCCATATCCAGCACGCTACCCACGCTCGCGGCGCCCAGCCGTGCCGCCTGACCAGGCACGACACGCCCTCCGGGCCGGCGTCCTCACGGGCACCCCGTGGCGGCGAAGGCGAGGAACTGGGTCATCTCGCGCTGGTCGAAGTTGTCGTCCGAGCCGATCACCAGCGTGCACGACCCGTCGGCCAGGCGCGGCCCCCAGGCCAGGCTCTCGAGGTTCTGGACCGGGGGCCGGAAGGAGCCGAGGTCGTAGACCAGCCGCTTGGTCACCGGCCGATACGGTCTGCCCTGCGCAAGGTCGTCCCTGGTCAGCACGTTCGTGGCGCCGCGCAGGTCTATCTCGTAGAGCTTGACCCGGTAGTTGACGCCCTGGATCCAGGACCGTTCCAGCGCGAGATAGCGGTCATTGTCGATGGCCAGGATCTCCGACACCCCGCTGTCTGCGTCCCCGTCGGGCGGGATCGGCGCGGTGGGCAGGGGGTCCAGCGGGTAGGCGTACTGGGCGCGCGCGATGCCCATGCGGTTCCATACGGTCAGGCGCGCGGGTGCGCCACGCGCCACCGAGGGAACGGGTCCGTCCTCGTGGCGCGGGCCCTCGGTGACGGCGGTGATGCCGTTTTCCGTGACCGCCACCCCTTCGAAGCCGAAATTACGCCTGGGCCCTCTTTCGGTGTCCGTCAGCCGCAAATTCGGCGGCACCCGCAATTCTCCGGCATTACGTCCTTGAAGGTCAGTCGTGTGCACCGCGGCGGCGGAAATCGGAATGGCCTGATGGGCGTTGTCCGGCCGGTCACCCTCGTCTCCCCATATCAGCCGCCCGCTCCACCGGTCGTATCTGATCGACTCGGGGTCAGCCGAGCCCGGCTGGCCGTACGCCGCGTACGACGTGCCGTCGGCCCTGGTCAGCGTCCTGACCCCGGTCAGCCGCACGCCGACGAACTCCCCCGTGTCCCGGTCGAAGTCCAGTTGCCCGGTGTAGAAGCGGGCGGGGTTGTAGCGCCAGCGGTCGTCGGAGACGAAGTACCAGGTGCCGGTGCCGGGATCGCGGTCGATCCCCGACAGCCCGCCCACCGTGGTGTCCTCGAACTTCAGCAGGTGCGCCAGCCGCTGCTCCCCGAGGAAGCGCGTGATCCGCACGGGATCCCGCTGCGCCGCCGACGCCGGAGGGGCGGCGCTCGCCACCACCGTGAAAGCGACGGCGATTTGCATGATTCGCCGCGAACGAGCCATCTGACCCCCGTAATTCGATGCCGAACCGACGGAGAAAATGAAAGCGCGGATCAGAGGCGAAGTCCACGGACAAATAACAGCACGCCGCCCATCAAAAGGGGCAAATCACTTCAAGAAAGCCGTTCAGGCGTCCCGCAAAGAGACGGCCACGCCGTCGAGGAGGAGCCGCAGCCCGTGCGCGAACGCCTCCTCGCTCGTGGGGGCCCCGCCCTCGCGCACGCCCGCGACCGTGAGGGGGTAGTCGGCGTACGCGTCCAGGTCCCGGGCCTGGCCCCGCTCCCGGCGTTCGCGCTGGGCCTGCTCGTTGAGCACGAAGCCGAGGGTGTAGTGGCTGACGGACCCGATCGCGTGCAGGCCCTGGCCTGGCGTGAACCCCAGCCCGACCAGGGTCTTCAGCTCCTCCTCGAACCCCCGCGCCACGCTGGCGCCCGGGTCGCTCCCGGTGACCAGCCGCGCCCCGTCACGGTGGCTCAGCAGCGTGCGCCGGTAGCGGTGGGCGCGCCGGGTCAGCCACTCCCGCCAGGTCTCGCCCTCGCCGGGCCCGCCCATCTCGGGGGCGAGCAGCTCGCGCGCCATCTCGTCCAGCAGTTCCTGCTTGTTGCGGAAGTGCCAGTAGAGGGCCGGGTTCTGCACGCCGAGGCGGGCGGCGAGGCGGCGTACCGACAGCCCGTCCAGGCCCACCTCGTCGAGCAGTTCCAGCGCGGCGCGCACGACCGTGTCCCGCGCCAGTCCCTTCTGTGCCATCGCGGGACACCTTAACATCGCTAAGGGCGCGTCCCGATCACCGCGGTGGCGTCCAGCTCGTGCGAGCTCGCCACCCGGGCGGCCAGTCCCGCCCGGGCGACGGCCTCGGCGGTGGCGGCGGCCTGCCGCTCGCTGGTCTCGACCAGGAGGTGGCCGCCGGGCGCGAGCCAGCGCGGCGCGCCCGCGATCACCCGCCGCACGACGTCGAGCCCATCGCCGCCGCCGTCGAGCGCCATGAGCGGCTCGTGCAGCCGGGCCTCGGGGGGCAGCAGATCGATGGACGACGAGGGCACGTACGGGGGGCTCGCGATCAGGATGTCCACCCGGCCCAGCAGCGAGGCGGGCAACGGCTCGTACAGGTCGCCCTGGTAGACCTGGCCCGCGAGCGCGCCGCCCGACGGGAGGGGCACGGCGGCGAGGTTGCGGCGGGCGCACCGCACGGCGGCGGGGTCGAGGTCGGCGGCGTGCAGCTCGGCCTCCCCCAGCCCCGCGGCCAGCGCCGCCGCCGCCGCGCCGCTGCCGCAGCACAGGTCGAGGAGGACCGGCGGACCTGCGACGCGGCGGGCCAGCGCGACGGCCTGGCCGATGAGGAACTCGGTGCGCGGCCTGGGCACGAACACCCCCGGCTCCACGACCATCCGCAGGCCGCAGAACTCCGCCCAGCCAAGGACGTGCTGGAGGGGTTCGCCGGCGACGCGGCGCTCCACCATCGCGGCGAGCTCCGCGGGGGTGCGGGCGGTGGAGACGAGCAGCTCGGCCTCGTCCTCGGCGAACACGCAGCCGGCGGCGCGCAGCCTGGCGACGACGGCGGGGGTGGGGACGGCTGAAGGGACAGATGACGAAAAAACCGACATGAGAGCCTTTCGGGATGCCGATGGGCGCTCCCGTGGTCACCTAATCCTGATCATGGGGAGGGAGCACCCGGCCTGCTACAGCGTTGATGGGTCTCACCTCCTGAGGACGATCTGGCCGAGAGCGTACCAGAGCTTTCTCGCGGCGCCCGAGGCGGGATCCCCGGCTCCCGATAGGGTCTGGATCACGACCCCGCGACCTCCTGGGAGAGCGTCATGAGCATCGCCCCGTACACCGTGACCGATCCCGTGGCCGAGCATGGCGAGGGGCCCGTGTGGTCGAGCCGGTGGGGCGGGCTGCGGTGGGTGGACATGCTGGCCGGCGACGTGCTGGCGCTCGACCCGCAGGGCGGGGTGCGCCGCCGCCACGTGGGCAAGGTGGCCGCCGCGCTGCGGCCGCGCACGTCGGGCGGCTACGTGGTCGCGGGCGAGCGCGAGCTGCTGCTGGCCGACGGCGACGATCTGGACGCCCCGCTGCGCTCCCTGGGCGAGGCGTGGAGCGACCCCGGGGTCCGCATGAACGACGGCGGCTGCGACCCCGACGGCCACTTCTACATCGGCAGCATGGCCTACGACGAGACCCCGGGGGGCGGGTCGTTCTACGTGGCCGGGCCCGGCGGCGACCTGCGGGTGGTGCTGCCGGAGGTGACGATCTCGAACGGGTTCGACTTCAGCCCGGACGGCTCCCTGGCCTACTACGCCGACACCACGACCGGCCGGGTGGACGTGCTCGACTACGACCCGGAGAGCGGGCTGAGCGGGCGCCGCCCGTTCGCGGTCATCGACCCGGAGCAAGGGGCTCCCGACGGGCTGACCGTCGACGCCGAGGGCGGGGTCTGGGTGGCGCTGTGGGAGGGCGCGGCCGTGCGCCGCTACGACGCGAGCGGCCGGCTCGACGCCGTCGTCAGCCTGCCGGTACGGAGGATCACGGCGGTGACGTTCGGCGGCGAGGGCCTCGACCGGCTGTTCATCACCACCTCCGCGCTCGGCGTGGACCGGGCGGAGCAGCCGGACGCGGGCGCCGTCTTCGCCGCCGACCCCGGCGTCCAGGGGCGGCCGGTCCTCCTCACTACCTTGTGAGGTGCTAACCTAAGCCATCTAGGAAGATAACTAGATGGCTTAGGTTCAGGAGGTGGTCATGGCCCGTGCCGGGCTGACGGCGGACCGGGTGACCGAGGCGGCCGCGGAGCTGGCCGACGAGGTCGGGTTCGACAACATCACCGTGTCCGCGCTGGCACGCCGGTTCGGGGTGGCGGACGCGAGCCTGTACTCGCACGTCAAGAACCTCAAGGACCTGCGCGTCCGGGTGGCGATCCTGGCCGCCCGCGACCTGGCCGACCGGCTCGCCGACGCGACGGCGGGGCGGGCGGGCAAGGAGTCGCTGGCGGGGTTCGCCAGTGCGTGGCGCGAGTTCGCGCGGACCCGTCCCGGCCGTTACCAGGCCACCCAGATGCCCCTGGACGCGGCCGTGGTGGCCGAGTCCGCGGGGCATCTGCGGATCATGTCCATCACGTACGCGCACCTGAGCGCGTACGGGCTGCCGGAGCCGGACCTGACCGACGCCATCCGCCTGCTGCGCAGCACGTACCAGGGATTCTTCAGCCTGGAGGCGGGCGCCGGGTTCAACCACCCGCGCGACCTCCAGGACACCTGGACGAAGATCCTCGACGTGCTCGACGTCGCGCTGAGGCACTGGCCGAGCAACTCCCAAGGAAACGATCATGAATCCCCTCACTGAGAACGACATCCGCGCGTCCTTCGTCAACTGCTCCAAGGGCGAGGCCCGCCGGCTCGGCCTCCCGCGCGACCTGTCCGAGTCCCCCTGGACCGACCTCGACTTCCTGGGCTGGCGTGACCCGGGGGCGCCCGAGCGGGCGTACCTGGTGGCCGAGCGCGACGGCCGGGCGGTCGGTGTGGCGCTGCGCCTGGCGCAGGAGGTGCGCAGGAGCTTCACGAAGTCCACGCTGTGCTCGGTCTGCGTGACGCCGCACTCGGGCACCGGGGTGGCGCTGTTCACCGCGCCCAGGACCGGGGCGGCGGGCCGCCAGGGCAACACGGTCGGCGCCTACATGTGCGCGGACCTGGCCTGCTCCCTCTACGTCCGCGACAAGAAGCGGACGGAGCTGGGCACCCGGTTCGAGTCGCTCACCGTGGCGGAGCGGATCGTGCGGGCCGCCGCCAACCTGGACGGGTTCCTGGAGCGGGTGCTCGACGGCAACCTGAGGTGACGCGGCTCGGCGGCGGCCAGGCAACGGTGGCCTGAGGCGACGTGACTCGGGGACGGCGGCCTAAAGTGACGTGGGTTGGCGGGGGCGACGTCCAGCGCGCGTCCGTGGACGGGAAGGGCCGTCCGCGGCGCCGTCCCGGCGCTCTGTGAGGCGCCGGTGCGGGCGTCGCCCATGGCTTGGACAGCGTTTGCCCGCCCGGCGGTTCCATCGAAACGCCGGCGGACCCGCATCCGCGTCAACCCAGCAGCTCAGGGGTGTGATTCTTGAGCGTGTCCAGGAAGGCGGCCGCCAGCCGGCTCCGGTGGCCGCGCCTCCTCCGTACGGCGACCACGGGCAGGCCCGCGTCCATGCTCTCCACCTCGATCGCCCGCAGGCTGCCGATGCGCAGCTCCTCCCGGACGCTGCCGGTGGGCATGAGCGCGACGCCCAGCCCGGCCTCGACCAGCCTGCGCTGCGCGGTGAGGCTGTCGATCCTGGTGATCGCGGGTTCGGCCAGCCCGGACGCGAGCAGCAGGCGTTCAAGAAGGTGGCCGAAGGAGTCGGACTGGCCCCGCTCGGGCGGGAAGCCGAGCCACCGCTCCCCCTGGAACGCCCGCAGGTCGGGCAGGCGGCGAGCGGTGATCGGATGCGAGGCGGGCACCACGACCAGGAGCTTCTCCACGCCCAGCGGGATCGACTCCAGCTTGGGGTCGGCGTCGGAGAAGTAGCGAAGGCCCAGGGACGCCTCGCCGCCGCGCACGAGCGCGCTCACCTCGCGGCTGGACGCGGTGCGCAGCTCGACCGAGGCGTCGGGGAACTCCGCCTCGAACGCGCGCAGCGCCCGGACGATGTGCGAGTCGGCCAGGGTGCCGACGATGGCCAGGCTGAGGGCCTGCGCCTCGGCGGGCTCCCGCGACAGATCCCGTACGGCCCGCTCGCCGTCGCGCATCGCGGCGAGGGCGGCCTCGGCGTACGGCAGCAGCGCCCGTCCCGCCTCGGTGAGCACCACCCGGCGACCGGCCCGCTCGAACAGCGCCGCGCCCAGCGAGCGCTCCAGCTCCCTGATCCGGCGGCTGATCGCGGGCTGGGACCGGTCGAGCCTCCTGGACGCCTCCGTGAACCCGCCTGACTGGGCGATGCACACGAACGCCTCAAGCTCCTCCACTGTCACGACCCATCAGTATTCCTGATGTCAAATGTCAGATCTATGCATTTGACGGATCGTGAGGGCGGCGACGACAGTGAGCTCATGACCGATCAGATGACCAGGGCCACCCGGTTCCGGGCTCTCCATGAGCGGCCGGAGCCCTTCCTGCTGCCCAACCCGTGGGACGCCGGAACGGCGCGGCTGCTGGCCGGCCTCGGCTTCGAGGCGATCGCCACCACGAGCCTCGGCGTGGCCAACATGCTCGGCCGCACCCGGGCCGGTCGGCAGGACGTCCTCGACAACTGCCGCCTCATCAGCGAGGCGACGCCGCTGCCCGTGAACGCCGACCTCGAGAACGGCTACGCCGACGAGCCCGCCGAGGCGGCCAGGATGATCGAGGACGCCTGCGCGTATGGCGCCGTCGGAGCGTCCATCGAGGACGCGACGGGCGACCCCCGGACGCCGATCTACGACTTCGGGCTCGCCGTCGAGCGGATCCACGCGGCCGTCGAGGTCGCCCGCGGCCTGCCCGTCCCGCTCGTCCTGACCGCCAGGGCCGAGAACCTCCTGTACGGCGTCGCCGACCTGGACGACACGATCAGGCGGTTGCAGGCGTTCGAGGCGGCGGGCGCCGACGTCCTGTACGCGCCGGGCCTGCGCACGCTCGACCAGATGCGCGCGGTCGTCTCCTCCGTCGGCAGGCCGGTCAACGTCGTGATGGGCTTCGCCGACCCCTCGATCACGCTGGAGCAGCTCGCCGAGATCGGCGTGCGCCGGGTGAGCATCGGAGGCGCGCTCTCCCGGCTCGCCCTGCGGTCATTCCTGGACGGAGCCCGGCAGATGCGGGCGGGCCGGTTCGGGTTCGTCACCGAGATGGCCTCGATCTCCGAGCTCCACGAGGCCTTCGCCCCGCCGCCCGAGTAAGTCGCCGCCGCCGAGCGCCGCCGCCCGAGCTTCCCGAGAATCGCCGCCCGAGAACCGTCACCCGAGCAGGTCACCGATGCGCGGGCTCACCGGGAGAGCAGCCACCGCCAGCGTGGCAGCTCCAGCACCGCGGTGACCACGGCCAGCACCGACACCGCCACGGCCACGACGACGGGCCAGGCGATCCACGCCGCTGCCACCGCGGCCACGAGCTGAAGCAGGACCAGCGCGATCGTCACCGGCCCCGGCACCGCGATGATCACGTTCCGTTTGTCGCCCGGCGTCGAGAACAGCGTGGGCAGGCCGATCAGCACGACGACCGACAGCACGGCCAGCGGCACGGAGTGCGGGGCGAGGGCCCACGGGGTCGCGACCCAGGCGATCAGCTCGGTGGCGAACCGGAACGCGGAGGCGACGCGGTCGTCCGGGCGCGGGGTGGAGGGCATGCGCGCAATCTAGCGGATGCGCCTCGCGTAATCCGCAGCGGCATCCGACCACGACCCGCACCCGGGCGAGGTCGCCGATGCGCGCGTACGACAGGTCCGGGTCGCCTTCACGCTGGGAGCTCACGCACACGGTCACGAAACGGGGGCCGGGCTCGGGGAAAGCGTGCCGGCGCTCGACGGTCACCTCCGCAGCCGAGGCGGGCGTGTCCGCGGTCGCGAAGGAGCCGGAGCCGCCGAAGTCCCACCGAGACGATCTCACCGGTGCCGGGCGGCACCTCGGCGACGGCCCGCAGCGTCACAACCTGGCCGGACGCGACGTCGGCGCGGAGCCCGCCGTCGACGGTGAGCGTGGCCACCGGCTGGACGCCGTGCCGGTCGCCGGCCGTCCAGGGGACGTGGACCTGCCCGTCCCCATGCCGGTCGCCGGCCGTCCCCGTGCCCGCCGCCAGCCATCCGGAGACGTAGACCCGCCCGCCCCCGTGCCCGCTGCCAGCCGTCCCGGGGACGTAGACCCGCCCGTCCCTGCGCCGGTCGCCGGCCATCCCGGGGACGTGGACCCGCCCGTCCGTGATCGTGCAGGCGGTGCTGGACGAGGGCGCGCGGCCGGTCTCGACCCGGTCTTCGACTTCGGGGACGTGCTCGTGGCCGCGTTCCGCCGCCTGACCGCCCAGAACCGGATGGAGGCCCGCCATCTCATCCTCCACTCGGACGCCGACCTCCGATCAGGGGGCCATCGTGGCCTCCATGAAGCTGATCGAGCCGGGGTCCCGGGGATCGCCGTGGATCTCCTCGCCCGCGAAGACCACGAACTGGTGCCACCAGCCGCTCAGCTGCCCGGCCGGGAACTTGGCGGCCGTCCAGGGCTTGGCGTCGGCGAAGACATACTCGGCCCAGGGGTTGGCCGGGTTCGGCGGGGCGGCGAAGTAGGCGGAGCCGGCCTTGGGCCAGACGACGGCCTGGCCGCCCTGACCGCGCACGGCCGCGAGGAATTCGGCCGACGGCGGGTGGCCCATCGCGTACGGGCTCCACACGATGCGTGCCTGCAGCCCCGGGCGGCGCGCCGCGGCGCGGGCCTTGGCGGTGTCCAGGAGGCGGGCCTGGCCGCGGTCGTCGAAGTGTACGGTGTCGAAGACCAGCGCCCGGGCCACACCGGCGCGGTTGCCGGGGTCGTTCAGCAGGTCCCACAGCGCGTGGCCCCCGCTGCTGTACGCGCCGACCCACGTGTCCTGGGCCACCCGCAGCGTCCCCGTGGCGGACGCGGCCGCGCCGGGCTGGGGCGGCTGCGGCGGGGCGATCTCGCCCGCCTCCAGCAGCTGCTGGCCGGGCCCGCCGAACCCGCCCCTGGTCCACAGCAGCCGGATCGCGGCCGACAGGCGCGCGGTGTTGCCCGGCCCGACGTTGCCGCCGTAGCAGTAGCCGGGGCTGTTCTTCTCCGGCACCGGCAGCAGCAGCACCCGCAGGGAGCGGGCCTCGGACACGAGCTTGGGCGCGGTCCTGTCCAGGGCGTAGTCCATGCCGCACGGCAGGAACGAGTAGGCGTTGAGGGGGTGGTCGGCGTCGGGGCTGTGGTCGATGAGCTGGTGCCAGTCGGGCAGCCCGGTGATCTTGGCCTTGCCGGTCCTGGTGTGGCCCTGGAGCAGGTAGCGGCAGAGGTTGCGCAGGCCGGTGGTGGCGTGGGCAGGGGCGGTGAGCACGTCCGGCCAGGTGGCGGGGTAGGCGTAGGCGCTCCCGATGGGCCGCAGGAACAGGTAACCGCCGACCGAGGTCTCCCCGGGCAGCTCGCGTACGGGCGGCAGGCTCGCGAACCACAGCATGGGCGTGGCGCGGGTGTTGAGCAGCACCCGCAGCCGCTCGGGCCGGTCGTTGCAGGTCGGCTCCAGGTACCAGGGGTTGAAGCCCTCCTCGTGGTTGTTCCGGCACACCCGGAAGTGCAGGGCCCACCACAGGTTGGTGGCGTCCAGGAACTCGGTGTCGATCTCGGGGGTGTCCTTGGCCGCCATGCGCAGCAGCGGATGGCGGCCGAAGAAGGAGCGCACCATGCCGCTCGGCCGCGTGCTCGGCACCTCCTGCAGCACCTCGCCGCCTCCGCCGCGCCGCCTGAGCTGCACGGCGAAGCGGTCGATCCGGTAGGCGTCCGGCACGAGCACCCCCGGCCTGGCCACGGACAGCCGCTGGACCACGGACAGCGCCTCCTCGTCCTGGCCGCCGGCCCGCAGCCGCACGGAGAAGGTCAGCCGCAGCCCCGCCGCCGTGTCGGGGACGGTGAAGGCGGCCGACACCTCCCCCGGCGCCCCCGCCGGCGGGCACGGCTGCCCGGCCGACGGATCGGCCCAGCGCGCCAGCTCGGCGGCGTCGAGCGCCTGCAGCTCCACCCGCACCGCGCCGCGCAGCAGGGGGTGGGCGGCCTCGCCGGGCCGCCGCCACCTGACGGTCGTCGTGAAGGCCATGTCAGAGCTGCTGCCCGGTCTTGGGGTCGTACCGGACCTCCACCGCCACCACCTGGTCGGTCGGCAGGACCTCCACCCACTGGTCGAACACCTCGTACGGCGCCGCCGGCCGGAACCCGCCCTCCAGCGGGTCGAACCCGGTCTCGAAGACCTCCTCGGTGGCCAGCGTCCTGGTGATGTCGATGTTGGCCGCCTGGAGCTCGGCCGCGAGGAGTTCGAGGACCTGGCCCACCGTCTTGTTCTGGTAGGCGGGCGGGTCACCCGGCTGCACCGGGTACGGCAGCCCGAGCCCTGCCTCGCCCTCGACGTGCGCCTGGGCCAGCCATCTCAGCGCCTCCACCTCGTGCCCCGGCCGCACCGGCAGGACCGCCTTGGCCCAGGCCGCGTTGAGGAACTCGTTGCGCCGCTCGTCGCCGTCCTCCTGGATCAGCCAGCCGAGCGAGCTGCCCAGCGGGGCGGGCTGGGTCTCCTCGGTGACCAGGTAGTTGACCCGCCATTCCGGCACGGTGTGCAGCTGCTCGTCCAGGGCGTTGCTCGCGTCGGTGTGGGCGTACCAGGTGAGCACGGTCTGCCCGCCGAGCACCCCGGGATTCTCCATGTCCCAGAGCGGCGGCGGGACCGGATATTTGCCGACGCTGCCCTGGCTCGGCGGGGGCACGTCGATGGGCCGCCAGTAGTCGGGTGCGACGAAGTACAGCATCTCGTCCACGTCGAAGATCTGCCGGATCAGCTCGGAGCCGAGGTGATCGTCGTCGAAGAGCCGCAACTGGCGGATCAGGTGGGCGTAGACCGTCTGGCGCTCCTCGTCGCGCAGGTCCTGCGAGGGCCGCGGGCGGATGCCGCTGACCAGCCGCAGCCGGTCGCGCACGGCGTGCCCGTACGCCTCGTGCTGGAGCGCGGCCACCCGGCGGTCGTAGGCGGTCTGGGCTGCCTGGTTGGCGACGTCCACGGCGTGCTTGGCCTCGGGCGTCGGCTCGTAGACCATGATCGCGTCGAACGGCATGAACTTGCGGCCCTCGAAGTTGGCGTACGTGAGCCGGACCTTCAGCACGTTGGCCGCGGGGTCGGGGTTGACGCCGAGGTCGGCGGCGTCGGTGGTGAACCTGACCTGCGCGCCGTGGAAGTCGAGCATGCCGATCTTCTTGAGCGTGGTCCCCGGCGGCGGGGGCGGCAGCGGGAAGTCGAAGCGGAACTCGATGATGTCGTTCGCGCCCACGTCGGGGCGGAAGATGCCGTGGTTGATGTTCTCGTTGGAGGTCTGGTAGGTGTTCTCCGCCTCGTCGTCGGCGCCCTGGTAGAGCACGAACGGCACGGCCAGGTGGTAGGTGACCTGCTGCTCCGCCGGATACGGCCTGACCTCGGGCTTGGGCACCGCGGTGAGGTCGGGGGCGGTGACGACGTGCACCAGCTCGCCGAGGCCGAGCGAGCGGCCGGGCGCGTCGAGGTAGACCTGCCAGCTCAGCCGCGCCCCGATGTGCTGCACCTGGACGCCGATCTTGCGCATCTTGCGCCGCAGCTCGTAGTTGACCAGCTCGTTCGTGGTGTTCTGCACGACGTAGCGGCGGCTGGAGGTGTCGGTGGTCTCGGTGACCGTCTTGAACGTCGTCTTGAAGTTCCGCTTGATCTCGCTGGTGGTCTTGGAGCTCTGCGTGCGGGTGTGCTTGTGCGTCTGCTCCGACGAGTGCTTGACGGTGGTCTGCATCGAGAAGCTGGCGCTGGCATCGGCGTGGTAGACGCCGGTGTCGACGCCGCCGCTGGCGGTCACGCCGAGGTTGGTGTCGTTGGCGTTGTCCTCCTTGACGGCGTCGGCGAGGTCGTCCTGGTCGGTCAGGCTCTCCTCGACCTTGCGCGAGGTCTCCTCCGCCTGCTCGGCGGTCCGCTCGACCAGCGTGCGCCGGGTGCTGCTCTCGACCACCTCGACCATGCCGCCGGGGCTGATCCACAGGTGGCCGACGGGGCCGCCCAGGAAGGTGTCGAACTCGAAGAAGTACTCCCTGAACAGGTTGACCAGCCCGACCGGCGACAGCACGCCCTGCGCGAGCGCGTCGAAGCGCTCGGCGAGCGCCGCCAGCCTTTCGTCGTCCAGCGCGCGGGCGGCCTGCCCGGCGAACGCGCCGCCGCCGAGGCGGGCCAGCCGCTCGTCGGCGAGCGCCCGGACGGCGCGCAGGGATCCGTTCTGGCCGAACCATCCGGCCAGCGGCTGGTAGACGCCGAACAGCTCGCTGGCGTACGGCAGGGTGCCGGTGAAGTCGTCGGGCGGTCGCCCGTTGAACACCGGCGCGCCGACCATGGGCGCGGTCATGACCTGCAGGGGCTGCGCCGTGGTGCCCGCCCCGGCCAGGAAGGGCACCGCGGCGAGCGACTGCCCCAGCGGCGCCTTGGCCATGAGCACCTCGTACGAGGACTCGGCCGACGGCGCGACGAACGAGATCGTCTGGGGCCCCGGCGAGGTGATCTGCCGGCCCGCGTACACGCGGCTGGAGGTGGCGTCCCGCAGCACGAAAGTGCCTTCGAGCTGCGGCACGCCCGGATATTGCTCGGGGCCGCGCACGTCCGCCCGGCGCGGCAGGCCGATGGCGATGCGCTGGCCCGGCGTGAGATCCCCCTGCCCGCCCGGCCCCGGGTTGTTCGTGTCCACCCGGTAGGACCAGATGCTGTATCCGATGCCGGCGGTGGGCCCGGGGATCGCGGCCCGGCCGGCGAAGGTGACTATCAGCACTGAACACCACTCCCTCGTACGAAGACCCCTCGCTGACCAGGGTCAGGGCGGGCCGGGCTCGGCGCATGAGTATGGCCTACTCAACGTGCGCCCGCGGAAGCGGAATGTCACCTCCGGAGGGAGGGCTCGGGCTAGAAGTCCATGTCGCCGCCCGGCATGGCCGGAGCGGCGGCGTGCTTCTCGGGCTTCTCGGCGATGACGGCCTCGGTGGTGAGGAAGAGCGCCGCGATGGAAGCGGCGTTCTGCAGCGCCGAGCGCGTCACCTTGGCCG
>NZ_JBEXMW010000048.1:0-54143 GCF_040610775.1 Nonomuraea sp. NPDC003709 | reverse complement strand
GCTCGGCGACGACGGCGCGATGTCGGTCGAGGCGATCCACTCCCTCACCGAGCCGGCCGAGGTGTCCGAGCCGATGGCGATCGCTGAGGTCGCCGACCTGCTCGGGATCTCGCCGCACACGTTGCGTTACTACGAGCGGGCGGGGCTGGTCGAGGTGGCCCGGGACGGCAACGGCCATCGCGTCTACGACGGCGCCGCGGTGCGGCGGCTGGTGTTCCTGACCCGGATGCGGCTGTCCGGGATGGCGATGCGTGACCTGCAGGACTACATCTCGCTCGTCGATGCCGGGGAGCACACGGTGCCCGAGCGGCTCGACCTGCTCATCGAGCATCGCGACACGATCCGCCGCCGGATCCGTGAGCTGACCCTTTCCCTGACGGCCGTCGAGTACAAGATCGCCACGTACGGCGGCGAGACCGGGCCGGACGTGCAGACCCCCGCCGTCGACCGGACGGCGCGACGGGCACTACGGGCATAGGCGTGAGGTGGCTTCGGCGGTGACAAAGTCGACATAGCCGGCGGGAGGCCTCATCCCGCGCGACACCATCCAGTGGATGCGACCGGCTCCGGTCAGCGCGAGCGTCGCCCGGTAGCCCAGCTCGACGTCGGCGGTGTCGAAGCGGCCGGCCAGTCCGTCGAGGTAGTCGGTGAGATGGCGTCCGAGGGTGGTCAGCGCCAGTGACGCGAGATCGGCGCCCACCGGGCCCACCCCGAACGTCGCCCAGTCCAGCGCCACCGTGTCGGCGCCGTCGTGAGCGGCGACGAGGTTGCCGTGGGAGAAGTCACCGTGCACGAGCACGCGAGGCACCCGGTCGAGCCGCTCCAGCAGTTCGTGGCGCTCTTGCCACAACGCCGGGATGTGTGCGGGCACGTCCATGCCGGTCCAGCTCAGGTCACTGACGGCGATCCGCTGGGCGAGCTGGTGGACGGACAGCCACGGCACGTCGGGGACGGCGACGTCGGCCTGCCAGCGGCCGAGCCGGTGAGCGGCCACGTGCGGGGCTTCCGGGGTGGCTCCGGCGTCGGCGAGATAGACGGTGTCGCCGATGACGCCGTAGCAGCGGGGCGCGGCCAGGCCCGGTCCCTTCGGCAGCAGCCCGCTGGCATAGGCGAGAGGTTCCCGCCGCCAGTTGGCCCAGTGCCGGGGATCGGCGGCGCCGGCGGCGTGTCGTCCGGTGGTCAGCGGCCGGCAGGATTTGCGGATCACGGTGAAGGAGACCTGGTCGCGGCCGAGCCGTGCCTGGCCGGACAGCCTGGTCACGGCACCGGTGGCGGCCCCTGAGCTGCCGGTGACCGGCTCGCTCCGGCACGACACGAGCGAGCCTCCCGGGTGGCCCAGCACCGCGTCCAGCACTGCCGGGGGAAGCAGATCCGTCACTCGCGGCACGGTAGGCCATCACTCCGCTCGCGTGCCTGCCATTTTCCGCATGACACCCGCTATTGCCCCAGGTCGGGCAGGCGGAGGTGGAAGGCGGTGCGGCCGGGGCGGCTTTCGACGCCGATCGTGCCGCCGTGCGCGGCGACCACCGCTTTGACGATCGCCAGGCCGAGCCCCGTGCCGCCGGAAGCGCGCGATCGCCCCTTGTCCACGCGGGAGAAGCGCTCGAAGATCTCCTCCTGCATGTCCGCCGGGATGCCGGGCCCGCCGTCCGCGACCGTCAGCTCCGCCGCACCCGGCGCCTGTCGTACCGTCAGCGTGATCGCCGTGCCTTCGGGGGTGTGCGTACCGGCGTTGGTCAGCAGGTTCGTGATCACCTGGCGCAGCCGCGACGGGTCGCCCTGGACGGTGACCGGCTCCTCGGGCAGTTCGAGCCGCCAGCGGTGGGCGGGCGCGGCGACCCTGGCGTCACCGACGGACTCGATGGCCAGCTTGGTGAGATCCACCTCGTCCCGCGCCAGCGGGCGGCCCGCGTCCAGCCGGGCGAGCAGCAGCAGGTCGGCGACCAGCTCACTCATCCGGCCGGACTCGGCGTCGATGCGGTCGAGCGCGTGCCGTACCCCCTCGGGCATCGGCTCGGCGCCGCGAAGGGCCAGCTCGGTGTGGCCGCGGATCGCGGCGAGCGGGGTGCGCAGCTCGTGGCTGGCGTCGGCGGCGAACGCGCGCAGCCGCTGCTCGACGGCGTACCGGCGGGCCAGCGCCGCCTCCACATGCCCCAGCATGCTGTTGAACGCGGCCCCCACCTGCCCGGCCTCGGTACGCGGATCGGTGTCGGGCACCCGTTCGGTAAGCGCCACCTCGCCGCTGGCCAGCGGCAGCCGGGTGACCCGCCGGGCGGTGGCGGCCACGCGTTCCAGGGGGCGCAGCGCGAGCCTGACCCACACCGCGCCGGCGACGCCGGTGACGGCCAGCGCGGCGCCGAACATGAAGACCTCGAACACCTGCATGCGCCTCAAGGTCTCCTCGGCCTCGTGCAACGGCAGACCGGTGATGAGCACGTCGCCGTCGCGGCCCGGTACGGCGACGACCCGGTATTCATGCAGGCTCGACAGGGACACGGTCCTGGGCACGCCGTCGGCCGGCAACGCGGCCAGGACGGCCTGGTCACCGCCGGCGAGCCGCGCCCGATCGTCGTCGTACGGGGTCACCACCGCCCCCTGAGTGATCACGCCGCCGGCGAGGCGCACTCCCAAGGTGCCCGGGGCCTGGCTGCGCGTGTCGCCCCCGCTCCGGTCGTCGCCGTGCTCCAGGCTCGCCGCGTACCTGCCGCCGATCGTGGCGAGCTGCTGGTCGACCCGCCCCATCAGGAAGCGGTCCATCGCGAACGACGTCGCGACGCCGACGGCCACGCAGGCCAGCGCCAGCAGCGCCAGGACCCCCGCGACGAGCCGGCCCCGCAGCGTGCGCGGCAGGAGGCGGCTCATGCGGGCGGCTTCAGCACGTAGCCGACCCCGCGGACGGTGTGGATGAGCGGCTCGCGGCCCGCGTCGATCTTCTTGCGCAGGTAGCTGACGTACAGCTCGACCACATGGGCCTGCCCGCCGAAGTCGTAGGACCAGACGTGGTCGAGGATCTGGGTCTTGCTCAGCACCCGGCGCGGGTTGAGCATGAGCAGCCGCAGCAGGTCGAACTCGGTCGGCGTCAGGTCGATCAACGTCCCCGCCCTGGTCACCTCCCTGGCCTCGACGTCCATGACGAGATCGGCCACGACGAGCCGCGTGCCGTTCCCGGCCCGGGCCATCCCCGCGCGGCGCAGCAGCCCGTTCAGCCGGGCCAGCACCTCGTCCAGGCTGAACGGCTTGGTCACGTAGTCGTCGCCGCCGGCGGTGATCCCGGCCACGCGGTCCTCCACCGCGTCCCTGGCGGTGAGGAACAGCACGCACACCTCCGGCAGCCGCTCGCGGATCCGGCGCATGATCTCCAGGCCGTCCAGATCGGGCAGCATCACGTCCAGGACCACCGCGTCCGGCACGAACTCCTCGGCCGCCCGCACCGCGGTCATGCCGTCCCCGGCCGCGCGGACCCGCCACCCCTCCTGGAGCAGCACCGTCTCCAGCACCTCGACGATGTCCGGTTCGTCGTCCACGACCAGCACGCGGATCGGCGCACCGTCAGGACGCAGCAACACCGACACGGTCACCTCCATGTCCATTTCATACCGAAATCTTCTGAAAATCCTCTGAGAGCACCTCCGTCCCGGGCCGTTCAGAAGGAACGCAGAGTTTCACTTGGCACGGTGGGTCCCGTTCCCGAAGAAGCAGGAGAACGGTGTGACCATCACGCACGTACCATCCCGAACCGCCCCGCAGGTCAGGTCCACCGGGTTCGTGGCCCGCCCCGGCCCGGTGCTCGTCCTGATCGGCCTGGGCGCGGTCGCGGTCGTCGCGCTGTGGTGGCGTGACACGTCCGCGGTGGTTGGCGCCGCCGGCTGGCTCACGAACGCCGGGCGAATCACCGGCCTGCTGGCCGGTTACGCGATGGCGGTGCTGATCGCGCTGATGGCGCGCGTGCCCGCGCTGGAGCACGGCGTCGGCACCGACCGGCTGACCCGCTGGCACGCCATGGGCGGGCGTTACGTCGTCGGCCTGATGACCGCGCACGTGCTGTCGGTCATCTGGGGGTACGCGATCGCCGACGGGCAGCACGTGGCGGACGAGGCCGTCACCATGGTCATGACCTTCCCCGAGATGTGGGAGGCCACCGCGGCCTGCCTGCTGCTCCTCGGCATCGGCGCGATCTCGGCCCGTGCCGCCCGCCGCCGGATCGGCTACGAGACCTGGTACCTGCTGCACTTCTACACCTACGTCGCCGCCTACCTGGCTTTCGGCCACCAGCTCGCCACCGGTGCGGAGTTCGCCGGTGACCGGGCCGCCCAGGTCGCCTGGTATGTCCTCTACCTCGGCGTGGCCGCGCTCGTCGTCTGGTACCGGCTCCTGGCGCCCGTCCGGCTGTTCCTGCGGCATCGGCTGCGGGTGGCCGCGGTGACCGCCGAAGCCCCCGGCGTGATCTCCATCCAGGTCACCGGCCGGCGGTTGGAACGGCTGCGCGCCGAGCCCGGCCAGTTCTTCCGCTGGCGCTTCCTGGCCAAGGGGCTGTGGTGGTCGGCGAACCCGTACTCGCTGTCGGCCCCGCCCGGTGCCGGAGGGCTGCGGATCACGGTCAAGGCGCTGGGCGACCACAGCGCGACCCTGGCCGGACTGCGCCCCGGGACGCGGGTCTTCGCCGAGGGACCGTACGGGGCCTTCACCGGCCGGTTGCGCTCCCGCCGGCAGGTGCTGCTGATCGCGGGCGGCGTCGGCATCACCCCGTTACGTGCCCTGTTCGAGTCGCTTCCCGGCGAGCTGACCCTGCTCTACCGGGCACGCAGGGAGGCCGACCTGGTGTTCAGGCAGGAGCTCGAGGACATCGCCGTCGCCCGGGGCGCGAACCTGCACTATTCGACCGGCCCCCGTGGCCCCGGCGGGCCGTTCGACGCGGCCGTGCTCGCCCGGGTCGTGCCCGGCCTGCGCGACCACGACGTGTACGTGTGCGGCCCCGCCGAGATGACCCGGGCCGCGATCCAGGCATTGCGGGCCGCCGGAGTGCCCCGGCGGCACATCCATCACGAATCCTTCGAGTTCTAGGAGTACGACGATAAATGCCTATCCGTAGAGCACTGCTCGCCGTGCTGGCCACTGCCGTGGGCCTGGTGCTGCTGCTGTCGTTCAAGCCGCACGACGTGTCGCAGGCGGCCCAGCCACCCGCCGCCCTGGCCCAGAAGCAGTCCGGCACCACGCCAGCTCAAGGCACCACGCCAGCTCAAGGCACCACGCCAGCTCAAGGCACCACGCCGGCTCAAGGCACCACGCCGGCTCAGGGGACCACCGTGACCGGCGATCCGGCCGACACCCGCTGGGGCCCGGTGCAGGTCGCGATCACCGTGTCCGGCGGGAAGATCGCCGACGTCCAGGTGCTGCAGGCGCCCGACGGCAACCGCCGTGACATCGAGATCAACGACGCCGCGCTGCCGATCCTCACCCAGGAGGCGCTGTCGGCGCAGAGCGCGCAGATCGACACGGTGTCCGGTGCCACCTACACCAGCGAGGGCTACGCCCGCTCCCTGCAGAGCGCGATCGACCGGGCGGGGCTGTGACGATCCGGCACGTCGAGCACGTCATGGGGACGGTGTTCTCCTTCGACGTCCGGCACGAGGCGTCCGAGCGGATCACGTCGGCGATCGAGGAGGCGGTGACCTGGCTGCACCACGTGGACGCCCTCTTCTCCACGTACCGGCCCGGCAGCCCGATCAGCCGCCTCGGCCGCGGCGAGATCGCCCCGGAGAGCTGCCCGCCCGAGATCGTCCGCGTGCTGGCCCGCTGCGCCCAGGTCGAGCGCGACACCGGCGGCTATTTCACGCTCATGCCCGGCGGCCGGCTCGACCCGTCCGCGCTGGTCAAGGGCTGGGCCATCGAGCACGCCTCGGCGCTGCTGGCGGCGGCGGGCGCGCGGCGGCACAGCGTCAACGGCGGCGGCGACGTCCGCCTCGGCTCATCGCCGGAACCCGACCGGCCGTGGCGGGTGGGCATCGCCGACCCGCTGCGGCCCGGGGCGCTGGCCGCCGTCGTCTCGGGGACCGGCCTGGCGGTCGCCACCTCCGGCACCGCCGAACGCGGGCACCACATCGTGGACCCGCACACCGGCGCCCCCGCCACCGCGCTGGCCTCGCTCACCCTCGTCGGGTACGACCTGACCACCGTGGACGCCTACGCCACCGCCGCGTTCGCGATGGGCTCCGCGGCGCGGGAGTGGGTGGAGGATCAGGACGAGCTGGAGGCGTTCGCGGTGACCTCGTCGGGAGCGGTCTGGCGTACCAGCGGTTTCCACCGTTATGCGCAGTTGTAGCGGGCGGCGGCTTCGGCCGCCTTGCGCGCCAGGGCCCGGCGGAGCTCGGCCGGGGCGAGGACTTCGGCGTCGGTGCCGAAGGCCAGGAGCACCTCTGCCGCGGCCAGGGAGCGGAAGTGCAGCTCGACGTGCACCCGCGCTGCTCGCTGGTCGGTCGCGGGAGGAGGGCCGGCCAGGTCGGCTTCGTGGATGCGCAGGAATCTGGCCAGGATGTCCCGGTGGACGCTGACCGTGACGGGCAGCGGGGCGGGGATCTCGTCGATGTGGCGGCGCAGGCCGTCCCAGACGTCGGCCAGTTCGAGGCCGTCGCGGCGGCGTACGGGCTCGTCGAGGATGCCGGCTGACAGGGCCCGGTCGGCTCGGAAGAGTGCCGGCTCGCCACGGTGGTCGGCGACCAGGTACCAGACGCCGGCCTTGTTGACCAGGCCGTACGGATCGAGAGTGTAGGAGCGGACGCGGTTGTCGCGGCCGTGCCGGTAGCGCAGGCGCAGCCGCCGGTCGTTGAAGACGGCCTGCTGGAGCACGGCCAGGTCGACGGCGGGGCCGGTCGCCGAGCGCGCCGGACCGCCGCGCCAGCGCACCGGGTCGATGAGGATGCGGCGGCTGGCCAGGTCGGCGTCGGGCCGGTGCGGGGCGGGCAGGGCGGCCATCAGCTTGCGCAGCGCGGAGCCGAGGGCCTGCCCCAGGCCCAGCTCGGTGTGAGCGTGACCGGACATCAGCACGAACAGCGCTCGGGCCTCGTCGGCGGTCATGCCGGTGACGTTGGTGCGGTAGCCGGGCAGCAGCGCGATGCCGCCGTGGGGGCCGCGCACGGTGTAGACAGGCACGCCGGCCGACGACAGCGCCTCGACGTCGCGCATGACGGTGCGGACCGACACCTCCAGGCGCTCGGCCAGGTCACCGGCCGGCAGCTGCCCATGGGTCTGCAGCAGCAGCATGATCGACAGCAGGCGCTCGGATCTCACGTCTTCAAAGGTATATGACGCTACCTGACATATATCCCCGTGAAGATGCAGGTAGACGGGCCGCCCACCGGGGGCGGCATCTCTGAAAGGAACCGTGCTGTGACCGGAACGAACGGGCTCGCCCAGCAGATCGCCGACGACTTCGTCCGCGCGTGGACCAGCAAGAACATCGACAAGGCCCTGAGCCTCCTCGCCGACGACGTCGTGTGCGAGGCCCCGACCGGCACGTTCGAGGGGGTGGAGGGATACCGCGGGTTCCTCGAACCGTTCGCGACCTCGCTGGTCAGCGCCACCGTCATCGACGTCCTGGGCAACGACACGAACGCGGCGACCGTGTACACCACCGACACCCCGCTGCTGAAGGACTTCCGCGGCATCGACTATTTCACCGTCGAGAACGGCAGGATCACCCGCGTGATCAGCATCTTCGACATGCTCCCGATGCACAAGGCCCGAAACGCCGTCCAGCCCTGACCCGGGTCACTTCTGCTCCTGGAGCCAGTCGTCGAACGTCGTCGGCGCGATGCGGGCGCCCTCGCCCGGCAGCAGCACGTTGCCGACCATCTCCTGGCTGAACAAGCCCGACCAGGTCGGCACGAGCTTCACCTCCCGGCCGCGCGCCCGATGCGTACGCCGGGCCATGTCGACGAGGTCCTGCGGCTCGGGCCCCGCGACGTCGACATAGCGTCCCTGCGGCTCGCCCACCGCGATCTCGGCCAGGATGGCGGCCACGTCCGCGGGCGCGATCGGCTGCATGAGCAGCGGCGCGACCGTGGCCACGCCGTCCTGCTCGGTCCAGCCGGCCACCATCTCCGCGAAGTCATGGAACTGCGTGGCCGGTACGACCGTCCACGGCACCGGCCCCGCGGCCACCAGGCGTTCCTGCTCCCGCTTGCCGGCGTAGTGCGCATTGCCGTCGATCCGGCCCACCCCGGCGATCGACAGCAGCACATGGTGGCGTACGCCGGCCCGTTCCTCGGCGGCGAGCAGGTTACGGGTGGCCGCCGCGAAGTAGGCCACCGTCTCGGCCCGATCCCCCTCCGGCCCGTTGGTGACGTCGATGACGGCCTCGACCCCGGCGAGGGCGTCGTCGAGCCCGTCACCGGTCAGCAGGTCCACGCCGAGCGAACGGCTGATGCGTACGACGTCGTGCCCGTCCCGTTCGAGGGCGGCCACGGTCAGGGAACCGATGTTGCCGGTCGCGCCGGCGACGGCGATCCGCATGATGATCACTCCTTGTCCACGATCAACCAGGACCATATCTCGGACTAAACAGGTCCGCAATATCCACGATATCCTGCCGATCGTGAAGCTGCCCGTAAGCACCGAATGGCTGTTGCACTGCGCCACCTCGCTGGCGCAGCTCGAACCGGGGACCACCGCATCGGCCGCCCAGCTGGCGGAGTACTACGACCTGCCCGCGCCCTACCTCGCCAAGCAGCTCCAGTCGCTCGTCAAGGCGGGCGTGCTGTCGGCGACGACAGGGCCGCGCGGCGGGTTCCGGCTCGCGCGCGAGCCCGCGGAGATCACGTTGCTGCAGATCGTGGAGGCGGTGGACGGCGCCTCCGCTCCGTACGAATGCCGCGAGATCCGCAGGCAGGGCCGCGGCGCGCTTCCGGCCGAGGAGTGCCGGCAGGCCTGCATCCTCGCCGTGAAGATGGCCGAGGCGCATCGGGTGTGGCGCGGCAGCCTGGCCGCGGTCTCGCTCGCCGATGTCCTCGCCGACCTGCCTCCGTCGGCGCCGGCCCGCACTCGATCGCTGCTCACCGGGCAGACCCGTCCCCCTGGAGAAGACGCCCTCCGCTGAGAGATCCATCCCAGTGCGTCATGGCAGGATCTGTGGGGGACTGCGAAGTTCGGAGGACGTGATGAACGACGAGACGGCCACGTTGCTCTTCGACGTGATCGGCCGGCTGGAGAAGAACATCCTCGCCCGCGACTGCCCGGCCATCGTCGCGCTCCAGGGTGAACGCCAACTCGTGCTCAGCGACTACGACTACCTTCGCGATCAGCAGTCGGCCACGGACTTCGAGAATCGAGCCGCCACCAGGGCGCAGGAGATCGCCGCGACGCGATGGATCTTCGCGGTCCCCCAGGTATGGGTGATCACGCCGGACAAGGTCTTCAGCCGGGCCGTCTCCAACCTCCCGCTGCTCGAAGGGGAGCAGGAGGCGATCACCTGGATGAGCTTTGATCAGAGCGACGGCGTGGACTACGGGCGCGTCCCGTACGCACGCCGCCCGAACGGAGAGCCGGTGTTCGACGAGCCGGAGATGTTCACCGTGAGCGTGCGTCCGGCCGAACGCATGCCGGGCTACACGCTCCTTCAGGGGCTCTTCCCCGGCCATGGCGCCGCCGGGTGATCGACGAAGGACAACTTCCGCCGCGGGGGCCGCATCTAAGGACGTAGAAGATCCGAGATGACGGGGTGATCAGATGGCGTCGGCCCTGCTGCCTGGGGATCCTCTTCGGCTGGGGGACTTCTGGCTGGCCGGGCGGCTGGGCGCCGGGGGCCAGGGGGTGGTCTACGAGGCGTACGACGCGCAGGGCGACCGGGTGGCCATCAAGGTGCTGCACGGTGATGCCGCCGGCGATCCGGATCTGCGGTCGCGCTTCGGCAAGGAGGCCACGGCGGCCCGGCGGGTGGCCTCGTTCTGCACGGCACGAGTGCTGGCGGTCGATCTGGACGCGCCCAAGCCGTACATCGTCAGCGACTACGTCGAAGGGCCGAGCCTGCGTCAGGCCGTCGCCGGCGGGCGCCGCTTCAGCGGCGACGAGCTGCACCGCCTGGCCACCGCGGTGGCCACGGCGCTGACCGCGATCCATGACGCCGGCGTCGTGCACCGCGACCTCAAGCCTGACAACGTGCTGCTGGGTCCCGACGGTCCGCGCGTCATCGACTTCGGGGTGGCGCGGACCCTGGAGATGTCGCTGACCGCCACCGGTCTGGTGGCCGGCACCCCGACCTACATGGCGCCGGAGGTGTTCACCGGCCAGCGTGCCGGTGCTCCCGCCGACGTGTTCTCCTGGGGTGCGATCGTGCTCTACGCCGCCAACGGCGACGACCCCTTCCGGGCCGAGAGCCTGGGCGCGGTCATGCACCGCGTCCTGTCCGCCGAACCCGACCTCTCCGCGTTGCCGCCTTCGCTGCGGCCGCTGGTCTCGGCAGCGCTGGCCAAGGACCCGCTCGCCCGGCCTACCGCGCGCGAGCTGTTGCTCGGCCTGATCAGCGGGTTCCAGGGCGGTCAGGCCGACCTGCTCACCGTCGGCAGCGCCGAGGCCGGGCTGCTCAGCCGGGGAGCCGCCGCCGATCCCGCCCTCGGCACGCTTGCGGAGGACGCCTACGGGTTCCTCAGCCCCGGCGAACGCGACCTGGTGCCCGACCTGTTCCTGCGCATGGTGGCCGTCACCGACGCAGGTGAGGTGACCGTACGCACCGCGTCGCATGAGGAGCTGTTCGAGGCAAGGACACCGGACGAGCGGGCCGCGCTCGAACGGATCCTGGAGGTCTTCTCCTACGTGATCGCCGTTCGAGGCGACGACGTCGCACTGGCCCGGCCCGCCCTGTTACAGGCCTGGCCGCGGTTGCGGTCCTGGGTCGGCGACGAGCGTGCGGGCCTGCCCACGCACGACCTGATCCGCGCCGCCGCACGCCACTGGAACACCCACGGGCGCCGTGAAGGCGACGTCTTCCAGGGCAGCCGCCTGGAGACCGCGCTGCGCTGGGCCGCCACCGGACGCCGCCATCTCACGCTCAGCAAGCTCGAACGCGACTTCCTCGACGCCTGCAACGCCGCCACCCGCCACCGGATCCGACGCCGCCGCCTCCTCACCGTCACTCTGTCCGCCCTGCTCGTCCTCGCCCTGATCGGCGGCGCCGTCGCCGTACGGCAGAGCCTCGTCATCTCGGAGCAGAGCAGGATCGTCGCCGCGCAGCGGGACGAGGCGGTCGCGGGCAAAGTGGCGGCCCAGGCCGACGCGATGCGCACGGCGGACCCGGTACGGGCGATGCTGCTCAGCGTCGCCGCCTGGCGGCTGGCCCCGGTCACCGCGACGCGGGCGACGTTGCAGAACGCCTGGGCACAGCGCGAGCGCTCGGCGTTCTCCGACCCGGACTCGGGCGCGGAGACCGTACGGCAGATCACCAGGGACGGGCGCACGTTCGTCAGCGTGTCCCCGCAGGGGGTGCGGATCTACGACCTGCGGACCGGGAGGAAGACCGGCGGCTGGGACGACCTGAAGATCGGTGGGGAGAAGTTCCTGGGCGCCGGCCTCAGCCCCAGCGGCCGGCTGCTGGCCGTGGCGGCGGGCCATGAGATCCGCATCTGGGAGACGAGCACCGGCAGGCAGACCGGAGCCAGACGGAGGATCGAGGAGCCGGAATACTTCAACGGGCTCAAGTTCCAGACCGGCGACCGGTACGTCCTCAGGCTGGGGTCCCAGGCCGGCGACCTCTGGGACACGCGGACCGGCGCGGACATCGGCGCGAGGGACGGCATGCTCAAACCCTCCGTCACTCTGGCCAACGACCTGGTCGTGAACGCGGGCCTCGAAGGCCGGTTCACCATGCTGAGGCTGCCGAGCGGGAAACCGGTGGCCGCATGGCCCCGCTCGGGCGACTGCGCCAAGAAGGCATGGGTGGCGGCCATCAGTCCCGACGGCCGCACCATCGCCTGCGGCACCGGTTCGCGCATCGCCCTTGTCGACGCGCACACGGGGCGCGACCTCGCGGGTCAGCCGACGATCGGGGCGAGCCGCTACAGCACCAACGGAATACAGTTCAGCCCGGACGGCCACTACCTCGTGGTCGGGAACGACAGCAGCCTCGGGCTTGTCCGAGTCTCGGACGGGAACACCGTGCTCTCCTACCGGGGCGCACCGGAGGACGTGGGCTTCGACGGCACGACCCTGCGTTACCTGACCGACGAGACTGTGGTGAGCCTGGACATCTCCGATCTCCTTCACCGCACGCGGCTGCCCGGCCATGCCCCTGAGACCGCTGTGTTCAGTCCTGATGGCCGATTCCTCGCCACGCACCAGTCCGAGGCGCGGCAACTCGTGCTCTGGGACGCGGAAAGGCTCCGCCCGCTGGGATCGCCCCTGAAGATAAGGATCGGGGACGGCGATCTGCACTTCGCGTTCAGCGGCGACGGGCGGCTGCTGGCGGCCTTCAGCGGCGTGGGGAAGCCGCTGGAGATGTGGGACACCGCGCAGCCGTCGCGCGTGACCAGGGTCCCGCTGCCGGGCGACTGGATGGCGAACGCCGTGGCTGTGAACGAGCACGGGACGCTGGTCGCGATCGCCGCCCACGATATCGGCGGCACATCCCGGAGCCGGCTTTTCGTCTGGGACGTGCCGCACCACACGTGGTTGCGGCCCGTCGACACGAACGACCTGATGGACATCGTGTTCCGGCCAGGCAGCACGATGATCGCTCCGATGAGCGACTCGGCCAACCACCTGATCGAACTCTCCTCCGGGCAGCCGGTCGGCCCCGCCTTCGGTCCAGGAGGGCTGAGCAGCGGTTTGAGGAGCATCGCCTTCAGTCCTGATGGGGCGAGCCTCGCCGCCTACAGCCAGTCGGGCAGGCTCGCGTTCTGGGATCTGCGCACGGGTAAGAGGCATGGCTCGACGTTCCGTCCGTACCCCGGTGACAACAGCGGGATCATCCAGCTGGCCTTCTCCCGGACGGGCGACGTGGCCGCGTCCCTCACCGAGGGGGAGGTCCAGCTCTGGGACCCCATCACGCCTCGCAAGCTCGGGCCGTCGTTCGCAGGGGCGGACGAGCCGCTGATGACGACCGGGTTCGGAGCCGGTGGCGCGGTGCTCCGTACCCTCGACGAGGCGGGTGTGCTGCGCGCGGTCTCCGTCGATCCGGAGCGTACGGCCGCGGCCGTCTGCGCCCGGGCCGGGCGCTCGCTGACGCGCGCGGAGTGGCAGGAGTATCTGCCCGGGTTGCCGTACCGGAAGATCTGCCCCTGATCACCGGGCCCGGCGCGTCAGGGTCCTGATGTCCTCGAACAGCCGCTCGTGCGCGGCGGCCGCCTCGGCGGAGGTCAGGTCCATGTTCTGGATGAAGCCGTGCTCCAGGCCGGACTCTTGCCGGTGCGTCACGTGGCCGCCACATCGGGGACGGTCATAACGGGTCAGCCCTCCGGGTGGACCATGAGAAGCACAGCACGATTGTCCGGGGTGTGGCCTCGGTACAGGTGCGGGTGAGCGGCGTCGAACCTGATGGAATCGCCTTCGGCCAGGTCGGTGAGGGAATCGGCGGGTCCCGTGGTGATGCGTCCGTGGGTGAGCACGAGGCACTCCTCGACGCCGGGCAGGTGGGCGTCGGAGTGCTGGGTGCTCTCGGCGATGGCGATGTCGTAGACCTCCACGGTGCCGCGCACCCTGATGCGGTGCAGGAGACGCGCGCTGACCGCGTCGCCCTCGACCCGCGGCCGCCGGTCGTCGGCGCGTACCACCTCGACCGTCGAGGCGGGCGCTTCCAGCAGCTCGCCGAGGGACGCCTTCAGCGCGGTGGCCAGGGCCCACAGGGTGCTCAGGGTCGGGTTGCCCTGGCCCTGCTCGATGCCGTGCAGCGTGGTCTTGCTGATGCCGCCGGCGGAGGCCAGGTCGGCCAGCGATATCCCGGCCGTCGTACGCAGCCGGTGCACGTTCGTCCCCACCACTTGCGCGAGCTCCATGCGTATCAGCATAGTGGTATGGACGTACCAATAGAATGGTTTTGGAGGCGAGATGACGGTGACGCGGCTGCGCGACATCCCGGGCATCGGTGTGGACGCCGTCGGCGACGCGGCCGACGCCGTGGGCGACCCGGAGTTCCTGCGGCTGGAGAACCTCGACACCGACCTGCGGCCGCCCGCCGTCGCCATCGCCGCCACGCATGCCGCCGTCGACGACGACGCGGCCAACAGCTATCTGCCCTTCCAGGGGCGCCGCTCGCTTCGCGCGGCCGCCGCGGCGCACGTCGGGCGCATCTCCGGGCACGCCTACGACGCCGACACCGAATGCGTCAGCGTGGCCGGCGGGCTCAACGGCATCCTCAACACGCTGCTGGCGACCGTCGAGCCCGGTCAGGAGGTCGTGCTGTGCGACCCCATATACGCCGGCCTGGTCAACCGGGTCCGGCTCGCGGGCGGCGTCCCCCGTTTCGTCCCCGCTCAGCCCACCGCGGACGGCTGGACCGTCGACCCCGAACGACTCGCCGACGCCGTCGGACCCGACACGGCGGCGGTCCTGATGATGGGGCCGGCGATGCCGACCGGCCTCGTCCTGGACGAGCACCACTGGTCCGCCCTCGCCGACGCCTGCGAACGCCACGACGCCTGGTTGATCTACGACGCGGCCATGGAACGCATCCGCTTCGACGGCCGCCCTCCCAGCCACCCGGCGGCCCACGAGGGCCTGGCACGACGCACCATCACCGTCGGTTCGGCCTCCAAGGAGCTGCGGCTCATCGGCTGGCGCGTCGGCTGGGTGACCGGCCCCGCCGACATCGTCGCCGACATCCGCCTGGTGGGCCTGACCAACGTCGTCTGCCAGGTCGGCCTGGCACAGGACGCCGTGGCCGCCGCGCTGGACGCGCCCGACGCCGACGCCGACGTCGCCGCCGCCACCGCCGAGTGGCAACGGCGCTGCGAGACGGTCCTGCGCCGGCTCGCCGCGTACCCGGTCGTCCGGCCGCACGGCGGATGGTCGCTCCTCATCGACACCAGGCCCCTGGAGCTGACCCCCGCCGAACTGTCCCGGCGCCTGTTCGACCGGGCGAAGGTCGCGGCCACCCCCATGGACGGCTGGGGCCCCAGCGGCGGGCACTACCTGCGGCTCGTGTTCGCCAACGAACCCGTCGAACGCCTCGCCGACCTCGGCGACCGCTTCCGCCTGGCCATCGGCTGACCATAGACGTGCCGGATATTTGCGCATATCTTGCTAATGCAATTCTGTTGCAATAACTGAGCGGAGCGTCCCCATGCTGATGCCGGAAGCCGGGCCGCAGCGCGTCCTCGCCGCCTCCAACTTCGTCTACACCCTCGGCAGCGGCCTCTACCTGACCGCCGGGGTGCTGTACTTCACCGAAGGGGTCCACCTCCCGGCGAGCCAGGTGGGCCTGGGGCTCGGCATCGCCGGGATCGTCTCGCTGGCCCTGGGCATCGCCGTCGGCCACCTCGCGGACCGACACGGCGCACGCGGCGTCTACACGATCACGTTGGTCGTCCAGGCGCTGGCCACGGCCGGTTTCGTGCTGGCCGACAGCTTCTGGCCGTTCCTCCTCGCCGTGGGCGCGGCCACCGGGGCGAAGGCGGCCGGGCTGGCGGCACGCAGTCCGCTCATCAGACACTACGGCGGCGACCGGCCCCAGGAGTTCCGCGCTTACCTCCGCGCCGTCACCAACGTCGGCGTCTCCTTCGGTGCCCTGCTGGCCGGCTGGGCCGTCCAGGCCGACACCCTCATGGCCTACCGGCTTCTCGTGGCCGGCAACGCCCTCGCCTTCGCCGCTTCCGCGGCAATCCTGATCTGCCTGCCGCCGGTCGCGCCCGGACCGGTCGTCCGCGGGCCCCGCTGGATCGCCCTGCGGGATCGTCCCTACCTGCTGCTCACCGTGCTCGACGGCATCATGGCCGTCCAGTTCAAGGTGCTCACCGTGGCCATCCCCCTCTGGCTGGTCGGGTTCACCGCCGCGCCGCGCTGGCTCGTCTCCGGCACCATGCTGATCAGCACGGTCATGGTGGTCGCGCTCCAGGTACGGGCCAGCCGCGGCGTCGACTCCCCAATGGCCGGCGGCGGCGCCTACCGCCGGGCGGGCGCCGCCTTCCTCGTCTCCTGCTCGCTGATCCCGTTGTCCGCCGGCTTGCCGGCGTGGGGAGCGGCGACGCTCCTGGTGATCGCGGTAGTGATCCATACGATCGGCGAGCTGTGGCATTCGGCGGCGGGCTTCGAGGTCTCCTTCGCCCTCGCGCCGGAGCACGCCACGGGGCAGTATCTGGGGGTGTTCGGGCTGGGCGCCGGACTGGCCGAAGGACTCGGCCCGGCGTTGCTCATCGCGCTCTGCATCACCTGGGGTCGTCCCGGCTGGTACGTCGTCGGAGGGCTGTTCGCCGTGACGGGACTGGCGGCCCCCTTCGCCGTCCGCCGGGCTCAGCGGGACCGCCACCCCGCGGAATTGAGGGCCGCAGCCGGCTAGACGTGAGTCAGCCGGATGTATCCGTACGGGTTGAAGAACAGATCGTCCTCGTCATAACGGTCGCACGCGCCGGTGCGCAGCAACCAGCGCGGAGCGTCCTCGGCCATCCGGAACCCGGCGCCGTCCTCGATCTCCTCCGCGCGCGGATCGGTCAGCAGGTAGATGGCGAGCGTGTCCAGGTGCGCGACGAGCTCGGCCAGCCTGTCCTCCGCCGGAAGCTCCGCACCGACCTCGATCTCCACATCGGGCGCGCCGAGCAGGTGCATGCCGCAGCTGTAGAGCACCTCACCGTCGTGGAGCGGCCGCTGCACCCAGGCGCTGACCAGCGCGCCGGCCAGGGCCTCGTCCGCGGCGTCGGCCGCTCGATCGGCCAGCGCGAGCCAGCGGTCCCGGCCGTGCGCGATCCCGCTGCTCTCGTTCTTCACCGCCGTGGCTCCGGACCGCAGCAGCGCGGCCGTCACCGCCAGCAGCCGCCGGGAGGTGTCGAACGCCAGCTCCCGCATCATCGGCGCGGACAGCAGGTAGCCGACGGTGTCGTGGGACTCCACTGCGGCCCAGTCCGCCTCGTCGAACGAGGCCGCCGCCATACTGGCCTCGAACGCCTCCGGCATCCGAGGGTCGGGTTCGGCCTCGGAGTATTCGCGGTCGAGGACGAAACCGCCGAAGCCGGCCGCAGTCCGTTCTATCTCCGAAAGGTCCAGCCCGGCGCCGAGAACGCAGAGCACGTGCCGAGGAAACGCATCACTCATCCTGGCACGTTATCGATCATTGCCGACGCCTCGGGGCGATTCCCCCGATCTCCCGGAGAGGCCGGCTACGTCCGCTTGGCGACGTGCAGCTCGCACACGCCGTCCGTACACGACCGCCGCAACCGTCCCATCGAGACGGTCTGCGCCAGGCCGATCAGCCAGCACGTCGGGCACCCGCGGAAGGCCAGGAGCGCCACCGGCGCCAGCACCAGGCTGACCGGCCCGATCACCGGGATCAGCGCGACCGAGCCGATCAACGCCCCGAACCCCACCACGCCACGTGCCAGATGCCGAGGCAGTGACGCGCTGGCGAACTCGTGTCCGTCAGTCATCGCACACCCCTTCGCCCAGCCGGTCCTGCACGGCCGCGCGGGCGCGGTGCAGGCGCGACTTCATCGCCGCCACGCTCAGGCCCAGCGCGTCGGCGGTCATCCGGCCGCTGAGGCCCTGGACGTCCCGCATGATCAGCACCTGCCGCTGGTCGGCCGGCAGCGCCGCGATGGCCGCCGCCACCCGCGCCGCCTCCAGCCGCTCGAACACCTCCTCCTCCGCGGACCGCATGGCGGCGCCGTGGAGGGGAGGCGGTGGCCGGAGTGCCAGTCTGGCCCTGCGTACACATTCGTTGCGGATGATCCGGAACATCCACGACACCAGGGCGCCGGTGGCGCGCAGCGTACCGATCTTGCGATAGAGGACGATCAACGCCTCCTGCGCCGCGTCCTCGGCGTCCTCCGGCGTGGCGCACAGGTGACGCGCGAAGCGCCGCACGTGCGGGTGCGCGCCCGACACCAGCGCGGCGATCGACTCGGCGTCGCCGTCGCGGGCCGCCGCGATCACCGCCTCGTCCGGCCAGGTCGTCGTCTCAGCCACGCGTACGCCTCCTCCGCCGCAGCACGACCACGCTACAGGTGCAGATGAGTACGACGGCGACCGCGACTCCCACAGCAACGATCACGACAACCTCTCCTTCGTCGATGACGGAACGCATATGAGAGGCACCGGACCCGCCAGAGGATTCACCCGCCACGCGCGACATCGATGGTGCGGGTTTCGTGCCGGGGCGGCCACGCAGGCGGTGGGCCGAGACCGAGGCCGCGGTGTCGACGCCGTCGATCCGGGATCAGGAGGTGAAGAGATCGAGAAGGGCCGTGCCGCGCCTGGTCAGGTGGACGTAGATCTCCCTGCCGTCGCGCCGCCGGGTGACCAGCCCCGCCGATTCGAGGCGCTTGCAGTGGTAGGTGATCACGCTGGGGTGGCATTTGATGCGCCTGGCCAGAACACCCATCGACATCGGCTGGTCGACGCTGGCCAGGATGGTCGCCCGTGCGTCGCCGAAGAGGAACTGGAGCTGCTCCTCGGTGTCCTTCGGCCGGGGCACCGTCAGGTACGGCGGGGGATAGCCGATCCAGGCGACCTCCGGGCCGTCGAAGCGGACGATGAGCGCGTCCGGCCCGGCGAGCATGGGGATCAGCACCAAGCCCCTGGACTCGATGGAGAACTCGTCGGGACCATAGTCGGGGACGCTCAGCGCGCCCTCACTGAAAGTGCAGTCGGCGTGCACGTCATTGAGCACGACATCGAGTGCTCCTCGGGCGCTGGCCACGGCGATCCGCTCGACTTCGCGATCGAACAGCGCGCGGGTCTGCTGCCATTCCGGATACATGGCGGACCATGCCTGCCCCAGCAGGTCGGCAAATCCGTGCAGCCAACGGCGAGGGTGCTTCATCGCGGGCTGCCAGTGGGGCGGCGGTCTCCCGTCGGTGATGGAGTCCAGCTCTGTTTGTAACGCGTCGGGCGACAGATCGCGAAGCATTTCGAGCTGCGTGGGAACGTCCAGATCCCGGCTGAAGTCTCCGGGGAACGCGACATCGGGAAATATGGTGTAGCCGGGTGCCGAGAGCGAATCCACCACCATTCCGTCGGGTGCCACCGCGGCAGAGCGCACCAGTTGCCGCCACCGTTCGGGGGCACCCCTGTCCCGGCCCGCGAGCGCATCGCAGATCAGCGCGAGCATGGACAATCCGGGGACCATCGTCACGGTCACGGGTACCCGATCAAGTCGCTCAATGACCAGGCGCGTGCGCATTGGTAACCCTTCCTCTCGAGCTTCGGCAAATAGGAAGCAGCGTCTCACGATGGCGCATACAAACTTGCTTCAGCGGTCGGCAGGGATACCGGAAAGCGGTGATCGCCCGCGTCCTGGTCACACGTCCGCATCACCTGATCTGGCTGGCGCGCAGATGTTCGCGTACGGCGGGAGTAAGCACCTGACCCGCCCGGTCCGCCATGAGCGTCATGTGGTACGCGACAAGCGCCGCGTCGCAGTCGGACTCGGAGAGCACGGCCAGGCAAGCGCTTTCGCCGATCGACATGGTGGTCAGCATCATGCCGTTCGCCATCTCCACCATGCTCTGAACGACCCCACCCCCGTCGAGGGCGCAGGCCGCGGCCACCGACAGGCCGACCAGCCCAGAGGTGATCGCGGCCAGCCGGCCGGCCCGGTCGACGGGGAAGCCCGAGGACGTCGCCAACGGCAGGCCGTCGGCGGAGAAGAGAACGACGTGGACGACTCCTGGAACGATGCCGACGAATTCGCTGATCAGCCAGTCGACCTCGTACGCCATGTAGCTCACGTCGTTCATGCGCCCTGTCCTCTGTGCTTCGGGTCAGGGGCGGCCCTGCCCATGCTGATGTCGTCGCGAGCGGACCGGTAGCCCTGCTGGAAGCTGGACAGGCGGCTGCGTACCCGGTCCGCCGAGACGGACGGCATCGGCGGGACATCTTGGGGCGTGGAGGCCGTGGTGGCCGAGCCGGGCACCAGGTTGGCCTTGGGCACCCGCTTGGGCAGCCCGGTCGCGGTCTCACCGTCGCGCACCGGCTCCACGGCGGCGGCTTTGGCGGCGTTCCATCCGGCGTCGGCCGCCCCCCAGCTGACTCCCTGCTCGAACCACGCCGACTCGATCGAGGCATAGATCGGCAGATACTCGTCCGAGGCCGCTTTGGCGGCCGGAATGGGACCGGTGGATGCCGACGCCGTGTCGGGGAAGTCATAACCGGACGGCCGCTGCGGCGCGTCGTCCATGCCGCCGCGCAGGCCCAGGTTGGGGCGCCTGGGGAAGAGCGTTTCCTGGCTCGGCGGGTCGTACGATCTCCTCGGCGGCGCCCACGGGTCAGCGACGGCGTACGAGCCGGTGTCGGCGGACGGCCAGCCGCCGGATCCCCCCGGCCTCTCCGACGGCGTGAGCCAGGCGCCGGACGGGTTGGACGGGTACGAAGGATGGGCCGGACCCATCTGGAACGAGCCCCACTGCGGTGGGGTAGGGACAGCCTCGGCGGAGCCGCCGGGATAGCCGGGCGCCTGCGCGGCGAGCATCGCCTCGGGCATGAGGATCATCGCGGTGAGCCCTCCGGATTCGTGCGGGCGCAACTGCACCCGGACTCCGTGGCGGTGGGCCAGACGCGCGACCACGAACAGGCCCATGCGCCGCGACACCGACACGTCCACGGTGGGAGCGTCGATGAGGCGGTCGTTGGCGATGGTGAGCTCGTCCGGGGTCATGCCGATGCCGGAGTCGGTGATCGACAGCATCATGCCGCCCCCGT
Organism: Nonomuraea sp. NPDC003709; assembly: GCF_040610775.1. Lineage (NCBI taxonomy): Bacteria > Bacillati > Actinomycetota > Actinomycetes > Streptosporangiales > Streptosporangiaceae > Nonomuraea > Nonomuraea sp. NPDC003709. Next base: position 33,317 of record NZ_JBEXMW010000048.1, on the reverse strand, counting down.
CGATCCTGCTGCCCGACACCGTCACCTGGGTCTCCTGCGGCGAGAACGACAACGCGTTCTCCACAAGCTCGGCGAGCAGGTGGATGATGTCGTTGACGGCCTGGCCGGCCACCGCGACGCCGTCGGGCACCTGGAGGATGACCCGCTCGTAGTTCTCGACCTCCGACAGCGAGGCGCGCGCGACGTCGACCAGCTTGACGGGCTTGCTCCATCGGCGGGGCGTCTCCTGGCCGGCGAGAACCAGCAGGTTCTCGCTGTTACGCCGCATACGGGTGGCCAGGTGGTCCAGCCTGAACAGGTTGCCGAGCCGCTGCTCGTCCTGCTCGCCCTGCTCCAGACCGTCAATGAGGGTGATCTGCCGCTCCACCAGCGTCTGGCTGCGGCGCGACAGGTTCACGAACATCGCGTTGACATTGGCGCGCAGGCGGGCCTCCTCGCCCGCCAGCCGGACCGCCTCACGGTGGACCTCGTCGAACGCCCGCGCCACCTCGCCGATCTCGTCCTTGGAGGAGATGGCGATCGGCGGCACGTGTATCGCCTTCGTGTCGACCTCGCTGTTGCGCAGCTGCCGCACGAGCTCGGGGAGCCGCTGGCTGGCGATCATGAGCGCGTCCCTGCGCAACCGCCTGAGCGGCCGGACGAGCGAGCGGGCCATGACCGCGGTGATGGCGAGGACCAGGAGCAGCAGCACGGCGAGGATGATGATGTTGAGCGTGGCCGCGGACCGGTCGCTGGACTGAATATCGGCGCTTCGGGTGCCGACCTGCTCCAGCAACGCCCGCTGAACGGTGTGCAGCCGGTCGACGGTGTCGCTGATGGCGTTGAACCACAGGGTGACGTCGTTGGAGGTCGAGGTGTCGAGCCGCCGCAGGGGCAGGCCGGCATTGGCGAGGAACACGGCCCTGTTGATGTAGAACTCGCCCCGGCCGACCTCCACGCTGGCGACCGTGTTGTCGTGGAACTGCCGCTGCGCCAGCGTGGCCACGGCGCGAAACGAGGCGCGTTCGCTCTCGCGGTTGGAGCGGGCGTCGAGGAAAGCCTTGCGCTCGGGCTCTTCGAACGACCCTTTGACCAGCGCGATCGTCAACAGGCCTCGCAGCTTGGCGGCCTCCTCCTCCGATCGGGCGACGGCTCGCAGCGCGGCGCTGGTGGAGATCAGTTGCTCGTCCGTCGAGCCCTGCCCCACCTCGTCGTACAGTTGCAGCATCTCCGCGATGACCTCGGAGTACTTCTCCATCGTCGGGAGCGGCGGCAGCTGCGCGTTCTGCCCGGACACGGTGGCACGCAGCGAGGCGAGCTGGGTCAGCCTGATGCGGACGAGGGCCAGCTTCCTGCGACCGAGATCGGACAGCGAGTCCTCGACCTCCGCGGCCGTCGCGTTCGTGCGCTGCACGCTGGAATCGACGATCCGCCGCTGGGCCGTGAGCTGCTCCAGCTGCGCCGATTCCCTGTCGGAGGCGACATAGTACGCGGAAAGGTCTCGCTCGAGTGCCATTTCGCGGGACAGCTCGCCGAGCTGCGTCACCAAGGAGCCCACATTGCTGATGCGCTGATTCTGCTCCGCGCTGCTGATCGATATGCCGACCCGCAGCGCGCCCAGGACCACGGCCACCAGGGTCGGAATGGCGATAAGCGTGATGAGGCGGGTTCGCACCCGCCAGTTCCGCAACGCCATCGGGTTCCCATGAGCGGGAACCTGCTCCACCGACGCCTGCTCCGGTGACTTCTCGTCGGCCACGAACCGTTCCTGCAGAACGGGAACGCCGGCACGACCAACTTGGGTCATCTTTGTCCTTACCGATGGCAAGCGTCCCCCGGACGGCCTGCCTCGGGAGACTTCAGCCACGTCGCTGACTGAACGCGGGCAAGCTCCGGCGCCACTGACCGAGCACGGGCAAGCTCCGGCGCAATTCGACCACAAACCCCATTAGCTGGCCAACGCCAATCAAGGTACTAGATAAATCAACATTTGCACGTCTCTGCAAACATCACACACAGTAACTCGGCAGTTCGATCCCAGGAGCATCGGATCATTCGGCGCCGCACCCGCTGTTAGCGCTGGTGACGCAATTCATTTGCAGAGAAATCCAAGAGAAACGTCATCCGTCGCGCTTCAGCATCGATCTCGCCTTCGGTAATCTTCACGCTCGGTGCCCCGGTGCCGATCACCGGAGGCTTCCTGTGTTAGGAGAACTTCAAATGACCTGCAAAGTGCGCCGTCGCACTCTCGTGCTCGGCGTTACCGCCACTCTGTTATTCACCGGCTGCGGCGGAAACGGCCAGTCGGCCGGCTCGGGCGGCAACGGCCTGGAGAAGGCCACCATCAGGGTCGGCGCCATGCCGATTCCCGACCCCGTCTCCCTCTACATCGCCATCAACAAGGGCTTTTTCCAACAAGAGGGCCTGACGGTCGAGCCGGTCGCCATCGTCGGCGGCGCCGCGGCCCTTCCGCAGATCAAGAGCGGTCAGCTGGACATCACTCAGACCAACTACGTCTCGACCTTCCTGGCGGTGAGCAAGGGCGAGAAGTTCAAGCTCGTCGCGGACATGTACCAGGCCGGCCCGAACGCCTACAACATCATGGTCCCGAAGGATTCGCCGATCAAGACCGTCGCGGATCTCAAGGACAAGACCGTCCTGGTCAACAACTTCCGGAACATCGCCACGCTGGCCGTCACGACCCAGCTGAAGGTGGCCGGTCTCACCGAGAACGACGTCAAATTCGCCGAGAAGCCCTTCCCCGACATGGGCAACGCGCTCCAGGCCGGACAGGCCGACGCCGCCTGGATCACCGAGCCGTTCATCACCGCCAACCAGAGCAAGCTGGGCTTCCGCAAGATCGCCGACACCATGACGGGGCAGACCGAGGACCTGCCGATCGCAGGCTGGATGGCCTCCGACGACTGGGTCAAAAAGAACCCGAAGACGCTGGCCGCCTTTCAGCGAGCCATCGCCAAGGCGCAAGAACTCGCGTCGAACGACCGTAAGGAGATCGAGGCGATCCTGCCCAAGTACACGAAGATCGATGCGAAGACCGCTTCGGTCATCACCCTGGGCACCTTCCCGAGCGCGCTGAGCGCCAACAGGCTGCAAAAAGTCGCCGACCTCATGCTTGAGTACAAGTACCTCGAGAGTCCGATCGACGTGAAGTCGGTCATCGCGACGCCGTCGGACGGATGAGTCATTCGCGGTCATTCCGCAGCGTCGCCGGCGTTGTGGCGTTCCTCGTCGCGGGAGAGCTGGTGATCCGGTTCGGGCTGGGCGACGGCGTGATCTTCCCCGCGCCCTCCGACATCCTGATGGAGGCCGCGCGGCTGGCGGTCGACGGAGAGTTCCTGCTGGGAGCGCTCACGACGCTCACGAACTGGGCACTCGGCCTGCTGGTGGCGGTGGCGGTGGCGGTCCCGGCAGGCGTCCTGCTCGGCGCGCTGGCCCCGGTGGAGCGCGCCGCCCGGCCCGTACTGGAGTTTCTGCGGCCCATTCCCTCGGTCGCGGTCATCCCGCTGGCGATCCTGCTGATCCCGGTGGACGGCCTGATGAAGGTCGGCGTCATCGTGTACGCGTCCGTCTGGCCGATCCTGTTCAACACGTTGTACGGCATGCACGACGTCGACCCGCTGGCGAAGGATTCGCTGCGTAGCTTCGGATTCGGGCCGGTGGCCGTGCTCGGCAGAGTGAGCCTGCCCAGCGCCGCGCCTTTCGTCGCGACCGGTGTCCGGATCGCCTCCGGGGTCGCGCTGATCATCGCCGTCAGCGCCGAGCTGTTCGCCGGTGGAACCGCGGGCCTGGGCGTCTTCGTCATCCAGGCGGGCAGCGGCAACAGGACCGACCTCGTCATGGCGGCCACGTTGTGGGCCGGCATGTTCGGCCTGCTGGCCAACGCCTCGCTGCGGGCAGCCGAGCGCCGTCTGTTCGGCTGGCACCTGGCGCGGACGGGTGCGGCGCAGACGTGAGATCACTTGCCGGGGTCCTGGTGATCCTCCCTGTCATCGCCGCCTGGGAGCTCGTCACGCGACGGCTCGGAGACACCGACTTCCCACCGCCCACGAGCATCGTCGCCCGGATGCACGAGCTGTGGTTCTCCGGCCCGGCCGCGCGCCTGTTCCTCACCGACGACGCTGTGGACAACATCCTGCCCAGCATGGGACGCATGTTCTCCGGCTGGTTGCTGGCCGCGTTCATCGGAGTGGTGGCCGGCGTGGCACTGGGGCGCTCGCGGGTCGCGGCCGACTACGTGGACGCGCTGATCGAGTTCGGCCGTGCCGTTCCGCCGCCCCTGCTGCTGCCGCTGTTCCTGGCGCTGTTCCAGGCCGGCCTGGCCATGCAGCTCGCCGCGATCGTCTCCGGCGTGATCTGGCCCGTACTGCTCAATTCGATCGACGGAGCCAGGAACGTCGACCGCACCTACACCGAGACCGCCACGGTCTTCGGACTGTCGAGACCGCAGCGGCTACACCGGATCGTCATCCCCGCCGCCTCGCCCAAGATCTTCGCGGGCCTGCGACTGAGCCTGTCCCTCGCGCTGATCCTCATGGTGATCTCCGAGGTGTTCGGCAGCACGAACGGCATCGGCTACCAACTGCTGGTGGCGCAGCGGAGCTTCGACACACCCGGCGTCTGGGCGACGATCGCTCTGCTGGGCATTCTCGGTTATATCGTCAACGCGCTGTTCGTGCTCGCGGAGCGCCGGCTGCTGGTCTGGCACAGGCAGGCGAACCGTACGCCATGACTTCTGGGAAAAGGACACATGCCGTCATCCGACAAGCTCCTCTGGGAAGCGGTCTCCGGTATCTCCCGATTCGCTGCACTCTTGACCATGACGGAGCTCGGCGTGGCCGATCAGCTCGCGCATGGGCCGCTCGACACCGAAGAGCTCGCCGCACGGTGCGGGGCGCACGCTCCCTCGCTCCGCCGGGTCCTGCGCGAGCTGGCGGGCATCGGAGTCGTCCGTCCGTCCGGCGCCGACCGATACGCCCTCACCGAGGAGGGCTCGGCGCTCCGCTCGGACATCCCCGGCTCGATCCGCTCCTCCATGCGCATGCTGGGCGAGGAGAGCTTCTGGTACGCCATGGGCAAACTGCCGGACACGGTACGCGAGGGCAGCTCCGCGTTCGTCACCAGGTATGGAGAGCTCTACGAGCACCTGGCCCGCCATCCCGACATCAGCCACATCTTCGACGACTACATGACCGCCAGGGCCGACGCCTTCACGCGGGTCCTGGTCACGCGTTATGACTTCACCGGCGTCGGCACCATGGTCGACGTCGCCGGAGGCAGCGGCTCGATCCTGGCCACGGTCTTGCGCGCCAATCCCGGCATGCGGGGCATCCTCCTCGATCTCGACCACGTGGTGGCCCATGCCGGGGACGTGCTGGCCGCCGAGAGCCTGGCTGATCGGTGCGAGGTGGTGGCCGGGAACTTCTTCGACTCGGTGCCCTCGGGAGGGGACGTCTACCTGCTTGCCAGCGTCCTGCACAATTGGGGCGACGACGACGCTGTGCGCATTCTGCGAAATGTCCGGCACGCCATGAAACCCGGCGGGCGCGTGCTGATCCTGGAAGTGGTGCTGCCCGACGACGCTGAGCCGCATCTGGGCAAGGACCTGGACCTGCGGATGCTGGCCATCTTCAACGGCGGCTCGGAACGGAGCCGACAGGAGTACGCGCAGCTCTTCGCCTCGGCCGATCTGGAACTGGGAGAGGTTGTGGAGTTGGGCGCGGGAGCAAGCCTCCTCGAGGCCAAGCCCATCTGACCCGGTCCGCATCGAGTGGCGCCTCAGGGTTGGTGCTATGCGGAGGAGTGAGCGTAGCTACGGAGGAAGGCCCGCACGCCCGCGGTGACGAGCCGGTCGACCTCTTCCTGGGGAAGGGGGACGGCGCCGTAGAACGTCTACTGGTTCACGTCGGTGATGGTCAGCAGGGTGAGGTGGGCGGCGGCGAGGTCGGCGTCGTCGAGCCGCAGCAGGCCGCGCTCGGCGATCTGGCGCTCATCATGCTGGCCACCGGCTCCATCGCCGCGCTGCTGTTCACCCGGCGGGCCGCTCGGCTCGGTCCCGCCGTCACCCGATCCGTCCTGCTGGCCGCGGGCGCCACGGCCGTCGCCCTGCCGTCGATCGCCCCGTGGCCGGTGCTCGTCGCGGCGTCCACGGCGTTCGCGGTGTTCGCCGCCACAGCGGCGATGGCCTGGTACGCGACCCGCGGCGGCGCCGTCGTACCGGACGAGCACCGGGCCACCGCCGTGAGCCTGCTCACCCTGTGCTACCAGCTCGGCGGCGCCTTCGGCCCCGCGCCGGCCATCCTCCTGCTCGCTTGAGCGCCGGCAGCGCCGGGATCGCCGCCAGCACCACGGCGGTCAGCGCGGCGATACCGAGGAACGTCCTCTGCACCCCGGTGGCATCGGCGAGCAGCCCGAAGTACGCCGGGCCCGCGAGGTAGCCGAGATAGGCAACCGTGGAGATGGCGGACGTGGCCCGTCCTCGTGACCCGTCGGGAACGGGCCGAAGCCCGTAGGACAGCAGGGTGGGAAAGAGCGCCGAGGTGCCGACGGCGGCGGCGATGACGCCTCCCAGGGCGAGCGGCAGCGTGGCCGCGAACGCCGTCAGCACGCCACCGGCCGTGGCGATCGCGCTTGCCACGACCAGCGTGGCGATCGGGCGGCGCAGCGTGACCGTACCGGTGGCGAAACGGGTCAGTGCCGCCGTTGTGGCGAACGCCGCCGGCGCGACGGCGGCCAGCGCCGGCGAGGCGGTGAACGCGTCGGTCAGCAGGACGGCGCTCCAGGACTGGTAGGCGTTCTCCGCCGCGAACGCGAACGCGCCGATCGCCCCGACCATGACCAGCGCGATCCACCCCGACATGCGACCAGGACGCGTGGCGGCGCCCTCAGGTGCGGCGGCGTCGTCATCAGCATGGGCCGGTCGCGTCGCGGTGACGACGGCCAGACCGAGCGCCACGACCACCACCGCGCCCGCGGCGAAGTTCACCAGCAGGCTGTCCGCGATCGCGGTGAGTGCACCGGTGGCCAGGCTCGAGAGCGCGACCGTGGCGGAGAACGCCGCGTGCGAACGGGTCACGACGGGACGTCCGGTTCGCTTCTCGACCGTCGCCGCCAGCGTGTTGAGCGCCACATCGGCCGCTCCCGAGCAGGCTCCCATCAACAGGATGCCGGCGCACAACGCGGCATAGTTCACCGCGGCGGCGGAGAGCACGACACCCATGACACCCAGCAGCGCGAGCAGTACTCCGGTGACACGCAGACCGAGCGCGTCGACGAGCCGCCCGGCCAGCAGCATGGCGGGCAGAGCTCCGGCGGCGATGAAGAGCAGTACGACGCCGAACTCCGCATCGCTCACACCGGCCTGGGCTCGCAGCAGGGGCAGGCCGGCACCCCACACACCCCAGAAGGCGCCGAAACCGGCGAAGCCGAGAAACGGCGCCGCGCGAAACATGCCGCCGGGGCGGGCGATCACTGTGGACATATGTGTAACGCTACACAACTAGAATGGCACCGTGCCAACCGACCGCAGACGCGTGACACTGAAAGATGTGGCGGCTCGTGCCGGGGTGTCACCCATGACCGCCTCCTACGCCTTCACCCGGCCTGCCCGGGTCGCGACCGACACCCGCGAACGCGTGCACCGCGCCGCCGACGAGCTGGGATATCACCCCGACGCCGTGGGCCGCGCGCTGAAATCCGGTCGAACGCATCAGATCGGGGTGGTCTTCAGCGAGCATCTGGCGTACGCCTTCGACGATCCCCAAGCAGCGCAGTTCCTGGCCGGGGTCGCGGAGGTCTGCGTCGAGGAAGGCCGGGGCCTCACGTTCATCCCCACACGGGGCGATGCCGCCGACGCCGACCGCGTGCTGTCCGCGGCGGTCGACGGCTTCGTGCTGTGGACCACCGCAGAGGACGACCCGGTGCTGGCGGCAGTCGCCGACGACCCCCGTCCCGCTGTCATCCAGGGCGGCCCACCACGCCAGGGGATCGCGTGCGTCACCCAGGACGACTACCGGGCCGCGCTCGCGGTCGCCTCCCAGGGACTCCGCGAAGGCCGGACGCCCGTCGTGATCTCATTCCCGCTCGATCGCGACCGCGAGCACATGGTGACGACCGGCGCCGAGCTGCCGCCACGCGCACCGTTCCCCGTCACCGACGCCCGCCTGCGTGGCTACCGCACCGCCATCGAACAGGCCGGGCTCGACTGGACGAGCACGCCGATCGCCGTCGTGGCCCGCAACACCCAACAGGACGGCCTCGCCGCGGCACGAGAACTCGCCCCCCAGCTCACCCCCACCGCGCTCATCATCGCCATGAGCGACGAACTCGTCCTGGGAGCCCACCAGGCCCTCCAGGAGACTCACCCGGAGGCTGCCTACCTCGGCTGGGATGCCTCACCGGCCGGCCGCCGGCTCGGCATCACGTCCGTCACCAACCCGCTGCGAGACCAAGGCCGCCGCTGCGCGCAGCTGGCACTCAACCCCGGCCACCCGAACGACCAGGAGATCCCGTGGACCATCCGAACCGGACGAGAGTCCGTTACGTAGCTCTTTACGTGTCCTGATACCTTATTTATAGGTGTGCCGGGAAGTCTGGTCGGCAAGTGAGCGACCCGACCCCTGCCGAAGGAGCGGAGTTCCATGCCCGGCACCAGCCCCACGCGCGTTCCCCGCCTGTTCAGCCGGAGCACCTGGCCCGAAGCGCGCCGCATCGCCGACATCCTGCGCAAGGAAACCATCGGCGGGGCACTGCTGCTCGCCGCCGCGCTCACCGCGCTGATCTGGGCCAACTCGCCGTGGGCGCAGACCTACCAGGACCTGCGCGCCATCGAGGCCGGCCCTGCCGCTCTGCACCTGAACCTCGACCTGGCCACCTGGGCCGCGGACGGGCTGCTGGCCATCTTCTTCTTCGTGGCCGGTCTGGAGCTGAAACGGGAGTTCGTCGCCGGCGATCTGCGTGACCTGCGCCGGGCCGTGGTGCCGGTGGCCGCGGCAGCCGGCGGCGTGGTGGTGCCCGCACTGGTGTATCTGGCGGTCGCCGGCGGAACGGCGGCCAGGGGGTGGGCGATCCCGACGGCCACCGACATCGCCTTCGCGCTGGCGGTGCTCGCGGTGATCGGCCGTTCCCTGCCGGACGCGCTGCGCACGTTCCTGCTGACCTTGGCGGTGGTGGACGACCTGATCGCCATCGTCATCATCGCCACCTTCTACACCTCACACCTGTCGGTGCTCCCGCTGCTGGCCGCTGTGGTGCCGCTGGCGATCTTCGCTGTGCTGGTACGGCGTGGGGTACGTGCGTGGTGGCTGCTGCTGCCGCCGGCGTTCGCCTGCTGGGCACTGGTGCACGCCTCAGGGGTGCACGCCACCGTGGCCGGGGTGCTGCTGGCTCTGACCGTCCCCGTACTGTCCCGGACACCGCCGGGCGGCACGGAGGGACCGGGCCTGGCCGAACATTTCGAGCACCGGTTCCGCCCGCTGTCCGCCGGTGTGGCCGTGCCCGTGTTCGCGTTCTTCTCCGCCGGGGTCGGCCTCGGTGGCCTCGGCGGGCCGGCAGGAGCGTTGAGCGACCCCGTGGCGATGGGGATCGTGGCCGGGCTGCTGGTCGGCAAGCCGGTCGGCATCCTGGCCGCCACCTGGCTGGTGGCCCGCTTCACCCGCGCCACTCTGGACGAAGGGCTGGCCTGGATCGACATGGCCGGGCTGGCCGTCCTGGGCGGCATCGGGTTCACCGTGTCGCTGCTGATCGGGGAGTTGGCGTTCGGAACGGGCGAGGCCGACGCGCGGTTCAAGATCGCGGTCCTGGCCGGTTCCCTGACCGCGGCCCTGCTGGCCACGGTGATCCTTCGGCTGCGTGCCCGCGTCTACCGGCGCATCCACCGGTCCGAGACCGCCGACTCCGACCATGACGGGATCCCCGATCTCTACCAGCGGCCCTAGCTCTTCGCCCGCGACGCCCTGGCTGCCCTCCACGGATGTGCCGCACGCACACGTCCGGTGCGGCAAAGGTGTGGCGGGCGGCACTGGAACGGCCACGGCGCTCAAGTGACGATGGCGGCCGGTCTCGGGGTTGCCGACCGACTCAGGGAGCACTCATGCCCGACACGACCGTCATGCCCGCCCTGCCGGCCTCCACGGCCTCGCCGCCATGCCCCGGCTCCCGGATGCCGGCGCGCACCGTCGACGACACCGGCCACCACACGATCCTGCTCGCCGCGCGCGTTGCCGCCGCGGTCGCCGAAATCCCGTAGACAGGAGGCCCAAATGCGTTGCTTATGGACGGTCGCGGTGATGCTGACCGCACTGCTCGTACCGACCGCGGCCCATGCCGCGACCCCCTCGTACCTGACGCTGGAAGCCACGTACGCCAATGTCGCGAACGGTTGGTCCTCGGTGGAGCGGTACCTGGACACCACGTCCGGGTTCACCCAAGAGAGCTACCCGCCGGACGGCCGCGGAGATCAGGACGGCCAGCGGCTGAGCTTCTTCGGCGGCGTCAAGCGGCCGTTCTCCGGCCGGTTCCTGCTGTACCACGCACCCGGTTGGAACGCCAACCCCAAGGCCACTCCGGTACTGCTGGTCCACGGCGCCAACGACAATCCGGACCGGGCGTGGGCCAATCCCGGCGAGTCCGGCGGCTTCGGCTGCGGCGCCATAAGCTGCCCGAGTACCGGCCTGATGCAGCACCTGTCGAACGCCGGATACCGGGTCTTCGCCATCGGGTTCGCGCACAAGGAAGGCGACAACCTGATGCAGGCCCAGGAGGTCGGCGACGCGATCGCGATCATCAAGGCCAAGCTCGGGGTGTCCGCTGTGGATCTGGTGGGCTGGAGCAAGGGTGAGATGTCGGCGCGGATGTACGTGTCGTCGGTCAAGCCGAGCTGGGGCCGTTCGTACGCCGGCGACGTGCGCAAGCTCATCACGCTCGGCGGCCCGAACGCCGGCTACGACTATCCGTTCGCTCACGGCTGGGCGCACGACTTCTCGATCTGGCCGGAGTGCGGCGGCAGCGTCAACTCCCCCGCGCCACACACGTACATGACCTGCTACGGCATCTACGCCAACCATCCGGAGTTCTCGTTCGTACCCGCCGGCGGGTTCGACTGCTATCCCGGGCAGCGGCAGATGCTGGCGCGCTTCGACGGCACCCACGGCATCGACCAGACGCAGCAGGACTGGTACACCACGTACTACGGCGGACAGGGCTTCTACACCTCCGGGCCCGGCATCCAGGCCGCGATCAACGCGGGCTCGCTGATCTCGCGAATCCAGCAGGCGGGTGTGCCGGCGTCGGTGGCGACGTACCTGCTGGCCGGCGGGTCGCCCAGCGTCGTGGGCATCTACAACGAGAACCGGGGACCCAGCGACGGCGTGGTGTTCGTCAGCAGCGCGCTGTCCACGGTGGGCATCGGTACGGTGGCCGGCACCGCGCTGATCGCCGGTGCCAACCATCTCCAACTCGGCTGGTACCCCGGGGTCAAGTCGCAGGTCGCGAGCTGGCTCGGCTGACAGGAACAGTACGACCTCTCGGACCCCCCTGGGGGCTTCAGTGGCCTATGCAGCCTCCCCCGGAGGGGTTGGTGAAGTCGACCGGCGTGGCGCCCGGCTGGAAGTCGCCGTCCTGGGCGTGCCCCTCCTGGTCCACGCCGAAGTTCACGTGCGGGCAGGAGCTGATCGCCCGCACCGACAGCCGCAGGTCGTTGCCCTGGACGGTGGCGCGGTTCATGCCGCCGACCGCGATCCCGGTGCCGACGACCGCCGTCAGGCCGTTGGTGGTGTTGTCGCGTACCGACAGCCCGGCGCCGTCGTCGGCGCGCTCGCCGAACCACATCCGGGTCCCGGCCGCGATGCCGATGTCGGCGTGCGTGTCCGGGCCGGTCCAGAAGGCGTTCCCCGACACGGTCGCGCCGGTGAAGTCGTGCGTCACGTCCCCGCCGTACAGGGCGTCCACGACGATCGCCCCGTACGCCGCATTACCTGCGTTCAGCACGACATTGCCCCGCACGCTCGAACGCTGGGTCGCTGGGCTCGAACGGAACAGCACGATCCCCACATCCGTAGCGTCCACGATCCCGTTGCCCTCGACGACGGCGTTCTCGCAGGAGACGGAGATGCCGTCGGTCCAGCGGCCCACGCCGTCGTGCATCACATGCTCCGACGAGTACGCGGTGACAAGGTTGCCGCTGATCACGGCCCTCGGGCACGGCCGATTGTCGCCGCTGCCGAGCGCCAGCAAGCTGCTCCAGCCCCGGCTGTCAGAGATCTTCGAGCCGCTGACCTCGGTGCCGTCGCCGCCCATGAGCTGGACGTTGATGGCGTTCAAGGTGAAGTTCGTGTACGCGCCGCGCTGGCCGTCCACCCAGACGCCACGCAGGCGGGCGCCGCTCTGCAGCCGCACGACCGGCTCGCCGAAGGAGGCAGCGCGCACCAGGCGCCCCTGCCGGGCATACTCGCGGGGCGACGGCGTCCCGGTGGTGGCCAGCGTACGACCAGGGGGTATGACCAGCATCGCGCCGACCCGCACCACCGCCTTCTCCGCCAGGTACACCGTGCCGCCCTCGGGAGTGGCGTCCAGCAGCGCCTGAAGCTGCTCGCCCGTGCCGCCCGCGAACCCGGCGCCCTTGGGGGTGAGCGTCAGGGCAGGCGCGGTGCCGTAGTGGTAGCTCGCGGACGAGCCGCAGATGGTCGCGGCGAGCGAGGCCAGCTCGCCGCTGGAGACGATCGCGTCCACGATCTGCGGCCAGCTCCGCGCGCCCCCGGTCAGCAGCCCGGTGAAGTGGTCGAACCCGCTCCGATCGGGCTCGCGGTTGAGCGCGCCCCGGTAGAGCGCCAGGACACGCTCCTCGGCGTCGTAGTTCAGGGCCATGAACTCTGCCGAGGTGTAGAAGCCCCGCGCGAAATCTCTGACGCGGTCCGGCGAGCAGCCCTTGGCGGCGAAGTCGCCGACCGCCGCGGACCAGCCGCTGGGGTCGGGCATCCTGCCCAGGGCCTCGCTGTACAGCTTGGCGAAGAACTGGGCCGGGACCTTTCCCGCCGCCGTCGCGGGCGTCGCTCCCACCGACAGGCACGTCGAGAGGAACGCCAATACAGCGCAGATCGTACGTCTCACGGCGTCGAAAGCTACCGAGGCCGGACGTCGCCACGCCGACGCTTCAACGAATATGGACGTATCGCCGGCGCTGCGACCTTGCGCCGCTCGGTCCCTCCGAGACCGAGGTCACGCTCACCTACGACTGGTCGGCGCGGCAGCCAGTCTTTCGCCACATTCAGAAGAGCTTTATGTGCACAGTGCCCGGCGGCGTGGCGGAGGGCGAGCCGGCGGGCCCACCCTGACCTGGCGCCGGGGGCTGCCTGGTCACGTCGGGAGTCCCTTCCGAAGTGGAAGGCTCGGACGGCTCCGGCACGCTCTGCGTCGGCTTCGGCGTCAGAGTGGGGGCCGGCGTGGGGGTGCGGGTGGTCGGTGATGTGGAGGGGGTGGAGGACGGAGACGCGCCTGTCGGCGTCGAGGTGGCTGACTCCCGATACGGAGCCGGAGCCGGAGACTCGGCGTGCCTGCTCTTCTTGGAAGATGGTTTGCGGGGTTCGGCCCGTTTCCGGGACTTGCCGGTCACCTGGTCGGCCACCGTCTGATCAACGATCACCTGGTAGGTCAGGATGCCGCCCATACTGACGCAGAACACCAGCGCGGCCGCCACACCCAGCTTGGCCCACGGCAACGCCTTCAGAAGTGCCCCGGCCCGCGCGGACCGCCGCGCCGCGCCATCACCCGCCTCGGCTGTCCGCTCGTGCCACGCGCTCACGGCATGCTGCCTGACCTTGTCGCCGGTGCGCTTGAGATAGTGCGTGTAAACGTCGGTGGCCACCGTGCTGGCGAGGCTCATCACAGCGGCGCCGATCACCGTGCCGGCGACGCCCAGGTACGACGCCGCGACCGCCGCCGTGACCGCGGCCATCGCGCTTCCCACGATCTGTGGCACGCTGAGCGCCAGCCTCCGAGGCTTTCTGCCCGCTTCTCGGATTCGGTCCCTCTTGGTCATGCGAGTGGTGGAAGCCTTCTCGTTCATGGACGCGCACGCGCCCTGTCGTGCCTGTGTCGTGCGGACCTTTCAGGGCCACGCGTGGCTCGGCGGACCGGTGGTGGAGACCGGGGTGCAGACCCGCTCGCCTGAAGAGGCAGCCGGCTCGACCACTATGGCCCGGCGGACAGAGGCGGCTGATGCGACACACGGCGCCATGTCGGATCGTGACGGCACCCTTGCATTTATGCGGAATTCGCCCGCCGCACCGTCCCGAGTCCGGCACACCCGTGCTGGAGGCGTTGCGGTCGAAAGGGCCGAGCGGGTCGCCGGGCCGATGGGATGAGCAGCGCTCAGGCCCCGGTGAGGGCACGGCCGTGGTCGGCCGCGTACGCGGCGAACACCTCCGCAGGTGATCCATTCGTGTGGAGGAAACGCTGGTCAAGGATGGTGGCGAGGTCTTCCAACGCACCGGCGAGCAGGTCGGCCGTCAGGCGCACATCTGCCCGTCGGGCTGCCTGCCCGCGCTGGGCGAGGCGAGTGGCATAGCCGATCGTGGCCGCCAGGGACGAGTGGTCCTCACCGTCATGGAAGTAGTAGGCCTCCGCGTACTGGGTGAAGTCGATACGGACACGCACCACCTCGGTGGCCAGGCTTCCCAGCAATGACGCACCCGCAGCGCAGTCGAGCTGCCGCATGGACGGGTCCGAGCGGTGCAGCAACGCCAACCGGATCGCGAGCACTCGCCGGCGGGTCAGCGTCGGATAGATCTCCAGCACCCAGGAGACGGTGGCCGTCAGCAGGACGAAGCCGATAAGAGCTTCGAGGGGCGAGACCACGCGGAGCCAGCCTGCGACAGGCACGATGTCCCCGAGCCCGAGGGTGGCGACCATGACGAGCGACAGGTAGACGCAGTCGAGGAGTGCCGGCTCCTGCGACAGCCCGGAACCGGGTGCGAAGGCGAACGCCTCCGGCATGTGGGGCCAGTAGACGATGGCCCAGCCCATGATGATGGTGACGGCCCACATGCCGACCACCGTCGCCATGGCGAGCGGACCGACGAGCCCCACAACGCGCCTGCGCGCTCGGAGATGCCGGGCCAGTTTCCACAACGCCGCCATGACGAGCCGGCTCAGCCCTCCGTGGCGGGTGGGGTGCCAGAGCGTGTGGAACAGGTCTCGTAGGGCGGCCATGATGAGCGCGGCCCCGAGCAGCGAGACCAACCACTCCATTCGTCTCTCCCGCAGTGGCTGTCCTGTGGAGCGGCTGGACGATCCGTGCAGCCAAGGCCGGGGGGATCTGCCGCCCGAGCCGGGCCGCGCTTGGAGCCTAGGCCGCAGGCACCGTCGGTGAACGCAGACTCGCCGTATCGGAGGCGGTCGGACTGCGCGGCTCGCTCATACGTTCGAGTCTGTCGAACAGCGGGTATGGACCCAAGACACAGGCGTTTCCCCAGCTCACGGTCGGTGTGGTATGTCCTTCACGCAGCGTCAACAACAGCCTGGCAACAACCTTCCCGCCCTCCGGGCGCGATGCCCCATGAGCCTCGCGAGACGGAATAGGCTCATGCGAGGATCCGGGCCGATGCGAAGTTGGGGGAACGGGTGAGCAAGTCGTTCGTGCATCTGCACGTCCACACCGAGTACAGCATGCTGGACGGGGCGGCCAAGCTGAAGCCGCTGTTCAAAGAAGCCGAACGATTGGACATGCCGGCGATCGCCATGAGCGACCACGGCAACATGTTCGGTGCGTACGAGTTCCAGAAGGTCGCGTCGGGCACACCGGTCAAACCGATCATCGGGATCGAAGCGTATGTGGCCCCACACAGCCGGTTCGTGAAGAAGCCGGTGTTCTGGGGGCAGCGGGCCGAGACCGGCGTGGCGGACGGCGAGGGTGGCAAGGACGTCTCCGGCGGTGGCCGGTTCACCCATATGACCATGTGGGCCAAGGACGCGAACGGGCTACGCAACCTGTTCCGGCTGTCATCCCTGGCGTCGTTCGAGGGCTACTACTCCAAGCCGCGCATGGATCAGGACCTGATCTCGCAGTACGCGACCGGGATCATCGCCACGACCGGCTGCCCGTCCGGCGCGGTGCAGACCCGGATCCGGCTGGGCCAGTACGACGAAGCCGTCAAGGTCGCCGGCGAGTACCAGGAGATCTTCGGTAAGGAGAACTACTTCCTGGAGCTCATGGACCACGGCATCAGCATCGAGCGGGAGGTCCGGGAGGACCTGCTCAGGTTGGCCAAGCAGCTCAACATTCCGCTGCTGGCCACCAACGACTCCCACTACGTGACCGAGGACCAGGCCGACGCCCACGACAGCCTCCTGTGCGTCGGCGTGGGCAAGAACAAGGACGACCCGAACCGGTTCCGGTTCAACGGATCCGGCTACTACCTCAAGCCCGCCGACGAGATGTACGCCCTGTTCCCGGAGCTGCCCGAGGCATGTGACAACACGCTGCTCGTGGCCGAGATGATCGGCGACTACGGCGACGTGTTCGCCCAGGTGGACCGGATGCCCGACTATCCGGACGTGCCCGAGGGGGAGACCCAGGAGTCGTGGCTGCGCAAGGAATGCGAGCGCGGCCTGGAGATGCGGTACGGCACCCCGATTCCGGCCGAGGTGATGGATCGGTACGAGACCGAGATGAAGGTCATCGGTCCGATGGGGTTCTCCTCGTACTTCCTCGTCGTGGCCGACATCTGCAAATATGCCCGTGACAACGGCATCCCGGTCGGGCCCGGCCGTGGATCGGCTACCGGTTCGATCGTGGCGTACGCCACCCGCATCACCGAGCTCGACCCGCTGGAGCACGGCCTGCTGTTCGAGCGGTTCCTCAACCCTGAGCGGATCAACCCGCCGGACGTCGACCTCGACTTCGACGACCGCCAGCGCGATCGCATGGTGGCCTACGTCACCCAGAAGTACGGCAGTGAGTTCACCGCGCAGGTCAACACCTTCGGCACGATCAAGGCCAAGGCCGCCGTCAAGGACTCGAGCCGGATTCTCGGCTATCCGTTCGCGATGGGCGACAAGATCACCAAGGCGATGCCACCGGATGTCATGGGCAAGGGCGTCCCCCTCGCGGACATCTTCAACGAGAGCCACCCCCGCTACAACGAGGGCACCGAGCTCCGCGCCCTGTACGAGAACGACCCCGACGTCAAGAAGGTCATCGACACCGGCCGCGGCATCGAGGGGCTGATCCGCGGCACCGGCGTGCACGCCGCCGCGGTCATCCTGTCCTCGACCCCGCTGCTGGACCTGATCCCCATGCACATGCGGGACAAGGACGGCGTGGTCATCACAGGGTTCGACTACCCGTCCTGTGAAGACATGGGTCTGGTCAAGATGGACTTCCTGGGACTGCGGAACCTGGGCATCATCGACCACGCCATCAAGATCATCAAGCAGAACCGGGGCGTCGAGCTCGACACCCTGACGATGCCGCTCGACAACGCCAAGACCTACCAGCTCCTGGCCCGCGGCGACACGCTCGGCGTGTTCCAGCTCGACGGCGGCCCCATGCGGTCGCTGCTGAAGCTGATGGAACCGACCCGGTTCGAGGACATCGCCGCCGTGCTCGCCCTCTACCGGCCGGGCCCGATGGCGGCCAACGCGCACACCAACTACGCCCACCGCAAGAACGGCCGCCAGGACATCGAGCCGATCCACCCGGAGCTCAAGGAAGCGCTCGAACCGATCCTCGGCCCCACCTTCCATCTGCTCGTCTACCAGGAGCAGATCATGGCCGTCGCCCGCGAGCTGGCCGGCTACACCCTCGGCGGCGCCGACCTGCTGCGCCGCGCCATGGGCAAGAAGAAGAAGGAGATCCTGGACGCCGAGTTCGCCAACTTCCAGGCCGGCATGCGCGGCAACGGCTACAGCGACGAGGCGATCCAGGCGCTGTGGGACGTCATGCTGCCCTTCTCCGGGTACGCGTTCAACAAGTCCCACACCGCCGGCTACGGTCTGGTCGCCTACTGGACCGCGTACCTGAAGGCCAACTACCCCGCCGAGTACATGGCCGCCCTGCTCACGTCGGTGGGCGACGACAAGGACAAGGCGGCCGTCTACCTGGCCGAGTGCCGCAAGATGGGCATCCAGGTGCTCCCGCCCGACGTCAACGACTCCCAACTCGACTTCGTCGCGGTCGGGGACACGCAGGTCCGGTTCGGGATGGGCGCGGTCCGCAACGTCGGGGAGAACGTCGTCGAAGGGATCGTGAAGGCCCGCAAGGAGAAGGGCCGCTTCACCGACTTCAACGACTTCCTCGGCAAGGTGCCGCTCACCGCCTGCAACAAGCGCGTCATCGAATCGCTGATCAAGGCGGGCGCGTACGACTCCCTCGAACATCCGCGCAAGGGCCTGCTCATGATTCACGAGCAGGCCGTCGAGTCCGTCATCGACATCAAGAAGAATGAGGCGCACGGCCAGGACTCGCTGTTCGGCGGGATGGACGACACCGGCGACGACGCGGCGTTCACGATCGCCGTCCCCGAAGGCGAGTGGGACAAAAAGACCAAGCTCGACTTCGAGCGGGAGATGCTCGGCCTGTACGTGTCCGACCACCCGCTGGCCGGCACCGAGCGGCTCCTGGCCAGGAACCGGGACACCACGATCGCCGACCTGCTGGACAGCGGCCGCGACGACCGCGGCGACGTCCAGGTGTCCGGCCTGGTCACCAAGGTGGACCGGCGGGTGAACAAGGCAGGCAACACGTGGGCCATCCTCACGGTCGAGGACATGGACGCCGCCGTCGAATGCCTGTTCTTCCCCCGCAACTACGAGCTGTACGGGCCGGAGCTGCGGCCGGACATCGTGGTGTCGGTGAAGGGCCAGATCAACAACCGGGACGGCGCGATCTCGGTCTTCGCCCAGGAGATGGCCCTCATCGATGTGTCCGGCGTCAACAGCGAGTCCGGCGCCCCGATCACGCTTCTCCTGCGGGAAGAGCGCATCACTCCGACCCTGCTGGACGAACTGCGCCAGGTGCTCAAGATGCACCAGGGCCGCGTACCGCTGCACATCAACCTGCGGCGGCCGGCGGGCAAGGTCATGGTGATGTCGCTACCGGAGTGGCCGGTCAACGCCGAACCGAGCTTCGCCGCCGATATCAAGGCGCTGCTCGGGCCTGAAGCACTGTCGCTTTGAGCCGGCGGATCGAGGTCATCAGCTCCGACGACGCGCCGGGGTGCCCCCGCTGCGGCCGAGAGGGGTTGCTGTACGCACGCGTGCCGAACGGCTGGTACAACGCCGTCGGCACGCGGGTGGAGGGCTACACCGGGGTGGTGCTGTGCTCGGACTGCGACACGGATGATCCGCACGCCGCCCCACTGATCTCGTGGTTCCACGTCAACGGTGAGCCGGACGACGAGGACCACGAGTTCGTGCGGTTGTTCACTGCATGGGCGACCGACGTGTTCGTACCGATGCTGAATGAGCAGGCGCTGGAGGACGAGATCGAGCAGTGGCGGCGCAGCGAGCTTTGACGCCCGCCCAGGCGAGCCACACGCAGCCGAGCGGCCCTGAGCTCACCGGTCATCGTCGGAGGGGGTCAGGAAGTCCTGGAGCTCCCGGTGCCGGAACTGGTACGTGGCGCCGCTGACCCGGAGCAGCCGGGCCTCGCAGGCCCAGTCGAGAAAGGCCCACAACCGCAGCGGCAGCAGGCCGCGCATGGCCGCGACGACCAGCCCGATCATCGTGCGGGCCCAGGCGATCGCCCCGAAGGACAGCCCGAAGGTCACGCCGCCGACGAGCGCGCACACCAGCGACTCCACGACGCCGGTGTTCATGACGAACACCAGGAAGGCGCCGACGCCGCCGGTGAGGCCGAAGGCCAGCCCGATCGTCGGGTTGCGGTGCAGTGCCTCCCGCGGGTGGGCCAGCTCGGCATCCCTGCTCCAGCCCCCGGTAGCGATCTTGAAGACGACCCCCAGTGTGAAGGCGAGGGCGAAGGTCCCGGCGAGCCCCACGGCCAGCGGCAGCGGGCCGGCGTGGGCCAGCCGCAGCGGCACCAGCCCGATGATCGCGCCGCACAACCCGAAGCCCAGCAGCGTGATGGGCTCGGCGTGGAGCACCTCGGGGACGGTCATCCGCTCGGCGCCCCGCTGTCCTGCCGCGGTCAGCCCGATGACCGCGCCCAGCACCAGCCCTCCGGTGCCGCCCGCGGCGACGGCGAAGCCGGGCCCGAAGACCTTCCCCTCGGTCAGCACGAGTCCGGCCAGGCCGCCGAGCACCCCGACGGGCGTGCCCGCCAGGGCGCCCAGCAGGCCGCCGATCACGCGCCGCCGGCGGGGGACCTCGCTGCGCCCACCGGCGGCGGCCGGCCAGGGCGACAACGACAGGCCGGTGGCGATCGCCACCCAGCCCGCCATGAGCGTCAGGGTGAGCAGCCGCTCAGGGCCGGCTCCAGCATCGTCAGCCGCCGACCCCGTCCAGTACGCCAGCATCGCGACGACCGCGAAGAGCGCGCAGACCAGGCAGTGCAGCGCCCAGACCCGCCGCCTGCCGCCGATCGGCCACAGCAGGTGCGGAACGATGTCGATCGCCGTCAGGCCAGGCGGCGGCCGGTCCACCTCGGCGCCCCGGGCGGCCTGCCAGCGCAGGTGGGCGGCCAGGTGCACGAGCCACGACCGCACCTGTTCCGCCTGGTACGGAGCCCCGTGGGCGGTACGGGGCGTCAGCACGGTCGCCGCCGGCACGTACGCCTCCAGCAGCCTCCTGACAATCCGTGCCACCCCTTCACCGGTGTCGAGCCCCGGATCCACGCGGAGCAGCCCGGCGGGATCGGCGCCGGACTCCACGGCGGTCACGGTCAGCACCAGCCGCCAGGGTGTGGCGAGAGCGGCGTGCACGGCCTTGCCCGCCGGACCGGACAGCGCCCCGTGGATGGCCTCGCGGTGCGCGCCGTAGAGGTGCCCGTCCGGCCAGCGGGTGCGCAGGTACGCGCCGATCTGCTGGCCGGTCAGGTTGTGCAGGTGGATCCTGGCGGCGTTGTCGAGCCCGGCCCCGGCCTCGCGCAGTTCGGCGTGACGGTCGGCGCGGCAGGTCACGACGACCGCGCCCGGTCGCCGGCCGGACAGGTCGCTGTAGCGGTTGAGCTCGGCCAGCAGCCCGATCGCCCGGCGCGGCGGGCCCCACGCCGGCTCGGGGTCCAGCTCGTCCAGCCCGTCCACCACCGGCAGCACCCGGCGATCGCGTACCAGCCGTTGCGCGTCCCTGGCCGCGAGCCCGAAGTCCTGCGCCAGTTGCTCGGCCAGCCAGGCCTCGAACGGCCTGCCAAGGGTCCAGCGGGCCGCGCTCAGCCGTACCGGCACCAGTTGCCCCTGGTCGAGCCGGCCGCCGGCGGCGAGCACGGGCTCCAGCAGTTGCAGCACCAGCTCGATCGCCAGCACCGTCTTGCCGGCCCCCGACTCGCCCACGACCAGCAGGCGCCGCAGGCCCAGGTCGCCGAAGAACCGGCCGATCGTGTGCAGGTCGCACTCGGTCTCGCCGGTGTCGCCGTACAGGCTGAAGGAGAGCGCCGCGAGGTTGTAGCCGCCGAGCAGCCCCTTGCGCGCCCTGTCCTCCTCGCGGACCACGCGGCGGGTCAGCAGCTCGACGGCGGGATCGGGCGTGGAGACGGCCGGCGTCGCCGGCGGCTCGGGGACGGACGCGGACGGTTTCGCCAGGGCCGTCCTGGCCGCCCGCCAGCGTTCGAGCTCGCCGGGGATCAGCTCGGCCGGGTAGTCGCAGTAGTGGAAGCAGGCGGTGACGAAGGCCCGGACGAAATCCCACCGCGGCAGCCGGTCGGCCTGCCGCAGGACGTGCGAGACCGTGCTCTTCGGCAACGCGTCGACCGTGGCGCCGTCCGTGGCCGTCGTCTGGCCGCCGAGCGAACGCAGCTTGCTCAGGGACGGCTCGCCCGCCCACTGCTTGAGCCGGGCCAGCGACCGTACGAAGTCGGCCGTGCTGCCCGCCTCGGCGGGATCGGGCGGACGGGGACGCTCCTCGATCATTCCTCTCCCGCCCGCACCAGCGCCCAGCCGAACTCGTCCCTGCCGCGCCGCGGCCACCGGCCCTCCAGGCACCGGCCCTCCAGCGTCTGCACGTGGCGCGACTCCATCAGGAAGTTGCGGGCCTCGTCGGCCTCCACCAGGTCACGGCCGACCGCGATGGGCACGAACCCGTGCCGGGGGATGTACACCCAGCGGCCGCGGTCCCAGTCGTAGGGGTCGAACCAGCGGTGGCGAACCGTGCCGGACACGCGTACCTCCGGTCCGTCCCTGGTCAGCACGAACGACCCCTGCGAGCGCAGCAGGCTCATCCTGCTGACGTAGAACAGCTCCGTACCGATGAAGGCGTTGATCCGCGCGTCCCAGTAGTCGTGCAACCAGCTCGACTCCCCCTCCCGCAGCTGCCGCGCCGTACGGGCGAGCTGCCGTTCGAACCGGCGCTGATTCTTGCGCTCGGCCTTCTTGATCACCTTGAACGAGCGCAGCCACCGCAGTGACATCGTCCTCGACGCGCCCGCGCCGTCCATGAAGTGCTCCAGGAAGTCGGACGCGATCGGGTGGAAGTCGCGGCCTCCCTCGACGATCGAACGGAACAACGCGACCAGTTCCGGGACGGGTCTGCCTGTCCGCCGCCGTAAGCCTCGCAGGAACATCCGTGTTCTCTCCGTGGTCGGGTCCAGGATCACGTGCACGTCTGGCGGTACTCCTCCTGGGGCACGAGATTCTCCCACTCCTCTCGGGTGAGGGATCGGCCCGCGTTGGCACACGCCGCGGCCACCAGGTCGGGGGGTGTGCGGACGTTCCACAGCCGCGCGGTCCTGTCTCCCGAGGCCGTGGCGACCGTCGTCCCGTCGTCGCTGTAGACGAGGTCGGTCACGCCCTTGGTGTGGCCTTTCATCGCGGGGCCGAGCCGCCGGTAGGTCAGCAGGTCCCAGAGTTGCACCTCACCGTTGGTGAGGCCGGTGGCGAGGACCTTCCCGTCGGTGCTGAAGGCGAGCGAGGTCGTCATGCCCTCCTCGGCGATCAGGCCGATGCCGACCGCACGGCGCTGCGGCACGTCCCACAGGCGCACGCTGTTGTCGTAGGCCGTGACGGCCAGCCGCTGCCCGTCGGGGCTGAAGGCCAGGTCGTTGACGAATCCGCCGTGAGCCGTGAACGTCGGGCCGGGCAGCTCCCGGCCGGTGGCGACGTCGAAGAACCGGATCCGGTTGTCGAAGCCCGCGGTCGCCACGATCGTGCCGTCGGGGCTGATCGTCATCGCCGTGATGACGTCGGTGCCGTCGCGTACGGTGATGCGCGCTCCGGTGTCCCTGCGGCTCGCGATGTCCCAGAACACGATGGACTTGTCCCGCTGGGCGGCGACGAACCTGCCATCGGAGCTGATCCTGGCCCAGTGAAGCGACTTCTCGTGCGCGACCTCGCGGCGGCTCGCGACGTCCCAGAGCCGTATCCCGTCCGCGCCCTCCGACAGGAGTGTCCGCCCGTCGGGAGTGAACTCCACCCGGTACGCCGCCGCACGGCGGGCGCCCTCGGGATGCAGCGGCGGGCCGAGAGGACGCTGGGTGGCCGCGTCCCACAGCTGGAGGTCGGGGCTCTTCTCGTCGGCGACGCCGGTGGCCAGAATCCGCCCGTCCGGGCTCAGCGCGACGGCCCCCTGCGCCGGCACGCGGGTCCCCTTCTGCTGGAGGACCTGCGGGTCGGCCAGCCGGACCACGCCGTCATTGCTGGCGGCGGCCAGCACACTCCCGTCCGGGCTGAACGCGATGTCGTCGACACTGGCGTAGTTGTCCCAGAGCGCGAACAGCTGCTGCCGGCTGGCCGTGTCCCACACCACGGTGCGGCCGCTGTCCCCGCCGGTCGCGATCCGCGTGCCGTCCGGGCTGAAGGCGACCGAGTAGTAACCGGCCGTGCGGTCCTTGAGCATCCCCTTCGGCTTGCGCGTGGCCACGTCCCACACCCGGCCGGTACGGTCCCAGCTCACGGTTGCCAGGGTTGACCCGTCCGGGCTGAGCGCCGCGTCGCCGAGGGCCTGGGTGTGCCCCGTGAAGGGGGCGCCGAGCTGGCGGGAGGTGGCGGTGTCCCAGAGCCGCGCGGTCTTGTCCTCCCCGGCGGTGACCAGGATCTTCCCGTCCCTGCTGTACGTCACCCCGTGGATGGCGTGCCCCTCGTCCGGACGGCCCATGGGAGCCCCGTGCGGGAGGCGCGTGGCCACGTCCCACTGCTGGACCACGCCTCTGCTGTCGCCGGTCGCCAGCGTTCTCCCGTCCGGGTTGAATGCGAGCGCCGTCACGACCCCCTCGGCCTTCACCTGGGCGCCCAGCTCGCGACGGGTGACCACGTCGTAGAACCGGACGCTGTCGAGGCACGCCGTGGCCAGCGTCCGGCCGTCGGGGCTGAAATCCAGCCGCACGCTCGAACAGTCGTACTTCGCCCGGGTGATCGGAGCGCCGAGCTGCCGCCGCGTCGCCGTGTCCCACAACCGCGCCGTCCCGTCGTCGCCCCCCGTCGCGATGGTCGCGCCGTCGGGAGTGAACGCCACCGCCGTGACGCCCCGCTGGTGCCCGGTGAGCGTCCCCCTGCCGGTACGGGTCGCCGCGGTCAGCACCCGGTTCCTGGCCTCGTTGGTGTGCGCGATCCGCCACGCCGCCACGGCGAGCATCGAGGCCAGGGCGGTGTCGCCGGTGACCTCGCTCTGCGCCGCCAGCTGGCGGGAGCTGGCCAGACCGCGTTGCCAGTTCGCGTCGGCCGCGGCGTTGACGGCGGTGCCGGCCGCGGCGAGGGCGAGGACCGACAGCGCTGCCAGACCCGACATGACGAGCCGGCGGCGCCGGGTCACCCGCCGCGCCTCCCGCGTGGAGGCCGCGACGAAGCTCTCCACGGTGGCGCCGGGCGGGGGGAAGCTGTCGGGGTCGCGCTCCCAGCGGGGCCGGCTGTCCTGGACCGCCAGCAGCCGGGGTCCCCGGTAGAGAAAAGCCGGGTCGCGGTGGTTCTCCGCCCACTGGGCGGCGGCCTCCAGGAGCCCGTCGTACACCGTCTGCGCGGCGAGGTCCGGTTCGAGCCACTGCCGCAGGGTGGGCCAGGCCGTCAGGAGCGCGTCGTGGGCGATCTCGGCGCTGTCCTCGTGCAGGGTGAGCAAGCGCCGGTCGGCGAACGCGGACAGCAGCGCCGCCGTCCGCTCCAGGTCCTCCACCGAACGTGCCGACGCGGCGGCGTGCAGCTCGGCCAGCGTCGCCCGGCGCCGCGCCACCCGGCCGCCCGCGGTGATCGTCGTCATCCGCCGGAAGAACCTGAGCGCCGCCTTGCGATCGTCCGGCCGCAGCCCGTCGAGGGCCTCGTCGGCCGTACGTCGTACGGAGTCGCGTACCCGGCCGGAGTCCTCGTACCCCCGGACTGTCAGGGTGTCCTGCTCGCGCCGCTCCCAGGTGTTGCGCAGGGCCTGGGAGAGCAGGGGCAGGGCGCCGGCCTCGTACCGGTCGCCGGCGCGCAGCTCCGCCAGGATGATCTCCACCAGCCCCTGTTCGAGCTCCAGGCCCGCCGCGGCCGCGGGGCCGGTGATGGCCAGCCGCAGGTCCGGCTCCGTCATCGGCTCGACGATGACCTGACCGTCCTGGATCGCCTCGGCGAACTGCGGGTAGGCGGCGCACCGGTCCCAGTAGTCGGCGCGCACCCCGACGATCACCCCGCCGCCGTCCGCGCCCTCGGCCAGGGCGTGCAGGGCCCGTACGAACGCCTGTCGCTCCCGCTCGTCGCCCACCAGGGTGAACAGCTCCTCGAACTGGTCGACCACCAGCACGAACCGCCCGGTTCCCGCGACGACCTCCCCCGGATCTTCCCGTAATCGCTCGGCCACGGTCTCGACCAGCCCGCCGAACTCCCCCACCCACACCCCGGCGAGCGCGCCGAACGGCTTCGCGCTCGGCGTCACCAGCAGGCGCGGCCAGTCCTTCGACCCGGCCAGCGGCAGCATCCCCTCCGCCAGCGCCGGCATCAGCCCTGCCCGCAGCAGCGACGACTTGCCCACCCCCGAGGCGCCCGAGACCAGCAGGATGGATCCGTGCCGCGCCAGCCGCCTCCCCAGGCGATCCAGGAGGCTGCGGGTCGCCCGCGTACGCCCGAAGAACAGTTCGGCCT
Organism: Nonomuraea sp. NPDC003709; assembly: GCF_040610775.1. Lineage (NCBI taxonomy): Bacteria > Bacillati > Actinomycetota > Actinomycetes > Streptosporangiales > Streptosporangiaceae > Nonomuraea > Nonomuraea sp. NPDC003709. The sequence goes on along the minus strand of NZ_JBEXMW010000048.1, from coordinate 7,176 downwards.
TCGTGCCCTCGAACGGCACCAGACCTTGGTAAGGGCACACATCGTGGGATCGGCCGGCCCCGCCTCGCTCGCCCATGGCGCTCATTCTGGCCAATCGCCCGCACGCCCTCAATCACGTTTGCGCGGATAGCCGGATTCATCCGCCCCGTCCGATTCCGTCCAATGCCGTCCGACCAGTGGCCTGAACAGCCGGGACGCGGTTTCGATGGTCGTGGTTGTTCGCGGGGGCAGGACCGCCGAAGAAGACGGGGGTGTCGGGATGTCATTGGGGACGCTGCTACGCATGTGGCGCAGGAGGGCGCTGCTGACGCAGGAGCAACTCGCCGAACGGGCGGGTCTGAATGTCAGGACGGTGCGTCGGCTGGAGAACGACGGGCTGTTGCAGCCGCGGACCACCTCGGTTCTGCAGCTGGCGAAGGCGCTGGAGCTGGACGGTGCGGAACGGGCGACCCTGAACGCGGTCGCCCGTGGCCGCCCCACCACAGCCTTGGCTGACCCGTCTGTGACCGGCCCGAGGCCGTGGACCATCCCCCGGCAGCTGCCCGCCGACGTCGCCACGCCGGGCGTCCGGGAACGCGAACTCGCGATCGTGGAGGACCACACCACCACCATGCCTGAGCTGAACGAGGCCGTCGTCTTCGTCAACGGCATGGCCGGGACGGGCAAGACGGTGCTGGCCGTACACGCCGCCCACCGCCTCGCCCCTCGCTTCCCCGACGGGCAGCTCTTCGTGGACCTGCACGGCCACGCCCAGGCGACGGCACCGGTTGAACCGGGCGCCGCCCTCGCCCGCATACTCCGCACCATGGGCGTCCCGGCGGAACACATCCCGTGGCACCTGGACGACCGCGCCGCGCTGTACCGCAGCGTCCTGGCCGGCCGCAGGCTCCTGATCGTCCTGGACGACGCCGCCGACGAGCGCCAGCTCCACCCGCTCCTGCCCGCTACCCCCGGCTGCCAGGTGATCGTCACCAGCCGCCACCGCCTGACCTGCCCGGGCAACGCCCGCATCCTGTCCCTGGACGCCCTGCCTCTGGCAGAGGCGATCACCCTGTTCAGCCGCACTGCCGGATGCGACGGGGACACGCCTCCGGACGTCCTGGCCGAGATCGTACGCCGCTGCGGCCTCCTCCCCCTGGCCATCCGCATCGCCGCCGCCTGCCTCCAGGCCCACCCCGCCTGGAACGCCCACCACCTGCTCGACCGCCTGGCCGCCGACCGCCTCACCGAACTGACAGCCGGCCACCAAAGCGTCACCGCCGCCTTCGACCGCTCCTACGAACGCCTGCCCACCGACCAGCAAGAGGCCTACCGGCTCCTGGGCTCGGCCCTCCACCCGGCCTTCGACCTCGACACCGCCGCTGCCCTGCTGAACACGACCACCACCCAGGCGATCCGGCTCCTGGACCACCTCCTGAACGCCCACCTCCTGCAGGAGCCGGCCCCGGGCCTGTACCGGCTCCACGACCTGATCCACGCGCACGCCTCCGCGCTGTGGCCGCCGGACGGTGTCAGGGCGCCCCTCCGGGTCCGCTGCCACACCGCCTTACTGACGTAGCCGGCGGCGCCTGGCCAGTACGCGGGCCGCGCCGATCCGGCCGGTTCATCCGCGAGGTCTACAACCTGCGCCCGCGCAGGACCGCTGGGAGGCCGGCGGATTCATCCCACGCATACCCGACTCGCTTGCTGCTCACCGTCGCCCAGCCCCGCGTCGTCCACACTGATCCGAACCCCGAACGTGCCCTAGCTCGGGCGGGCCGTGCCGCCTGTTGAGCCGGACCCGACGACCGCGGACGTCTTCCGGCGGCCAAGGCCGAGGGCGAATCTGGTGGGTCCCCAGCGTCGCACGACCTCGTAGGTGGTCAGGCTCAGCGCGAACGACACGGTCATGATCAGCACGTACGGCAGGGTCCCGGCGTCGGCGTGCTCCAGAACGTAGAAGCCCACGGCGACCAGGAACGTCTGGTGCAGGACGTACATGGGGAAGGCCGCCTCGTTGCAGTACGCCAACGCCTTCGACCCGCCGTTGAGGTGCCGCCTGCCGTACCCGAGCATGGCCGGCAACGCCGTCCAGCAGGCGAGGTCGCGCACGGCTGTCGCCGGCAGGCCCTCTTGACCGCCGAGCATGAGTACACCCGCGCCCCCGCACACCGCCAGCACCAGAAACAGCGGGCGCCACCGCTCGATCATGTCCATGATCGCGTCGTCGGTGGCGATGAGGAAGCCCAGCATGAAGTAGGCGGCGAAGACGAAGATGTTCTTCCCGCCCACCTCAGGCAGGTACGACAGCGCGGTCAGCAGCACGACCGGCAGCAGCGCGGGCAGGGGCCGCCGCAACCAGCCCGGGGTGTAGCCGCGCCTGACCAGAGCCAGCATCGGCTGCACAAGCGCGGCCGAGATGAGGAAGAGGAACAGGATGAACCAAAGGTGCGCAGGCGAGATCCCGCCCTCGTACTCCGACCAGTCGGAGAAGTCGGTGAAGTACTTCCACAGGAAGCCGGCGTAGGAGCCCTCGTAGCCGCGGTGGAACCGCATGGCGTAGTACGCCTGCGGCGGAACGACGACCAGCACGCCGAACAGCAGCGGCACCAGCAGCCTGGACACCCGCTCGCTGACGTAGCGCCCCGCCGACCTGCGCTTGAGCGCGTAGAAGCCGGCCGAGCCGGCCAGCAGGAACAGCAGCGGCATGAACCAGTAGGACAGCTGCACGGCCATGTTCTGAAGGCGAGTTGTGGTACCACTCAGCCGAGCCCGAGGTGCCTGGCCAGGATGGCTACCTGGCCGGCGAACCGGTCGAGGAATTCGGACGAGCGCGGGTCGACGCCGCAGGTGCCCTCGATGATATGCGGCAGTGTGGTGGGCGCCATGGTCATCGCCATCAGCATGACGACCAGGCAGGCTGGATCGAGATCGGCGGGCAGTTCACCGGCTTCTTGCCGTTTCCGCAGCTCGTCGATGGTTTCGCCGAACATGCCGGCCGACGGGTGCGCGTCGGATCCGGTGTATTCGAGCCCGTTCCAGGCCAGCAGGCGGACCCCGTCCGGGTTGCGCAATGCCTCCAGCGCATAGCGGCGTAGCTGCTCCGGCAACGGCGTGCCCGCGGGCGCCAGCGTGGCCTGTCGTTGCTGCCACTGCCGCGAAATGGCTTGGTACAGGCCCTCTTTACCGTCGAAGTAGTACGAGATCAGCTGCACGTTCACTCCGGCGCGGGCGGCGATCGCGCTGATCCGGGCGCCCGCGTAGCCATGCGCGCCGAACTCGGCCATCGCGGCGTCCAGGATCAGCGCGCGGGTGCGTTCGGGATCGCGCTGCCGCTCCTGCGGCTTGGGGGACCTTCGGGGTTTCGACGCGGACATGCACGCGATCATATCTTCACCTGGTTCTATCAAGCGGCCGTTTGAATGTATCAAATGAACGCTTGACAGCGTTGCTCCCCAGGCGCACCATTGGGGCCTCGCAGCCAACAAGGGGAGTGAAATGCCGGAAAGCACAAGGATTCTCATCGCCGGTGGCGGTGTCGGCGGCCTGGCGCTCGCGCAGGCGCTGCACCATGCCGGGCTCGATGTCGTCGTCTACGAGCAGGACCCGACACCCCGCACCCGGAACCAGGGCTACCGGATCCACCTCGACCCGACCGGCAACGCAGCACTGGCCGACTGCGTCCCACCGGACGTACTGGCAGTGCTGCGCCGCACCAGCGGCCGCAACGGCGATCTGGTGACGACCTTCACCACCGGGCTGCGGCAGGTGTTCACACAGCACTTCCCCGACATTCCCGCCGACCAGCTCACCGCCGTCGACCGCAACACCTTCCGCCAGGGCCTGCTCACCGGCCTCGAGGACGTCGTCCGGTTCGGGCGCACAGTATCCGGCTATCAGGTGACCGGCTCGGGACGGGTGCGGGTCGAGTTCGCCGAAGGCGGCAGCGACGAGGGGAATCTGCTGGTCGGCGCGGACGGCGTCGGATCAGCCGTTCGGCGCCTGTTGCTCCCCGGAGCGGTGGTGCACGACTTCGGTCTGCGGTGTGTGTACGGCCGGATGCCCCTCACCGGATCGTTGTCTCCCGAGGAATTCGAGCGTGGTCTGTGCTGGGTTTCGGGTGGCAGCACGTGCGGCGCCGGGTTTGGTACCGTCCGGTTCCGCACCCCCGTGGACGGGCCGCAGGACTACCTGATGGTCACCCTCGTCGCGACCCCGGATCATCTCGGCGTCACGGACGAGAGGCTGTTTCGCATGTCGTCGGAAGAACTGTGGAAACTCTCGACGGACACCGTCGCCGACTGGCATCCGGCTATTCGCGAAATCTACGCCCGCGCCGACACCGAATCGTTTTTCCCGATCACGTTCCGGATCAGCGAACGGATACCGGCGTGGGCGCCGGGCCCGATCACCCTGCTCGGCGACGCGGTCCACACCATGCCGCCCACTGCGGGGGCCGGAGCGAACACCGCGCTGGCCGACGCCGCCACACTGGCGGATGAAATCCTTTCCGCCGCACGAGGCGGGAAATCTTTGGTCGAAGCCGTTGCGGCTTACCAGGCAATCATGCTGCCGCGTGGTTTCGCGGCCATCGACAACTCGCGGCGCCTGGCGGCACAGATGTTCGCGGCGAGCTGATCAACCGCCTCTCAGACCGGTCCACGCGGACAGCACGGCGAGCGGGGCCCCGCAGACTGAGAACGCGCTGCGCAGCCGATCGAGGCCGAGGCGCGCGAGACCTGGAGGCCCTGTTTCTCGACCTGGAGGGCGTGTCGGCGCGGGCACAGGCGGCAAGAGACTCTCGACTGGGCTGAAGGCCCCTCTGCAGGACACCGCTCAAGATCCTCGGAAAGACCGGAGAATCTACTTGAACACGGCATCACCCCGCCGCCGTCACATGACGGTCAAACGATCAAGAGGCCAGATCCGCAATCTTGGGATCTAGCCTCTGAGCTGGTGAAACTCTGTGGGGCTACCAGGACTTGAACCTGGGACCTCTTCCTTATCAGCCTTTACCGCACGTTCAACCCTCTGTAGTCAATCAACTACCTGCTCCGTAAAATTGCAGGTAGAACGACGATTGAGTGCCAGCGAGTGTCATCGGAGATCGGTCCGTGCCACACCGTCCTGATGGCAAATCGGTGGCAGAAGATCACACAGCGAGAGGGGTGAGCGCCGGTGGGATTCTCTCGACAACGCATCGGCACGGGCGGCAAGGTCCGTTACGCGGCCGTCTACCGGGACCTGAAGGGCCAGATCCGGCACGCTGGCACGTTCGCCACGGAGAAGCAGGCCGACAAGGCATGGCAGCGAGCCGAGTCCGAGGCTGCCAAGGGACGCATTTGGGATTCCAAGCGAGGCCGCCAACCATTCAAGGACTACGTCGAAGATACCTGGCTTCCCAACCATGAGATGGAAGCCAGTACCCGGCAGAACTACACGTACGTCATCCGGAAGCACCTGATCCCAGAGTTCGGATCCATGCGGATGATCGACATCATGCCCGAACACGTCCGGGCCTGGATCGCTGCAGCGAAAGCCGCCGGGACAAAGCCCGTGACCATCCAAAAAGGAAAGATCATCCTTAGCGCGATCTTCACGACTGCGCTGAATGACCAGGTGACGTTTCTGCACCCCTGCAAGGGCGTCAAGTCCCCGCCCGTCGCGGCCAAGCCCCGCACGATCATCACCCCGGAGCAGTTCGACGTCCTCTATCAGGAGCTGCCCAACGAAGACGCTTGCCTGCTGGTCGAAACCGACATCGAAACAGGACTGCGCTGGGGCGAGCTTACGGAGCTGCGCGTGCGGGATCTCGAGCCGAGGACCAGGATCCTGACGATCAGCCGAGCCGTTGTCGAGCTGAATCCCAAGTTCCATCCCCAAGGCGGGCGCTTCCTCATCAAGGAATACCCGAAGGACAAGGAGTTCCGCCGCTTCAAGATCAGCAAACAGCTGGCGGACAAGCTGGCAGCCCATATCAAGCAGAACAAGCTCGACCCGGACGATCTCCTGTTCACCTGGCGAGTAGAACTCACGGCCACAGCTCCCCCGCCGGCCTCGTCACCAGTCGCTCTCGGATTCACAAGGCCTGACGCTGGGGGAAAGACCTACCAGCACGGCACCCTGATGGCCTACAACATAGGGAAATGTCGATGCCCGCACTGCCGGGCCGCTCTCGCTCAGTACCGTGCCGAACGACGCCGGATCAAAGGCGCGGACAAGCCTCGCCGTCCTCGGGCCGTCCGAGAGACGGATGGACATATTCCCGCCGAAGCGTTCCGCAAGCAGATATGGAAGCCCGCTTTGGCCAAGGCCGGACTCACGATCAACGTCCGAATTCACGACCTTCGCCACGCGCACGCCTCATGGTTGCTGTCTGGCGGTGCTGACCTTCAAGTAGTCAAAGAACGACTCGGCCACGCCTCCATCGCCACCACTGAGAAGTACCTGCACACGCTGGACGACGCGGACGAGACCGCCTTGGACGCGTTCTCAAAGATCCGCAACCGTTCAGCACGATAAGAAGGGATCTGTCCGAGTGCATGCGCCCCCGGACAGACCTTGATCCTCAACCCTGACGAGGAGGGCCAAGTCTCTTGAATGGCAGTACACCTGGCCAAGGCTGGAGGGCGCCAACCTCAGATGCGATCATTCGCCGGACCACAACGGCGGCGGTGGCGATCCTCGCCGGGATTGCCGCGTTTGTCAGCTACCGTCACATGCACGAACTCGCCATTCGACACGGCGAGGAGGCGTGGTCAGCGGCATTGGTCCCGCTGAGCGTCGACGGCATGATCGTCGCCTCTTCGATGTCCATCCTCTACGCGAGCCGACATGGGAAGCGAGGCAGCCCCCTTGCCTGGACACTCCTGATCGTGGGCAGCCTGGCGAGTCTAGGCGCCAATGTTACGGTCGCCGACCCTTCCACAATTGCCCGCATCGTCGCCGCCTGGCCTTCCTTCGCCTTGATCGGCGCTTACGAGATGCTGATGGGCCAGGTGAGACAGGCTCGTGAAGCGCAAAAGAGCACCGAGGAGCATGCTCCAGCCTCTCTTTCTCGTTCGTCCGCTGAGTATGAGGCGGGCGATGGAGGCTGCAGTTCGGGTTGCGTCCACGGGAGTGGTGTACGAGTTTGGCCTGGTCACAGGCGTGGCGTCGTGAAATGAAGACGGCCATCGCGTGATCCTTCGAGTAGCA
>NZ_JBEXMW010000047.1:0-60369 GCF_040610775.1 Nonomuraea sp. NPDC003709 | reverse complement strand
GTCGCGGCGGTCGCCTGGTCGCCGGACGCGCGCACGATCGCCGTGTACGAGGACGGCCCCCGGATCCGGCTGTGGGACGTGGCCGGCAAGCGGGAGCTGGGCGTCGTGTTCGACGGCCTGACAGAGTCGGTCGGCAACAATTCCTGGCTGGGCTTCTCCCCGGACGGCACGAAGATCTACAGCCTGACGTCCGACGGCACGCTGCGCACCCACGACCTCGACGAGCGGCGGCTGGTCACGCAGGTGTGCGCCCGCGCCGGTCGCGCGCTGTCGGCCGAGGAGTGGCGGACCTACCTGGCGGGCATCGAGCCCTTCACGGTGTGCCCCGCCACCTGACCTGCACGGATGGGGCGTGGCCGGCGGTCCGGGGTCATTCCCCGGCGAGTCGCCGATCGACGCTGGTGAGCAGATCATCGATCGGTTCGCAGGCGGTGCAGCGCCACAAGCGCACGGTGCCGTCCCCGTGGGCGGTGGCCGGCAGCGCTCCCTCAGGGGAGAACTCGACGCTTTCAACGGTGGCGGCGAACCCGTCGCACCGTCATGGGAGGGGCGGCCACGTCGGTGCGCCAGATGCGGGCCGTCCCGTCGTGTCCTGTTCCCGCCACCCATCGCCCGTCGGGGCTGAAGGCGACGGACCACACCATGTTCTGGTGGCCGCGTAACACCAGAGGCTCGCCTCGGCCAGATACAGGGCAGATCCGTACGGTGCCGTCCTGCCCGCCGGTCGCCAGCCGGAGCCCGTCCGGGCTGACGGTGACATCGCGGATCTGCTCGGCGTCCGCCTGCCGGACCAGAGTCGCCGCCGCGCCGGTGAGATCCCACACACGTAGCGTGCTGTCACGGCCGGCGCTGGCCAGCCACCGGCCGTCCGGGCTGAACTCGGCGCTCCACACCACACGCTCGTGGCCCCGCAGCACCACCGGCTTCGTATCGCCGCCCGTGTCGGCGACCCGTATCGTGCCATCGGTGGCGGCGCTGGCCAGGCGCCTCCCGTCGCGGCTCACGGCCAGGCCCACCACCTCGCCGTCGTGCCGGTCCAGCACGCGATTGGTGCCGGCAGACCAGTCCCAGCTCCGGACGGCTCCGTCCACACCTCCGCTGAACACCCGCCGGCCGCTCGAATCGAAGGCCGCCGTCCACACCTCCTTCTCATGGCCGCGCAGCACCGAAACGAGCCCCATGCCTGCCGGATCCCAGACGCGTACGGTCCCGTCGTCGCCCGCGGACACCAGCCTGGTCCCGTCAGCGCTGAACGCCGCGCCCCAAACGACCCGCTCGTGACCACGCAGCACGAGCGGATCCCCGGTTCCCCCCGGGGACCAGATGCGGATCGTGGAGTCGTCACTCGTGGTGGCCAGCCGGTGCCCGTCACGACTGAAGGCCAGCCCCTCCACCGCGCCTTCGTGTCCGTACAGCACGACGGGCGGCGTGTTCCCGCCTGTTTGCCACACGCGCGCCGTGCCGTCGACGCTCACGCTGGCAAGCAGGCCCCCGTCCGGGCTGAACGCCACGTTCTTGATCGCCCCGGTGTGTCCGCGCAGTACTCGTGGCTTGCCGTGTCCCTTCAGATCCCACAGGCGTACGGTGGCGTCGTGGCCGGCGCCGGCCAGCAGGCGTCCGTCGGGGCTGAACGCCACTACCACGCTCACCCCCTTGTGCGCACGCAGAATCCTCGGGGCGCCGGCGCCCTGGCGGAACGAAGCCGCAGACTGTTGGATTCAGCCCGAGGAAGTGGTCGCCGTCGTGGATGAAGGTGAGTGACCGGTTGACCGTGGAGAAGCGCAGCGGAACGACCATCCGGCCGCCAGTCAAGTCCTCTCGCGGGCGCTGGCTCCGCAGTCGGCCTCATCGGCGCGGCCGATGAAGACCGCCACGGTGATCGCCTCGTCACCCGGTTGGCGCCCGGCGGAGCAACCGTCAGTGCCCCGGGTAGCCGCCGGGAGCGCCGGGAGCCATGCCGCCGAGAGGCATGCCTTCTGAGGGCATGCCGGCGGCGGCTGAGCGGTGCTCCTCCTGGGCCTCGGTGATCTTGCGGATGACACCGATCGCCAGCACGGCCGCGATGAGCATCAGCGCGATACCCACCACGTCGAACCGCGCGGCGGCGGCCAGCGGCTCCAGCTCGTCGGCCTTGAACAGCAGGCGGCCGGCCACGTTGGCCACCCAGGTGCCGATCAGCCAGGCCGCCCACCAGGCGTTGAACAGCCCCCGAGGAGGCGAGGGAACGCGGGCGGAGGCAGACCAGATGTCGTCCACGATCTGCTTCGGGAACCAGAAGTTGACGATGGGCACCATCCAGCCGAAGATCAGCCACGGTTGGCCGCGCCGGTGGCCGCCGGGTGAGAGGATTTCGGCGTTCGCCCGGACCCTGAACAACCACACCAGGAACGCCACGATGGCCACGACGTAGACGATCGTCTCCAGGATGCCGGACAGGCCGTAGACGAGATCGCCTGTGTCGATCTCCGCCTCGGGCACGGAGTCGACGTCGGCGATCATACGGTCCACAAGCGAGGCGTACCAGAGATCGATCACGGCCGCGACCATCCCGATGAGCGAGTCGCACACCAAGGCCACCATGGCGAAGATGGCGACGCCGCGGACCGGGCGTAAGGGCATCTGCGGTGGCGGGTAGCCAGGGTAGGAGGGGGGTGGCGGATACATGGCGCGGCCCTTTCTGAATCGGGGCATACCAGTATGTCGGGTAAGCAACCAGGAAAGGATCATTGGGTCCGGCCCGCCATCCGCTTGTGATGAAGTCGGGATTGTGCGCTGTCGGTGATGGTCTTCGGTGCGCGCGATCCTGGTATGGCGGGAACACGGCGAGCAGCAACTGTCGCCGATGAAGGCCCCGGCCGAGGTGTCGGAGCTGTGCTCGGCCGACCAGTTGGCCGCCCTGCGCGCTTGGGCCGAACAGCTGACTGGTCAAGCTTGTGCCGATGCGCTGGCGCTCATGGCTCTGACCTGCGGGGTGAGTCCTGGCGAGCTGGCCGCCGCACGCGGCGGCCACCTGCGCCGTCTCCTCAGCCGTCGGTGACGCAGGTCATCATGGGGAAGGCCAAGATCGATGGCGCGTACGCACCTGCCGGCGTACCGGCAAAGGGGAGCGGATCTCGACCGCATGTGGCGGGATCTTCGACAGCTTCAGCACCCTGCCGTACTGATCCGCCGGGTATCCTTCGAACCCCAGCTGACCTCGGCTGGCGTCGGCGGCAGCCCGAGCGTCCCAGACGCTGACGCGCAGATCGGGGTCGTGCTCTAGCCAGCCTTCGAAGTCGTCAGGATGGCCGGCGACCTGCTGCAGGCCATCCCCAGCACGACCGTGCTGCCCAACCGGGGCAGCCCCCGGGACTTTGATTTCCTCTCGCCGACAGAAAGAGTTGAACCACTCCGCTGGAAACCGTCCGAACCAAAGTGTGGTGCCGCAGGTCAAGATCTGTCCAGGCCGTCAACTTCATCCGGAAGAGACAGCGAGAAGTAGCAGTGCCCCTTCGGCTGTTCGGCCTCCCGGATCGTGGTCAACGTGGCCGATCTTGGTTAGCTGCTTGCCGATTATGCGCCGCTGCCCGCTGGTGCCAGGCGGCGCGCTCAAGATGTTGGTCGATGAGCCCGATTTCAAGGGGGGCGCATTGCCGCTGCAGTGCCGCGGCCCTGTCCTTGCAGATCGCCACCCGCCTGACCGACACCCGGGAGGTTACGGGGGTGAGCGTGGCGACCGGATGCTCCGGGCCGGTGATGGCGGTCAGCCGGGTGAGGGGCTCGGCGTAGCCGGCACGGGTGGTGACCGCGGTATGGGACGCCAGGAAACGCTCAACGGCGGCCGCGACCGGCGCGACGATCGCGGTCGGGACGCCGAGGGCGGAGTCGGGCTGGCCCGGGGAACGCCACGACGGACACGGGGATGCCCTCCTCAACGTCGATGTGACACCTAATGTTGCCGAGTCGCCCGCGGCGCGGCGGAGGCCGAGCTGGGCGGAGGCGATCCGACGACAGTCGGCGTGACAGATAATGCACCTTCTGTGTCACAGGCGTGCGGCGCCGTGGGCAGAGGCTAGGTGGTCGTTCGCAACCGGGCCTCGGCGGCCCAGTGGGGTGCGTTCCACCGGTCGGCGATGGTGGCGGCCTGGGTGAAGTGGGCGGCGGCCTCGGTGCGGCCCAGGAAGAGGGCCAGCTCGCCGAGGGTGTGGGCGACCGGGCGCAGCGCCACCGCCAGGCTCGCGGCGCCCGCCGGAGGGCCGTTGCGGTGCGGAAGCAGCGTCGCGTAGATCTCCTCGGCGGCGTCGCGGTCGTTGAAGGCGACGATGGCCATCGCGCGCAACGTTGTGAGGAAGGTGAAGAAGAAGTCGGGGCGGATCGGGCTGGGTGACGCGCGGACCGCGCGGGCTTCGGTGTCCAGGCCGTTGGCGTGGAGGGCGAGCGCGAGCAGGTCGGAGGTCATGGGGCCGAGCGCGGTGTGGAGGGCGCGCACGTCGTCCAGGTGCGCACCGAGCGTGCCGTCGTTCAGCCAGATCGTGGCCAGGGCGAGTTGGAGAAAGCCCGTGCCGTGCACCGATCCGGCGCGCCGCATGCCCTCGTCGGCCCTGATGTAGAAGCGCTCGGCGTCGGCGAATCGGCCTTCGACGAGCGCCAGGGTCGCCAGCGTGATCTCGGCGACGGCGATCGCCTCGCGCATTCGGTAGGTGCGCGCGAGGTCCAGGGCCTCGGTGGTCGCCTGGCGCATGGTCACCGGGTCGTTGGCGGCGGCGGCGACGGTGGCATGGTTGATCAGCCCGGTGACGCGGTAGACGGGCAGGTCGTGCTCGGTGCCGATCGCCACGAGTTCTCGGCAGAGCTCGGCGTCGCCGTGGACCCGGGCCAGGCTCTGGAGTGCCGCGGCCCGCAGCCGGGGTCCGGTGGCGAGGTCGAGTGCCTCCTGCGCTGCCTCCAGAACGGTCGGGTCGTCCTCGCCGACCAGTTCGTCCACGTACGCCGTCAGGAGCCGGGACCGCACCGAAGGGGTCAGGTCGCGCTTCAGCAGGCGGCTCAGGCGGTCGACGATGGACCGGTCGACCGTGCCGTACATACGGGCCTGCCAGGTGGTCGGCTCCGTCCACGCGGTGAATGCGGCGATCATCAGGTCGTCGCGGCCCAGGGACTCCGCGTACTCAACAGCTTCACGGCGGGTCTCGCGGGCGGCTCCGACGGCTCCCGCCCGGATCTGCGCGCGCAGCAGCCTGCCGAGCAATTCGATGCGTTCGTCCGGTCCGGTCGAGTTGGCGACGGCGTCGGTGAGGAGGGCAGCCGCCACGTCGTGGGCGTAGCGGGCCTCGGCAAGCTCGGCGGCCTGGACGCAGTAGCCGACGGCCTTTGGTGAGCCGGCGCGCGCGTAGTGGTGGGCCAGCGCCGCGATGTCGTGGGTACCTTCAAGAGCGGCGGCGATCCGGGCGTGCATGCGGGCTGTGCGGAGGCGGCTGAGGTCGGCGATGAGCGTGTCCCTGACGAGGGCGTGGACGAAGCGGACGCGTCCGGGGGCGGGCTCGTTCAGCAGCCCGGCGATGACGCCCGCGTCCAGCGCGTCCATCACGCCGTCCTCGTCGGTGTCGGCGGCCTTGACGAGGACGTCCACCGAGCTTTCCCGGCCTGCGACCGCGGCCAGCCGGAGGATGGACACGCCTCCCTCGGGCAGGCGCGCGAGGCGGCGGCGGAGGACGTCCCGTACGCCTTCGGGTACCTCGGAGAGGGCGACCAGCGCGCCTTCGCCATTCAGCAGCCGGGCGCTTTCGCGCACATAGAACGGGTTGCCGCCGGTGCGCTCGGCGATCCCCGCGATGGTCTCCTCGTCGGCCTCGCATTCGGTCCGTACGAGCTCCGCGACGGCCTCGTCGTTCAGCCCCGGCAGCGCCAGGCGGAGGGGTGTGGCGCGCGCGAGGGAGGCCAGCGTTTCGGTGAGGTGCCCGCTCTCGTCCGCGCGGTACGCGGCGACGACCAGGATCGGGGCCCGCATGCCGAGGCCGCCGCCGAGCAGCTCCAGCGTGGCGGCGTCCGCCCAGTGCAGGTCGTCCAGCACGACGGCGACCGGGCGTTCCGCGGCGACCGCCGCGAGCCATTTCCACACGGCCTGGCGCAGGCGGAACCGTCCCGCGGTGGCGTCGGCGTTCACCGGCTCGGTGTCGGTGAGCAGCGGCGCGAGGCCGTCGGCGAACTCGCCCGGGGACGTGACCGCGGCAACGGCTCTCAGCGCCTCGGTCCAGGCCCACGCGGGCGGCGCGCTGTCGACCTCGGGGCAGTGGCCGACGGCGACCAGCCATCCGTCACGTTCAAGCCGCCTGCCCAGGTGTTCCAGTAGCGTCGACTTGCCGAGCCCGGCCTCGCCGGTGACAAGGGCGATGCGGGCGCCGTCGGTGGTGGCCCCGGTGGCGGCCCCGGTGGCGGCCCCGGTGGCGGCCCCGGTGGCGGCCTCGGCGGCGGCCGTGACCAGTGCCGACAGTTCCGCCTCGCGTCCGACGAACGGCGCCTCGGTGATCGGAGCCGGCCGCGGCAGCGGTGCGCTCGGCGGTGGCGGGGGCACGGTCTCGCGCAGGACGTCCGTGCGCTGGGTGAGGATCGCCTCCTCCAACGCCGTCAGGTCCGGGCCGGGGTCGAGCCCGAGCTCCTCGGCGAAGATGCCGCGGGCGCGGCGGAGCGTCGCGAGCGCGTCGGCTTGGCGGCCACTGCTCCACAGTGCCAGGGCGTGCAGCCGCCAGCCCTCCTCGCGCAGCGGCTCATCACGGGTGAGCCGCTCGGCCTCGGGGACCACCGCGGCAGCGTCGCCGGTTCGCAGACCCGCCGCGACGTGCAGCTCGGTGGCGAGCAGGCGCAGCTCGTTCAGCCGGGCCGTCTCGGCGGCGGCCCACGGCTCGTCGGCGACCTCGGCGAACGCCGGTCCCTGCCACAGCCCCAACGCTTCGGCGAGCCGGGACCGGACGGCACGCGGGTCGGTGACCGTACGGGCCTGGTCGAGCAGGTCCTCGAACCGCCACGCGTCCACCGACTCCGATGGCAGCCGCAGCGCGTAGCCGGGCGACGCGCTCACCAGCAGCCGGGCCGACGTGCGCGGCGGGCGCCCGGGCTCCAGCAGCCGGCGCAGGTTGGACACATACGCCTGCAAGGACATCAGCGCCCGCGCGGGCGGCTCCTCGCGCCACAGATCCTCGATCATCCGATCGACCGGCACGACCTGCCCACGCGCCGCCACCAGCAACGCCAGCACGCCCCGCTGCCGCGGCCCGCCGAGGTGAACGGCCGCACCGTTCACCTCGGTCGCGAACGAGCCCAGCACCCGGATGAAAACCATGATTCGCACATCGTACGGGGACGGTTCCAAATCGGCTCCAAGCCCCCTCCAAATACCCGGGAGCAGCCTGAACACATCGCCACCGAAGAAGGGCAGGAACAGATGAGCGTCAACACCCAGGACATGGAGATCGTCCACCGCGCCTTCCGGCGCGAGTCGCGGCTGTTGATGGAGCTCGTCGCGGCGGTCGCCCCGGGTGACACCGCTCGCGCCAAAGTGATCGCCGACCATTTCCGCGACTACCGGCTGGGACTGAAGAACCATCACGAGGGAGAGGACGAGCTGCTGTGGCCGCCGCTGCTGTCCCGGGTCGATCTGGAGGCCGACATCGTCCTGCGCATGGAGGCACAGCACGAGCGCGTCGCGGCCACGCTGACCAGGCTGGACGCCGCGGTCCCGGCGTGGGAGGCCGCCGCCGGGGCGGACGAGCGCGACACGCTCCTGTCCGCCCTTCCCGCTCCGGTACGCGGCATCTGGCACATCATCGGCCGCCCCCGCTACGCCCGCCACATCAGCCGCGTCCGCGCCGCCTGACCAGACCCCACAGAACTCCCAAGCCCTCGCAGGAGAAGAACAATGTCACTGAAGAAGATCAACACCGTCCTGACCGCCGCCTTCATCCTCTTCATCCTCTGGTTCGGGACGGATTTCATCCTGAGCCCGGAGACGACGGCGCCGGGGTTCGGCCTGCCGGGCTGGCCGTCCGGCGACGGCGGCGGCTTCCTGATCATCAAGGGAATCCGCGACGTCGTCCTGGCCCTGGTCCTGGGCATCCTGCTGGTGACGGGCCACCGCCGGGCGCTGGGCTGGGTGCTGCTGGTGGAGGCCCTCGCCGCGTACGGCGACATGACCACCGTGCTGGCCCACCACGGCTCCGTGGCCACCGCGCTCGGCGTCCACGCCCTGACCGCGACGCTGATGGTGGTCAACGGCCTGCTGATGATGCGCGAGACCCGCAAGGTCGCGGCCGCTCCGGCGACGCCCGCCCCGCAGCCCGCCTGACGCTGCGCGGCAACGGTCCCAGGGGCGGTCGCCTACGGCATCCACGGCGCCCCCGCCGCGGTGATGCCGGCGATCAGCGCGCTCCTGGCGGATGACGACGGCGCGGTGTCAGCAGAACGCGAGGGACCCGTCCGGCCGGACGGGAACCCGGCGTTCCCAGTGCACGTAGTCGTCCTCCGCCAGGGAGTCCTCGTCGATGGTGATCCCCCAGCCGGGCCGGTCGGGCCGCAGCTCCAGGTGCCCGTCGACCGGCACGTACGGGTCCGGGCACCACCTCGTCGTCTCCGGCTTGTACTCCAGGATCGAGAAGTTGCTGCAGGCCGCGGCGAAGTGCACGTTGTGCGCGGTGGCCAGGGGCCCCATCGGGTTGTGGGGCGCCACCATGGTGTTGAAGGTCTCGGCGAGGGTCGCGATGCGCCGCATCTGGGACATGCCGCCCACCACGCAGATGTCCGGCTGGACGAGGTCGGCGCCCCCGTGGGTGAGCAGGTTCAGGAACTCGTGGGGAGAGTACAGGCTCTCGCCGGTGGCCAGGGGCACCTCCAACTGCCAGCGCAGGTGGCCCCAGGAGGCGAAGTGCTCCGGGCGGAGCGGCTCCTCCAGGAAGAGCGGGTCCATCGGCGCCAGGGCGTTGCCGAGCTGAACCGCCTGGTAGGGCTCGAAGATCTTGGCGTGCGCGTCGAAGGCGAAGTCGAACTCCTCCGGGCAGCACCGCCTGACCTCCTGAGCCCATTCCGCCGTCTCGGCGACGACGAGGCCCCAGCGTCTGGCGTGCAGGTCCGTACGGAACGGGCTCAGCTTGAAGGCGGTGAATCCGTGTTGCCGGTGCAGCTCGGTGGTCTGGCGGCGGCACTCGTCGGGGTCGGGCGCGGAGTAGAGCCCGCAGTAGACGCGCACCCGATCCCGTACGGCGCCACCGAGCACCTGGTAGACGGGCACGCCGAGCGCCTTGGCGGTGATGTCCCACAGCGCGTGGTCGATGGCGGCGATCGCCGCCAGCCCGAGCGCCCCCTGCGGGAACCTGGCGGTGCGGAGGAGGAGCTGGGACACGTATTCCACGCGCCGCGGGTCCGCACCCCTGATCTGCCCGCCGAGGTAGTCGAGCAGGGGGCCGAGCGCCAGGTCGGGGCCATGGTTGTAGGCCTCGCCCCAGCCGCTGACGCCCTCGTCGGTGTCGACGCGCACCAGCACCCGGGGACGATCGCCGACGCGCTGCACGAACGAGCGGAGGCCGCTGATCCTCATGACGCCGCCACGGGCAGGGGCCCGAGGTCGTCGGCCTTCGCCCACTCGGTGAGGATCCGCGCGACCTCCTGCCGTTCGGGTTCGCCGAGGACGGTGCTCGGCGCCCGGACCGCGCGGTCGCACAGGCCGAGCTGGTGCATCGCCTCCTTGACGACGCTGACGTTGTTGGCTCCGCCGTCGACCGCGCGCAGGTGCTCGAACCGCGCGATGTCGCGGAGCATCCGCTCCGCCGCCGGATAGCGCTCCTCACGCAGGGCGTCCCTGAGCCGGAGCGAGAAGGCGGGGTTGACGTTCACCAGCCCGGAGGTGAAGCCCTCGGCCCCGTGGACGGCGTAGGACAGCGCGTACGGTTCGGCCAGCCCGGCGATCCAGACGAACCGGTCGGGTCCTGTCTCCGCGCGTAGCTGCGCGAAACGGTTCACGTCCGCGACGGCGTACTTCAGGGCGATCACGTTGGGGCACAGGTCGCCCAGCCGCGTCAGCAGCCGGCCGTCCACCCAGGCGTTGCGCAGGTAGAGGACCAGGGCCAGGTCGGGCACCGCTTCGGCGATCTCCCTGTGATAGTCGAGCCAGCCCTGGGCCGACACGTGCGGGTGCACCGGCTGGTGCACCATGACCATCCGGATGCCGTGCGCCGCCGCGTGGCGGGCCTCCGCGACGGCGGTGGCGACGTCGAGGCCGATCCCGGCCAGGAGATGCGCCTCTCCCTGGACGGCCTCCGCGGCGGCCGTGATCAGCTGGAGCCGCTCCTCGGCGCTCAGGGCGTAGAACTCGCCGGTGTTGCCGTTCGGGGTGAGCACGTTGACGCCCGCGTCGACCAGGCGGCGCAGCAGCGAACGATACAGCGTGAGGTCGGGGACGCCGTCGGCGTAGGGCGTGACCGGGATGGCGACGACGTCGCTCAGGGCCCGGGAGAGCTCACCGAACCTCACGGCCGGCCTCCTTGATCTGCTGGAGCGCCCGCTCCTGGAACACGCTGATGTGCTGCAACACGAGCCGGGCCGCCTCGTCGGCCTGCCCGTTCAGTGCCGCCTCGAGAATCTGCCGGTGCTCCTGCGCCTCGTCCTCCCAGGAGGGACGCTGGGACCAGACGTTGACGGAGATGAGGGCCGTCTGGTCGCGCAGCTGGTCGAGCACGCCGACCAGCACCTCGTTGTCGCAGTCGGCGTAGAGGGCGCGGTGGAAGTCGCGATTGGCGAGGCTGCGGGTCACCTCGTCCGTGGCCTCGTCCGACTTGCGCAGGGCCTCGCGGGCGAGCCGGCCGCCGTCGCTCAGCCCGGCCTCGACGCTTCGCCGCACCGCGGCCGGCTCGATCAGGCACCGGGCGTCGAACACGCTCCGGGTGAGGCGCTCGTCGACCTTGCGGACCGTCACCCCGGTGTATTCGCTGATGGTGACCAGGCCGGCCCCGCTGAGCGTCTTCAGCGCCTCGCGCACCGGAGTCTTGGAGACACCGAAACGGCTGGCGAGCTCCACCTCCACGAGGGCACGCCCGGCCGGCAGCTCGCCGCTCAGAATGCCGCGACGCAGCGCTTCGAGGACGAGGGCCGTCCTCGAAGACGCTTTGATCGCGCCCAACGCTGTCTCACTCACCCGCGCTCCTTCACTTGTCATCGACCACCGCAACCGGCGCTCTGTCTGGCCGCCGGGGGGATCGGAGGGCATATGGCCCATTGTATAGAACCGACCATACCCTAAATCTCATATCTCATGTACCGTATGGCAACCGCACAGCGGAGCGCAGTTCTTGGTGAACGAGAGGAAAGACCCATGACCCGTCAGCACCACCCGGCCGAGGTCCTCGGCCGGTACGCCCTGTCCAGGCGCAGCTTCATCCGGACGGCGGCACAGGCCGGCGTCGCCATGGGTCTGGCGTCCGCGGTGAGCGCCTGCGGCGGCTCAGGCGGCGGCAGCGGCGGCTCCGTCACGCTGCAGTTGTGGGACACCGACACCCGCCCGGAGCGCACGGCCAACCTCAAGAAGCTGATCTCGATGTTCGAGGCCAAGAACCCCGGCATCCGCATCAACTACCTGGGCCTGCCCACCGACCAGTACATGCAGAAGATCAACACCGCGATCGCCACGCGCTCCACACCCGACCTGCTCACCCCGAAGGCGTCCGACCTCGCGGCCCTGGTGGCCCAGAACGCGCTCGCCCCCCTGGACGAACGCCTGAAGAAGGCCGGCCTCGAACAGCACATCTCCGAGCAGATGCTCAAGTCCTCCCGGGCCGCCGCCCCCGACGGCAAGCTCTACCTGACGCCCACCACCAGCCTCGCCGACGTGATCTACTATCGCGCCGACTGGTTCCAGGAGGCCGGGCTGAAGCCGCCGGCCACCTGGGCGGACTTCGACGCGGCCGCGAGCCGCCTCACCGACGCCTCCTCCGGCCGCTTCGGCTACACGCTGCGCGGCGGCAACGGCTTCTTCAGCCAGTTCGTGCAGATGGTCTATCCACGCGCGGGCGTGAGCACGTTCTTCCGCGAGGACGGGTCCTCCACGCTGGACGACCCCGCGGTCATCGCCGCCTGCGAGAAGTACGTGGCCCTGTTCGGCAAGCAGACCGCGCGCAGCGATCTGACCGCAGACTTCAAGACCATGGTGGCCCAGTTCGGCAACGGCGGCGCGGCCATGTTGAGCCACAGCATCGGCTCCTACCCCAACCACGTCGCCGCCCTGGGAGCCGAGAGGGTCGGCGCCGTCGCGCCCTTCCCCGGGCCGGACGGCCAGGTGCTGACCGGCTGGATGACGACCGGGTTCGCGATGTTCCAGGAGAGCGAGCATCAGGAGGAGGCCTGGAAGTTCCTCGCCTACACGATGGAGCCCGAGGGCAACAGCTTCTGGGCCCAGAAGTCCGGATACCTCCCGGGCAACAAGACGGTCGCGAAAGAGAAGTGGGTGACCGAGAACGCCGCCATGAAGGCCGCGCTGGACGCCGCCGCGAAGCCCGGCGTCGTGACCCTGGAACAGCCCTACTACCTGCCGGAATTCACCTCCATCACCGTCACCGACCTGCTTCCGGAGTGGCAGAAGGTGCTGCAGGGCAGCCTGACGCCCCGTGACTTCCTCACCGCCGCGGCCGCGGCCCTGACCACGGCCAAGCGCAAGTACGACAAGGAGCACGGATGAGCTCCACGACCGCCGAACCGCTGCACCGCCCGGCGGGGTCCCGGGCCGGGCACGCGTACCTGCTGATCGCGCCGGCCGTCGTGCTGGTGCTGGTCTTCCTGCTCTATCCCGTGCTCAGCGTCTTCTGGGAGAGCCTGCGCCACCACAACCTCACCCGGCCCCTCGACGACGGGTTCGCCGGCCTGGACAACTACCGGGCACTGCTGGCCGACGAGCGGTTCTGGCGGAGCCTGCGCTTCACCGCCCAGTGGGTGGTCGTGGAGGTGGGGCTGCAGTTCGTGCTCGGTCTGGCGCTGGCGCTGGTGCTGAACCGCACCTTCGTGGGCCGCGGGCTGGCCCGCGCCCTGGCCTTCAGCCCATGGGCGGTGTCGGGCATCCTCACGACGACGATCTGGATCCTGCTCTACAACCCCACCACCGGGATCGGGCACTACCTGGCGTCCATGGGCATCGGCGAGTACGGGACCTCCCTGCTGTCGGATCCCGACACGACCTTCTGGGCCCTGGTCATCGCCGAGCTGTGGAAGGGCATCCCGTTCTTCGCCATCCTCATCCTCGCCGACCTGCAGTCGGTGCCGCTGGAGCTGTACGAGGCCGCGAACGTCGACGGCGCCGGGCCGCTGCGCCGGTTCTCGGCGGTGACCTGGCCGCACATCCGCAGGGCCGTGATCATCGCCACGCTGCTGCGGGCGGTGTGGGAGTTCAACAACGTCGACCTGCTGTACACGATGACCGCCGGCGGCCCGGCGGGTTCGACGACCACACTGCCGCTCTACGTGGCCCAGACCGCCATCCACGACCAGGACTTCGGCTACGGCTCCGCGCTCACCGTCACGGCGTTCCTGCTGCTGACCTTCGCGTCCCTGGTCTACCTGCGCATCAGCTCCGGCGATTCCAAGGAGAGCAAGTGAGCCTCGCCACCCGCGACGACGTCGGGCGGGCCCCGGCGACACCACCGACCCGGGGGCACGCGACCGGCGCGCACGCGGCCCGCAAGCGGCGGCGCCCGGTCGGCGGCCGCCTGATGCTGTGGTTGCCGCTGACGTTGTTCCTGCTTTTCACGCTCGTCCCGTTGTACTGGATGGTGCTGTTCGCCTTCCGGCCGCCGGGTTCCACGGCCCTCGTGCCGTGGCCCATCACCTTGGAGAACTTCCGCAGGGTCTGGGAGGGCTCGGGTTTCGGCGTCTACTTCCGCAACAGCATCGTCGTCGCGGTCGCCAGCCTCCTCGTGTCGACGGTGATCGGCATGCTCGGCGGGTACGCGCTCGCCCGCCTCACCTTCCGCGGCAAGAACGTCTTCCTGGTCATCATGCTGTGCACGCAGTTCATCCCGGGCGCCATGATGCTCATCCCGCTCTTCCAGATCTTCAACGGGCTCTATCTGACGAACAGCCTGTGGAGCTTGATCATCGCCGACACTGTCTTCCACCTGCCGCTCTCCCTCGTCCTCATGGCGGGCTTCATCAGAAATGTGCCGGTCTCCCTGGAGGAGGCGGCTCAGGTGGACGGGTGCGGCCGGATCCAGGCGTTCTGCGCGGTCGTCCTGCCGCTGCTGAAGCCCGGGATCGTCGCCGTCGGGTCCTTCGCGTTCATCAGCGCGTGGAACAACTTCCTGTTCGCCATCATGTTCATCAGCTCGCAGGACCGGTTCACCGTGCCCGTCGGGCTGAGCTACCTGCTGGGGGAGTTCGGCACCGACTTCGGCGCTCTCGCCGCCGGGGGCCTGATCGCCGTCGCGCCCGTCGTCGTGCTCTTCGCGTACGTCCAGCGCTTCCTCATCCAGGGGTTGAGCGCCGGCGCGGTCAAGGGCTGACGCCGGTGTGCGGTTCGATGTGGGGAGTGCCCGGCCTGGCGGGCGAGTTGCCGTAAGCTGCGGCCCGATCGGTCGCAGGCATGCGGCCCGCCAGTGCGGGTAATGACCGCCACCGAGCGGAGGGTTGGGCGGCATGGGCTTGTGGATGAGGTTGAAGGGCCGGTTCGGGCGGCGAGGGCGGAAGCTGCGGGCCACGGCCTTGCAGCGCTTCGGCTGGAGAGAGCTGCGCCCGGGCCAGCAGGAGGCGATGGAGCACTTACTCAAGGGCCGCGACGTGCTGCTCGTCATGCCGACCGGCGGCGGCAAGTCAGCGGTCTACCAGGTGCCCACGCTGCTGCTCGACGGCCCCGCGATCGTCGTCTCGCCGCTGATCGCGCTCCAGCGCGACCAGGTGACCAGCCTGCTCAAGGCGGACGCGGGCGGCGCCGTGGCGGTGAACTCGACCTCCTCCGTAGCGGCCGGGCTGGAGAAGGTGACGGCCGGGGACGCGGCGTTCGTGTTCCTGTCGCCGGAACAGCTCGCCAAGGCCGACGTCGTCGAACGCCTCGCGCAGGCCGGACCCTCGCTGATCGTCATCGACGAGGCCCATTGCGTCTCGTCCTGGGGCCACGACTTCCGGCCCGACTATCTGCGGCTCGGGAAGGTCATCGAGCGCCTGGGGCATCCGCCGGTGGTGGCGATGACCGCCACCGCCGCCCCGAACGTCCGCGAGGAGATCACCCGCTCGTTGGGGCTGATCGACCCGGCGGAGATCATCAGGGGGTTCGACCGCCCGAACATCTCGCTGGAGGTCCGCCGCTTCGTCTCCGCCCAGGACAAGAAGCGCGCGCTGGTCGAGCACGCCGCCTCCCAGAGCGGTCTCGGCCTGGTGTACGTCGCCACCCGCAAGGAGACCGAGGAGTACGCGGCCGCGCTGACCCGGAAGGGACGCCGGGCCGAGCCGTACCACGGCGGCATGCGGGCCACCGAACGCACCCGCGTGCACGAGCTGTTCACCAGGGGCGAGGTGGACACCGTCGTGGCGACGTCGGCGTTCGGCATGGGTATCGACCGGCCCGACGTGCGCTACGTGCTGCACGCCGAGCCGCCGGAGTCGCCCGACGCGTACTACCAGGAGATCGGCAGGGCGGGACGGGACGGCGCTCCGGCCTCGGCGGTGCTGTTCTACCGGCAGGAGGATCTGGGCCTGCGCCGGTTCTTCACCGGCGGGCGAGCCGACGCCGAGGCGCTGCTGCGCGTGGCGACCCTGGTTCGCGAGCACGCCGGCACGGTGCCTGCCGGCGAACTGGCCGCGCTGCTCAAGGTGAGCACGTCCAACCTCGCCAGGCTCGTCAACCTGCTGGAACGCGCGGGCGCGCTGACCGTGACCCACACCGGCGACCTGCGGTACGCCTCCCGCACGCTGACGCCGGAACAGGCCGCCGCGCGGGCGTCCGAGCTGGACGAGGCGCGACGACGCGTGGACGACTCGCGGATCGACATGATGCGCGGCTACGCGGAGACCAGGGGCTGCCGCCGCCGGTTCCTGCTCCACTACTTCGGCGAGCCGTACGCCGGAACCTGCGGCACCTGCGACACCTGCGAGAACGGCCAGGCACCCGGACCGGCGCCCGCCTCGGATGGTGGGGAGCTACCCGTGCAGGCCAGGGTGACACACAAGATGTGGGGCGCGGGGACGGTCATGAGCCGCGAAGATGACCGGATCACCGTGCTGTTCGACTCGGTCGGCTACAAGACGCTGTCGCTGGCCGCGGTGGGTGACGTCCTCCACCGCGGGTAGGTCCCGCACCGTTCCGTGGATCCGCTCGGCCATCGCCCGGGCGGCCCGGGCGGCCCGGGAAAATGATTGGACGGGACGATCCGCGCGTTGATAGCGTCCTGCGAACCGTGACACCGCACGAGGAGGTGAGACCCATGAACGCTGTATCGATGTGGGTGCTCCCCTCGTCGTCACGGTCGGGCGACTGACATAGATGTCGCCGGGAGCGCCTCGACAAGGCGATCCCGAAAGGCGACAACCTATGAATTCTGATTGTTTCCCGCCAGGCACCGGCGAGCATGCCGTAGCGATCAGCCGGGTTGCGGAGCGGCAATGGCACGCCGTCGAGGGCGACCGGGTGGTCGGCCGCGGCGACATGTCACGCAGGCCCGACGGACGGATGTTCCTCAGCATCGACGCGTGGGACGGCGAGGTCTTCGACCGGCTCGCCGACGCCATGCTGGCGGACCTGCCGAGGCCGCTGCACACCGTGGTCGACGAGGCCGACCCTGACCTGACGTCGCAGTGGGAGCGTGCCGGGTTCGCGATCCGACGCCGCGAGTGGGAGTACCTCGTGCCCACCGACCCGCGGATCACGGGTCTCGATTCGGCGCCACCACCGGAGGGCGTGACGATCGTGGCCGCGGGCAGGGTGGAAGAGGCCCCTCTGCGTACGTTGGACCGCGCGATTCGCGACGAGGTCGAGGCCACCGTCGGCTGGCAGGAGATGCCCGCCGAGGTGGTGCCCGGCCCGATCGTGCTGGATCCGTCGAAGTACGCGGTGGCCGCACGGTCCGATCAGTACGTGGGCCTGGTCCGGCTGGCAGCCGTGACTAGGCGGCCACGGATCGGGCTGATCGCGGTCCGGTCCGACCGGCGGCGCCGCGGCATCGCGCGGGCGCTGCTCGCCCACGTCCTGGGTGCCCTGCACCACAGCGGCACCGAAGCGGCCTCGGCCGAAGTGAACGAGTCCAACCGGGCGGCCATGGCGCTGTTCGAGGGCGTCGGGGCCCGGCATACGAGCAGCAATCTGGAATTGGTGCTCCGCTGAGACCGCACTGCGGCTCGCGTCAACGACATTCGTAGTGAAGAGGTGAGAGAACGATGGCAAGATCACCAGACGGTATCGAAATAGAGGGCACGGTCATCGAGTGCATGCGTAACGCCACCTTCAGGGTGGAGCTCGAGAACGGGCACAAGGTACTGGCGCACATCAGCGGGAAGATACGGAAGAACTACATCAAGATCTTGCCGTACGACCGGGTGCTTGTGGAGCTCAGCCCGTACGACCTGACCCGCGGCCGGATCCTGTACCGCTACAGGACGTAGTCACCGCCCGGGGCAGCGCATATCGGCGGGCGGCCGCGCTCACGCGCGTCGGCCGCCCGCCGTCATGCCCCGCCATCGCTCCACGGCCAGGGCCGCGATCTCCTCGGGCCGGCTGGATCGCTCCGACCACCCCGTCCCCGAGACCATCGGGTTCCGCGTTCAGGCATCGCGGCCTCAGCGGTCACTCCGGCCAGGTGCGGCTTCTTCGGGGTGCAGGAGCAGGACGCTGCCGTCGCCGTTCGCAGCGATGATCAGGGAGCCGTCCGCCGTGGCCGCGATCCCGGCGAACGGCCGCGGCATTCCGGGCAGGCCGGGCGGGATGAACAGGCCGGGTTCCGGGCCGGTCAGGCCGGCCGCGGACGCGACCGGAAGCGAGCCGGCTTCGACCTCCACGTCGCCGGTGGCGAGGTCGATGGCGAGCAGGCGGCGGTGGGCGGTCTCGACGACGTACATGGTGCCATCGTGGACGGTGATGCCCTGCGGGGTGCCGAGCCCGTCGGCCAGCACCACGGGTACGCCGTGCTCGACGCGGTACACCGCGGCGAGCTGCTCGTCGCTGACGTAGCAGCGCTGGCCGGCGTCGACGGCTACGTCGACCGGGCGGCCGAGGCCCTCGGCCAGCACGCTGACCTGGTCGTCGTGGTCGATGGCGACGATGCGGCCGGCGCCGGATTCGGCGACCAGCAGCGTGCCGTCGGCGCGCACGGCGATGCCCAGCGGCCGGTTCAGGCCGTCGGCCCGGGTGCGCACCGTGCCGGAGCCGCGGTCGTAGGTGCGTACGTGCCCGTACTGGGAGGTGGTGTGGAGCAGGTCGCCGTCGGCGGCGATGCCGTGCACGAAGGTCAGCTGCTCGGTGGTGGTGACGTCTTCGTCCGGCCGGTCGGCGGGCTGGGTGAGGCGGTAGTGGTCGGCCACGTGGACGCCACCGCCGAGATCGATGGTCACCCCGAAGGGGCCGCCGAGGCCGCGGGGCACGATCTGGCGGGTACGTCCGTCGGCCGCGAGCTCGGCGACGCCGCCATGCGCGTAGCTGGAGACGAACATCCGGTTGTCGGCGTCGAAGGCGGCGTTGTCCAGGGCGTTGAGCTCGCTGACGATTTCCGACCGGTCGCCGGTGCCGGCCAGGTCGACGCGCGTGACGATCCCGCTCGCCCCGCGGGCGAGCACCAGCAGGGCGCCGGCGCGGTCGAAGCGCACGGCGACCGGATCCGGGACGTCCGCGGCCACCAGCTCCGGCTCGCCGCCGTCGAGCGGGATGCGGAACACCTCGCCGGTGAGCATGTGCGGGTAGTAGAGCTGCCCGTCCGGGCCGAGCTGCATCGCGTTGCCCATGGCGAGGCCCGCCGTGAGCACCGTGGGTTCGTCGCCGGCCGGGGACAGCTCCAGCAGGCGTCCACCCGGGATCATCTCGTTGGCGAACACCCTGGTTCCGACGCAGGCGATGCCGTTGGGCGCGGTGATCCCGCCGGTGACGAGCGTGAAGTCCCCGGTTGGGCCCCGTCGCCACACCCGGCCCGGGACCAGGTCGGTCACGTACATCGCGCCGCCGCTGTCGAAGGCGAGGTCGTCGGGGGAGTGCAGCGGCCCGTCCGGTGGCACGACCACCTCGACGTCGCCGGTGGCCAGGTCGACGGCGCTGATCTGACCGGCGAGGAACTGGGCCACGTACAGGCGCCCGTCGGGTCCGAAGGCCATGCCGTTCGACCCCCACAGCGGACTCGCCCGGACCAGCAGCTCGGCCTTGCGGCGGTTCATCGGTTGCCCGCCAGGATCTCGTCCATGCCGCCCTCGGTACGCCACCGGCGCAGCAGGTCGTGGAAGGCGACCGGACCGGGCCCGTACGTTTGGCTGACCCGGCGGGGCTTGCCCTCGTTGTTGTAGTAGCCGGGCGTGCACTCGGCCTGGAACCGGCTGTTGTCCGGCGCCAGCTCCCGGATGGTGGCGACCCACGCGTCCTCGGCGTCCCTGGTCGGCTCGACCACACCGAGGCCACGCCGGCGGGCCTCGGCGACCACGGCGCCGATGTGGGTGGCCTGCTCCTGCAGGATGTGCACGAAGTTGACCGCGGAGGCGTTCTGTAGCGGGCCCAGGTGGAAAAGGTTCGGGAAGCCGTGGCCGTAGAAGCCGTGCAGCGTGCGGGGGCCCTGCCGCCAGGTGCCGAGCAGGGGCGCGCCGTCCCGGCCGTACACCGGCAGGGCGCCGGAGAGGATGCCGGAGACGCCGACCTCGAAGCCGGTGGCGAAGATGACGCAGTCGACCTCGTACTCGTGCTCGCCGACCACGACCGCCGACTCCGTCATCGCGGTGACGCCGCCGTGGTCGGCGGTGTCGACCAGGGTGACGTTGGGCCGGTTGAACGTCTGCAGGTAGTGGTCACTGAAGGTGGGCCGCTTGCACATGTAGCGGTACCAGGGCTTGAGCAGCTCCGCGGTGGCCGGGTCGTCGACGATCTCGTCGACGCGGGCGCGGATCTGGTTCATCTTCTGGAAGTCGGCGATCTCGTCGAGGTACTCGCGTTGCTCGGGTGACAGGTCGGTGTCGACGGTGCCGGCCATCAGATGGCGTTGCAGCCGTGCGGTGCTGGTCCAGCCGTCGTTGATCAGGTCCTGTCCGGCGGGCCCGCCGGTGACGACGGTGAGGAAGTTCGCCATCCGTTCCCGCTGCCAGCCGGGCTTGAGCGCGGCGGCCCAGGCCGGGTCGGTGGGGCGGTTGTCGCGCACGTCGACCGACGAGGGGGTGCGCTGGAAGACGTACAGGTGCTGCGAGTCGCGCCCCACGTGCGGGATGACCTGGATCCCGGTGGCGCCGGTGCCCACGACCGCGACCCGCTTGCCGGCGAGCTGGTGCAGGCCGCCGCTCTGGTCGCCGCCGGTGTAGCCGTAGTCCCAGCGGCTGGTGTGGAAGGTGTGCCCGCGGAACGTCTCGATGCCGGGGATGCCGGGCAGCTTCGGCTGGGTCAGGGTGCCGGAGGACATGACGACGTAGCGGGCACGGAAGTCGTCGCCGCGGTCGGTGCGCACCTGCCACTCGGCCGCGGCGTCGTCCCAGCGCAACTCCGTGACGCGGGTGTGGAACAGCGTGTCGCGGTACAGGTCGTAGAGTTCGGCGATCGCGACGGCGTGCCGGCGGATCTCCTCGCCGGGCGCGTACCGCATGGTGGGCAGGTAACCGACCTCTTCGAGCAGCGGCAGGTAGACCGATGATTCGATGTCGCAGTGGATGCCCGGGTAGCGGTTCCAGTACCAGGTGCCGCCGAAGTCGCCGGCCTCGTCGAGCATCCGGATGCCGTCCACGCCGGCCTCGCGGAGCCTGGCGCCGGTGAGCAGCCCGCCGAAGCCGCCACCCACCACCAGCGCCTCGACTTTGTCGCGGACCGGTTCCCGCTCGGCGCGTTCGGTGTACGGGTCGGCGGCATAGTAGCCGAACTCGCCACGGGCGCCCTGGTACTGGGCGTTGCCGTCGGGCCGCAACCGGCGGTCGCGTTCGTGGCGGTACCTGGCGCGTAGCACGTCCGGGTCGAAGCCCAGGTCCGCGACTGTGAGGCGGGCAGGCGGCGTCGGAGAGTGTTCCATGGATGCCCTTCCGATTCGGGTGATCAGGTGGGGAGCGGGTGAAGCTCAGTTCGGCGGCGTGCTCAAAGGCGTTCTCGTTGCGATCGGCGGCAGGCAGGCTGCGCTCTTGGCCGTACGAATGAGCGAGCGGCCGGTGGCGAGTCGGTCCCGCTTGGCGCGGTCGCCCAGCGGCATGCCGATCATTTTGGCGTGGGCGCTCATGTACGCGGCCTGAGCGGCGTCCTTCTCCTCAGAGGTGAACTCGGCCAGGCTGACCAGCGTGTCGGACCAGTACGCGAACTTGTCAGCGGGTCAGCACTGGCCGGCCGGATCGGCGCCACCGGGCAGCCCTCGCGCGGTTCGGCCCATTCCGCCGATGTCCGCGGCCACCGCGAGGGCGGCGTCGCCGATGTCGGCAGCGGTGCGATGAGCGCTCTCTTCGTTGACATCACAGACCACGACGCGAGCGCCGGACTTGGCGAAGGCGACGGCCATCGCCCGGCCAATGCCGGAGCCCGCGCCGGTGACCAGGCAGATCTTGCTGTCGAAAGCGCTCAACGTCCTCTCCTGTCTGGAGCGAGTATCACAACCGGACAATGTTGTCCGGTAACAATGTAGCCCGTCTGACTGATCATTGTCGACTTCGGGGCATGCTGATGTTGAGCATGCGGACGCTGTTGTCCGGTTGGTGGTGTGAGAGTCATGTCCGTGGCACGTCCGGCGGGCAAGAGGCGCCGCGTCGCCGCTCGCAATCGCGCGGCACTGATCGCGGCGGCCCGCGAAGTGTTCGCGAACGTCGGCTACGACGCGCCGCTCAGCCTGGTCGCTCGCGCATGCGGGGGCCGGCCGGAGCGGTCTCTATCGGCACTTTCCCGACCGGCTCAGCCTCGCACCGGCCGTCTTCAATGACGGCGCAGCCGCCCGTGGGTGGTCGCTCCTACGCCGGGGCATGCGTGCCTGACCGGCTCCGGCCCTGTCCGGATGGCGGAAGGCATGTCGACACACTCGGCCCGCAGGCGGTCTCCTGCCGCCCCAGATGATCGCCGATCTGGAAGTCGGCTCACCGAACCGGCGACAGGCTGACCAGGGCCGTCTTCGCGCCATGACAGCCATCCTGCGGACGCACCACCACCCAACCGGCGAATATCAGCCGTAATCGTCGATCTCGCCGTAGAGGGCAACCGGTCTTTTGTGGTGCACGGCCCAGATCTGGTTGCCGTAGTCGAAATGCCACCACTCATCGGCGTCACACCGGAAGCCGGCCATGGCGTCCCTGAGTATCCGTCGACGGTCCCGCACGGCCGTGTTCTCTGTATTGTCCTCGAAATAGAGCGCTGCCGACTCACGCCGGTGATCACGCCGATGACGGCCGTCGCGGCCACCCTGGGTGTGGTTGCAACCCGGCTGCGCGCAGCGGAAGCCGCCGGTCGGGCTGGAGAAGATCGGCACGTGAGACGCATCAACTTGACGTCAGGCGACCTTCAGGTGCCTGAACGATCTTGTAGGGCGTCAAACTCGTGCACCGTCGTACGCGTCGCCTGGTCGCCACGCCGACCGGTGGGTGCTCACCCAGGCACGGCGGTCTGTTCGCGCTCGCCCGATGCTCGTCGTGCGCTGATCGTCATCACCGCGAGGCCGGCCAGGACGATGGCGGCGCCGGCGTACAGGGGAGCGGTGTAGCCGAGGCCGGCGCTGATGGCCAGGCCGCCGAGCCAGGCGCCCAGCGCGTTGCCGACGTTGGAGGCCGAGACGTTGGCGCTGGCGGCGAGCGGGACGCCGTTCGCGTAGTCGGTGACGCGGGTGATCATGCCGGGGACGGCGGCGAACCCGAACAGGCCCAGCAGGAAGACCAGGACCACCGACGCGGCGGGGCTGCCGGCCAGCAGGCCGAACGCGATGAGCGTGGCGGCGAGGCCGGCCAGGGAGGCGATCAGCGTGCGGTCCCGGTTGCGGTCTGCGGCCCGCCCGCCGGCCAGGTTCCCGATCACCAGGCCGGTGCCGTACACGACGAGCAGCCAGGCCACGTCGGCGCTGGAGAAGCCGGTGACCTGGGTGAAGGTGTAGGCGATGTAGCTGAACGCGCCGAACATGCCGCCGTAACCGAGCGCGGTGGCCGCCAGCGTCAGCCAGACCTGCGCGGAGCGGAACGCGCGGAGCTGGACGCGCAGCCCGTTCAGGCCGGAAGCCGCCGAGGGATGCGTACGGTCCACCGCGCCGGCCCAGCCCGGCACCAGCGCCGCGATGGCGAGCAGGGCGATCACGCCGATCACGGTGATCGCCCAGAACGTGGCGCGCCAGCCCCAGCGTTCGCCGACCAGCGCGCCGAACGGCACGCCCAGGACGTTGGCGAGGGTCAGCCCGGCGAACATCACCGCCACCGCCCTCGACGCCCGCTCCGGCGGCACCATGCGCCGGGCGACGAGCGAGCCGATGCCGAAGAACGAACCGTGACACAGGGCGGCGACGACGCGGCCGAGCAGCATGACCGGATAGTCGGACGCGACGGCGGAAATGAGGTTGCCGGCGACGAAGAGCGCCACCAGCCCGATGAGGACCGACTTGCGGGACAGCCCGCTGGTGGCGGCGGTCACCACGATGGCGCCGACGGCGACGCTCAGCGCGTATCCGGAGATCAGCCACCCCGCCGCGGCCTCGGACACGGCCAGGCTCAGGCTCACCTGGGGGAGCAGGCCCGCGATCACGAACTCGGTCAGGCCGATCCCGAAGCTGCCGAGGGTCAGCGCGATGAGCCCGGCGGGCATCCGCCGGCTGCCGTTCGCCGGAATCGTCACGAGAGCATCATCTCGTTGCGATCTTACTCACCCGCCACGTAGCCAGGCGACCTGCTCGGCGGACAGGTGAATCTCGCCGGCCCTGAAGCCGGCTCTCAACTCCTCCAGCGTCTTCGGCCCGTACCGGGCGAACGTCGGGAAAGGCTGGTGCAGGAAGTAGCCCATGGCGATCGCCGAGGGTGAGACGCCGTAGTCGCGGGCCGGCTTTTCGGCTCGCTGCTTCCGCTCGAAGTTCTCCGGCCCGTAGAAGCACCGCACCAGCGTCGCGTCCGTCCGGTCCGAAGGATCGGCTCGGGTGAAGAAGCTGCAGGACCGGGCCGACCACGCGAGCAGTGGCAGCTGCCGTTCGGTGAGCCAGCGGATCGATTCCGCGTCGCACGCGTCCAGGCAGCCGGGCCACGGCAGCTCGTTGGGTTCGGCCAGGCCGAAGTAGTTGCTGAGCAGCGAAAAGCCGCGTTTGCCATTGGCCCGTGCCCAGGCGTTGGCCTCGTCCACCCGTCGGATCGACCAGTTCGAGCCGCCGAAAATGCGCACGAGGCCGGCGTCGGCGTGCTGATTGAGGACGTCGACGAACTCGCCGACCGGTATGTCCTCGTTGTCGCGGTGCAGCAGGTAGACGTCGAGGTGGCCCGTTCCCTGCCGCTCCAGCGACTCCAGGAGCTGACGGGTCAGCCCGTCCGGGTCGCAGTCCGGCGTGTGCGCGCCCTTTCCGATCACCACGACGTCGTCACGGATGCCACGGTTGGCGATCCACCGGCCCAGACGGCGTTCTGCCTGTCCGCCGAGATACAAGTGCGCGGTGTCGAACACGCTGCCGTCGAGCGTGACGTAGTGGTCGAACAGCGCGGACACTGTTGGGATCGTCGCGTTGTCCCGCTCGAACGGGTAGCAGACCCCGACCACCGTACGCCATCGCTCGAGAGCCGCGCAGGCGGTGGTGGTACCACGTGGCCCGGTGGGCGGGAAACTGGGGATCGACATGGCATCCCTGATCAAGCGCTACAAGGGCGGCGAAGGGTTGCCAAGTCTGGCGAGAGCATACGGGCGCAATGCGGCGACGCTTCGCCGCTGGCTGTGTGATGCGGGCGTGGAGATGCGCAGACGGGGACGCCCTCGGACGGCAGCCCGCGCCGGGTTGCGATCTCGGGGGATGGGGTAAGTCCCGACACTGGACACACCGCGCCGGGCGTGGTTCGCGGGTGCGGGTTGGCATGGGTCGCGCCGGGCACGCGGCGGCCGTTCGGATGGGTCAGGGCGTCGGCGGTGCCGGTGCGGTTCGAGGGGCGCGGCGAGGGCGGGCCTGCCGGACAGCGAGGGCGAGCACGGCGCGTCAGCGCCGCACGCAGTCCCGATGACGGTGGGGCCGGCACGTCCTGATGCCGTGTCCATCCGGGCGGGCAACCGGGGTGTTGGCGCGCGCCTGCTACGGCGTGATGCGGCAGTGGGGGTTGGGTCATCACACAGTGCTCGGAGTGCGCTGGGCTCCGCCTGACAAATGGTCATTGGATGGAGTCGCGGAGTCAGACGATGAGTCCGGCGCGCCAGCGGTCGGCGCACTTCCTGGGGCGCCCTCGCCGACGATCTGATCGATCAGCGAAGAGCCGGCGGACGCCGCAAGATCCGCCTTATACCGAAAGTGTCATCGGATGATCCGGGAAGGTGTACTCTTTCCCGGCCGACCCACAAGTTTCGTTGTTACTCATCAGCAATATCTTGGTATATGCCATGGGCGACGTAGTATGAGTCGCCATCCTGTACGAGGATGAACGTCTGAACGAAATGCTGTAGCTCGCTATTCTGCTTGCAGCGTCCTCTCGCCAAAGCGAGTATGGTGCCGTCCGCCAGGAGATGTGCGTCGACGGTCACAGTGCGGTCGGAATAGCTCAAATCAGGGCCTGTGGGGCTGGCCAGGTAATCTGGGAGGGCGTCTTCGCCCACGAACGTCCCACCGTCAAAGGTTATAACGGTGCTCTCCCTGAACAGTCTTCCGAGGTCCGGTAAATCGTTATCAAGCGTGTGGAAATAGCGATCCTTGATGAAAAAGCGGACGGCCTGAAGAGTGTCGTAGTCCACAGTCTTCCATTCAATTGCGCGTCGGTACGGATCCTCATACTTGAGGGCTGGAGAGTTCTGACAGCGCGGACTCGGCTGGATGTCACTCCGCCCCTATCGATGGTAACGATCATCCTTCGATATCCCAACCCCTGCTGCCCTAGGAGGGGAAAACTGTGCGACTCACGTGGAAGCGCTCCCATCGCACCGTCCTGCGCCCGCGGTGGACCATGCAGCCAGACCTCGCAGGAACCGTACGCGTAGCCACGGAGGTGTGAATGCGCTTTCGCATCCTTGGGCCGCTGTCGATCGAAGGCCCGCACGGCTCCTTCGCGGTGACCGGCCGGCAGCGCCGCTTGCTGCTGTCCGTCCTGTTGCTGAACTCCGGACGGCCCATCGGGGTGACCTCGCTCATCGAGCGCATGTGGGGTTCGAACCAGCCCAAGTCCGCCGTGGCGAACCCGCGCACCTATGCGTACGAGGTCCGCCGGCTGCTACGGCAGACCGGCGACGAGGACGGCAGGGTGGAGAGCCATCCCTCCGGCTACGAGCTGAAAGTGGGCAAGGGCGAGCTCGACCTCGAGGAGTTCCGCACCCTCGCCACTCGGGGACGGACGGCGGCGAACTCCGGAGACCACGAGGAGTCGGCGGCCATCCTGCGCCGCGCCCTCCAGCTGTGGCGGGGACGCCCGCTGGAAGAGGTCCCGGACCTCGAGCCCAACCTGGCCACGGACGTTCTCGCGCTTGAGGAGCAGTACTGGGGGGTCGCGGCGGACTGGGCCGACGCCGAGCCCGCCGTCGGCCGCCACACCGTCGTGATGCCGCACCTGCGCCGGGTGGTGGCCGAGCGGCCACTCGACGAACGCGGCCGGCTCCAGCTCATCGCGGCGCTCCGCGCGGCCGGGCAGACCGCCGACGCCCTCCGCGCGTACCGCAGCGTCCGCCAGATCTGCGTCCGTGAACTCGGCGTCGAACCCGGCGAATCCCTCAAGCGCCTGCACGCCGAAATCCTCACCAGCGGCGCGCACGCGCTGCCCGTGCCGGCGCATCCGTCTCCGGACGGGCCGGCGCCAGAGGCGAACGACTCCCGCCCCGCTGACACGCCGGACGCTCCGGCAGAGCCGCAGCCGCAGGTCCGGCCGCTGCGGCGGCGCATCACACCGCTGAACGGCCGCGGCAGCGCGAACCGGCCGGCACCCGTGCCCGTCACGGCCCTCCCGCCGCCGCTGCGGCATCTGGTGGGGCGGGAGCATGAGCGTGCCTCCGTCCTGGCGCTGTGCGGCGCGGGCCGGCCACACCGGCAGAGCGCCGCGTCCCCGGTCACGGTGTCGCTCACCGGCACGGCCGGGATCGGCAAGACGGCGCTCGCGCTGACCCTCGCCCGCCAGCTGCGACGGTACCGTCCGGACGGGCAGATCTACCTCGGCCTCGACAGCTCGTCCGCCCGGCCGAAGTCGCTGTCGGACGCACTGGAGGAACTGCTGATCATCCTCGCCGGGTAGCGCGCCCGACGGTGATCTGCAGCGCATCGCGCTGCTGCGCCGGATCCTTGACGGCCGCAGGATGCTGCTCGTCCTCGACGACATACTGAACGCCGAGCTCGTCCGCCCGCTGCTGTGGAGCGGCTGGTCGATCGAGCACCTGCTCCCCGAGTCCCTCCGCTGAGAGCGTTCGCCGGCGGAGGCCTGCGGCTTCAGGCGCCCGCCGGTCCGCTGTAGTCGGTGACGGCGTAAACCTGTAGGAGTCTCTCGACTCCGCGCAGGAAGGTCTCGCAGATCAGCGCCGGGTCGAACAGGCAGCCGGCGGCCATGGCGCCGTCGCGCATCATCACGAAGTGGCGGGCGGCGGGCTCGGCTCCGGTCTCCTGGATCTTGGCCAGCAGTGCCGTGACGGTGTCCAGGAACCATTGGCGGTGGGCGAGCACGGCCTTGTGCACCGGGGACTCGGGGTCGGGATACTCGGCGGCGGCGTTGAGGAAGGCGCATCCCCGGAAGCCGGGGGACTGGATGCCTTGGGCGATGGACTCGCTGAGGGCCTGGATGGTGCCGGCGGCCGGTAGTCCGGCGGCGACGGCCTCGTCGGCCTGACCCCGCATGGCCCGGTCGACCTCGTTCAGGTAGGCGAGGACGAGGTCTTCCTTGCCGGGGAAGTGCCGGTAGAGGGTGGCCCGCGTCACCTGTGCTTCGGCGACGATGCGATCGATGCCGACGGCGTGGATGCCCTCCGCGTAGAAGAGCCGGGTGGCCGTGTTGAGCAGCCGGGACCGCGCTTCGGACGGCCGGCCTTCGGATTGGCTGGGCATATGGCCATCTTAGGGGGTAGAACGTTCGGTCTTGACATTCCGCGCCGCACGTTGCCATGCTGTGCCGAGACAGAACGTTCGGTCTAGCTAGGAGCGAGCCTGGCGGCGGCCTGGCAGGACCCCCACCGGACGAGAAGGCCCGACCACGGGCCGCTCCCCACATCGCTCATCCACCGAAAGGATCATCATGAGCACGATCGCTGCTTCGCCCGGTTTTTCCGGGACCGCGTCCGCTTTGCGGCGGCTGTACTTCGTCCGGTTCGCGTTCGCCATCGTCTGGGCCCTCGCGATGTTCACGACCGCCTCGAACCTGGGTCCGCTCGCGGTCACCCTGCTCGTGCTCTACCCGCTGTTCGACGTGGCCGCCGCCATCGTCGACGCCCGCGCGTCGCGCGCCACCGGATCAGCTGCCCTGCTGTACGTGAACATCGCGGTCAGCCTGATCACCGCCGTCGGCGTGGCCATCGCCTGCGCGTCCGGTATCCCGGCCGTGCTGCGCGTGTGGGGCGCCTGGGCGGTCGTGGCCGGGCTGGTCCAGCTGATCGTGGGCGTCACCCGCCGCAAGATGGGCGGCCAGTGGCCGATGGTCATCAGCGGTGGCATCTCCGTACTCGCCGGTGCGTCCTTCATCGTCGGCGCCTCCGCGGCCGGCCCGACGCTGACCAACGCGGCCGGCTACGCCGTCCCCGGCGGCATCTTCTTCCTCATCTCGGCCTTCCGCCTCGGCCACGCCGCGAAGGGAAACTGACCTGGACGGCAACACGTACGACGTCGTCGTCATCGGGGCCGGCCCGTGACGGAGTGCTGCCGCCGGCCGCGCCGTCCACTTCAGGACGGCAACTCCCAGGGGCCGTACAGCGCGTGGTGAGCGCTCGTGGTGAAGGCCCAATAGCGCTCGCCGTAGGACCAATGCCACCACTCGGTCGGGTAGTTGACGAAGCCGATGGAGGTCATGGCGGTGCCCAGGATGTGCCGGTTCGCCGTGGCCTCCGCGGAGATGGCGGTCGAGGCGGTGTAGCAGGCCTCGCCGTCCTCCGGCGGGGTGGCGTTGACCGGCGTGCCCATCGGCAGTTCGTCGCCGTTGGAGGTGCACAGGGTCAGGTCGACCGCGCCGCCGGTGACGTGGGGGGCCACGTCGGGCGGGGAGACGTATCTGCTGGCCTCGACGCGAACGCGGTTCTCGTCCCAGCCGGGGTGCGCGGCGCGGTGACGGGTGACCGATGAGTCGAAGTACTGCTGCTGCAGTCCCACCCGACGGTACCCCTCGGTGATCAGCAGGCGCAGCTCGCGGGGCAGCCGGGTCTGCGCGGCCACCAGCCGGTCGGCCACGCTCAGCCGTACGTGCGCGTAGGCCCCCTCGCGGTCGGCCAGCCTCGGATCGACCCGGATGGCCTCCACGGTGCGCAGGTCCACGAGCGGTTCCCCGCACTCCTTGACGGAAACCGCGGCGATCCGCGGGTCGGACAGGAGCACGATCTTCGGCATGGAAGCCCTCCGTAGTGAACCATGGACACGCCACATGAGGCGTGCCGTCGCCATGGTTCACGAGCGGGATCCAAGACCGCTGTAATCCCCCTGGAACGGTTTTTACTGCGACATCTCCTCGTACTCGCGGGCGCCGTGCAGCCGGAACACCTCCAGCGCCTCGGCCCGGGTCGTACGGGCGGTGGCGTCATCGCCGAGGGCCTCGTGGACCAGCGCCAGGTCCCGCAGGGTACGGGCCCGGAACAGACCCAGGCGCAGCGCCTCCCACAGCCGCACGGACTCCTCCAGATCAGCCTTGGCCTGGTAGAGGCGGCCCTCGGCCAGGTTGAGCTCGCCGAGGGTACGCAGGGTGCAGGCCTCGCCCCAGCGGTCGTGCAGGGTCCGGGTGACGCCGAGCGCCTCCTCCAGCAGCCGCCGGGCCTGCTCGTGCCCGCCGAGCCGGAGCCTGACCTTGGCCAGCGAACGGGAGCAGTAGGCCACCATGAGCCGGTCGCCGAGCTGCCGGAAGATCTCCAGCGCCTGCTCGCACACCTTCTCGGCCAGGTCGTACTCGCCTCTGGCGCGGTGGTGCAGCGACATGTTGCGCAGGGTCAGCCCGGCGCCGCGCTGGCTGCCGGCCTGCTGGTAGAGGGTCAGCGCCGTGGTGAAGTCGGTCCAGGCGGCGGCGTAGTCGCCGCGTTCGAGGCGTACCGTGCCGGTCAGCCGTTTGACGTGGGCGATGGCGGCGGTGTCGGCCAGGCGCTCCCAGAGCGGTTCGGCCTCGCCGAGGAAGTGCAGCGCCTCGGCCAGGTACCCCTGTTCGCGGCACGCCGCGCCGAGGGCGGCCAGGGTGGAGGCCTCTCCCCGTACGTCCGCGGCCTCGCGGAACAGTGAAAGCGCCTGGCTGAGGTACTGGCGGGACTCGGCGTAGAAGTCCCGCTCGTAGTAGAGCTGCCCCAGGCCCGCCAGCAGGCTCGCCTCGCCGAGCACGTTGCCGGTGCGGCGCGCCGCGGCCAGCGCCGCCTCGTGGGTGCGGTGCCAGGAGGTGAACGGGTCGTCGACGACGTACTGGCTGCTCCCGAGGGCCACCAGGGACAGCGCGGAGGCGAGGTCGACGGCCAGCTGGTCGAGGTCCATCGAGGCGGCCAGCTCGACGGCGGCGATCAGCGACTCCTCCTCGCTCCGGAACCAACCCCGCGGGTCGGCCAGCGCCGGGCGGGCCGCCTCAGCCCCAACCGGGTGCGGCAGCCCGGGGGTGACGCGCATGGGCACGGCCCCGGTCGGGACGACCTTGCTGACCTGCTCGACCAGCCACAGCCAGCCGCCCAGCACCCTTCTGGTCATCGCCGTCAGCTCCTCGGCCCCTTCCTCGGCCCGGGCGCGCTCGCCGGCGAACAGCCTGACCAGGTCGTGGAGCCGGTAACGGGCCTGCCCGGTCTCGTCGGGGTCCACCTCGTCGACCAGCGAGGTGTCCACGAGCTGCTCCAGCAGCTGGTCGGCCTCGCGAGGGCCGATGTCCACGGCGGTCGCGGCCACCCAGAGGGGGAAGCTCGGCAGCCCGAGCAGGCCCAGCCGGCGCAGCGCCCGCTTCTCCTGGGCGGAGAGCATGTCGTAGCTGAGGGCGATGCTGGCGCGTACCTCCAGGTCACCGGCGGCCAGCTCGTCGAGCCGGTGCTGCTCGTCGGCGAGCCGGTCGGCCAGCCGCTGGGCCGACCAGCGGCGCCGCGAGGCCAGGCGCGCGCCCGCGACCCTCAGTGCGAGCGGCAGGCCACCGCACTGGCCGACGATGCGCGCCGCCGCCTCCGGGTCGCCGGTGATCCGCTCCTCGCCCGCGATGCGGATGAGCAGGTCGATGCCCGCTTCGGGCGGCAGCATGCCGAGGTCGACGAGCATGGCGCCGGACAGCCCGGCGAGCCGGTTCCTGGAGGTGACGACCACCGCGCAGCCCTCGCTGCCCGGCAGCAGCGGGCGTACCTGAGCCTCCGAGGCGGCGTCGTCCAGCACGATCAGCCGGCGCCGGTCGGCCAGCAGCGTCCGGTAGCGGCTGGCGCGCTCCTCCAGCGTGAGCGGGAGCGGCGCGCCGGTGGGCTCAAGCTCGCGCAGCAGCCGCCCGAGCACCTCCTCGGCACCGGCCGGCGTGCCTGTGGTGCCGCGCAGCTCGACGTGGAGCTGCCCGTCGGGATAGTGGTGCGCGATCTCGTGCGCCGTACGCAGTGCCAGGGCGGACTTCCCGACGCCGCCCTGGCCGGAGATGACGCAGATCGGGGTGGCGCCGGAGCCGGTGAGATGGTCACGCAGCGCCAGGATCTCCTTCTCGCGCCCGGTGAAGTCGGGCACGGGGGAGGGCAGCTGGCGAGGCATGCGGGGCGCGGCCTTGACCGGTCTGGCCAGCGCGGGGTCCGAACGCAGGATGGCCTCCTGCGCCTGGCGCAGCTCGGGCCCGGGCTCGACCCCCATCTCCTCGATCAGCACCCGGCGGCCCTTCTGGAAGACGGCCAGCGCGTCGGCCTGCCTGCCCACCCGGTACAGGGCCACCATGAGGTCGCGGCGCAGCCGCTCGCGCGTCGGGTGCAGCTCGACCAGCTCGGCCAGCTCGTCGATGAGCCGCTCGTCCTGCCCGGCCGCGAGGTCCGCGGCGATCCGCTCCTCGGTGACCGCCAGTCTCAGCTCTTCCAGCCGTACGGCTTCCGCGCGCAGGTAGGCGCCGCCGATCCCGCCCAGGGCCTCGCCGCGCCAGAGCCGCAGAGCCGTACGGAAGGTTTCGGCCGCCTCCTCGTGCCGCCCCTGCTGGGAGGACTGCCTGCCCTGGGTGACGAGTCGCTGGAAGAGGTCCCGGTCCAGGACGTCCGGGGGGATCTCGGCCAGGTAGCCGAGCCGGTGGGAGACGATGACGTCGGGCAGCCCCGCGCCGGTGAAGGCTCTTCGCAGCGAGGCGACGTAGGTCTGCAGCACGCCGCGGGCGGTCGTCGGCGGATCGTCCTCCCAGATCGCCTCGATCAGCCTGTCGACCGTGACGACGCGGCCCGCCTCCAGCAGGAGCGCGGCCAGCAGCGACTGCGGCTTGGCGCCCCCGAGGAGCACCTGCCGTCCCCCGTTCCACACTTCCACCGGTCCCAGGAGCCGTAACTCCATGTGAATCTCCCAGGTTTCGTGCCCGCACCGATCATGCCAGTACCGACCGGTACAGCGCTATTGCAGTCCATTTGGAGAGACCCCGACCAGTCTCAGTTCTCGTCAAGCAACGCAAGCGAGAGGGACGTCATGAAGAACTCGATGGCCAAGCGCGCCACCACCTGCCTGCTGTCGGCGACGATCTCGGTGGTCGGGCTGCAGGCGGCCGTCACCGCCCCGGCCTCCGCGGCGAGCCGGGACACGATCGTCTCGGTCGCGCAGGCGGAAGCCGGCAAGGCGGCCCGCAACAAGGAGAACCCCATGGGTAGCGGGTGCAACTACTACACAGGGGTCTTCCGCACGTGGAAGTCGGCCTCCGGCTGCGGTTCGGGGGACGGCGTGCAGTTCCGCAACAGTGACTGGTGCGCCGACTTCTCCAAGTACGTCTGGAAGACCGCCGGGGTGCGCTACGCGGACGTGGCCGAGACCAGCGGGGGCATCCTGACCGGCTGGGCCTCCTCCTTCAAGGACTACGGGACCACGCACGGGACCTGGCACGCCCGCTCCAGCGGTTACACCCCTCAGCCCGGGGACGCGCTGGTGTTCGACTGGGACCAGAGCGGGGACATCGACCACGTCGGCATCGTCACCTCGTCCAACGCGAGCACCGTCTACACGATCGAGGGCAACAGCGGCGACGCGATCAAGGCCCACAGCTACTCGCGATCGGACATCGACATCGTCGGCTACTCCTCACCGGTCGGCATCGACGGCGGTTCGCCGAGTCTCGGTGTCCTGGAGTTC
This sequence comes from Nonomuraea sp. NPDC003709, assembly GCF_040610775.1. NCBI lineage: Bacteria > Bacillati > Actinomycetota > Actinomycetes > Streptosporangiales > Streptosporangiaceae > Nonomuraea > Nonomuraea sp. NPDC003709. The sequence continues at coordinate 26,704 of NZ_JBEXMW010000047.1, read as the reverse complement.
TACCTGTCCGACAGCCAGAGCTCGAACGTGGCCACCCGCCCGGTCATCGCGTACGGCAACAGTCCCATGGTCCCGATCCGTGGTGACTGGGACGGTGATGGCAAGGACACGGTCAGCAGTTTCGACCCGACCACTGCCACCTTCTACCTGTCCAACACCCCCGAAACCGGAGCGGCCTCCTACACCTTCCGTTACGGCGACGCCGGTGCCGCTCCTCTGGTCGGTGACTGGGACGGCGATGGCAAGGACAACGTCGGCGTTCGCATGGGCAACACCTTCTACATGCGTACCAGCCCTGTCACCAGCGCCACCGAGACGACGACCTCCGTTGCCTACGGTGACGCCGACATGATCCCTCTGGTCGGTGACTGGGACGGTGACGGCAAGGACACCGTCAGCGCCTACAAGGCCACGAATGCCACTTTCTACCTGTCCAACACTCCTCAGACCGGAGCGGCTTCTTACACCTTCCGTTACGGCGACGCCGGTGCCGCCCCGCTGGTCGGTGACTGGGACGGTGACGGCAAGGACAACGTCGGGGTCCGCATGAACGGCACCTTCTACATGCGTACCAGCCCTGTCACCAGCGCCACGGAAACCACGACCTCCATCGGCTACGGCGACCCCTCCGACCTGCCCCTCATCGGCGACTGGGACGGCAACCACATCGACTCCCAGGGCATCGTCCGCTGACCCACCCCCCAACACGGGGGCGGACAGGAATCCCGCCCCCGTTGGAACCGGAGAAATCTCATGATCAGATCCATGCGGGCCGTCCGTGTCATGGCCGGAGTGGCCGCGTTCGTATCGGTGATCGCCCTGGGGGTGCAGCCGGCGCAGGCCGCCGTCCCGGCGGGATACACGGTCGGCGGCACCGACGTCTCCAACCATGCCGGAACGATCGACTGGGCGCAGACGGCGGCCAAGGGCGTCAAGTTCGGCTGGGCGAAGGCCACTGAGGGCCTCGACTTCGTCGATGCGACGTACAACGCCAACTACCACAATGCCAAGGCCAACGGCGTCTACATCGGGGCCTACGCCTTCGGCCGCCCGGACAAGGGCGTGAACACCGGAAAGGCCCAGGCGGACTGGCTCATCTCCCACGCCCAGTACGTCAACGACGGCAAGACCCTCCCCCTGCAGCTCGACATCGAGTGGCCCTGGTGGACGACGTCCGCTCCGATGTATCCCTGCTACGGGTTGTCGACCACTCAGATGGTCACCTGGATTCGCGACTTCGTGAACGAGGTCAAGGCGCAGACCGGCCGGGAAGCGGCCATCTACACCAACCCCAACTGGTGGAACCAGTGCACGGGGAGCAACAAGTCGTTCTCGGCCAACCCTCTGGAGACCTCCAACTACAGCGGGTCCCCCGGGGCGTTGCCCGCGGGCTGGTCACGCTTCACCGCCTGGCAGTACGCCGGCTCCTCCAGCACCCTTCCGGGCTCGCCGACGGTGTTCAACGGCAGCCTGGCCGACCTGGCCGCCTTCGCCGGTTCGCCGAGTCTCGGTGTCCTGGAGTTCTACCTGTCCGACAGCCAGAGCTCGAATGTGGCCACCCGCCCGGTCATCGCGTACGGCAACAGCCCCATGGTCCCGATCCGTGGTGACTGGGACGGCGATGGCAAGGACACGGTCAGCAGCTTCGACCCGACCACCGCCACCTTCTACCTGTCCAACACCCCCGAAACCGGAGCGGCCTCCTACACCTTCCGTTACGGCGACGCCGGTGCCGCCCCGCTGGTCGGCGATTGGGACGGTGACGGCAAGGACAACGTCGGGGTCCGTATGGGCAACACCTTCTACATGCGCACCAGCCCCGTCACCAGCGCCACCGAGACCACCACCTCCGTCGCCTACGGTGACGCCGACATGATCCCTCTGGTCGGTGACTGGGACGGTGACGGCAAGGACACCGTCAGCGCCTACAAGGCCACGAATGCCACCTTCTACCTGTCCAACACTCCTCAGACCGGAGCGGCTTCTTACACCTTCCGTTACGGCGACGCCGGTGCCGCCCCGCTGGTCGGTGACTGGGACGGCGACGGCAAGGACAACGTCGGGGTCCGCATGAACGGCACCTTCTACATGCGCACCAGCCCCGTCACCAGCGCCACCGAAACCACGACCTCCATCGGCTACGGCGACCCCTCCGACCTGCCCCTCATCGGCGACTGGGACGGCAACCACGTCGACACCCAGGGCATCGTCCGCTAACGGGTAGCCGGCGATCCGGATCGCGCGTGGGGCGTGCCGCCAGCAGGCGGCACGCCCCACCGCCGTGAGCGGAGACGTAAATCCGTGGTGTGCGCGGCGCGTGCCGTACTACAGTCGGACACGCCTTCACCTCGCGGCTGCTGAACCACGAGGCCCACGGCGGCGGCCCCGGCCCGTCGCCCTCTCCGGCGCGCTTTCGACCGCGCCCGCCCTTGCATCGCTTTCAGCAGCCCGAAGGACTTCACCATCATGCGCACCCGTCAGGACCACCGTCTCATGCGCCGAGACGAGCAGTGGCTCACCCTCCCGAACCCTTGGGACGTCCCCGTCGACATCTGCGCCGACGAACGTGTGCCTCTCGAACCGGCCGCCGTCGACGAAGTGCTGTCCGTCCTGGAGACCGCCGACACCCTCGCCGGCCTCGCCGAGGCCGTACCCGGCCACGACGGCCCGCCGCCCCGCCTGATCCGCCTCGTCCTCACCCCCGACTTCCACAAGGGCGCGGGCATCCCGATCGGCACGGTCATCGAGACCGAGGGCGTGCTGCTCCCGCAGGCGGTCGGCAACGACGTCAACTGCGGCATGCGGCTGGAGGTCACCTCGCTCACCGTGGAGCAGGTACGGCCGCGCCTGGACGACCTGGAACGGCGGCTGCGGCACCTGTTCTTCGAGGGCGGCCGCCGCATCGCCCTCACCCCCGCCCAGCGGGAGGCACTCCTGCGCGACGGACTCCCAGGGCTGTTGCTCACCGGCGACGCCCCCTGGCAGGGCCACCAGCCGACCGACACCGAGGACTGCCTGGACCGCATGCACGCTCCGGCGTACCCGACCGGCACCGCCGAGGCGTTCGCCGACTGGATCACCAGCGCGGGCGGCACCGAGGCCGCCAGCCACGACAGCCTCATCGGCAGCATCGGCGGCGGCAACCACTTCGCCGAACTGCAGTACGTGGCACGGATCCACGATCCCGCCGCCGCGTACGCGTGGGGCCTGACAGCGGGCGCGGTCGTCCTGATGGTGCACAGCGGCTCACTGGCGCTGGGACACCAGGCCAACGCCACAGCACTGGACCGGCTGCGCCAGACCTGGCCGCCGGGGTTGTCGCGGCCCCGCAACCAGATCCTGCCGTTCCTGCTGAACGAGCGCACGGCCGCCGCCCGGCGCCGCTACCTGGACGCGTTCGGCAACGCCGCCAACTTCGCCTCAGGCAATCGGTTCTTCCTCGCCCTCACCATGCGGGCCGGGCTCGCCGCCGAATGCGGCCAGATGACGGCGCGGCTGGTCTACGACGCGCCGCACAACCTGTTCTGGCAGGAGGAGGACCGCGTCATCCACCGCAAAGGCGCGACGCCGGCGGGTGGTCACGAGCAGATGACCGGCGGCCCGTACGCGATGTGGGGCGAGCCCGTGATCGTGCCCGGGTCCATGGGAGCGTCCAGCTACCTGCTGCGGGGCCACGGCAACGCCCGCACGCTGGCCAGCGCCTGCCACGGCGCCGGACGGCGCGTCCCGCGCGGCGCCACCGCACGGGGCGGCGACCATGACCTCGACGCGTTCCTGCGCGAGTTCCGCGTGGTCACGCCGCTGGACCACCGCGATCCGACCGTGGCGCGCCGCACGGACGTGATGGCGGCCTGGCGGCGCGACCTCAAGCAGGAAGCTCCGTGGGCGTACAAGGACATCGGACCCGTGGTGTCGAGCCTGCACGCGGGAGGTGTGGCGGACCCGGTGGCCGAGTTGCGCCCGCTCCTCACCGTCAAGGGCTGACCGCCTTCCCCGCGCACGGTACAGGCACCTCGACGACCCGGTTGCCGACGTCCGGATAGGGTTCGTGCGTGCGCCACGGTGAGCTCGTCGGACGGGACGAGGAACGATCGCGGCTCGTGGCGCTGCTGGGCGACGAGGCCGGCCCGGTCCTGGTGCTCTGGGGTGAGGCCGGCCTCGGCAAGACGGCGTTGCTGGACGGGTTGGCAGCGGCGGCTGCCGGGTTCCGAGTGGTGCGCGGCGCCGGGGCGGAGGCGGAGCGGGACCTGGCGTACGCCGGGCTGCATCAGCTGATCTCCCCGCTGCTGCCGGACTCGGCCGGCTTGGATCCCGGGCACCGGGCGGCGATCGACGCGGCCTTCACCGGGACCACCGGTGCCGCGCCGCAGGTGATGGCGCTCGGCATCGCCGTACTGGACCTGCTCACGCTCGTGTCGGCGGCCACGCCGCTGCTGCTGGTCGTCGATGACGGGCAATGGCTGGACGCGCCGAGCGCGCAGGTGCTCGCGTTCACCGCGCGGCGCCTCGCGGGTACCGCGGTGCGCGTGGCGATCGCGGTGCGCGCGGAGGTGCCGTCACCGTTCGACGGGGCCGGGCTGCCGGAGCTGGTCCTGGAGCCGCTGACCGAGCACGCCGCCGCAGAGTTGCTCGACCTGCGGCAAGCCGGGCTCGACCCGTACCGCCGGAATCTGATCTTGCGGACCGCGGCTGGGAATCCGCTGGCGCTGCTCGAATTGCCCCGATCCACGTTGCTGGACTCCGGCACGATGACGCTGTCGCGGCGGCTGGAGCAGGTCTACGGCGGGCGGCTGCGCGAGCTGCCCAAGCAGGAGCGCGGCGAGCTGCTGCGGGCGGCGCTGGACGGCGCGGGTGCCGGATCGGCCCGCAGAGTCGGTGCGGTCCGGTACCGGATGCGCGGCGTCGGCCGGGCGGTCGAGGCGGGCCTGCTGGCCCCGGACCCGGCCGGCGGGGAGCCGGTGTTCCGGCATCCTCTCGTGCGGTCGGCCGTCGTCCAGGCCGCGACGCCGAACGAGCGCCGCGCCGCCCACGCCGACCTTGCCCGGCTGCACCGCGACAGCCCGGAACGGCGGGCCGTGCACCTGGCCGCCGCCACCGTCGACCCGGACGACGACGTCGCGGCGGCCCTCGAAGTGGCGGCTGTCTCGGCGACCAGGCGCGGCGGCGCCGCGATCGCGATCACCTGGCTGACCCGTGCCGCGGAACTGAGCCGCCGCTCCGCCGACCGGTCCCGGCTGCTGGCCGACGCGGCGTTCGTCGCCGGGCAGGCCGGCTTGCTCGACGCGGCGCAGGGCCTCGCCGAGGACGCCGCGGTGGACGGCCCGGCGGCGGTGATCACCGCCGGATTCGTGGCGCTGTACCGCGACGGTGATGTCGCCGCGAATCACCGGCGGATCTCGGCACTGCTCGAGTCCGGGATCGACGACGCCCGGCTGACCGAACGTGCGCTGAGCCTGCTGCTGGCGATCAGCCAGTTCGCCGTCGACCCGGTCCGCTGGGCGCGCACCGACGCGCTTTTCGACCGGTTCGGTGGCGGGGTCAGCCCGTCGACGGCGATCGTGCGGGACGCGTGGGGTGACGTCGTGAACCGCGGCCACGGTGTGCCGGAGCGGATCGCCGAGGCGCTCGCCGGGCCGGCCGCCGTCGCGCCGTGGCATGCGATGCGGCTGATGGTCTCCGCGTTCTACCTGGGAGTGCTGGGCGAACATCGGGCGTTGCTGCGGCGCATGGTCGACCGGGAGGCGGAGTCCGGCGCGGTCACCAGCGTGATGACCCTGCTCCAGGTGGTGATGCTCGATCAGATCGCCACCGGTGCGTGGGCGGAGGCCGAGCAGACCGGCCGCCGCGGCCTGGACCTCACCACCGAGCACGGGTACCGGCTGTTCGCCCAGGCGTTCCGGGCATTCCTCGGGCTGCTGGCGGCGTACCGAGGCGACCTGGCCCGGGCCCGCGAGCTGCAGGCGGCCGTGGACGCCTGGGGGCGGCCGCGCGGGGTGGGGTTCCTGACCGAGTACGCGGAGGCGATCGGCGCCGCCGCCGCGCTCAGCGAGGGTGAGTACGAGACCGCGTACGCCTACGCTGCCGGGATCACCGCCCCGGGCGGGTTCACCCGGTACTCGCAGCAGGCCACCCGTACCCTGCTCGACCTGGTCGAGGCCGCCACGCACACGGGCCGGCACGCCGCCGCCCGTGCGCACGCCGAAGCCGCCCGGGACGCGGGCCTGCCGGCGCTCTCCCCACGTCTGGCGCTGCTCACCGCAGGGGCGCTGGCGATCACCGCGCCGCAGGAGGAGGCCGGTGCGCTGTTCGCCGCCGCGGTCGCCCACCCCGCGGGCGCGGCGTTCCCGTTCGAGCTGGCCCGCATCCGGCTGGCGTACGGCGTGTGGCTGCGGCGCGCCCGCGAGCTGGTCCTGGCCCACCTGCTCGCGCTGCTCCTCGCACGCGCGGGCAAGCCGATCAGCACGAGCGAGTTGATCGATCTGATCTGGGGTGATGACGTCCCGGCCTCGGCCGTCAACATTCTCCAGAAGTACGTGGGCTCGCTCCGGCGGTTACTCGAACCGGCGTTGCCGGCTCGCACGAACGGCACGTACCTGGAGCGCCGCGCCAACGGTTACCTGTTCGCGGGCGGCGCCGACATGCTGGACCTCCTCGCCTTCCGGGAGTTCGTCGAGGCGGCCAGAGTCAGCGTCGCGGAGCAGCGCCCCGATGCGGCGCTCGACTCTTACGTACGTGCGCTTGTGTGCTGGCAGGGGCCTGCGGGTGATGGGCTCTTCCACGGATCGACCGCGATGTCGATCTTCGCCGCACTGGACGGTGAGTTCTTCGACGCGTGCGCGGCGGCGGCCGAGCTCGCAGTGTCGCGGGGCCGGCCCGCGCGTGTGCTCCAGCCCTTGTACCTGGCCGCCGGGATGGCTCCGTTGCACGAAACCGTGCAAGCCGGGCTCGTCGCCGTCCTGGGCGCCGCCGGTCACCAGTCAGAGGCGCTGAAGGTCTTCCGGACGGTTCGCGCCCGGCTCGCCGAAGAGCTCGGCATCGGTCCCGGCCCGGCGCTGCTGGAGGCGTACCAGCGGGTGCTGCGTCAGCCCCTGACCTCGGCCGGCGGGTACGACGCGCACGCGAGGACGGCGAGCATCACACGGCCGGCTACCGCGCCGAAGCCCGCGCTCGTCGGCCGTGCCGAGGAGACGCACACCGAGCAGCGGCCGGCCCCCACCCTCGGGGAGCGGCCCACCGGCGGTCTGGTCGGCAGGGTGGAGGAGCTCGCGGTGCTGCGGCAGGCGGTGGAATCGGCACGTGCCGGAGGCACGGCGCTCGTCCTCGTCGAGGGTGAGCCGGGAGTGGGCAAGACCCGCCTGCTGGAGGAGATCAGCGCCGAGGAGGGCCGGCGCGGCGCGCTGGTCGTGTGGGGGCGCTGTCTCGAGGGAGACGGCGCGCCGTCGATGTGGCTGTGGGTGCAGGCCGTCGGCGCGGTCCTTGAGGAGTTGCCCGCCGCGGCGCGGGAGGAGTGGCGGTCAGGCGAGCTCGGCCGGCTCGTGGAGCCGCCGCCGGACAGCGGAGCCCGGTTCCGCCTGATCGAGCAGGCTGTCGCCCTCGTCGGCCAGGTATCGGCGCTGCGGCCGGTGGTGTTTGTCGTCGATGACCTCCAGTGGGCCGACGTCGCCTCGCTGCAGTTGTTCGGGCACCTGGCGGCTCGGCTTCCGAGCGGCACGGTGGTCATCGGCGCGCTCCGCGACCGCGCGCCGATGCCGGGCTCGGAGCTGGCGCGGATGCTCGCCGCGGCGAGCCGGCTGCCTCGTCATCGCCGGGTCCGGCTCGGCCCGCTCGGACCGGCCGAGGTGGCGGAACTCGTCCGCCACGAGACCGGCCGGACGCCCGGGGCCGGCGTCGCTCGCGGCATCCATGCCCGTACTGCCGGTAATCCGTTCTTCGTACGGGAGCTGTCCCGGTTCCTTGCCGACAGCGGTGAGCTCACCGAGGATGCCGCGGCGCGGGCCGGAATCCCGTTCACTGTGCGGGATGTCGTGAAGGACCGGATGGCCGGACTTGACGACTCTGCCCGAGAGGTGTTGCGGATCGCTGCTCTCATCGGCCGGGACGTCGAGCTCGCTCTGCTCGCGCGCGCCGCCGGGTTTGACGTGCAGACCTGTCTCGACCGTCTCGAGCCGTTGCAGGACCTCGGCCTGCTCGAGCCCTTTCCCGGCGACCCGTTCTCGTTCCGCTTCCCGCACGACCTGGTCCGGGAGTCGGTCGTCAGGACGATGCCACAGCGGCACGCGCCTCGGCTGCATCTGCGCGTCGCGGACGCACTGGAGCCCACCGCCCAGGACGACGAGCATGTCGCCGAGCGCCTCAGCCATCACCTGTGGGCTGCCGGCCCGCTGCTGAACCCGATCAGCGGCCGGCAGAAGGGACGCCCGGCCGCTGATCGGGTTCAGCGGCGGGGTGAGGTCAGGTCAACCTCGATCGCCGGCCTCGCGTAAAGGGCGACGGCAGTAGTAGACCAGAGCAGGCGGGAGATTGGCCCACACCGTCCGGCTGATGACCACCTCCTCGAATCGCGACTGCATGGAGCGCAGCAGGCGCCGGGCCGGTGGCGCCCATCGAGCATGTACGTAGGCAAACGTGGTGAACGCGCCGTGCGGCGACAGGCTTTCCACCACCGCGGACAACACGTCGCGTTGATGGTCCTCGGTGAACGCCGCCCAAGGAAGGCCGCTGACCACGACATCGGCCTGGTGCAGCCCGCGCTGCGCCAGCTCCGTGACGAGGTCGGTCGCGTCCGCACGTACGACGTCGACCGCCGGATAGAGGGCGGCCAGCTGCTGCGCGAATCGTGGATTCAGCTCGACGGCTATGTGCCGGCCGCGTCCGGCGAGGCGCCGCTGGATGGCCTCGGTGAACGAGCCGGTACCCGGGCCGAGCTCCACGACGACCGGGGAGCCGGTTCCGGGCACGGCCGCGGTGGCCACCCTGGCCAGTGCCGGGCTGCTCGGCGCGACCGCGCCGACCGTCAGAGGATCGCGTACGAACTCAAGGAAGAACGACATCGCGTCAATCCCGCTGGGACGGGCTGTGCCGGATCCGGCGGGACGGCGAGCAGACCGCCCAGATGTGCCACGCCAGTCCGACGCCCCAGACGCCCAGCGAGTACAAAGGCCAGAAGAAGTGTTTCGGGGTGAAGAGCCTCCACACCACGACCTGGGCCAGATTGGCCACGACATAGGAAATGACGTGGGCCGCCAAACCCCGCTTCATTTGCTGTGGACTTCTTCTCGTACTCATTCCGACCAGCCGCCCCGTTTCCATGCCGACCTTACGACGGTGCCAGGCTAGATCGGTCAACTTGACGACGACGGAACTGTCCGTGGATCTTTCATGCAGTACTCGTGAAGTGCCCGGCCCTACGCTGACCCGCGATCGAACCTGCCGGGAAGGGAGCCACGTACATGACGACCACCCGCCGAACACTGCCGGCCGGATCAGCCGCGGTCACCACCGGCGCCGGAATGAGACCCCTGTCCACAAGGGCCCATGCCGTCCCGGCGAGGGCAGCGCGACCACACGGAGGAACCACGTGAGCGACGGTGCGGCGCAGCGCGGGCCGGTCCTGGACGACGAGCAGTCCCGCCGGCTCGCCGAGTACGGCGAGGTGGAGCACGTCAAGGTCGGCCAGGTTCTGTACGCGTCCGGCGACGACTCCTACGACTTCTTCCTGCTCCTGACGGCGAGCGTGGACATCGTCCGGAACGCGACGGCGATCGAGCCGGAACGTCTGATCTACCACGGTGGCCCCGGCGACCACCTCGGCGAGCTCAATCTCCTGACCGGGCAGTACGTCTACCTGACCGCTCGAGTGGTGACCGCCGGGACACTCGTCCGGATCGGTGCGGCGATGTTGCGCCGGGTCCTCGCCGAGCAGGTCGACATCGCCGACCTGTTGCTTGAGGCGTTCCGGGAACGGCGCGAGTTCATCCGCTCGGTGGCCGGCAACGCCCTGGAGATCGTCGGCCGGCCGGACGCCGCCGAGACACTCGCGCTGCGCACCTACGTGACGCAGCTGCTCCTGCCGCATTCCTGGCTCGATGCGACCTCGGACTCCGGGCGCTCGCTGATGACGTCGGCCGAGCTCGCAGAGGACGAACTTCCGGCGGCGATCGCCGGCGGTTCGGTGCTGCGACGCGCGACGCCGGGAACGCTCGCGGAGGTGCTCGGCCTCACCTACCGGGCCGACGGACGTCCCGTTGATCTCGTCGTGGTGGGCGCGGGCCCGGCGGGGCTGGCCGCCGCCGTGTACGGGGCGTCCGAGGGCCTTGTCACCGTATTGCTGGATCGAAGCGGACTCGGCGGCCAGGCCGCCAAGAGCGCCAGGATCGAGAACTACCTGGGCTTCCCGCACGGGGTCAGCGGCGCGGATCTCACCCGGCTGGCGATGGTCCAGGCGCTCAAGTTCGGTGTGCGGATCTACTCGCCCTGTGCGGCGGCGGGCCTCGATCTCTCCGATGATCGACGGCCGGCCGTCCTGCTGGAGGACGGCTCGCGCATCGAGTGCCGTGCGGTGATCGCCGCCACCGGGGCGCACTACCGGAGCCTCGGCATCCCGCAATGGGCGACGTTCGAGAAGTCGGGCTGCATCCGGTACGCGGCGACCGACCTGGACGTCCGGGAGTACGAGAATCAGCCGGTGACGGTCATCGGGGGCGCCAACTCGGCCGGACAGGCAGCCCTGTCCCTTGCCGCCCGCGGCGCCACGGTGGATCTGATCATTCGCGGTGCCGATCTCGGGGCTCGGATGTCGTCCTACCTGGCCGACCGCATCCGGGCGCATTCCCGGATCAAGGTCCACGCCGGCAGCACGGTCCGCGAACTGGTGGGCGACGACACTCTCGCGTCGATCGTCGTCGAGAAGTCCGGTGGACGCCGGGAGCGGCTGGCTTGCCGCGGGCTGTTCTGCTTCATCGGCGCTGACCCGGTGTCGGGCTGGCTGAGCGGCGTGGCCAAGGACGACGACGGCTTCATCCTCACGGACAGCCGGCTGCCTGCCGGATCGTCCGGTACGCCCCTGCCGTTCCAGACGAGCGCATCCCGGGTCTTCGCGGTCGGCGACCTCCGCTCAGGCTCGACGAAACGAGTGGCCACCGCCGTGGGCGACGGTGCGAGCGCGGTCTCATCCGTCCACGCGGCGCTCGCGAGCGACTGACGGTCCAGCGCTGAGATACCGCCCGGCGGCCACCACCCGCCGGGCGGTTTCCTTTGTGGCGGGTTAATATCGGCTCGTGACGGTTCAAGATCGAAGCGCTTTCATCATCGGAGGCACGGGGCAGATCGGCCGGGCCACGGCCGCCCGGCTCGCCGCGGCCGGGTATGCGGTGACCCTTGGGCACCGCCGACTCCGTCCGGACGACGCGGAGCCGGACGGGGTGGTGTCGGTCCAGGTCGACCGCGCCGACACCGAGGCGCTGCTCAAAGCCCTCGACGGCCACGATCTGGTCCTGGACACGGTCGCGTTCACCCCACACCACGGTGCGCAGCTCGCCCAGTTGGCCGGCCGCGTCGGCTCGCTGGTGGTCATCTCGTCGGGAGCGGTCTACGAGGCTCCCGGCCTGCCGGTGCCGATCCCGGAGACGTGGCCGACGGTCGAGCGCGACACCCACGACTATCCGGCGGGGAAGGCGGCGCTGGAGCGCTGCCTGCTGGCGACGCCCGGCCTACCGGTCAGCATTCTGCGGACAGGCGTGCTGCACGGCCCGTACGGCAAATCGCTGGATCACTGGTCGTTCATCAAGCGGGCGCTGGACAAGCGGCCGCACGTCGTACTCGCCCAGGACGGGCGGAGCCGGTTCCCCACCACGGCGGTCGCGAACGTCGCCGAGCTGATCTATCTGTGCGGGCAGCACCCGGCGGCCCGGGTCCTCAACATCGCCGATGACCCGCTGACCGTCGCCGAGATCGGCGCCAGGATCTTCGCTGTCATGGGCCACGAGGCGGAGATCGTCACCTTCGCGGGCCCGTCGCGTCCGGACGGCCTGGGTTTCCATCCGTGGAATGTGCCGGAGCCGATCGTGTTCAGTATGGACAGAGCCCGTGCCGAGCTCGGATACCGCCCTGCCGTCTCCTACGACGACGCGCTGCGCCAGGACATCGAATGGGCCGCCCGCGCCGTGTCCGAGGCCGAGGCGGGCGGCGGAGGCTGGCAGGACGTCTTCCCCGATCTCGTCGATCGCCACGGCCCCGACGTCTGGTTTCCCTATGCGGCCGAGGACGCGTACGTCGCCGGCGCATAGGCGGCACTACCAGGCGACAGGCATCGCGTGCAGCCCGAAGAACGGGGCATCGTCGGCGAAGGACAACTCCTCGAACCCCGTCGCCAGGTGCAGCGTCGGTATCCGGGTCAGCAGCGTGCCGAAGGCGATCTGCAGCTCGGCGCGGGCGAGGTTACGGCCGATGCACTGGTGTACCCCGTAGCCGAAGGCGACGTGGTGGTGGGCGGACCGGCGGATGTCGAACTCGTCGGGGTCCTCGAACGCCCGCTCGTCACGATTGGCGGATGCGGCCAGCACCGTCAGGCGATCACCGGCGCGGATCCGCGCGGAGCCGATATCCATGTCGTCGGTCGCGATCCGGTCGAAGCTGACCCAGTCCTGCACCGAGTGGAAGCGCAGCAGCTCCTCGATCGCACCCGGCAGCAGGCCCGGGTCGTCGCGCAACGCGGCAAGCTGCGCCGGGTGCCGCAGCAGCGTGAGTACGCCTAGCGAGATCGTGTTCGCAGGCGAGTCGTAACCCGCGAGCAGCAGGAGAAAACCGATGTTGATCAGCTCGTCCGTGGTCAGCTCACCGGTGGGCAGGTGTCTGGCGGCCAGCCGCCGGATCATTCCGTTGTGCGGTTCACGCTCTGCGCTGCCGATAAGTTCTTGCAAATAACCGCGAACGTCCCTGGACGCCTGGGCCGCCACACTCGGATCCATACTCGTTACCGACAGCATCCGCAGCCGCGACTCGAAGAACTCGTGGTCGCCGACCGGGATGCCGAACAACTCGCAGAGGACTCGCGACGGAACGCGGCGCGCGTACAAACCGACGAGGTCAGCGGGCGCCCCGGACTCCAGCAACTCGTCGATCGCCGTATCGGCGATCCGCTGGAGGGCCGGACGCATGGCGTCCATCGGACGGGCACCGAGCTCCGAGATCAGCAACCGCCGGAACCGGCTGTGTTCCGGTGGATCCATGTCGACGAAGAAGCCGTCGTCGGGACGATCGTCGTCGGGCCCGCGAGGCCGTTCAGGGCGTCCGGTGTTCGAGCTGATCCTCGGGTCACTGAGGATCTGCCGCGCCTCGGCGTGGCGGGTGACCGCCCAGACCGGTGCGCCGTTGGGCAGGGCGGCTCGGACGACCGGCGCGGTGGCACGCATCCGCTGATACTCGTCCGGCGGTGCGAACGGGCAGGTCCGCTCCATGGGGAAGGTCGGCGTCGCGGTCATTTCCTGCTCGGATGTACTCATTGCACTTCCCCGTTCGAGCCGGACGCCACCCTGGCGATGTGATCGGAAACGACGAGCCGACACCTTGGCCCGGCTCCGCGGTACTGACGCTCACCGAGCACCACCACCTCGCACGCGAGCATGAGCCCAATCGGTCCACCACCGACTACCGCGACCTGTGCCATACCTACCTTTGCTCGGAGAATCATCGGATTGCCGACCACAGTGGCCGGAGCGCGGTCCTGCTTCTCGTGTGTTGGCAGATGCGTCTGTTCGGGTAGTGCCGATGCTAAATCGGGCGGTTCAAAATTGCTAGACATGGGCGCTCATACTGGAAGGTCCCGAAGATTCCCATGCGCCGCCTCGCCGTCCGGGTCGGCCGCGGTCACGGCCGTCTTCGCGTCCAGCTCCCAGCCTTTCGCGTACGCCGCGGCGAACTCTTCCCCACCCAGCGCGGCCTGACCCCGGCGGATGAGCTCGCGGACCTGCGGATCGGTGTGGTCGTGCGCGCCCCGCAGCCGGGCGGCGACCCCGAGCAGCACGGCCGACTCGTGCCGCCGCCCGCACGTCTCGGCGAGCGCGGCCGTGTTCACCGTCACCTGCGACAGGATCGGCAGTTCCCGGGTTGCCAGCGCGGCCGCGTACGCCTCCCGCAGCGCCTTGTCCGCGCCGGGCAGGTCACCCAGCGCCAGGCAGAGCGCGGCCCGTGCGCAGCCGACCAGCGTCCGGGCGTGGCCCGCGGGGAACGCGGTGTCGCCGAGCAGACCCCGTTCGGCGTCGTCGAGCAGGTCGCCCGCCCTGTCCAGGTCGCCGAGCCGCACCCGCAATCCGGCCTCCCGCGCGTCGACCAGGACCAGCATCTCCGCCGAGGACGCGTGCAGCGCACGCTCCCGGGCGGAGTCGATCACCGCCATCGCCCGGTCGGTGTCGCCGCGCCGCAGGTGCACGTCGATCCAGCGCAGGTCGCTGTAGAGCTGGTCGCCGAGGCTGAGTGAGCCGAACTCGCCCGCCAGTGTCCGGGCCTCGCGCAGGTCGGCCAGCGCGCCGTCGAGGTCGTCGTACCGTCGCAGCTGGGCGCGCATCGCCAGCGTGGCGCCCTGGCCCCAGCGGTCGCCGGCCTGCCGGAAGCGGGCCAGGGCCGCCTTCACGTGGACACGCTTCCGGTCGAGCGCGCCCGCGTTCTCGGCGATCTCGGCCTGGAACATGTTGGCCAGCCCGGACAGCCACACGTCGTCGCCGTCGGCCAGGCGCTGGAAGGTCGCGAGCGCGGCCTGCTCCTCCTGCAGGAAGAGCAGGATCGGGCCGAACACGCGGTAGTGGCTCGGCAGCTCCGGATGCGCGAGCAGCCGGTCGGCCAGCTCGCGCATCTCCGCCCGGTCGTCCGCGGCTTCCCCGGCGGTGATCCCCGACAGGATGTCCGCCCGGTTGAGCAGGTAGACGGCTCGCGCGCAGTCGCGATCGGGAGTCGGCCCGCCGCCGGGCACCGCCAGGGCCTCACCCAGCCAGTAGGCGGCGTCGAGGTGGCGGCCGAACATCTGCCAGTACCAGGTCAGGGTCAGGGCGAGGGCGGTCGCGCCGGGGGAGTCGCGGGTGGCGCACAGGTGACGCAGGGCGGCGAGCGTGTTGTCGTACTCGGCGCCGATGACCTTCATGGCTGTCAGCTGGCCGGCCCCGCGCAGCTGAGGGTCGTGGCGGGCCATCAGCTCGGTGAAGTGTGCGGCGGCCAGGTCACGGGCCGTGCCGAGGTCGCCGGTGTCGGTCAGGCGGCCGGCGCCGTACTCGCGGATGGTTTCGAGCATCCGGTAGCGGCCGGTGCCGGGCACGAGCTGCAGCAGTGACCGGTCGACGAGGGTGGCGAGCAGTTCGGGGATTTCGGCGGTGGGTACGGCGGTGCCGGCGCAGACGGCGGTGGCCGAGGCGGGTGTGACGCCGCCGGCCAGGATGGAGATCCGTTCCGCGACGGTGCGTTCGTGCTCGTTGAGCAGCTCCCAGCTCCAGGCGATCACCGCGCGCAGGGTGCGATGCCGGGGTGGTGCGGTACGGCTGCCGGTGGTGAGCAGCCGGAACCGGTCGGAGAGCCCGTCGGCCAGGTCGGGCAGGGACAGCGTCCGCAACCGGGCGGCGGCCAGCTCGAGGGCCAGCGGCATGCCGTCCAGGCCGTGCACCACGCGCATGATGTCGGGCAGCGTGATCTCGTCGACGTCGAAACCGGGTCGCACGGCGGCGGCCCGCTCGGTGAACAGGCGCACCGAGGCCGCCCTTCGGGCCTGTTCGACGCTGTCGTCCGGGTCGGGGAGCGCGAGCGGGGCCAGTGGCACGAGCGCCTCGCCATCGACCGCGAGGGGTTCGCGGCTGGTGGCTAGCACGCGCAGTCCGGGGCAGCGGGGGAGTAGCGCCGCGACCAGGTGGGCCACGGCGTCGATCAGGTGCTCGCAGTTGTCGACCAGCAGCAGGCTCTCCCGGCCGCCGAGCTCGCCGGCGAGGACGTCCAGCTCGTTACCCTCGACTCGCTTGCGGGCGTCGAGCATCGCGCCGCCCCGCAGCCCGGTCCCGGCGAGCACGGCCGTGGCGATCTTCGCCGGCTCGGTGACGGACGCGAGGTCGATGAGCCAGGCGCCGTCGCGGTATTCGTGGCGGTGGCGGCGGGCGGCCTCCAGCGCGAGCCGGGTCTTCCCGGCGCCGCCGGGGCCGAGGACGGTGACCAGGCGTCCGGTGGTGAACAGGGCGCCGATGCGGGTGAGATCGTCGTCGCGGCCGATGAAGCTGGTCAGCGGCGCGGGCAGGTCGGTCGGCCGGATCGGGTCGGGTTCGGTGGCCGCCTGCAACCCGGTTACAACTGCAGGGCTCCCGCCTTCGGCGTTCGCGCCCGCAGAGCTCCTGGCCGGAGCGCCTCCAGACGAGGCTTCTGGCGCCTGGATGGGCCGGTCGGGGCGCAGCAGGCGCAGGTGGCGTTCCCGCAGGGCGGTGCCCGGGTCGGCGCCGAGGACGTCGGCCAGGGTCTGGCGGGTCCGCTCGTAGACGGCCAGCGCCTCGGCCTGACGCCCCTGAGCGGCGAGCGCGTCCATCAGCAGCGCGGCCGCCCGCTCGTGAACCGTGTGCTCGGCCAGCAACCCGGTCAGCCGGGCAGCGGCCACCTCGGCCCGCCCCAGCGACAACTCGGCGTCGGCGAGGTCGGCGACCGCCTCGATCGACACATGTGCCAGCCGTGTCGCGACCGTGGGCGCGACCGCGGCGATGACCGCGGGTTCGGCGCCAGGATGGTCGCCCCACAACGCCACGGCCTCGGCGAGCGCGGCGCCCGCGGCCTCCGGGTCACCTGCCCGCAGCCTCTCCCGGCCGGCAGCGGTGAGCTGTTCGAAGCGGAGCGCGTCCACGTCGGCCGCGTCCACCGCCAGCCGGTAGCCGCCCGCGACCTGCACGACCACGCCACGGGCCGCGTCGGCCGGGGTGAGGGCGCGGCGCAGCCGGGAGACGAGGGTCTGCAGGGCGGGGGCGGGGCCGGACGGCGGCTCCTCGGCCCAGATCGCGTCGACCAGCACGCCCGGCTCGACCCGCCGGCCACCGGCGAGCGCCAGCCGTACGAGCAGGCCCTGCAACCGCGCGCCCGGCACGGGCAGGACGGTGTCACCGCGAGACACCTGAAACGCGCCGAGCAGCGTGACGCGAAGCCGTGCAACCCCGTCCATTCCCCAATCTTCGCGTGCTCCCCCGCAAGACCCCAAAGCAGGGCCGCCGTGTCAGCGCCGTGTTTGCCCCATGTCAGAGACCCGCCCCAGTCTTCGGCATGCCGTACCACCATCACGAACCACGGAGGCAACAGATGACCACGACGAACGACGCCGGCAGCTGGGTCCGGAGCTGGGGCGCCTCGCCCCAGGCGGCCCACGACGGGCTCGGCTCGCTCGACGACCACCCGCCCCTCGCCGACGTGACCCTGCGCCAGGTGGTGCGCATCAGCGGCGGCGGGCGCCGGGTGCGCATCCGCTTCACCAACGAGTTCGGGACCGCGCCCTTCACCATCGGCGCGGCACAGGTGGGCCTCGCGGTGCCCGGCGGCGGGGTGCGGCCGGGCAGCGAGCGCGTGCTGACCTTCTCCGGCGCGTCGGCCGTCACCGTCCCGGCGGGGGCGCCGATCCTCAGCGATCCGGTCGACCTGCCCCTGCCCGCCCTCGCCAAGCTGTCCATCAGCCTGTACCTGCCGGGGCGCGTGGAGACCTGCACCTGCCACGACCCCGCCCTGGAGACCGGCTGGACGATCCCGGGCGACGCCGTCGCCGCCCCGACCCTGCCGGAGAACGCCGAGGTTCTGCCGGTGCGGGCCCTGATCTCCGCCGTCGAGCTGCTCACCGACGCCCCGGCCAAGGCCATCGTCGTGGTGGGCGACTCCCGCGCCGACGGCGCCGGCTCGACCCCGGACACCAACCACAGCTGGCCGGAGCTGCTGGCCGAGCGTCTCGCCGAGCGGGGCGTGGCCGCCGGCTACGTCTCCAACCAGGGAATCAGCGGCAACCGGCTGCTCAACGACGGCATCGGTGTCGCCGCTCTGGCCCGCTTCGACCGTGACGTGCTGGCGACGCCCGGCCTCGGCTACGTGGTGCTCTCCGTGGGCGGCAATGACCTCGGCATCTCCTTCGCCCCACAGGACGGTCCGCTGGCGGATTTCCTGAAGATGTTCCCTGGCGCGCCGGTGACGACGGACGACGTCATCGCGGGCTACCGGCAGCTGATCGCCCGGGCGCGCGAACGCGGCGTGAGGGTCTACGCCACCACGATCCCGCCCTACGAGGGTGCGGAGATCTACACGCCGGCGGGCGAGAGCGCACGCCAGACGGTCAACGAATGGATCCGCACCGGCGGCGCCTTCGACGCCGTGCTGGACTTCGACGCCGTCTGGCGCGACCCGGACCGCCCCAGCCGGATCAGGGCGGACTTCCACGCCGGTGACCATCTGCACGGCAACGATGCGGGTTACCGGGCCCTGGCCGACTCCATAGACCTGTCGCTGTTCAGTTGAGTCAGCCGGCCGGCCGCGGGGGCGCGCACCACCGTGGCGAGGGCCGGCCGGGCGGCTCCGGGAGGGCTCAAGCGGGCACACGCCAAGGTCATGCGGCGGCTGATGCCGCCGCTGACCACGATCCGGCTCCGCGCGGTCCGAGATGTCAGATCTGCCGGTGAAGCCACTCCAGGCCCTCTTCGGCGTGGTTGACAATGGTGAAGTGGCTGTCGCCCGCGCAGAGCCGCAGCTCGGCGGTCGGGCAATGGGCCGCCAGCCATGACCCGTGAGTGGCGGGGATGATCCGGTCCGCGGTGCCGTGCAGGAGCAGGACGGGGGCGCTGATGGTGCCGGGATCACAGCCCCACGCGAGGGTGTAGGAGACGTCGTCGTCGATCTGGCCGTACGGGCCGGCGGCGAGAGCCGGTTCGCCGACCTTTCCCAGCCACCCCCACGGCCCCTCGAACAAGGCCAGATCGGCCGCGGTGAACTGGCAATCGTAGGCGAAGCCCGACGCCTGCAGCGCCGCCCTGACTTCGCGGCCCGCCGCCGCCGTCCCCAGCGCGGCCACGCCGGACGGGACCATCCCGGCGAACCAGTCCAGCCCGGCCGCGCCGTACGGGGCGATGCCGGCCAGACTCAGCACCCCCTGAACGCGATCACCCAGAACCGCCGCGCATCCCAGAGCATAAGACCCGCCGCCGGAGTACCCCGCGACGGCGAACCGATCGATGCCGAGCGCGTCCGCGACGGTTGCCGCGTCAGCGGCGACCGACGCGGTGGTGCGCCCCGGTGCGACGCTGGAGCCACCGTAGCCCGGCCGGTCGAAGGACACCCAGCGCAACCCCAGCCTGTCGGCCGCGGCGAAGAGCGGCTCCGGAGGCGCCCCCACGTTGGGCGTACCGTGATGCCACAGAACAGGCAGCCGCCCGCTTCCCTTCGAAGCGGTGTCGTAGACGTGCAGCGTGCGGCCCGCACCCACCTGGACGTCCAGCTCGATCATCTCATCCTCCTGTCCGCGGTCAACGCTCGCCGCCCCCCTCAGCCCTGCGGGCGGTAGTACGGAGGGACGCCCAGGATGATCGGATTGACCATCAGGTTCGCGCGTAACAAGCTACCGGTGAGCGTGGGACTGCCGAGGATCGCGATGTCCGTGCTTGACCTGGGCGAGTGCGTCCACCGAGGTCAGCGCGATGGACGAGGCCGCCCAGGAGACCGCGTCGAACGAGCTTGGCCAGGCCGTTCATCCGGTCGACGTTCGCACCCCTGTTACACGAGAACTCGTGCTCAGTGATCGTCGCAGCAGGCAGTTCGGGCTCCCTCGAGCTGGGCGGGGTCGTTCCACCAGTGGCTCGCCGTGCTCTGGTGGACGGGGACGCGCTCCTTGACCTTGCCGGCAGGCGCGGAGGCCGCGGGTGTCGCCTGGCCGGTGGTGGTGGAGGACGGGTAAGGCGCGAGGAGCTGCTCGACGGTGTGGTGTCTCCCGCCGACGACGACGGCGGTGACGTTGGCGGCGTCCTCGATGCGGGACAGCGGGTCGCCGTCGATGATGGCCAGGTCGGCGTACATGCCCTTGGCGATCCTGCCCAGCGGGAGGCCGAGGTAGGCCCCGGACGTGCTGGTCGCGGCGGTGAGCGTTTCGCGCGGGGTCAGGCCGTACTTGACCATGGCGCGCAGGTTCATGTGCAGGCTGATCCCGAGGTGATCGATCGGTGCGTCGGTGCCGGCGGTGACCACGCCGCCGCCGCGGATCATCGCCACGAGCTGCGCGACCTGGTTGGCGAGGTTCGTCCTGATCACCTGGACCGCCGTCGGGTCGGCGGTCTGGGCCGTGGTGACCGTCGCCCGCAGCGCGGCCATCCGCCAGTTCGGGTAGAGCCGGCGGACTCGTTCGTCGGTGACCAGCGAGGTGTCGTCCCTGTAGAGGGTCGAGGAGTTGAACAGGGTGGGGGTTCTGGCCATCTTCGAGGCGTTGAACATGGAGATGACGTCCGAGTAGGCGGAGCCGACATTCGTGACGGTGCGTGAGTAGCCGAACCGGTTGGTGGCGCCGACGTGCTCGGTCTGGTCGCCGCCCATGGCGATCGCCGGATAGTGGTAATGCGAGCTGACCGGCTTGCCCTGGCGGTGGGCCCAGTCGATGACCTCCCTGTGCCAGGCGACCGGCAGCCGCACGTAGCACTTCATCATGTCGTAGTCGAGGGCGGCGGCCCGCTGCAGTTCGAGCCGCAATTGGTCGTGGGAGTACGTCGGGCGCATGAAGTTGTAGTAGATGCGCGCCCCGTCGATGGCCTCGCCGGTGCCCAGGTAGCGCGGTGCGAGCCGGGAACCGGACTGCACCGACTCGCGCTCCTCGACCATGTGGTACGCAGGTGAGCCAGGTGAGCGCGTCGTGGTGACGCCCAGGGCGAGCCACAGCGGACCCTGCCGCGATCCGTACGCGTAGCCCTGCATTTCACGGTGATGGTGGATGTCGATCAGGCCGGGCATGACGAACCTGTCGCGGGCGTCGATCCGGGTGCCGGGCCTTCCGTCCCGGTGCGGCTCGATCGCGGTGATGCGCTGGCCTCGTACGATGATGTCGACGTCACGGACGACGCTGTTGGAGACGCCGTCCCACATGCGGCCGGCGTGAATGACGACCTGATCGGGGCCGGTGTCGTTGCGCCAGGTCAGCCGCATCGGAATCGACCGGGCGGGCTTGCCGTCGAGGCGCACACTCTTGAGACGTCCCTCGTTCAGGTAGAGGAGGGTGGCCGAGTCGCCTGCCCAAACGGGGGCGTCGGTGACCTCCCGGGTGACCTGACGGGCGCTGCCGGTGGGCCGTCCGGTCTTGTCGACGGGCAGGACCCACAGGAGCGATTCCATGGCGAAGGCGAGCATGGTGCCGTCAGGGGACCAGACGGGGCCGTCGTCACCACGCGTCTGCAGGGATCGGTGCGGCGCGGGGTCGATGTACGTGCCGGCACCGGTGGCCCGGTCGACGAGCAGGATTTTGGACAGTCCCTCACGGTAGCGTCGTGAGTACGGCACCACCGCGGCCAGCGCAAGGGTTCTGCCGTCGGGTGACCAGGTCGGGCGGCCTGGTTCGAAGGTGGCGTCGAAGACCTTCTGGATGTCGCCGGTGGCGACTTCCACGACCCACAGGGCGCCGTCCTGGTCCAGGTAGGCGATCTCCCTCCCGTCGGGCGACCACCGGACCGACAGGGCGGCGGAGTCGGTCAGATGGGTCACCTGCCGGTCGGCGCCGGTGCTCAGGTCGCGGACCCAGATATTGAGGGTGCCGGTACGGTCGGTGACGAACGCCAGTTGCCGCCCGTCCGGGGAGAAATCCGGGTCGGCTTTCCACCAGCGGTCACGGAAAAGCGGTTCCGGCGTGCCACCGACGCGCATCAGATAGATGTCGTTGAGCGCGCGGAAGGCGACGGCGGACCCGTCCGGGGACACGGCCGGGCTGCCGATTCCGACGACGGGGAACGACCCGGGCTCGTCGAATACGCGGACCCTCTTCTTGTACTTCGGCGTCGTCGTCGTCAGCGCGGCGGTGAAGCCGATGGTGCCGACGGACGCGGAGTTGAGGCGGCGGACCTTGATGGTGCCTGCGGAGGTGTAGAAATAGCGTCCGTCCGGGGCGAACCGGGCGCGGAACGGGAACACCTCCTCGCCGGTGACGAGGGCGCCCGCCGTGCCGGCCAAATCATTGGCGCCCGAGTGGAAGAGGTGGTAGGCGAGGTCGGTGCCGTTCGGCAGCCAGGACGGCTGGTGGATGACCTGACCTGTGGGCACCGTGACCGCGGTGCTGCGCGTGCCGGTGGCGACCTCGATGACGTCGATCCTGGTGTCGGCGACGACGAACGCGACCTTCCTCCCGTCGGGTGACCAGGCCGGCTCGTACTCCTCGGCGGAGCTGTCGGTCAGGACGCGGCTCGCTCCGGTGGCGACGTCGAGCAGGTGGATCCCGTAGCTGCCCCCCGCATCGGAGGAGTAGGCGATGGTGCGCCCGTCCGGGCTGTAGCGGGGCTCTCGATGATCGAACGGGCCGGTGGTCAACTGCGTGATCGCGGACCCGTCGGGCCGGATCGTCCACAGGTTGAAGACCCCGTCGCGGTACGACTGGAACACGATGGTGGATCCGTCCGGGGACCAGTCGGGCTGGGCGACGTCGTACAGATCGCTGGTGAGCCTGCGGGCGGTGCCCCCGGAGGCGGAGCAGACCCACAGAACACCGAGCAGGTCGAGGGCGAGCAGGCGGCCGTCGGGCGAGGGCGCGACGCCGAAGTCGGTGCCGGAGGCGACGGATGTCTTACCGGCGTCCCCCGCTACGCCGGCCCTCGCCGGTGAGGCCGGGGCGAGCACGGCGGCGAGAACGGCACCGCCACCCGCCAGGACGGCCCGGCGGGACGGGCGTGACATCGATCCGGAGGTGGAGGTGCTGGGGGGAACCGGTGAGTGAGACATCGGGGCTTTTCACTCCACTATTCACACATGGTCAGAGAGTCATCGAGCTGACACCCTTCTTCGGAGAAGGCGTCAGTGAACGGCTGAACGTGGTGACGCGCTATTCATGGTCCGAGGCGAAACGCGTTATCTGCCTGGCGTTCGTCCAGTCGATCAACGCCACCACCCGCCAACTCATCGAGCAGAGGCGGGCTGATGTGCTCATTGAGGGCAGTGGGACCTGCTTGACTAAAGTATGTGCATAGGAATGTACATACGTCGGTCAACAGAATTGGTCAAGAGGGGCGGGTGGGACGGGATCGCGTCGTGGGTCTGCGTCAGGCCGGACAGCCGGGCGTGAACTCGATCGGGGCTGCGCACCTTGGATCGACGACCGCCACTGCTACAACCATCACGGCGGACACACCGCGCTGAATGGTCAACCACCCGGCGGTAGGCGAAGGGAGGTGGACTCCCGTCGTCGGCGTGTCCGCTCCTGCGTGGTCAGGTCCTGAGTCGACGTTTACGGGCGTTCGATGCGGGTGGGGTTGCCGCGTACGAGCTCATCGTGGATGGGCCAGCGGGCGGTGGTGGCGGCGCGCCCCGCCGCCTCTGCGCCTGCCGAAAATTCCATCCGTGTTCTTGTCCCGATCGCTCACGTGTAGCAACCGCAGTGCGGCGAACGCGTTCGTGACGATCAGGTAGGCCAGGCGAAGGAGCACGGCCGATCATCATGCCGCAACCGCCTTGCTCCTGCCCGCCGGAACCCGTGCATGCCACACGTAGCCATAGCAGGGGCATGACCTGGGCGCACGTAATTTTCGGCAGGCGCAGACGTGGTCAACACCTGCGCCATCAGCTGACCAGCTCGCCCGCCCGGTCCCTGATGAGCCGCCGCACGACGAGGGCGGACGGTGAGGGCCTGCTGGCCTGGCGCTGGGTCAGGCACAGGCGGAGGGGCGGTACGCAGCCGGTTCTCCCGCCGGCGCGGATTCCTTGATCACGGCCCGGTCCCACCTGTCAATGACGGGGCCGTGATCAGGGAAGCGCGCTGATGGTCAGGCGCAGGTGTAGCCGGACGGCAGGGCGGTGTTGCCGTTGGGCCTGCTCGCTTGGAAGCCGAAACTGGTGGTGCTGGCTCCCGGCGCGAGCGTGCCGTTGTGGCTGACACTTCTGACCGTGACGGTCTGGCCGCTGGTGGTGACGGTGGCGTTCCACGAGCCGGTCAGGGTGTGCCCGGCCGGCAGGGTGAAGGTGACGGTCCAGCTGGTGATCGTCGAGGTGCTGGTGTTGGTGACGGTCAGCGGCTGGATCACATACCCGTTGCCCCACTGGGACTGCACGGTCGGGGTGGCCGAGCAGGCACCGGTCGTGCCTCCCTGTGTGGTGATCTGGACGGTGTTGGAGACCGGTGAGACGTTGCCAGCGGCATCGCGCGCCCGCACCTGGTAGCGGTAGGCGGTGTTCGCAGTCAGGCCCGTGTCGGTGAACGAGGTCGTGGCCGAGGTGCCGATCTGGGTGAACGTGCCGCCCATCGCGCCCGGAGCGCGCAGGATCTCATAGCCGGTCACACCGGTGTCGTCAGTGGAGGCCGTCCAGGTCAGGCTGGTGCCGGTTGTGGTGGTGCCCGAGGCGGTGAGCCCGGCCGGGGCGGTCGGCGGCGTGGTGTCGCCTCCGGTGGCGGCCGTGGTGAAGGTGGCCGGCGCGGAGTTGCCCGACAGGTTGCCCGCGCCGTCACGCGCCCGTACGTACACCTGGTATTGGGTGTTGGCACTCAGCCCGGTCAAGGTGATCGAGGTGGTGGTGGACTGGCCAAGCTGCGGGTCGGTGGCGCCCTGCTCCCGGTAGACGTTGTAGCCGGCCAAGCCGGAGCCGCCCTGGTCGGTGGACGCGGTCCAGGTCAGTGTGGCACTGGAGGCGGTCACGTTGGACGCGATCGGGGTGCCCGGCGTGCTCGGCGGCGTGGTGTCGGTCGGACTGGTGGTCAAGCCGAAGAACTCGATGGCGTAGAGGGCCATACCGCTCTGCGGAAGAGCATGCCCGGCGCCCTGGATGCTGTACGCCTCCACCTGCACGGTGCCGGACGGATTGGCGTACCGGCTGCGGGTCCAGTTTGCCTGCGGGGTGTCGGTGCTGGTCGGGGTCTGGCTCAGCCCGAACACATTGGTCCACTGCTCGATCGACTCTCGCAGCAGCGAGTAGGGCACGAGGGTGTCGCTGGTGCCGTGCCACAGCTGCATGCGCGGGCGGGGGCCGGAATATCCCGGGTACGCCTGGCGGACCGCATCGCCCCACTGCTGGGGGGTTCGGTCCATGCTCCCGCCGGTGCACCTGCTGCTTCCGGGTGGATAGTCGGAGGCGCCGGCGAAGCAGTTGAAGGGCACACCCATGAAGGAGGCCCCTGCCTTGAACATGTCCGGGTAGACGGCGAGCATGTGCTGGGTCATCATGCCGCCGGACGAGCTTCCAGTGGCGTAGACCCGGTTCGGGTCTCCCTGATAGTTCCGCTCGACATAGTCGATCATTGAGGCGATCGAGACCGGATCGCTGCCGCCGCCGCGCCGCTTGGCCGCGTCCGACCAGGTGTCGAAGCAGTTGCCGAACCCTGCCGACTGGGTGGCGGTCGGGTAGATGACGATGAAGCCGTATCGATCCGCCAGCGAGGCGAACTCACTGCCCTGGTAGAAGCCGGGACCGGAGCCGCCGCAGCCATGCATCGCAACCACGATCGCCGGCGAGGCCGGGTGCGAGTCCGGCACATAGACGTGCATCCGCATGTTGCTCGGGTTGTTGCCGAAGCTGGTCACCTCCACCAGGGTGGCGGCGACGGCCGGCGATCCGAGTACCACGGTCATGACGGCAAAGAGCGCCGCGGCGCAGGCACTAGCCAGCACCGTGGTCAATCGTCTCATTCGCGCTCCTCCTCTCCATATCCGCGGCGCGCCGCGGATCGGTCCGCCGCGTATTGACGTCGGTCGCTGGAAAATAGAAGGACCACGATCCGCCGTCAATGCACGCTTGGTGCGCCTGCCCGCCAGTTCACCTGGCAGAAAGCCGTTTTCCCTGGTTATCAAGTAACTTGCTATCAAGACCCTTGATATGGGTGTGGGAAACTTACATTGGAGCCCGTTCTGACGGGGCGCGATATCGTCTCCTGGTGACCGATCCGGGTGTCCCCGCGGCCGCTGCGCCGGACGCACCGCCGCCCCGTGTGAGCTACCTGGTGTTCCGGCTGGAACGCCGCATCCGCGCCTGCCTGGATGAAGCGCTCGCCCGGCACGGCATGACGACCACCGAATACATGGCGCTCAGCGAGCTGCGCCTGCGCGACGCCCCGTCCTCGGCCGACCTGGCCCGCATCGCCTTCGTCACCCCGCAGGCGATGAACCTGGTCATCCGCGATCTCGAACAACGCGGCCTGATCCGCCGTGACCCGCATCCCCGTGGCGGCCGCGCTCTGCGCACCCGCCTTACCCCGAAAGGCCTGAGCACCCTCCGGCGATGCGACCGCTCCCTCGACAGCATCGAAGCCGTCATGCTCGCCGAGATCGACGACCCGGACCGCACGACACTCGCGGAAGCGCTCACGCTGTGCGCCCGAGCTCTCCATCCGGACATGCGGCCCTGATCCCAGTCCTTCGCTCGCAGAAGCCACCACCGTCGCCCTGGCCATGCTGTGGTGCGGGGGCGGGCCCCGGCCACCCCAACGGGCCGGGGCCCGTGGTGGGTTATGGGGGCGCAAGAGTTGGTTAGTGGGCGCAATGCAGGTGGTTGATCTGGGGGGCGCAACGTTAGA
>NZ_JBEXMW010000046.1:0-64014 GCF_040610775.1 Nonomuraea sp. NPDC003709 | reverse complement strand
GAGTACCACCTGACCGTCAAAGGCACCGAACTGATCGACCTGCTCATGGTCATGGCCGGCTGGGGCGACAAATGGCTCGCCGGCCAGGCCGGACCGCCCGTGCTCTACCGCCACCACGCATGCGGCGAGATCAGCCGTACCGACCTGCGCTGCGCCCACTGCGGCCAGCCGATGCACGCCGGCGACGTCGACCTGCTACCAGGCCCAGGAGCGGCCACGTGATCGAGACCGGCTCCACAGCTCGCCGGGAGGCACATGCCCTTCCGTGCGACGAGGTAGGGCCGGCAACAGCACGAACACGTCCACGGACACCGGCGACGACGACAGAGGGAGCACCGCGGGACCGAGCCACCGCCTCGGTTCCGGCCCGCGGCGCAGTCCGATCAATGATCATGATTGCGCTCCTTCCGGTTGCCGAAAAGTCTCGCGGCTCCGCAGCTCGACCGGCAGATGCCGATGTGGACTGTCATCGGTGATGAATGCCATCGCGAGTTCGGTGATATTTGCATCTGTTCCCGGAGGCCCGCCGCCGCAAGGCGGCCCGGGTATCCAGTCGGGAAAAGCCGCGCACTCATGGGTCGGCTGCAGGGCGACGGCGAGCGGGTACGGGTGGAGGCCGGCCCGGCGCCGGTGACGCCTGATCTGCGAAAAGGAAGAGTCTACGCCCTCGCGAAGGGGCAGGTCACCGTCGATGACCCGGTGGTCTCAGGACGACCTGTGGCTGCTTCAGCGCGGCCACCACGTCCGCGCGCTCGTCCGCCGGGTCGATGAGCGCTCCGAGGGGCTCGCCGGACTCGGGGCGCAGATCGTGGAAGGCGACGTCCTCGACGAGTTCAGAACCATCCTCGAGAACCGCGGCGCGTCGGAACACCTCATCCAGCACCTTCTCGCCGTCGCGGTCGAATACCGCAACGGCATCTTCGCTCAATCACAGCTTGTCCAGCCCCTAGGAAGCCCCACACGGAAGCGGTGCCCCGTGCCCTGGAGTTCGGTGAGGGCTGCGGCGGGGATCTTCGGCGAGCCGGATCTCTGGGGGGCGACCTTTGTCGTGGTTGCCCGCGGCGAACGGCTATCTGCCATCACTCGGCGGTTGGGCCGCCGCGGGGAACTTCGCGGCAACGGAAGCATCGGCGATGTCGTCCAGGCGGGCATCCCACACCGATCGTTGTGCGTAGTTCCCCGCGTTGCCAGGCCGGAGGCCGCAAGAGCCGTGGCGGGCCGAAAAGGCTGTGCGCCTGTCGGTCAGTAGCCGACGGTGAAGCGCCGCCCGCGGTGCCTGGGCTGCTCGATCTCGTCGACGAGGGCGACCGCGTAGTCCTCCACGGTGATGGTGCTGTTGCCGTCGTCGTCGGTGATGAGGTCGTCCAGGGCGGTGCGGTAGCTGCCGGTGCGGGTGCCGGGCTCGATCATGGCCGCGGGGCTGATGTTGGTCCAGTCGACGTCGGCGACGGTCCGGTAGTAGTCGAGGGCGTCGCCGTGGGCGTGCATGATCTGCAGCAGGAAGTCGGGCAGGCCCGGGGCGTCCCACACCTGCTTGCCGTCGGGGGTGCGCAGGGACCCGGCGCCGCCAACGGTGATCAGGCGGGGTGCCTGCCCGCCGAGGGTCCGCAGTCCTTCGGTGAGGGTGACGGCGGCAGGCTTGATGGTGGCGGTGTGGCCGGGGCCGTCACCGCCGCCGACAGCGCTGACGACGACGTCGCCGCCCTTCGCGGCGGCGGCGACCGACTGGGCGTCGAGAACGTCGCCGGTGGTGACGGTCAGGTTCGCGTGGTGTTCGGTGACCTTGGCGGGGTCGCGGACGACGGCGGTGACGGTGTGGCCGCGGTCGAGGGCCTCGCGGACGATGGCGGAGCCGATGGTGCCGTTGGCGCCGAAGACAGCGATGTTCGTCATGGCAGTGCTTTCCTTTGTGATCTGTTGTGGTGGTTCGGGGGGTGGTCAGGCGGAGGTGGGGGCCATGTGCCGGTCGAGGGCCTCGGTGAGCTGGAGGGCGCTGGAGATCGGCCCGCCGAGCCGGTGGATGCCGGTGGGGGTGTGCAGGAGCAGGGTCGGGTAGGCGTCGACGCCGAGCCGGCGCAGTTCCCGGAAGCCGTCTTCGGCTTCGGTGCGGGTGGCCGGGTCGAGGATGGCTTCGGCGACGGCGTCGGCGTCGAGGCCGTGCCCGGCGGCGATGGACCGGTACACGTCGAGGTCGGAGAGGCTGTGGCCGTCGACGCACCAGGCGCGCTGGAGTGCGCTCGCCAGTTCCAGGACGCGTCCGGGAGCCTGGCGGCTCAACGCGACCAGGCCGACGGCGGCGTCGGTGGAGTCCAGCACCAGGGTCCCCTTGGCCAGGGCGTGCTTGTAGCCCTCCCCGAAGGTGACCCCGGTGGCGGCGGCGATGCGCCGGCTGGCGGCCGGGATGTGCGGGTATGCCGCCACGGGCAGGGCGCGCGGGCCGGAGAAGAGACCCCCGGACAACACCCGCAGATCGATACGGTCCGCGTTGCCAGCGGCGAACTGCCGCAGCGCCGGGCCCAAGCCGTAGCACCAGCCGCAGTAGGCGTCGAACGCGTACGTCAGACGGAAACGGTCTGTCATTCGGGCCTCCTGACATTGGTAGAAGTCAGTCATCGATATCGGCCGGGAGCTGCGACGTCCTTGCCGCCGCATATGCTCTCGACTGAGTTCAAACATAGGAGTCGCGAAAGGTTCCGCCCAGGTACGGTGAGGTCTCGTCGTGGTGAAAAACGGACAGGAAGCGATCCCGGAGATCCAGTACGTCCCGCCGGCGGCCGGCGCGGTCGGTGTCGAAGTGATGCCGATCGCCGAGCTGCGCCGCCGCCTGCATCGCCACAGCGGGACGGAAGGCGCCCGGGACGCCGAGGGAGCGGGCCGCGCACAGCGCCCGGATTTCCACCTGCTCCTCACGGTGGAACAGGGGCTGCTGTGGCACATGATCGACTTCGCCGACTACGCCGCCACCGACCGCACCTGGCTGTGGGTCCGCCCCGGCCAGGTACAGCGCTTCGGCGACCTCAGCGCGGCGACCGGCACTGTGGTGCTGTTCCAGCCCGACTTCCTCGACCCCGCCACCGCCGCCGACGTCCGCCTCGACGACCCCTTCGGACGTACCCTGTGGCAGATCACCGCAGAGGACGCCCCCGCCCTGCACCGGGCCCTCGACCACCTCGCCCACGAATACGGCACCACCCACATGCCGGCCCCCACCCGCTCCGCCATCCTCCAGCGGCTGCTCGCCGTGCTCCTGCTGCGCCTGACCCACTTGACCGCACCCGTGGGCACCCTGCCCGCCGAGCACGCGGAGACCTTCCAGCGCTTCCGCGCCGCCGTCGAAACCGGCTTCACGCAGGCCCGCGACGTCGGACACTACGCACGTGCCCTCGGATACTCGCCGCGCACCCTGACCCGGGCCGCGCTCGCCGCGGCCGGCGTCGGCGCCAAGGAGTTCATCGACCGTCGCGTCGTGCTGGAGGCCAAACGCCTCCTCGCCCACGGCGAAGAACCCGTCGCGGGCATCGGGGCCCGCCTCGGCTTCCTCGACGCCAGCAATTTCGTCAAGTACTTCGTCCAGCGCACCGGCACCACACCAGCCACCTTCCGTAGCCGGTACCGCCCGGCCCGGGCCGCCCGCTGAAGCCGCCAGACATGCCTTCAAGCGGTGCCGTCCACCAAGAACGAGGCGCGGTGCGCTCCCTGGGCGCGATCAATCACGCAGCACACACCGGGCATGACCCGATCCTGGCGATGCATGGCACTCGGGCCTCTTCTCGTTCTTGCTCCGCCCTCATACGTTCGGCGCATGAACGACATATTCGCCCTGCCCACGGGGCCGCTAGCGGATGCGAGCCTCGCCCTCGTACAGAAGACGGAGAGCGCGCCGATCGCCGACCACAGCATCCGCAGCTTCCTGTTCGCCCGCCTGCTGGCCGAACAGGAAGGCTGCCTGAACGATGCGGCTTACGACGAGAACCTGCTCTTCGCCGCCTGCGTGATGCACGATCTGGGGCTGGGCACCCTCGCGGCCGGCCAGGCCCGGTTCGAAGTGGAAGGCGCCGATCTGGCGGCATCCGTGCTGACCGAGCACGGCATCGCCGCAGCGGACGTCGACCGGGTGTGGGAAGCGATTGCCCTGCACTCCTCCCTGGGCATTGCCGACCGGCGCGGACTGCTGACCTACCTGACGCACAAGGGTGTCTTCACCGACGGCGGCGTCTTCACCGACCTCGGCGCCGCGATGCTCCAGCAGGTCTACGCCGCATACCCCCGACCCGCCGACGACCGCTCTGTCTCGGACGCGATCGTCGAGCATGCCTCCCGATCCCGGGCCGCGGCACCGCCGTACTCGATCGCAGCCGAGTTGCTGCGCCGGCGGCAGGCCGGAGCGTGACCTCTGAGAGTCATCAACCTCGCGGGGCAGCAGCGGCCGGTTCTTCATCCGCCGCCGCGACAGCGCACCGCGGCGAGCACCGCCGCCCGACCGGGGCCGGCTTCTCCCGCTCGGCCGGCTCAACGACGTGCTGCGGCGAGGCGGAATTCCGATGTTCGTACGGTGCATCGCTTGCCGTACAGCGTATCGCTTCCTTCACCCGGTGGTGTGAATGGGCTCCCTCGCACGAGGGAGGCGCGCCATCGGCCCTTGACGGGAGCCTTGCTGTGTCACGGAGGTTCGACGTCGGGAGGGCGTGTGGCTGCTTCGCTGCGGGTTCGGAGGGCGGTGTATCTGCTGTTGTGCGGGCTCCTGCCGTGGGCGGGGGTGAAGACGGTGTGGACTCTGGGCGGTGATGCCCTTGGGGTGAGCGGGGAGGCCTGGCTGCGGGGGGTCGAGAGCGATGGGGATGCCGTCTATCAGGCGCTGGCTGCTGTTGGCATTGACCTGACGGTGCTGGCGGCGCTGCTTGGCGTGTTTCTCGCTCTTGGGCTGGTGCATCGGTGGGGAATGGTCTTTCCGAGGTGGACCCTGTTTCTCGCCGGGCAGCGGGTGCCCGCCTTGCTGCCCCTGGTCCCGGCCTGTGGGGTGGGGCTGTGCCTCGGCGTGTACGGGGTTGTGCTGCTGGTCATGGCGCCGCTCAGCGTCGTCGGGGTGATTCCGCGGTTCGCGCCACCGGCGCCCTTCACCAGCAGCGGGGACGTGACGTGGATGATCTTGTTTGGCGGGCTGGCCTTCGGAGGGCTCGGGGGTGCTCTCGTCGTGGGAGCGTGGTCCTACGGACGGCGTGTGTCTGCGGCGAAGCGGGCCGCCGTGGGACCGGACGTGCCCTGAGGCTGCCCCGCCGCAACTCCCGTCCTGGTCCGCCGCGCCACGCCCGGCAAAGACGTGCCCGCCGACCGGCGTACGCCCATGAAACGGCTGCCGTCGATCGGCGGCGGGTCGAGCACGGCGGGCTCGTTTCATCGCGGGACTCGGCGGTGCAGCGCGGCCCTGCTCGGCGTCGTGATGGTCATCACCGGCGCCAGCCGGCGGCGTAGGAAGCGGCGGGCGGAGGGGAAAGCCCATGAGCAGGCCGTGCCCATCCGCGGAGACTTGGCCGAGGCTTTCCCCCAGCATTGTCCTGGTCCAGGACTGTTTCACTACTTTGGGGGTGTGGGCAGCTATTTGTCGAAATTGCGCCCGCGGTCGATTCGCGGGCGGCTCACGATCTTGAGCGTCGTCTGCACGCTGCTGGTCCTCGTACCCCTTGCCCTGATGATGAGCAAGATGATCTCAGAGGCGATCGCCGATGTGGCATGGCAGGACACGCAGCAACAGGCGGTGCTGGCGGCGGCCGCCGTACGCGCGGGTGTCCTGCCTCGCACGGTCAAGCCGTCGGTCCCCGGGGTCGATCTGTTGCAGGTCGTGAGTCCCAGCGGGCATGTGCTCGCGGCGTCCCCGACGGCCAGCGGCGAGCCGATGGCGAAGCTGGTGCCCTCTTCCGGCGGTTCGATGGAGAACAGCCAGACCTGCGCCAACCCCGCGCCAGGCTGCCTGCGCATCACCGCGCTCCGGGTGGACGGGCCCGGGTCCCCGATCGTCTACGCCGCCCGGCGCACCACGACGCTGACGTCCACCACGTTCGTCGACTCCATCGTGGCGGCGCAGGCCGCCATCCTGGTCGCCGGCGTCGGGTGGATCGCATGGGAGGTCACCGGGCGCATCCTGCGACCCGTGGAGGCCGTCCGGTCCCAGCTCGCCACGATCACCCTCAACCATCTGAGCGATCGCATCACTGAGCCGAAAGGCGACGACGAGATCGCCAAGCTGATCCATACGCTCAATCAGACGCTGCTGCGGCTGGAGCGGGCCACCTACGAACAGCGGCGGTTCGTGGCCGACGCCTCGCACGAGCTGCGCACCCCGCTGGCCGGGCTGCGCGTCAAGCTGGAGGAGGCCCAGATACATCCGCAGGGCCGGGACGTGGATGGGCTGCTCACCGAGACCTTGGGCGACGTCGACCGGCTGCAGGCGATCATGGGGGATCTGCTCATGCTCGCCGGGCTCGGATCCAGCACATCCGCGGCGCGCGAGAAGGTGGACCTGGGGGACCTGACCCGTACGGAACTGGGCCGGCGCGCCGATCGGATCCCGGTCCGGGCGAGCCTGGCGGAAGGTGTCACGGTGCAGGGGGTGTCCACCCAGCTCACCCGCGTGCTGACGAACCTGCTGGACAACGCCCAGCGACATGCCCGCGAAAAGATCGAGGTCGAGGTGCACCGCGATGGGGGGCAGGCCATCATGGCGGTCGGCGACGACGGTCCGGGGATCCCCGAGGAAGATCGCGAGCGGGTCTTCGAACGGTTCACCCGGCTGGACACGGCCCGCAGCCGCGGGCATGGCGGCACCGGCCTGGGCCTGGCGATCGTCTCCGACGTCGTACGCTCCCATTCGGGAACCATCGCCGTCCTGGACTCCGCCTACGGCGGCGCCTGCTTCGAGGTGCGCCTTCCCCTTGCGCCTTAGCGCCGCCTTCCGCAAAAGGGCAGAGGTAGCGCGGAGACGGCGGCGGACGTCCCCAGCCGAGGGGCGGTGTCACCCGCGATGGCCGGGACTGAAGCCGGCGGCGGCGAACTGCTCTGCCGTCGGCGCGCGTTCAGGGTCGGTGAGCCATTGCGAGGCGAGCCCGACGAGCAGGGCGAGGTAGTGTGATCCGGCCGCCTGGACCTCCCCCGGATCGCTGTCCGGCCCGAGGCCGGCGAACGCCCGCGCCAGCGATGCCCGCGCGAGCTCCTGACCGCCGGCGATCATCCCCCGGATCTCTTCGTCCTGCCGCGCGGACGCCACGGATTCGAAGTTGACGAACCACAGCGATCGGTTGGCCTGGATCGAGTCGATGATCCGTCCCCACAGGGCTTCCTGATCGCCGGACCGCGTCCCGGCGGGTTCTTCGAGCACGGCGAACAGCAGCTCACCCCACTCCGTGTTGAGATCGCGCAGGGCCCGCGTGAGCAGTCGCTCCTTGGACCCGAAGTGGTAGTTGATCGACGCCTGGTTCGCCCCTGACGCCGCGACCAGGTCTCGCACGGTGGTGTGCGCGTACCCCTTGGTCAGCAGGCAGTCGCGCGCCGCCAGCAGCAGCTTGTCCTTCGCACTCACATGCCCTACGGTATCAAATAAACGTTCGTTTAAGATGTTCGTTTAAAACAATCATTTAGAGAGGTTCCATGACCCCGTACGCCACCGCCGCGCCCGCGCCACCCGTGCTGCGCATCCGCGGTCTACGCTGCGAGTACCCGGGAGAAGCCGGGCCGGTCCATGCGCTGCGCGGCGTCGATCTCGATGTCGCCCGGTCCTCCTTCATCGCGATCATGGGACCGTCGGGTTCCGGCAAGAC
Source organism: Nonomuraea sp. NPDC003709 (assembly GCF_040610775.1). Taxonomy (NCBI): domain Bacteria; kingdom Bacillati; phylum Actinomycetota; class Actinomycetes; order Streptosporangiales; family Streptosporangiaceae; genus Nonomuraea; species Nonomuraea sp. NPDC003709. The sequence continues at coordinate 56,206 of NZ_JBEXMW010000046.1, read as the reverse complement.
CACGCTCATGCACTGCGCCGCCGGGCTGCAGCAGCCGACGTCAGGCTCCATCGAGCTCGACGGGCAGGACCTTCGCTCGCTCGATCAGACCCAGCTCACGCAGTTGCGCCGGCGCCGCGTCGGATTCGTCTTCCAGTCGTTCAACCTTCTGCCCGCGCTCTCGGCCGTCGACAACGTCGAGCTCCCCCTGCGCCTGGACTCGCGGGAGACGACGCCGGCGCGCACGACCGACCTGCTCGCCCGCGTGGGGCTCGGCAACCGGGGCAGCCACCGCCCTCACCAGCTGTCCGGCGGTCAGAAGCAACGCGTCGCGGTCGCGCGAGCGTTGATCACCGACCCCGACGTCGTCTTCGCCGACGAGCCCACGGGCGCCCTCGACATCCGCAGCGCCAGGGACGTCCTGCGGTTGATGCGCGAGCTCGCGGACCGCGGCCAGACGATCATCATGGTCACGCATGATCCGGTCGCCGCCTCCTATTCCGACGCCGTCCTCTTCCTCGCCGACGGCCGGATCGTCGATCACCTCCCGCGACCCACCGCACAGCAGGTCGCCGGCCGAATGGCCGTCCTGGTCGAATCGGCCGAACAGGCCGCCAACGACGCGGCGGCGAGCCGATGATCAGAATCGCCATGCGCTCCTTCGCGCATCACCGTGCCGCCGCGATCGCCACCGGCCTGGTCGCGCTCGTCGGCACGATCCTGGTCACGAGCATGATGAGCCTGCTCGGCACCGGGCTGGCCCGGAGCACGGCCGCCGGCGACCACGCGTTCCTGGTGCAGTTCCCGCTCATCATGGGCGGGTGGGCGGTCGCGATCGTCCTGTTCGCCATGGTCTCGACGATCAGCGTCGCGCTCGGCGGCCGGGCCGGGGAGATCGCGGGCATCCGTCTCATCGGCGCCAGTCCTCGGCAGGTGCAGCAGCTGCTCGCCATCGAGACAGCGGCCGTCTCGGCCGTCACGGCGCTCCCGGGCCTGGCCGGCGGCTACCTCGTCGGCTGGATCGTCATGCGGAGCATCCATGCGGCCGGGCTCACCGACGCGGCCTCGGTCTTCGCGCCCGGCGTGCTCCTCCCGGTCCTCGGCATGCTCGTCGTGCTGGCCGCGAGCGTGCTCGCCGCGTGGATGGGCAGCCGCACCCTCGCTCACCGCAGCCCGGTGGCCGACGCGTCCCCGCCCCCGCGCCGTCGTGCCGTACGGCGTCCGGGACGGCGGCGCCGTGTCGCCGCGACGATCATCATCGCCGCCGGCCTGGCCTCATCGACCGCGGTGCTCGCCATGGACCCGGCCGACGTGCTCACCACCGCGATGACCGGCCCCGGCTGCGTACTCGTCGCCGCCGGCCTGTGCATTCTCGCCCCGGAGCTCGTCGTCACGGCGAACGCCACGCTCCGCGCCTTCCGCCGGGCACAGACCACCGCCCCGTCCCGCCTGGCCGCGATCAACCTCGCCGTGGCCCCGGACCGGGTACGGCCGACCGTGACGTTCCTGACCCTCTTCGTCGGCGTCGCCGCGGGCACGCTCAGCATGCAGGGCATCGAGAACGGCTCCGGCACGGCGGACGGCACCGCTCAGGTCCTCGCCTCGATCAACTACTTCGTCGTCGCCCTGATCGCGGCGTTCATGGCCATCGCCCTCACCAACAACCTCGTCGCCTCCATCACCCGGCGCCGCTCCGAATTCGCGGCCATGTCCCTGATCGGCGCAACCGGCTCCCAAACACAGCGCATGCTGGTACGCGAGATCGGCACGGCCACCGCCATCAGCACCGTCGCCGGAAGCGTGGGTGCGTTCGTCACGGTCCTGCCCTTCGCCGTCGTCAAAACAGGCAACCCCCTGCAGGCCGCGGCACCCCTCCCCTACGCCGTCACGATCGTGGTCGGGATCGGCGTCACCCTGGGCGTCACGTCCGTCGTCGGAAGGCGCGTCATCCGCGCGGCGTGAGGCCGTAACGGGCCGGGGAGCGCTCGGTCAGCTCCTTCACCCTGCGGTGATCGTACGGTGCGCAGAGCCGTTCGGCCGTCCTCATGGCCTGTTCCGCCGCTTTCCTCGCGGCCTTCCGCCGCCCCCCGTGGGCCAGGACGAGGGCGCGGGCCCAGCCGATGCGGGCCGCGGCGCCGGGGTGGCGGGACTGGAACCCGGCCAGGTGCCGGTCGAGCCGACGCGCCGTGGCGGCGTCCGGGGGCAGGGACACGAGCAGTTCGGCCAGCCCGGACCAGCATTCCAGCAGGCCGCGCCGGCCCGCCGGCAGGCGGGCGGCCAGCTCCAGCACCGTGGTCAGCGCCTGTCCCGGGCCGATCCGCCCGAGGCGGGCCGTGGCCGTGAGCAGGCGCATCTCCTGGATCACCGGCATGACCGTGCCGTCACGCAGGCCGAGTCGCTGCTCGTGGGCGCGGCGGCGGTCGGTCGACGCGCGGGCCGCCGCCAGCACCTGCCCGATCCGCTCCGCGCTCGTCCCGTCGAGGCGCAGCAGCGCCTCGGCCTGGCCGATCAGGCACCAGTGGCGGCCGATGTCGTCGCCGCCCACCCGCCTGGCCGCCTGCTCCGCCGTGGCGGCGAACAGCTCCGCCGCCTGCTCGAAGTCGCCGCGCCACAGGGCCGTCTCGGCGAGCATCCCCGCGCAGTTCTCCGCCACCCGGGGGTCGACCGTCCTGGCCCGGCACTCGGTGAACGACGCGCACGCCGCCTCGAAGTCCCCGGCCGCGAGCAGATCCAGGCCCCTGGCCAGGCGGGCGCGGCTCGCCGGCTCCGTCGGGTGGTCGATGTCGCTCAGCGATCGATCGGCGAGGGCGCCGTAGCGGGTGGCCAGGCGATGTCGTCCGGCGACGCGGGCGATGGTGGCGAAGTTCGCGTACGCCTCCGCGCGCAGGGCCGCATCCGGCGTCCGATCGGCGGCGTTGAGCTGGCGTAACGACGCGGCCAGCATGGTGAGCAGGTCCTGCTGGTGGTAGGCCAGCCGCGCCAGGAACGTCAGTGCCTGCGCCGCCTCGGCCTGTGCCGAGGCCCCTGAGCGACGGATCGGCAGGACGCGGTGGAGGACCTGGCGGGCGGCGGCCGCCAGGACGGCGGCGGCGAGGCCGGGGCGGGATGTCGGGAGCGGCTCGCCTATCGTGTCGAGCGCCGCCCTGGCCAGGCGGGTGGACTCGCGCTCCCTGGCCAGCTGGTGCTCGCTGACGCCCGCCATCCGCAACCAACGCGCCCGAAGGTACGGGGCCTCGCGCGTACGGGCGAGGTGCCGCAGGACGATGGCGCCGGACTCCTCGTACAGACGCAGGCGCAGGCACAGCACCCAGTAGCGGTCGAGGAAGCCGGGCCGGCCGGACACCGCCCAGGCCAGCCGGATGTTGTCCAGCTCCACGCCCAGCACGCGGGTGACCTCGGCGTCGGAGGCGTCCTGGAGGGCGGCGGCGTGCCGGTCGAGCAGGCGGGTGAAGTGGGCGGCGTGCCGTTCCCGCACCGCGCGGCGCTCCCGGGGGTTCAGGTGTCCGGCGGCGAACTGCCGGATGACGGGGTGCAGGACGTAGCGGCCGGATGGGGTGAGCTGGATCATGCTGTGATCCACCAGGTGGACCAGGACGCGCGGCGTGGTCCCGGCCACCTCCAGCGCGGCCCGGAGCGTGCAGCCGCCGCTGAAGACCGACAACGCCGCCAGCGCCGCTCGCCCGGCCGGGTCGAGCAGCCGCCAGGAGGTCTCGAAGACCGTACGCATGCAGGCGTGCCGCGACCGGGCGGCCGGCCCGTCGGCCGACAGCAGGCCGGCGTCCACGCCGAGGCGCTGGGCCAGCTCCGCGAGCGGCACCGCGCGCAGCAGGCCGGCCGCCAGCTCGATGGCCAGGGGCAGGCCGCCGATGGCGGCGCAGATCGCGGCGACCGGGACGGCGTGCGGGCGGGGGTCGAAGGCCGGTTGCGCCCGGACGGCCCTGGACGCGAACAACGCCTCAGCCTCCGGGCCCGGCAGGCCCGCCACCTCGAACGTCACCTGTCCGGGCACGTCCAGGCGGCGTCTGCTGGTCGCGAGGATCCGCACCCCCGGAGCGGTGCGCATGATGCGGGCGATGACCGGGTCGACGGCCGGCAGGTGTTCGAGGTTGTCCAGTACGAGGAGCTGATCGCGGCCGGACAAGGCGGCCAGCAGCAGGTCAAGGGCAGGGCGCTGCAGGGAGAGGTCCACGCCGAGACGCCGGGCCAGCGTCGTGACGGCCGCCTCCGGGCCCACCCCGGCGAAGGACACGAACGCGCACGACGACGTGGCGGCGGCGATGGCCAGGCGGGTCTTGCCGACGCCGCCGGGGCCGAGCAGGGTCACGAGGCGTTCGCGGGCCAGCAGCGCGCGCAGTTCGCGGATCTCCGTCTCCCGGCCGAACAGGTCGGTGCGGGGCACGGGCGGCGCGGCGCGGACCTGCCGGTCGACGGGCGCCGCCTGCAGCGCTCGTACGGAGGTGACGAGCCGGCGGCGGACGGCCGCCGTCTCCGGCGCGGGCTCCACCCCCAGCTCGTCGGCCAGGCGCCGCCGCAGGTCGTCGTAGCAGGCCAGCGCCGCGCCCCGGTTCCCGCCCCGGGCCAGCGCCGTGATCAGCAGCCGGTGCGCCTCCTCGTCGTACGGATCCAGCCCGGCCACCAGCCGCGCCAGCCGTACGAACTGGTCGGGCGGCGCGGAGCCGGCCCGCAGCAGGAGGTCGCGCAGCAGGAGCCGGGTCCGCCCGCGCTCCGACTCCACCCAGCCGCCGAACGCCGGGGCGTCGCAGAACCACACGCCGTCCATGAAGTCGCCGCGCCACAAGCGCAGCGCCTCGGCCACGGTCGGCGTCTGGGCCAGGCGCCCGTGGTCGACGAAGCAGCCGTCGCCGGCGCGGAAGCGTACGTGGTCGCGGGTGATGTCCAGCCACCCGCCCACCTCCTTGCGCAGCTCCGACAGCGCCAGGCGCAGGCTGCCCCGGGCGTTGGCGTCGGGCCGCTCGCCCCACAACAACGCGGCCAGCTCCGAGCGCGGTCGCGGCCCCGGCGTGGCGGCGAGGTAGCAGAGCAGGGCGCGCGTCTTGGCGGCGCGGATGTCCACCGGCCGCCCCGCGACGGCCAGCTCCGGCGGACCGAGCAGCAGCAGGGTCAGCGACTCTCCCATAGAAGCAGCACAGTAGGCGCGCCCCGGCCGCGCGGCTGTGCCAAAAGGCGCATATGGAACGTGCTCTGCATCACTGACCTGGGCTCTCACGATCCGCTCACGCTGCCGGCCCCACTCTGATGACGCGTTTCGCGACAGCAGCGGAGCACACCTCACACCGTAGGAGAAACAGGATGCGCACTCAGAAACTGATCCCCGCGCTCGCCCTGACGGCGACCCTGGCCGTGCCGACGGCGCTGGCCGTCGCACCGCCCGCCGGCGCGACGGCCAGGGCCGCGACCTGCCGGGTGGAACTGGACTACATCGACTCGAACAACGTGGACGAGTCCGACAACGTGGACGAGATCCGGATCAACCTGGGCGGGATCATGTATCCCGCCGGCAACAACTGGGTCAACATGTGGGCCGGCTCCCGTGCCTACACCGCTTCCTTCGGGAGCCCGAGCGCCACGATCAGCTCCTCCGGCTCGGCGCTCTACAGCCTGCGCGAGGTCACCCCGCCGTGGGTCTCCGGCGGCACCACCCTCGGCACGATCACCGCGCAGGGCTCGGTCTGCGCCACGCTCTCCACGGGGCAGTCGGTCGGCCTGGTGAAGACCATCACCGGCACCGACGACACCTACTACTCCTACTACATCAGGCTCGTGATGACCGGCCTCTAGCCTCCCAGCGGTGACGGGTCAGGCGTGAACGTGAATGGTCGTACCGGCAGATACATAGTGATCCACTGTCGACGATCAGGAGCTTCACCGTGCGTAGAGGAGCCAGAGCGGCCGGGGTGTTACTGCTGACCGCGGCCGCGCAGGCGGGGCAGCAGCGCGGCCGGGGCGGAGGCCCGGAGCGTCACCTTGATCACGGGCGACCGGGTGACCGTCGTGGGCCCGGACACCGCGCTCGTCGAGCGGGGCGAGGGCCGCGACGAGGTCATGTTCCACACCCGCCGGGACGCGGGCCGTGGTGACGTTCACCCCTGCGCTGGACGCGGAGAGCGCCGCGCCCGCGGGCCGGCTCTTCACCGTGCCGTTCTCCGTGCGCCCGCAGCCGGGCGGCTCGGGGTGACGCCCTCGGGAGACGACCGTCGAGGTGTCCTACGATGACGGCGCCATCTGGACGAAGGCGGAGGTGAGAGGCTCACGGGTGGTGCTGCGGCATCCCGTGGGCGACGGATTCGTGTCGCTGCGAGCCAGGTCCGGCGACACGGCGGGGAATGCGGTGGAGCAGACAGTGATCAGGGCTTACCGGATCGTCGCGACGGGCTGAGCCCATAGGGACCACGTTCAGAGCTCGCCGCCCCGACGCCATCGGGGTGGGCGAGCCCTTGGGCGTCGGGACGGCGAGAAACCTGGGCCGTACCGGCATAGATCGACACGCCGCTCGCGTCCTTGCCCGTGAACGTCGCGAGGAGGACGGGTGGATCCAGGATTTGAGGCGGACTTCCGAAAGTTCGTCGTCGACCGATCAGGGGCGTTGTTCCGCACCGCTTACCTGCTGACCGGTGACCGGCACGCCGCCGAGGATCTGGTGCAGTCGGCCCTGGTCAAGACGGCCGCGAAATGGCGCAGTCTGCGCGATCCGGCCGCCATCGAGGGATATGTCCGCCGTACCATGTACCACGAACAGGTGAGCTGGTGGCGGCGGCGGTCACGCGTCGCGGAGGTGTCCACCGGACGGCCGCCCGAGCGGATCGACGCCGGGCACGCCGACGTCGCGGACCTTCGCCTGGTGATGCGCGCGGCCCTGGCCCGGCTCACCCCCCGGCAGCGGACCATGCTCGTGCTCCGCTACTTCGAGGACCTCTCCGAGACCGAGATCGCGCGCCTGCTCGGCGTCCGCGTGGGGTCGGTACGCAGCCAGATCTACCGCTCGCTGGAGCGCCTGAAGAAGACGGCACCTGAGCTGACCACCGTGAGGGAGTTCGGATGAACATCGAGAACCTGCTGCGCGAAACCCTCTCCGACATGGCCGACGAGGAGCGGCCGCCCGCGCCGGACCGGTTCCTGCGGCCCCGCGAGCGCCGCCCCCGTCGCCGCGGCCTCGCATTGGCGGCGGCGACGGCCGTCGCCGCGCTGGCGGCGGGATCCACCCTCGTGGTCCAGCAGCTGTCGGCGCGGGCCCCCGGTGACGACGTGCCGCGCCCGGCCGTCTCGATCCAGGCGGGGGTCACCGTCAACGTGGCGGCGGGGATGCGGCTCTCGCAGCTCTTCAAGCAGCTGTCGCAGCTCACCGGCAGGCCGGTGGCGGAGTTCGAGCGGGCCGCCAAGGACGGTACGGCGCTCGGCCTGCCGTCCTATGCCGGGCGGACGCTCGAAGGGTTCGCCTTCCCCGGCACCTACGAGTTCGCCCCTGCCGCGAGCCCGGCCGAGATCCTGCGGCCGATGGTGGCCCGGTTCGAGGACGCCGCCGAGGCCGCCGACCTGGTCGACGGCGCCAGGCGGGCCGGCAGGACGCCGCTGGAGATCGTGACCATCGCCGGCATCGTCGAGGCCGAGGCGGGCAGGGACGAGGACATGCCCAAGATCGCCCGGGTCATCCACAACCGGCTGGACCGGAAAATGCTCCTGCAGGTCGACAGCACGGTCCTGTACGGCCTGAACAAATACGGCCCCGAGGCGACGCTCAAGGATGTCCGGAGCTCGTCGCCATACAACACCTACCGGCGTCCGGGCCTGCCGCCCGGCCCCATCGGCAACCCCGGGGCCGAGGCCATCAGGGCCGCGCTGCACCCGGCCCGCGGCTCCTGGCTCTATTTCGTGGCGATCGACCCGAAGAGTCGCATCCTGAAGTTCGCCACCACCGAATCGGAGTACGCCGCACTGGTCGAGGAGCGCCGCAAAAATCTCAAGGGCAGCTGACCGGCCCGCCGGTCGTCGCGGGGTCGAAAAGGTCGGGATTGAAGGTTTCCCGGATGAAGAGCGCCGGCTGAGCGCTGTCGGGGTCGATGATGAGGTACCACCTGGAGACGGCGGCGCGTCCGGGGCCCCACGTGTCCAGTCCGAGTCCCAGCGGATGGCGCTCGTGCGGCTGGGGCAGGTGCCGTCCCAGCGGAGCGGCGCACGAGCTCAGCAGGTGCTCGGCCCAGGGCAACCGGCCGAGCGGGGCCAGGACGAGGTTGCGGGAGACCTGGTGGCGCGCGACAGCGAGCGTGGTGCGGCGGACCAGGACGGGAGCCGCGGCGGGCAGGCCGAGCGGCGCGGCGGCCTCGGGGCAGGTCCGGTCCACAGCCGCGCGGGACACCTCCACGGTGTGGACGTCCACGCGCTCGTCCAGGAGGCGTTCTAGCTGGCAGGTGGTGCTGCCGGTGTGGGAGAGGAGGGCCTGGGTCCGGGGGTCGGTGAAGATCTCGACGCTGACGGACTGCGGCGTGATCGTTCGGGGCATCATGGGGAACCTCGCAGGGACGAACGTTCAGTAGAGGCTGCCGGGGATCCCGGCGTCGCGCGGTCCGAAAGGTTTGCGGTCGAGCCAGGTCCCGGCGCGGGGCAGCACCCGGGCGGCGAGGGCGGCGGCCCGCTGCGCGGCCTGGCGGTGCGGGCCGGCGGCGGTCAGGTGGGCCAGCGCCTTGCCCGCGGCCGCGCGGTTGCGCTGGGCGGCGGCCCGCCTCACCCGGTCGTACTCGGCGAGTGCGCCGAGGGCGGCCTCATGACCGATGCCGGCTTCGACGATCGCGTCGACGGCGGCGGCCGCGTCGGCGACGCCGGAGTTGAGCCCGCGCGCGCCGAAGGGCGCATAAAGGTGCGCGGCCTCCCCGGCCAGCAGGACCCGGCCTTTGGTGAAGGTCTCCGCGACCGCCTGGCGGAACAGGTAGTGGGAGGACCAGGTGACCTCGCAGGCATGGCCGGACGGCAGCAGGGGCCGGAGCCAGGCGCAGGGGTCGGCGGCGAGCGCCGCGGGATCGTCACGGGCGCGGCACTGCAGGTCCACGCGGTGGCCGCCGGTGAAGGGGATGATGAGCACGTTGCGGCCCGCGGCCCGCGGATGGCGGTAGTGGAAGATCCGCTCGGCGGGCAGCGGCCGGTCGGGATCGTCGGCGACGTCCGCGACGACGAACGCGTTGCCGCCGGCGTCGCCGTCCATCAGGATGCCCAGCCGGCGCCGCACGATCGATCCGGCCCCGTCCGCCGCGACGACGAACGCGGAGTGCCACTGCCTGCCGTCGGCCGCGCGGATCAGGACGGAGGTGTCCAGGAGGGTCACCTCTTCGGCCGGCGCGCCCCAGGAGAAGCTGACGCCGGCCCGCACGGCCGCCTCGCGGAGCAGCTCTTCCACTCTGGGCTGCGGGAGGCTGACGAACGGCGCGAGCCTGGGATGCACCGGTTCGTAGCGGCGATGATGGACCCTTCGCCCGGCCCAGTACGTCCGGCGTCCCGGCCACACCAGGCCCTCCCTCACCAAGTGGTCGGCGAGGACGGGCGAGGCCGTCGCGAGGGTCTGGATCGTCTGCCGGTGCAGGAAGATCGCCCGGCTGCCGGGCTTGGGCGCGGTTTCGGGCAGGCGTTCCAGCACGTGGGCGGGCAGTCCCCGGGCGCGCGCCAGCAGGGCGGCCGACAGCCCCACCGGGCCCGCGCCCACGATGAGCGGTCCGTCGATCATGACATTGCCCCCTCGGGCGGACGTACCCTGCTCAGCGCGGCCCGCGCACGTGCGGGCATGGCCACCGCGAAGCCTCCGTCGACGGGTATGTCGGCCCCGGTGACGAAGGAGGCCGCCGGCGAGGCCAGCCACGTCACCACGGTCGCGACCTCGTCCGGGCTCGCCCAGCGGCCCAGCGGCACCAGGTCCAGGGCCGACTCCGACAGCGCGGGGTCGGCGACGTAGGCGCGGTTGACCGCGGTGTCGATCCACGCCGGGCTGACCGCGTTCACCCGCACCCCCTGGGGCCCGAGCTCGCCCGCGAGGGCCTGGGTGAGGTGCCGCAGGCCGGCCTTGGCCGCTCCGTAGGCGGCGATCTCGGGCCAGGGCCGGGCCACCGCGATCGACCCGATGTTGACGATGACCCCCTGGCCCCGTTCGGCCATCGCCGGCGCCAGCCGCCGGACGAAACGGAAGGCGCTGGTGAGATTGAGGTTGTGCACCCGCTCCCAGCCGTCGTCGCGGACGTCCAGCACCGACGCCTGGAAGACGGGCCCGCCCGCGTTGTTCACCAGGATGTCCACCGTGCCGAGCCGTTCCTCGACGGCGGCGCACGAGGTCTCGATCTGGGCCGCGTCGGTGACGTCGCACTCGGCCACCACGGCCCGGCGGCCGTGTGACCGTACGGTCGCGGCGACCCCTTCAAGGTCCTGGCGAGAGCGCCCCAGCACGGCCACGTCCGCCCCCGCGTCGGCGAACATCCGGGCGACGGCCGCGCCGATGCCCCGCGAGGCCCCGGTGACGAGCGCGGTTCGGCCGTGCAGCCGGAGCCGGTCATTCAGCGACATGCGGATGTCCTCCGGAGGTCGTCAAGGTCAGGGCACGCTTGTCGACCTTGCCGTTCGCGGTGAGCGGCAGGCCGGGGACGAGGACCACCCGGCGTGGCAGCTTGTGGGCGGCCAGCAGTGCCCGGCAGTGCCGGATGATCTCTTCGGAGGCGGGGGCGGCCCCGTGCTCCGCCACCACCCACGCGCACGGGATCTCGCCCAGGACCGGATCGGGCACCCCGGCGACCGCGACGTCACGAACCGCCGGATGCCCGCGGATGGCACGTTCCAATTCGGCGGGGAACACCGAGTAGCCGCCGCACAGGACGACGTCCTTGATCCGGTCGACGATCCGGACGCGCCCGTCGGCGGCGATGACGCCGACGTCGCCGGTCCGCAGCCACCCGTCCACGCCGATCGCCGCGGCGGTCTGCCGGGGCGCGTTCCAGTAGCCGGGGGTGACGATCGGGCCGTGCACCTGGAGTTCGCCCTGCACGCCGGGCGGCGCCACGTGCCCGCCCGCCTCCACCCGCAGCCGGACGCCGGGCAGCGCCGTTCCGGCCGTGCCGTGGCGGCCGGCCAGCTCCGGCGCGGCCAGCGTGGCCATGCCGCCCAGCTCCGTCATCCCCCATCCCTCCACGTACGGGGCGCCGGTGCGGTCCTCCCAGGCCATGGCCAGCTCCTCCCCCGCGCATTGGCCGGCCGAAAGGCCGCACCGCAGCGAGCGGGGCATCCGTCCCGCCGGCTCGGACAGCAGCCGCCGGTACATCGTCGGCACGCCCGCCACCACCGTCGCCGCGTGCCGGGCCGACCGCTCCAGCATCGTCTCCACGTCGAAGCGCTCCAGCAGGATCAGGCCCGCGCCGCTGCCCAGCGCCGCGTTCATGACGTTCGTCCCATAGGTGTGCGCCAGCGGCAGCGCCGTCACCACCCGATCCCGCGGCCCGAGGCGCAGGCGTGCCGCCAGGTTGTCGCCACCCGCGCGAACCGCCCGCCGCGTCTGGATCACCCCCTTGGGCGACCCCGTCGTCCCCGAGGTGTAGGCCAGGCATGCGGCACCGGCCGGCGCCGCATGCCTGGGCCCGCGCTCCGGTGCCATCCAGTCCCGGGGGATCGCGCCGTCCGGGCAGAGCAGCACCTGGTCCGCATACGTATCGGCCAGCGCCTCGGCCCGGTCGGCGGACACGAACAGCGCGCGCATCCCGCTGTCGCGGACCACATGGGTGATCTCCGCGACGGCCGACGCCGCGTTGAGCGGCACGCAGCACGACTGGAGCCGGGCCAGCGCCAGGTACGTCACCACCCACTCGCAGCCGTTGGGCAGGCACAGCCCGACGAGATCGCCTCGTCCGATCCCGCAGGCCGCGAGCCTGGCCGCCCGTCCGTCCGCCAGCGCGGTCAACTCGGCACGGCTCACCGTACGATCGCTGCACACCAGCATGAGAGCACGGTCCTGTCTCTACCGGGATCAGCTCGTCAGATCAGGTCGTCGGCGCTGGTGTAGAACTTCCGCAGGAACTCGGCGAAACTGCCCGTACTCACCTGGCCGGTCCCGCCGCCGTCCAGGTCGTCGAAGAGCTTCGTCGAGTACGTCAGCGGGAAACCCCCGGCGCTGTGGAGGCCGAGGAAGTGGTCGCGCTCGATGAGGCCGTCGTCATCCAGGTCGCAGACGGTGGACACCGCCGCCGCGTACGCCTCGCCGTGCTCGTCGAACCAGGAGTCGGCGTGGGAGAACGCGCGATATTCCTCGAAGGTCACCTGCCCGTCCTGGTTGCGGTCGGCGGCTTCGGCCAGCCCTTCCCAGAAGAGCCGGCACCCTTCGGAAAGCGCCTCGGCCTTGGGGGAGCCGGCGGGCACGCCCAGCACGCGGCAGACGCGCGAGGCGAAGAGCTCGAAATCGGCGGACGTCAGCGTGGTGCTGCCGTTGACGTCGAGGAGGTCGAAGCGCATCCGCAGGCGGTGCGTGGCGGAAAGGGACATGGGGGTTCTCCCTTCGGTTCGTGATCCCGGTGATCACGTGATCGACTGGTCTGCCGGTCCTGCCCCGACGTGGCGCCGCGACAGGTGAGGGATGGGGACCGTCGACTGGGGGTCGACAACCCTGCAACTACCCTAAGCCACGATCACACAACCCTGTGTAGCAGATCGAGATTGGCGGCGAAGTTGACGACGGCGGCGATGAGTAAGGTGAGGACTCATGTCGAGGTATGCGCTTGTCGCCGCGGTCGTGGCCGCGGACACGGCGCTGTTGTGGCTGGACGGGACGCAGGGGCTGCCGCTGGCCGCGTACGCCGCGGCGTACGTGCTCACCATGGCGGCGGCGGACCGCCTGCCGTTCGCGTCCTTCCTCGCGGCGCTGGCGCTGGCGGTGCTCACGGGCGCGTCGCTGGCCCTGCTCGCCTGCACCGGTTTCCAGGCCGGGCAGCGCATCTCCACCCGCCGGGACGTCGTCGTGACGGCCGGCGCCTTCACCGCGTACGTGTGCGTGCTCCTGCTGGTCGAGGAGCGCTCCCCCGGCGACCAGGATCCGTGGATCACCCTGGCCCGCGTCGCCCTGCTGACCGCGCTGCCGCTGCTGGCCGGCCGGTACATGGCCCAGGAGCGCGAGCACCTGCGCCGGGAGAAGGCCCTCGTCGCCGAGCAGGAACGGCTCCGCGAACGGCTGCGCATCGCCCACGACATGCACGACTCGCTCGGTCACCTGCTCAGCCTGGTCTCCGTGCAGGCCGCCGCGCTGGAGGTGGGCCAGTTGCCCACGGAGCAGCGGCGGGCGGTGTGCGGCCTGGCCGACACCGCACGCGCCGCCGCGGCCGAGTTGCACGAGGTGGTCAACGCGCTGCGCGGCCATGACGTCCTCGGCCTGGAGGAGATCGAGGGCCTCGTCGCACGGTCCCGGGCGGCGGGCGCGTCGGTGGCGTTCGAGACGTCTGGCGAGGCCGTCCCGCTCATCGACCCGAGGGCCGCCCACGCCGCCTACCGGGTCGTCCAGGAAGGGCTGACCAACGCGGTCAAGCACGCGTCCGGCCTGCCGATCACCGTGTCGCTCGACTGGCAGCCCGACGCCCTCCTGATCTCGGTGGCCAACCCGGTGCCCCATCGTCGGCCCGCTGCCGGCGGCGGCGGGAGCGGCCTGCGCGGGCTGACCGAACGCGTCACCGCGGCCGGGGGCCTGCTGCGCGTCCACGCGGAGCCGCGCGAGTTCCGGCTCGTGGCGATGCTCCCGCTGGTGCCGGCCCTCGCGGGGGCCGCCGCGTGATCAGGACGCTGATCGCCGACGACGAGCCCCTCATCACCGCCGGGATCCGTACCGTCCTGGAATCGGCCGGGGACATCGAGGTGGTGGCCGTCGCGGGAGACGGACGCGAGGCGGTGCGGGCCGCCCACCGGCACCGCGTCGACGTCGCGCTCCTGGACATCGCGATGCCGGTGCTGGACGGCCTGGCCGCGGCGGCCGAGCTGACGGGGCCGCGCGTGGTGCTCCTCACCGCCTTCGGCGACGAGGCCAACGTACGGCGGGCGGTACGGCAGGGCGTGGCCGGCTTCGTCCTGAAGACGTGCACCCCGGACGAGCTGATCCGGGCGGTCCGCGCCGCTCATGCCGGGCATGCGTACCTGTCGCCGGCCGTGGCGCGCCAGGTGCTCGACATGGCGGCGCCGGGCGCCGGCGAGCGCGAACGCGACGCCGCAGGCCGGCTGGCCGCGCTCACGGCGCGCGAGGCCGACGTCCTCGCCCTGGTGGCGCAGGGCCTGTCCAACGCCGAGGTCGCCCGGCACGTCCACATGACCGAGGCCAGCGTGAAGACCTACGTCAGCCGCATCCTCGCCAAACTGAACTGCGCCAACCGGGTGCAGGCGGCCCTGCTGCTACGCGATGCGCAGCTCCCTGGCTGAGGCTCGGGGCTCAGCGTAGGTTGGCGTCGAAGTTCGCCAGGTAGGCGTTGATGAAGTGGTCGCGGACGCCGTCGCCGCCGGGCGCCAGCAGGTCTGCGGTGCGGCCCTTCAGCCGGTCGGCGAGCCCCGCCGCCAGGGGCATCTTCTCCCGCAGCTTGCCGTTGGCGTCGAAGTAGCGTTCCTCGGCCACGTGCTGGAACAGCGGCGGGGGCGGGAGCTGGGCGACGACGTCGTTGTTGTTGACGAAGCGGAACATCCGGCCCCGGAACGCCTCGTCATAGGCGGCGGCCAGCAGCGGGCAGCAGGTGCGGGGCTGGCCGAAGGTGTAGACGCCGTCGGCGAGCAGGCTCGGGTCCTCGAAGTAGGTGCGCGCCGCCGCCAGCATGGCCAGGGCGCCGCCCAGGCTGTGCCCGGTGAACCAGAGCGACTGCCCGTCGGCGCGCCAGTTCTCCAGCGTGTCCAGCATGCCGGAATGCACGACGTCCAGGGCGCGGTAGAAGCCGGAGTGGATCATGCCGGTCCCGGCGGCGTACGGCGTCAGCAGCGTGCCGGCGTCCGACAGCCAGTCACGCAGTTCCTCGGGCTGGGTGCCGCGGAACGCCACGACCATCATGCGGCCGTTGGCCGCGATGTAGGCCTGCGTGTCCACCAGCGGGAACGGCGGGGTGTGCGGCACGCGGAAAAAGGTCACCCGGTCGAAACCCCAGTCGTTCGCCGTGGCCCTGACCCGCTCCTCGTCCTTGTAGGCCAGCTCGGCGGCGTAGGCCAGACAGCGCGCCTGCGCCAGGCTGTAGCCGGTGGCCCTGTGATCGAAGCTGATCATGGTCATGTGTCCCCCTCGCCGCTGGTGGGGGGAGGTGTCAGCTCACATCTATCACGCGGTGTCGGACGGGTTTGCGGTGCCACGCCCGATCCGGCCCACCCGTCCTGTCCCCGGCCGGAACGGCATGGAACGCCTTAGTCAGCACAGGCGAGACGCCGCGCGGACGCGGCGCCTCGAAACACGGGGGCGGAGGAAAACAAGCCCATGGAAAATCTCTTCCGATTGATGCTCACCCGGCCGGCCGTGGCCCAGGACCCGGAGACTCCCAGCGTCCCGCTGGCCCAGGACACGCCGTTCCAGGAGGCGCTGCGCGAGGCCGTCGGGGCGGCCCAGCGGCGTACCGCCGTCGAAGCGGCCGCCACCGCGTACGTGGCGGGGCCGGAGTTCATCGGCGACCCGGCGGACACCCCGCTGGGCGCCGAGCTCGACCAGCTCGCCGGACGCCTCGACGAGATGGAGGACGTCGACGTGTCCGCCTCACCGGAGATGGTGCGGCAGGCCATCGACGACGTGTTCGGGATGAGCCCGAACCAGGTGACCGGCCTGGAGGACTTCCAGAACGCGGTCAGGAGGCTCAAGGACAGCCTCGTGGCGATCAAGGTGCTGCAGGAGGAGCACGCGCGGCCCATCGAGCAGCTCGCCCGCCAGCTTCGTACGGCCGAGGTCATCGTGCGCCACGCCGACGACGACAAGTTCCCCAAGGACCTGCAGGAGCTGCGCCGCTGGCGGCGGCGCTCGCTCCGCCTGCCGTTCGACCTCGGCCTGACCTCCAGGCTGTCGACCCGCGAGGCTGAGGAGGCGGTACGGGGCCGGCGAGAGGAGGCGGTGGCCGCGCGCCGCCAGGAGGTCGACGACCTGCTGGCCCGGCACGCGGACCTGCGGACGGCGCTGGGCGAGCTGGCCCAGCTGAACGCCGAGCACTTCCACGTCACGTCCCAGACGACCAGCGCCCTCGTGCAGCCGCCGGACCAGGTACGGCTGACGAACGTGGCCACCGCGCTGAGCGCCTTCCACGGCAACCTGCGCGAGCTGGTGGCCCCGACCCCGATCATCGGCGAGGCGGAGACGGGCACGGACACGCCGGAGACCTCCGACGTGGTCAGCGCGCCGGTGGCGCAGTCCCTGCTGCAGACGCCCGCTCCCGTGCTGCGCGGCCGCACGGAGTTCCGGCCGACCCCGACGCCCGAGGTCGGGTTCGTGCTCCTGCCGACGGCCGGCGGGCAGCTGTCCGAGGCCACCCGTACGGTGCTCACCGAACGCGGCCTCGACCTGACCGCGGTGCCGCTCGACCGGCTCAGCAACCGCCTCGAAGCCGACCTGGCGGCGACGGTGAACCAGCTGGAGGCGCTCGCCGGACATCCGGTGCGGCAGTCGTTCCTGCGCGTCGGCGAGGCGCTCGTGACCGTGCAGACCCCCGTCACGACCGGCTGGGGAACGCTCGGGACCGGCGGCACCGTCCCGCTGCCGCCGATCCCGCTGGACGGCCGCGTCCCGCACACCAAGGGCGAGGTCGCCCCGGCCGGCATCGCCGACCTGCTCGTGATCAAGCAGCAGCTGACGGGCTACGAGTCGGCCGACGTCGCGCACATCGAGAACGTGCTGCGCGGCGAGCACAAGGTGCGCGACCACAGCCGCCGCGACACCACCGAGCTGATCACGATCAACGAGCAGGAGACCAACACCAGCGAGGACCGGGACCTGCAGACCACCGACCGCTTCGAGATGACCAGGGAGACCGAGCAGACGGTCAAGGAGGACGTCGCGCTCAAGGCCGGGCTGAACATCTCCGGCAGGTACGGCCCGGTCGTGGAGTTCTCCGCCAGCGCCGAGGGCTCCATCGCGCGCAGCAAGCAGGAGGCCACCCGGTCGGCCGCCACGTTCTCCCAGGACGTCACCGAGCGGACCTCGCGCAAGATCGCCGAAAGGGTGCTGACCCGTACCCAGCTGACCACCACGACCGAGACCATCGAGAAGAACACCCACGAACTGGACAACACCCGCAGCTCCCAGAACGTCTCGGGCGTCTACCAGTGGGTCAACAAGGTCTACCAGGCCCAGATGTTCAACTACGGGCTGCGGGCGATGTTCGACTTCATGGTGCCCGAGCCCGCCGCCTTCCTCATCGCGGCCATGCGGCAGACCAACGCCGCCGCCCGCAACCTGATCAAGCCGCCGGACTTCCCGCTCAACCCCGGCCAGATCACCGAGAGCAACTACCAGTACTGGGTCAAGCAGACCGGCGCGACCGACGTCGCGCCGCCGCCCGAGCTGTTCAAGACCAAGTCGCTGGACTTCAAGGCCGGCGGCGGCGACAGCGACACCAACTACAACCACTCGGGCCAGATCAGCATCGACGAGGGCTACCGGGCCGTGTACGCCAGCGTGGGCGTCGTGCGCAACATCTGGGAGAGCGACAACTCCGTGGACGTCGTGGTCGGGCGGCGTACGCACCGGATGCCCGACGGCAACTGGCTGTGGACCACCGCGCTGGACGACGAACGCGACTCGGTCGCCGTGGGCATCGACACCTTCCACCTCTCGCAGGTCGCGGTGGCCGTCGAGGTCAAGTGCCAGCGCACCGACCGGGCCATGGACAAGTGGCGGCTGGAGACCCACGCCAAGCTGGAGACGGCGCACAAGGCGGCCGTGGCCGACTACGAGGAGAAACTGGCGGCGCTGCAGCTGCGGGCAGGCGTGGACATCCAGGGCCGCAACCCGGCCGCCAACCTCGCCCTCATGCAGACGGAGCTGAAGAAGAACTGCGTCAGCATCCTGACCGACCAGCACTACGACCTGTTCGACTCCATCGAGATCTCCCCCGCCAACGGGCTCCCGGAGATCAACGTGTTCGAGGCCGCCGGCGAGGGCCCGTACGTGCGCTTCTTCGAGCAGGCCTTCGAGTGGGAGCACATGACGTTCGTGACCTACCCCTACTTCTGGGGACGCAAGGACCAGTGGGAGGAGCGGCTCGGGTTCGACGACCCGGATCCGGCGTTCGCCGACTTCCTCCGTGCCGGGTTCTGCCGGGTCTCGGTGCCGGCCCGGCCGGGCTTCGAGGGCGCCATCGACCACTTCCTCACCTTCGGCGAGATCTGGAACGGCGGCCCGCTGCCGACCATCTCCAACCCGCTGTACCTGCCCATCGCCGACGAGATCGCCGAGCGTCTCGACCGTCCGGGCACCGAGGTCCCCCAGGGGGACCCGTGGCTGGTGCGGGTGCCGACCTCGCTGCTGAAGCTGCGCCAGGACGACCAGCTGCCCCGCTGGGAGCAGGACTCCGACGGGGAGTGGGTCGAGGTCTAGGACATGGCAGATCCCGTAGTGCCGGCCATCCTGGCCGGCCCCCTGCTCACCGGGTACGTCGAGCCGGGAAAGGGGCGCGGCGTCCTGACCTTCCACGCCGACATCGCCGACCCGGTCCGCGGCGCCACCTTGGAGATCACGCTCACCGCGCCGCCCTGGAACCGGACCGGCCACCAGCCCTTCACCTGGCGATACCTGCCGCCCGCCGGGGAACGGACCTTCCCCGTCATCTGGCTCGCGCTCGCCCGGCAGGTCACCGTGACCACCAGACGCATGGGCGGCACGGCCGCCGACCTCCTGGGGGTGCTCGGCCCGCGCTCTCCCCTGGTCGAGATCGTCCGCCCCCAGGACGACGACCTGATCCCCCAGCCCGACCAGTCCGTCATCGAGCTGTGGCGGCTGCTCCCCCAGCCGTTCACGGTCGGCCCCTTCGCCGACGACGAGGCCGGCCGCCGGGGCGACTTCTTCGCCCAGGCGATCACGGTCAACGTGACGACGAAGCCGCTCGGCGTGGTCATCAGGAACGTGCTCAACGGCTACGTGGTCACCATCGACATCGACAACCGGCAGGCCGGCAGGCCGGCGGCCTTCGTCTACGACATCGTCGTCCATTCGCACGAGGACGAGGACAACGTCTTCGGCGACCGGGTCGTCGTGCGCGTCGTGCACACGCACAACGTGATCGTGCACGCGGCGGCCTCGCCGGACATGGCCGGGTTCATCGATGTGCAGACCCTGCGGCTGGACGACTCGTTCATCCCGCGCTTCCCGCCGCAGGGAACCGTGCTCGACAACACCACCTTCCAGCCCAAGGAGGTCGAGGTCCACTTCGCCCCGGAACACCAGGGGCTCATCTTCCTCTTCGAGCTGGCCATCCAGTTCGTCCCGTACATCAACGTCCTGTACGACCTGTCGCAGATCGCCTTCCAGCTCGCGACCGGCAAGGACTTCTGGGGCAACGAGGTGACCGGCACGCAGATCCTCGCCTACGGCGTGCTGTCGGCGCTGCCCTTCGCCAAGGCGCTGCCCCGCGCGGTCCTGCAGTCCGTACGAACCGAGCTCAAAGCGACCAAGCTCGCCAAGGTGCTCGAAGAAGACGTGATCCGCGAAGTCGGGCGCGTCGCCGAACGCGAGTTCCTCGAGGCCGTCGGGAGCATCGACGTCAAAGGCGCGACCGACCTCGCCCGGACGCTCACCCGCTTCGCGGCGGGCAAGCTCTCGATGGATCAGGTGCTCAGGCGCTTCCACGACCTCGTCGGCAACGCCTACCTGCGAGAGCTGGACCGGCGCATCGTGGAACGGCTCCTGACCAGCAACTTCAAGACCTTCCGCAACCCCCGCCTGGCGGCCGGCTTCAACGCCTTCACCAACAGGAAACTGTCCCGGGGAATCGCGCAGAGCCTCGACCCGGTCTCGTGGGCGCTCAGCCAGCGAGGCAAGTCCCGCTTCATCAAAGAACTGGAGAGCGAACTCGGCACCGACTGGGCCGAAACACTCAAACGAGCCAAGCAGACCGACAGCCGGCTGCGCCAGCTCAGCGCCGCCGACATCGCACACTACGACCGGCTCGCCGGACGCGTCGAGGACTACCGGACCCTGGCCAAGCTCAACCGCGGCCGGGGCGACCTGTACGAGGTGGACCACATCCTCGAACAGCGCTTCTGGCGCAACGACCCGCGCGTGCAGACCGCGTTCAACGAAAAGGGCGAGGGCATGGCCATGGTCATCCCCAAGAACCCGGCGATCGCCGCCAAGATGCCCGGCAACGCCATCGCCTATGTCCACTCCCTCAAGACCCGCCTGCTCACCGAGCTGATCCCGAACGGACGGGAGGCGGAGTTCACCGTCCAGCAGATCTTCGACGCCCACATGTGGGTGCTGGAGTCGTTACGGGTCGACCGCTCCGTGACGGTGGGCGATCGCCTCCTCGGCGACTTCCGCCTCTTGGCCAGGTCCCGGGGAGAACGGCTCGAACTCCGTATGCCCACCGCCGCGACCTTCACCCGGCAGGGCGGGTGGCCGGTGCTCGTAGGCGTTCAATAAGGGGATTGTTGAACGATGCTACGATCGACTCCACCTCGCCCCCGCGCCCCACCGGCGAAAGGACACCCTTGGCCAGCTCCACCGACAACGCGGTGCGCACCTGCGCGATCCGGGCCCGACAGAGCTCCCCGGCTCTCGAACGCGCGACGGACACCGACATCGACACCGCGCTACGCGGCATGGCCGAGCGGCTGCGCACCGCACGAGGCACCCTCGTCTCCGCCAACGAGGAGGATCTCGCCGCAGCCGTCTCCGCCGGAATGTCACCCGCCCTCCAGGACCGCCTGCGCCTCACCGGCGCACGGCTGGACGGCATGGCGGCGGAACTCCACACCCTGGCGGACGTGCCGCACGAGCCCCGCGACAAGGTCCTCGAAGAACGCCCGGATCACCTGACCCTGCTGGAACGCCGCCGGCCCGTCGGCGTGATCGGCGCGAACTTCGAAGCGCGTCCCAACGTCACCCTCGACATCGCCTCCCAGTTCCTCAAATCACGCAACGCGGGCGTCCTGCGCACCGGCTCGGCCGCGCTGCGCTCGTCCCGGGCCATCGTGGAGCACGTGATCGCGCCGGCCCTCGCCGACGCCGGCCTCGACCCGGACGCCGTCCAGCTGGTGCCGAGCGAGGACCGCTCGGCGGCGTACGCGCTGGTGTCGCTGCCCGAGCTCATCCCGCTGGTCATCCTGCGCGGCAGCGGCGACAGCACCCGCGACCTCGGCCGCGAGGCCGCCCGGCACGGCGTGCGCACCCTCGCGCACGCCGACGGCGGCGGCGTCCTCTACATCCACTCGGCCGCCGACGACGACACCGTCCACCGGCTCATCGCCGGCAGCCTCGACCGGCTGGGCGTGTGCAACCGGCTCAACCTGCTGCTCATCGACCGGTCCTGCTACGACGAGCGGCTGCCCGGCGTCCTCGAGGCCCTGAACCGCCTGGGCATCGGCGCGTCCCTGCCCCCGCACGCCCACCCGCGCGGGTACGAGTGGTCGCTCGACCCGGAGCGCGCGGCCACCGTGACCGTCGACGCCACCGACGGCCCGCTGCACGCGGCCAGGATCGCCAACGAGGAGACCTCCGGGCTGGCGGCCGCCGCGGAGTTCATCGACGCCTACGCCGGCTCCGGGGTGTTCTGGAACTCCACCACCCGGCTCCTCGACGGCTTCAAGCTGCTGCGGCTGCCGGAGACCGGCATCAACATCGACCGGGTGCCCGGCCCGCGCGGCCCGGTGAGCTTCCGGGACCTGTACCTGCGGCAGTACGTGGTCGTGCCGAGCGGGCGGCTCACGTCCTGACTTCGGAGGTGTGCGCGAGGATGGCGTCCGCCAGTTCCTCGTGCACCTCCGGCGGCAGCGTGTGTCCCATGCCCTCGACCATCATCAACCGCGCTCCCGGGATCCCCTCGGCGATGATCACACCATGACCCGGCTTGGCCGGCTCATGAGTGCCCTCGATCACCAACGTCGGCACCTTCACCCGATCCAGCACACCCACCGGCTCGAAATCCGGCTGAGCCATCGCAGCCAAGCGGTGATTCACCACCGCATCCAGATCCCGGGCGCGGTCAAAGATGCGCTCCTGCAGACGACGAGCAGCGTCCTCGTCGAACGGCAACCCCGTGCCATGCAGCACCCGCTGCTCAGCGATCATCGCCTCGATCCGCTCACGCCGATCGGCCGGCGGCGGACTCGCCATCAGCCCCTGGTAGTGGGCCACGAACTCCGGCGCCGGCCCCGGCAGGCTCCCCTCCGGCTGAGGCCGGCCCATCAACGCCCGCATGATCACCATCCCCTCACCCCCACCGAGCGGCGAAGAACCGATAACCGTCAGCGAACGCACCCGCCCCGGCCGCTCCACCGCGATCAACTGCCCCAGCAACCCACCCGCCGAATGACACACCAGATGCGCACTCTCCAGACCGTGCGCGTCCATCACCCGCAGCACGTCGTCCTTGATGTCGCCCCAGGTGTACGGCTCCCTCTCGAAATCCACGGTCGCCGACCTGCCGGTGTCGCGGTGGTCGTACCGGACCACCCGACGGCCTCCAGCGCTCAGCCGACCCACGAACTCATCCGGCCACAGGATCCCCTGCGACATCGACCCCATCACCAGCAGAATCGGCTCGTCAGCAGCCGCGCCGAACTCTTCACTCCAGATCTCCACGTTTTGCATGACTCAGAGCATGCCGCCTCCGGCTACGGGCGCCTTCTGTAGAACTACCAGCCGTGCCAGATCCGTACGGGTACCGATGCCCAGCTTCGGATAGATCTTGTACAGGTGGTACTCAACCGTGCGCGGGCTCAGGAACAGCTGCGCGGCGATCTCCTTGCTGGACAGGCCGTCGGCGACCAGGCCCGCGATGCGCAGCTCCTGCGGGGTCAGCACGTCCAGCGCCGGGCCGCGGGCGGGCTCGGCGCTCTCGCCCGCCGCCCGCAGCTCGCCGTGCGCGCGCCGCGCCCACGGCTCCGCGCCCGCCCGCCGGAACGTCTCCAGCGCCGCCCGCAGATGCGGCCGCGCCTCGCCGGGCCGGTGCGCGCGGCGCAGCCGCTCGCCCAGCAGCAGGGCGGTCCTGGCCGCCTCGTACGGGTTCGCGTGCAGCCGCAGCGCCTCCTCCAGCTCCTTTTCCGGCAGCTCCTTTTCCGGGCCGGCGCCGACCAGGGCGCGGCACCGGGTCAGCAGGGCGCGCGACTCCGCGGTGGCCGCCTGTGCCGACCAGCGCTCGTACGCCTCCAGCGCCGCCCGCGCCGCCTCCAGGTCGCCCGCGCCCACGGCCGCCTCGATGCGATCCGGCGCCGAGCGCCACACCACCGTCGGATGCCCGGCCCCCGGCCCGGCGGCCGTGATCGCGGTGAACCGGTCGTGCGCCGCGGCGAAACGGCCCGTCCCCAGGTCCAGCATGGCCAGCGCGTACGCGGCCACGCCCGCGCGCAGGCCCACGCGGTGCGGGATCGCGATGGCCAGCGCCTCCTGGGCGTGCCTGCGGCACGTCTCCTCCTCGCCACGCAGCGCCGCCAGCACCGCGAGGTTGGCCAGGTGCGCGGCCACCGTGTTGGCGTACCCGGCCTCGCGGGCCAGCTCCAGCCCTTCCTCGGAGATGGCCTGGCTCTCCGCCAGCCGCCCGGCGATCCGCTCGCCGGTGGCCACGAACTCCAGCACCACCGGCAGCTGCCCCACCATCCCCGACACCCTGGCCACCCGGCCCGCCCGGGCTACCAGGTCGACCGCCAGATCGGCCTCACCCAGGTAACTGGCCGCCGCCGTCGCCCACAGGAACCCGGCCGCCTCCGTCAGCTCCCCGGTCCTGCCCAGCGCCCGCCTGAGCATCCCGTGCCCGGTGCCGTCGGAGAGCATCAGGCCGATGCCGGCCAGCACGTCGCGCAGGAATCCTTCGGGGAAGGCCGCGGCCCGCCGGCCGATCTCGGCGATGGCGGCGGTGTCGCCCACGTACGAGGCCGCCTCGGCGGCGTCGGCCAGCATGTCCAGGCTGTCGCCCGTGGCCAGGATCCGCACCGCCTCGGCGGCGCTTCCGGAGTTCAGCTCGAACCTGCCCCGCAGCTGGGCGATCTCCATCTCCAGCGCGCGGTCCCCGCCCGCGTGGTCGCGGGCCTCGGCCAGCAGGGACTCCGCCTGCCCCGGACGGCCTCCGAGCCAGGCGGCCATGGCGGCGTCCTTGAGCCTGACCGCCCGGGTGTGCGGCGCCGGGGTCAGCTCGGCGGCCCTGGCCAGGGCAGTGGCGGCGTCGCCGTACCCGCCGCGGTCGCGGGCCCGGGCGGCGGTCTCGGTGAGCGCGGCGGCGACGCTCTCGTCCTGGCCGAGCACGGCCGCCGCCAGGTGCCAGGCGCGGCGGTCCCCTTCGGACAGCCCGGCCAGCGCCTCGTGCGCCGCCCGGCGGGACGCCGGCGCCGCGGCCTCGTGCACGGCCGAGCGGATGAGGGGGTGACGGAATCGTACGGACGCGCCCTCGACCCGCACCAACCCGGCGACCTCCAGCTCATGCAACGCCGCCCGCCCTGTCTCCGCCGCCCCGGCAGCCCCCAGCCCGTGCGGCGCCGGCCTGCCCGCGCCGATCCGCGCGGCGGCGCGCAGCACCAGGTCGAGGTCGCTTTCCACGGCGGCGAGCAGGGCCACCAGCCGGGCGTCGTCCGGCAGCGCGGCCACCTGCTCACCGAACAACTGCGTGCCCCCGGGCAGCGGATCGGGCAGCGGCTCACGGCCGGCGAGCTGTCCGGGGCCCAACCGCCGTACGATCTCGCGCAGGGCCAGCGGGTTGCCACCGGTGGCCGCCACGAGCTCCCGCTTGACGGCGGGCGGCATCGCGGCGTCGAGCAGTTCGGCCGCCGCCGGCTCCGGCAGGCCGCCGAGCCGCAACGGCCGCACCCCCTTCACCGGCGCGTCCCCGCGCACGGCCAGCAGCATCGCGATCCGCTCCGTGGCGAGCCGTCTGGCGGCGAACAGCAGCGCGTCCGCCGAGGCCCGATCCACCCACTGGAAGTCGTCGACCACGCAGACCAGCCCGTCCGGCGCGGCGGCCTCGGCCAGCAGCGACAGCACCCCGGCCGCCAGCAGGAACCGGTCCCCCGACGCGCCCCCGCCCAGCCCGAGCGCCCCGCGCACGGCCTCGCGCTGCGGCTCCGGCAGCGTGTCCAGCAGCCCGGCGACCGGCCGCAGCAACTGGTGCAGCGCGGCGAAGGCCAGGTCGGACTCGGGCTCGACGCCGGTCGTCCTGAGCACCCGCATGGAGCCGCCCCGGGAGGCCGCCAGGTCGAGCAGGGCCGTCTTGCCCACGCCTGCCTCGCCCCGCAGTACCAGAGCATCGCCCGCGCCCTCGCGGGCCCGGGAGATCACGTCATCGATGGCGGCGATCTCCGCCGATCTGCCAAACAGCACAAGCGCCCACTGTATGCCCAAATCCGGACATCCTCGGCGGGCCTGCCGCGCGCCGCTGCCCGGGCCTCAGGGAGCGAGGGACGCGGGCGTCGGCTGGTCGGAGGACGATGATGCCGTGCTCTCGGCAGGTTCGTCGCGCGCGAGCTCGGGCGAGGTATCGGAGCACTGTCCCCGGCAGTAACCGTTGGTGACGATCAGCCGCCCCCGGGCGGGCGTGTAGGCGCTGTCATGCGCCGTGACGATCACGCCCTGGCAAGTGGAGCAGATGAGCGGCTGGTCGGCTGTCATGAAAGCCCTTCCGGAGGTCCTCGAGCGAACGGTGGACCCGAGACTCCTGCCGGCAGGACCGTCTCGGTCGTGGGACCT
This sequence comes from Nonomuraea sp. NPDC003709, assembly GCF_040610775.1. Taxonomy (NCBI): domain Bacteria; kingdom Bacillati; phylum Actinomycetota; class Actinomycetes; order Streptosporangiales; family Streptosporangiaceae; genus Nonomuraea; species Nonomuraea sp. NPDC003709. The sequence continues at coordinate 30,384 of NZ_JBEXMW010000046.1, read as the reverse complement.
ACCCTGCCCGACGCCACCGACAATATTCTGGCCGCCACATTCGGCCCGGAATGGGTGTGTACTTGAGACGCCCCGAAACCGGCACCCCGACCGCCCTGGAGAAGTCGTCATGACCACGCCCGAGCCCATCACGACCTGGCGCGACGCTCGCTTCGACATGCCCGTCAGCCGGCAGCTGGAGCGCTACGACGCGTTGGCCGCCAAGGACGCGGCGGCTCGCGCCCGGGTCGAGCTGGTGACCCGGGGGATCTACGACCCCGACCGGCACGGCGCCGACGACCGGCCCGCGCTCACCGTGGCCGAGCACCTCGAGCTGCTGGCGCTGGCGGAGTGCATCGCGCGCACCGTACGCCATCCCGCCCACGTCCATCACGCGCTGCAGGCGGGCGCCACCTGGGCCGACATCGCGCGGATCGTCGACTCCGACGAGCTGACCGTCCGGCGGGACTACCAGCAGTGGGCCGACGACCAGCACGACCTCCACCAGAGCTACCCCCACCTCGGCATGACCGCCGACGAGTACGCCGCCGCGACCGCCAGGGCCGGCCAGGGCGCGACGGGCGCCTGAGAGGGGATCAGGCGGACGGCACCAGGTTGCGGCGGCGCAGGAACGCCAGCCCCGCCGCGGCCAGGGCGACGGCCACCGCGGTCAGCCCCAGCAGCGGCGCCACCGCCGACGAGGTGCCGCCCAGCAATATTGCCGGCACGTGCACGAACGGCGACAGGTTCAGGACGATCCCGGTGGCCAGCTTGAACTCCGCCAGCAGATCCACGACCAGGAAGAGGCCGAGCGCGGTCCAGCTCACGGCCACCGCCAGCCGGGGCAGCAGGCCGAACAGCAGCGTCGCGATCCCGACCACGGTCCAGACCGCGGGCAGGTACGCCAGCGTGGCCCCGGCGACGCGGGCCACGTCGCCGTCGTAGGTGAGCCCGGCCGCCGCGCCCAGCACGGCCAGCAGCAGCGCCGGGCTCACCACAGCGAACACCAGGTGGCTCAGCGCCCAGCGCAGCCGGCCGACGGGGGTGGACAGCAGGAGCTCGGCCCGGCCCGCCGCCTCCTCGCCGCGGGCGCGCAGCGCCGACACCAGCGCCGCCCCTGTGACGAGCTGGCTGAGCACGTACATCACGAAGGTGAAGAACACGTCCGAGATGCGGGCACCGGCGCCGCCGACGGTCGCGGCCAGCTGCTGGAACTGCGGCGTGTCCAGCTGGCTGTCCAGGCCGCGCGCCGACACGCCGAGCAGCGCCCCCAGCAGGCCGAACCCGATCGCGAAGCCCGCGAGCGTGCTCCGGTGCAGCCGTCCGGCCAGGCCGAACGCGCCCGGCAGCCCTCCGGTGGCGGGCCCCTGGCGGATGGGCATCAGGCCGCCGGCCACGTCGCGCCGGGTGGACAGGACGAAGGCGGCCGTCGCCACGGCGGCGACGGCCACCGCGATCAGCCCCAGCACCCACCAGTGGTCGCCGGCGTAGGGCTTGGTCAGCCGGACCCAGCCGAACGGCGTCAGCCACGCCAGCCAGCCGATGCCGCCGGTGTCGGCCAGCGAACGCAGCGCGAACAGCAGGCCGCCGACGGCGATCGCGATGCCGCGCGCCGTACCGGATGACGCGGTGAGCTGCGCGGTGACCGCCGCCACGGCCGCGAACGCCCAGCCGCCCCCGGCGGTGGACAGCCCGAACAGCAGCGAGGAACCCGCGGGCAGGCCGCTCGCGATCAGAGGGACCACCGACAGCAGGCCCAGCAGCAGGTTGGCGGCCAGCACGACCGCGAGCGTGGCGGCCAGCGGGGCGTGGCGGCCGATGACGCCCGACGACAGCAGCTCGCGCCGGCCGGTCTCCTCCTCGACCCGGGTGTGCCTGGTCACCAGCAGGATGCTGACCAGGCCGCCGATCAGCGCGAGGGACGAGCCGAGCGTCCAGGCGGTCAGGCCGCCGACGCTCGCGTCGTAGATGTGGCCGCGCATGGCCAGCTGCGCGGGGTTGCTCGCCGAGGCCGCCGCGAAGGCGTCGCGGGCGGCCTGGTCGGCGTACAGGTCGCCGGTGGCGGAGGCGATACTCGCCGGCAGCAGCGCGCTGATCGCGATCCACACCGGCAGCAGCACGCGGTCCCTGCGCAGGATGAGCCGGATCAGGGTCAGGGTGCCGGTCATGCGGCGGCCCCCTCGTAGTGGCGCAGGAACAGCTCCTCCAGCGTCGGCGGCTGCGTGGTCAACGTCCGCACGCCCGCCCTGGCCAGCTCGGCGAGCACGGCGGTCAGCGCGTCGCCGTCCACCTGGCAGCGCAGCCGGGCGCCGTCCACGGTCAGGTCGTGCACGCCGGGCAGCGCGGCCAGCCCCGGCGCGGGCCCGATCAGCTCGGCCGTCACCGAGGTGCGGGTGAGGTGGCGCAGGTCGGCCAGGCTGCCGGACTCGACGGTACGGCCGGCGCGGATGATGCTGACGCGGTCGCACAGGGTCTCGACCTCCGACAGGATGTGGCTGGACAGCAGCACGGTGCGGCCGTCGCGCTTCTCCCGCAGGACGCAGTCGTTGAAGACCGCCTCCATCAGCGGGTCCAGGCCCGAGGTCGGCTCGTCCAGCACCAGGAGTTCCACGTCGGAGGCGAAGGCGGCCACCAGCGCCACCTTCTGCCGGTTGCCCTTGGAGTAGGTGCGGCACTTCTTGCGCGGGTCGAGCTCGAAGTGCTCGAGCAGCTCGGCGCGCCGCCGCGGGTCGAGGCCGCCGCGTACCCTGCCCAGCAGGTCGATGACCTCGCCGCCGGTCAGCGAGGGCCACAGGGTGACGTCGCCGGGCACGTAGGCGAGCCTTCGGTGCAGCTCGGTGGCGTCGTGCCACGGGTCGCCGCCGAGTAATTCGATCCGGCCGCCGTCGGCGCGCATCTGGCCCAGCAGGATGCGGATCGTGGTGGTCTTGCCCGCGCCGTTGGGGCCGAGGAAGCCGTGCACCTCCCCCGTGCTGACGGTGAGGTCGAGCCCGTCCAGGGCCCTTGCCTGGCCGAAGGTCTTGACCAGGCCGTCGGCGCGCACTGCGGCGTTCATTGTTGTCCCTCGAACTTCTCCAGCCCGGTCCGCGCCTGTTCGAACAGCTCGCGGCCGAGGAATTCGGGTCTGATCAGGTCGAGCTGGGCCTTGCCGACGCGCAGCGCGCCCTGCGGGGCGTAGAGGTCCGTGCCGAGCGCGCGGGAGACGTGCTCGTGCAGCACCGTGATGCCGAGCTTCATCGCCGTCAGCACGGTCGCGCGGGCGCGGTGGTCGGCCTCGGAGTGCTGGTCCTCGTTGGCGAGATGCTGCTCCGTCACGGTCACGAGGTCGTCGAACATGGTGGCCGCCGCCGGGGAGCCCTCCACGAGCGCGCGGCCGAGGTACTTCATCAGGGGCGGCGCGGTGCGGTGGACGTTCTCGATGAACTCGGGCTTCTCGAGGTTGCGGTCGGTGACGCCGGCGGTGACCTGCTCGCGCACGTAGCTGAGGACGTACTCGTCGCAGGCCTGCCTCAGCGCTTCCTTGGTGCCGAAGTGGTGCTGCACCAGGCCGGGCGAGACTCTGGCCGCCTCGGCGATCCCGCGGATCGTGGTGGCCTTGACCCCCTGCTCGGCGAACAACGCCATCGCGGCGTCGCGGATGCGGGCACGCGTGGTCAGGTCCTCTTCAGAAATTGGTCGCACGTCCAGCATTCTATACAGTTGTATTGGTTGCCATGCAAGCGTTCAACCAATCGGGCGTCGGAGGCCGGTGGCGGGAACGATGAAGGCGCCGCCTCTCTTCAGTGCGTGAGCAGAGGCGGCGCCTTCATGTTTCTTCCCTTGGACAACAGAGCCCACACCAGCCTCGGCAGCGCCGAGGTCAGTGCTTGTAGGCGGCGACGACCTCCACTTCGACGAGCCAGCCCGCGACCGGGAGGTTGGCGATCTCGATCGTCACGCGGGCCGGGCGGGCCGGGTTGACCTCCATGGGCGGGGCGGGCGGCGCGGTGCCGAGCGGGACGGGTACGGGCCGGCCGGTGGCCAGATCCGTGTTGGCGAAGAACTGGCGGTAGGCGCGGTTCCAGCCGGCGAAGTCCGCCGACTCGGCTCCGGGCGGCTTCTCCAGGTAGGCGCGCATGGAGACGACGTCGGCCAGGCCAAGCCCGGCCGCGGTGAGGTTGGCCTTGACGCGTTTGAGCACGTTGAGGGCCTGGGCCTCGGTGAGGGTGACGCCTGGAGGAAGGGTTCCGCCGGGGAGGTCGACGTAGCGTTCGGGAGAGTCGGCGGGGGCCGCGGGGTTGCCCGCCGCCGGTCCCAGGCCGCTGGCGGTGTACGTGGCCACCTGCTTCCCGAGCGCCACTCCGTCGGCGATCGCCGGGTTGGTGCTGCCCTCGGGGAGGAACGGCCTGACCTCCTGCGGCCGGGGCGACCAGGTGGGGGTGGCGGCGGCCGTACCCGTGCCGAGGACGAGGACGACGGCCGCGGGGAGGGCGATGGTGCGGATCTTCATGCGGAGGTGTCCTCTCAGGAGGTGCTCAGGACGCGCTGGTGCAGCTCGGTGACGACCTTGCGGGCGGACTCCAGGGCTCCCGACTGCCAGGCGATCATGTAGCTCAGCCAGTCACCCGCGAAGTACACGTGCCCGGCGGGCTTGCCGAGCAGCTGGTACGCGCCCTGCCGGGACGGCCAGCCCACCCACGCACCCTCGATGTGCGGCTGGAGTTTCCAGGCTATGGACACCGACGACGCCAGTTCGTCGCGATATTTCGCACCATGGATCTTCATGCCCTGCTCGATCGCGCGGCGCTCGCGCTCGGCCGGCTTCAGCGCGGCGTACGCGTCGGCCTGGGCGCCGAAGTTGTAGTAGCCGACGACCATGCCGCGCGAGCCGCCGTACCCGTAGGAGGGATACCAGATCGTGCCCAGGTCGAGGTCGGTGGCGGTGACGCCGCCGTAGATGTCCTCGTCGACCTCCCACCAGCGGCGGCGGTACTCCAGGCCGATCTTGCCCGCGTTCGCGGCGGTCGGGGTGGCGAGGGCGGCCTGGACCTCCGGGCCGAGGTTGTGCGCGGTTCTGGCCAGGATGTGCGGGGGCATCGCCGCGACGCACAGGTCCGCCTTGATCTTCTGGGTACGGCCGTGGCGGTCCTCGTACTCCACCTCCACGCCGTCCGGCAGATCGGTGATCCTGGTGACCTTGGCGCGCAGCCGGATCCGCTGCCGCCCGATCTTGCCGGCGAAGGCCCGCGGGATCGCGTCCATGCCGCCCACCGGCTGGAACATCAGCATCGCCTGGTCGTAGCCGAACTCGAACGCGAACCGCTGCCCGACTCCGCTGGCCAGCACCTCCGACAGAGACGGCACCGGCCCGAGGGCCGTGCCCGGCTGCTCGCCCGCGCCCGGGTTCACGCTGTGGCCGCGGCGGGTGCCTCCGGAGTACTTGAACCCGCTCGCCTTGTCCCCCACCGCCCCGAAGCCCGACAGGAAGGAGATCAGCCGCTCCTTGTCCTGCGCCGTGAGCGCGGCGTCCAGCGCCCCCGCGTCGGTCGCCCGCGACAGCAGTTCCGAGACGTACCCGTACACGTCGGCCTTGGCGGTGCGCCAGCGGACGGGGGCCCGCATGTTCTGGTGGTAGATGTACGCCTGGGCGTTGGAGTTGGTGAAGACCTCCAGGTCCACGCCGAGCTCGCGGCAGTAGTCCATGGTGACCATCCACTGCGCCAGCCGGGCCGGCCCCGCGTTGAGGTAGACGCCGTCACCGAACTTCGAGACCTGCGTGGAGCCGTCCAGCTCGGTCACGCGGTCGCCGCCGCGGATGGTCCAGTTGCGGCCGCCCACCCGGTCGAGCGCCTCCAGAATCGTGCAGTCGTAGCCCGCCTTGCCCAGCTCGTACGCCGTGGCGAGGCCGGCTATCCCGGCGCCGAGGATCACGACCTTCTTCGCAGAGCGCCCGGTGAGGGAGAAGTCGGACTGCTGCGGCGGGTCGAAGGTCCCCTTCGCGGACGCCTCGGCGGTCGGCGCGAGCCCGAGCGCGCCCATGGTCGCGAAGAGCGCGCCTGCCCCACCGGAGACACCGACGGCGGACAGGAAATCGCGTCTGCTGTACCCCAACACATACCTCCAAGATTTTGCTGGAGGTGAGTCTTGATGCGTTTTGTTGCCGTTCATCCGTCGGTGTGTTGTTTGTGCGTTGCAAGCAGATCATCGGGTTTGTAGTGAAAAGTGAGGTTTCAGGGTCAGCCTCGGCTGGAACAGCGGGCGTAGAGGTCACGGGCGCTGGCGTGCAGGAGCTGGCCGGACTCGCGCCGCATGCCGCCGACCGGCCAGGCCGTGCCGAGCACTTCGACGGACATGAGGTCCGCGTACAGGCGTCGTCCCTGTGCCCGTACGTCCTTGGCGACCGCGGGGTCGACGAGAGCGATCATGGCGGCGGCGTACATCCATCGGGATCGCCACCGCGCCAGGGCGACGCCGCGCTCGTGCCGCGTCGTCGCGTCGCGCATGCCGGTACGGACGTCCTCGACCGCCGCGGCCAGATCCAGGGCGGCCCGGCGAGCTCGTTCCCGGCGGACGGTGCGCCGCCGGGTCCGCCCCCGGATCAGCGCCGAGCAGGCTCCCAGCACCACGATGCCGATCAACGATATCCCCGCAGCGCCCCACGGTGCGGCCGCGTCCGCCCCAGCGGTGTCTCCAAGCATGTCCGGACCATATGGGCCGCGAGCCCAACAGCCGATCAAGCCCGGCACTTGCCGCGCCCAAGATGCTCATAGCGGCATTGACCATGAACACCATCCCCAACACTGGGGAATGCCCGGGCCGCCGCCCCGCCCGACCATGAAGGAGTTCGCACCACTAACAGGGGGAGGCAAACCCGTGACAAGCATCTCGACCCCGGCCCGCCGCCAGATCGAGCGGTTCCTGGAGTTCTCCGACCACGTCGGCGGCCTGAACGAGGGCGACGTGCTGGCGCTGCTCCGCGACCGGGGCATCACCACGCTGGAGGCGCTCGTCAGCAAGGCCGTCAACGCGCCCCGCTCCGCCCCGCCCATCCAGATGGACGCCGCCCAGGCGCTGAGCAGGCCCGCGGCCGTCTCGACCCAGCCCATCACCCACCCTGCGCCCGCCATGGCGGTGGTCGTGGACGGCGTCGAACACGACCCTCGCGACCTGTCGCGGTTCGACGGCCGTCCGCTGACCTACATCTACGGCACCGAGCGCCTGGTCGCGCTGACCGACGACAGCGCGCTCAACGGCGCGGCGTGGGCGGCCTCGCAACTGCGCGCGGCCGACCCCCGCCCTGCGACGCAGGGCCAGGTCCAGATGTTCGAGCACGTGGACTACGGCGGCGACTGGTTCTGGTGCGGCGCCCGGCAGGCGCACAACGACCTGACCAGCGTCCACCACGGCCCGCTCCACCTGCACGACTGGAACGACGTCATCAGCTCCATGGGCAGCACGAACAACTCCGTCCGCTACTACGAGCACATCAACTTCAGCGGCAGCTCCCTGTTCGTCCAGCCCTTCGCCGACATCCCGACCCTCGTCCCCAGCGGATGGAACGATCGCATCTCCTCCGTCTGGAACCTGGGCTGACCACCCGGCCGCGGCAGCAGGACGGCACCACCACCTGCCCGCGGCCGACCGAACCCCTCCGCCCCGGTGAGCCGTAGCGAGAACGCCGCCGGGACCCGCGAGCCCGCTCTGCGCGAGCGGGCTCGCGGCTTTCCTCAGCAAGGTCCTACTGGCGCTGCTGCCCCAGCAGTTTGGCGAGGATCGCGCTCAGCTGGTCGCGCTCGTCGCCGGTGAGAGCGTGGAAGGTGTCGTCGAGGAACGCCGGGATCGAAGCCTGGGCGGCGGCGAGCCGTCGCCGCCCAGAGTCGGTGATGGTGACGGCGTAGGAGCGCCGGTCACGCGGGTTGCGCTCCCTGCGGACGTGGCCCTCCCGCTCCAGGTCGTCGCAGACGCCGACCATGACGCTGCGGTCGATCCGCAGCTCCTCGCTGAGCGTCTGCTGGGAGCAGGGGCCGACGGCGTCGAGCATCTGGAGCACGAGATGCTGACCGACCCCGAGCCCTTCCTCGGCGGCGTGCGCGTCGGCGGCGCGGGCCACGGCGGACGAGGCCCGGCACAGCGCGATGTCCAGCCGCTCGGCGGCGAGTCGCGGGAAATACGCCGCCCCACGGTCCGTCGTCCTGGTCGTCGCCGCCATCGCTCTCCTTCCGAGTGAGCCGCCAGTCTAGCGCACATCCATCTCCTCTCAGATCGTTTGACATAAGATGATTGGCTGGCAAACGGTCTGCCTGCCGCCCGCTGTCGCCGCCGATGAGCGATGATGGCGATCATGGCATTGATGACGGAGTTCACGGAGCTGTTCGGGGTACGGCATCCGATCGCGCTGGCCCCGATGGGCGGCTCGGCCGGCGGGGCGCTGACCGCGGCCGTCTCCAACGGCGGCGGGCTGGGGCTGCTGGGCTCCGGAAACGGAGACCCGGACTGGCTGGCCCGTGAGCTGCCGATCGTCACGCGGAGCACCGACCAGCCGTGGGGTGTCGGTTTCCAGGTCTGGGCGACCGACGCCGGCGCGGTCGAGCGGGTGCTGGAGCACGGCCCCAGGGCGGTGATGCTGTCCTTCGGCGATCCGCGTCCGTTCGCCGAGCGCGTCCGGGCCTCCGGCACGATGCTGATCATTCAGGTCACCGACCTGGAGGAGGCCCGGCAGGCGATGGACGCGGGCGCCGATGTCATCGTGGCGCAGGGCACCGAGAGCGGCGGGCACGGGGCCCGGCATGGACGGTCGACGCTGCCGTTCGTACCGGTCGTGGTGGACCTGGTGGCTCCGGTGCCCGTGCTGGCCGCGGGCGGGATCGCCGACGGTCGCGGCGTGGCCGCGGCGCTGGCTCTGGGCGCCGCCGGGGCGCTCATCGGCACCCGATTCCAGGCCACCGCCGAGGCCCTGGTCGACCCTTCGGCCGCCAGGTCGATCGTCGAAGGCCGCGGGCAGGACACCAGCCGCAGCCGGGTGCTGGACATCGCCCGCGGCTCCAAGTGGCCCTCGAAGTACACCGCCCGCACTCTCGGCCACCCGTTCATCGATCGATGGCTGGGCCGGGAAGCGGACCTGGCCGGGGATCCCCAGGCCAGGCAGGACTACCAGGACGCCGTGGCACGCGGGGATGTGCCCGCGTTGCCGGTGTGGGCCGGCGAGGCCGTCGATCTCATCACCGACCTGCCGCCCGCGGCCGACCTCGTCGCCCGCCTGGCCGCGCAGGCCGAGAACGCGCTGGCCCGCGCGGGGAGAAAGCAGCCGGAAAGCTGAGCGGCTTCCGGCGTCAGGCGGCGGCGGTCGGTACGAGGCGGCGGTTGCGCACGAGCCAGATGGCGCGCTCCAGGTCGGGAGTCATGTAGCGGTCGTCGCCCAGAGGGGTGATGTGCTGCCGGATCTCCGCGTGCAGGGACCGCGTGACGGCGCCGAGCGGCAGGCCCTCCATCTTCTGCGCGATGAGGTCGATGCCCTGGGCCGCCATCATGTACTGGACGGCCAGGACGACCCCGAGCCGGTCCAGGTTCTGCTGCAGGTTCCTGACCGAGGCCATCGCCATCGTGTTGTGGTCCTCCTGCCCGTCCTTGACCGGCCGGGACAGCGTTCCCGCCGGCGTGGCCCTCACCTGCATCTCCGGGACCAGCGCGGCGGCCACCGTCTGCACCTGCACCATGCCGGAGTTGAGGCCGACGGTCCCGCCGGCGAGGTTGGCGGGCAGGCCGTAGCTCCACTTGGGCGACAGCAGCCGCCCCGACAGCTCCTGCGACAGCACCCCGACGTCGGTGATCTCCGCGTTCAGGGTGTCGGCCAGGTGCCCCATGATGGAGGCGTCCCAGTTGCCGCCCATCACGAACTCGTACCCCTGACCGTCCCCGCGCAGGAAGACCAGTGGGTTGGAGGTCGAGGAGTTGGCCTCCCGCACGAGTGCGCGGCGCGCCTCGGCCAGCGCGTGCCGCAGGCCGGCCAGGATGTGCGGCGCTGCCCGCACCGACACCGCGTCCTGGATGCGCGGCTCGTAGTTCGCCGGGTCGAGGCGCTTGCGGCCCTCCTCCGTCATCCAGCCCGAGCCCGCGACCATCGCGCGCAGCCGCGTGGCCACCGCGTCCTGCTCGGGGATGTGGCGTTCCTTGTGGGTACGCGCGTCGAGCGAGCCCTGCTCGGCCCTGGTCGCCTCCATGAACAGGGCGAAGGCTCCCTCCGCCTGGTCGGCGAGCGTGGTGGCCCGGTAGACGGCGTTCATCAGCACGGCGGCCACGACGGTGCTGCCGCTGATGATGGGCAGCGCCTCCCCCGCCTGGAAGACGAAGTCCCTGGGCAGCCCGGCCTGCGGCAGGATCTCGGAGGCGGGCCCCTCCCTGCCCAGGTAGCGTACGGGCGCGTTCTCGCCGGCCGCCGCGAGTCCCGCGGCGGCCTGCGGCTGGAGGTCCCCGGTGCCCAGCGACCCGATCTGCGGCATCCGCGGGATGACTCCGGCGTTGACCATGGACAGCAGGCGCTGCGGCACCTCGGGCCGCACCCCGTACGTTCCCCTGGCCATCTGGTTCGCCTTGAGGATCAGGGCCAGCTTGGCCACGTTGTCGGGCAGCGGCTCGCCGACGCCCGCGGCGTGGGAGCGCAGGACGTTGTGCTGGAACTGCTCGGCCTGTTCGGGCGTGAGGGGGCGGTCCTTCAATGGCCCGAGCGCCTGGTTCCAGCCGTACACGCGCTGGTTGGCCAGGGCGGCCAGCGCCCCCTGCCGGGTCTGGTTCATGGTCGCCGGCACGGTCGCCGCGAGCTGTGCGGTGACGGGGCGGCCCGAGAGAACCGCGAAGGCGTCCCGCAGCGAGAAGGAGCTTCCGTCCAGAACCAGGCTCAGCGGCCGCGGCGGCGGCGCCGCCGCGGGTGGGCGTTCGGGGGTGGCGACGGCCTGGCCCGGTACGAACATGGCGACGAGCAGGGCCGCACCCGCGGCTGCTCGTCCGACTCTGGTGGTCAACGTGTCCCCCGGCCTTCGCGACGCGGATCAGCAACGCTCCCTTTTAGACACGGCACGGGACGGCGTAGAAGACGGCTCGGCAATGGCGGGACAAATGCTGACTCACCCTCGACCGGTCCGTGACAGGCCGTCTTCGAGGTGACCCGATACCTTGCCACGCAAGGTATCGGGTCGTACTTTGGTCATATGCCTGAGGACACCGGGGCGACGCCGGGCTCGTCCACCGTCGCCCGTCTCCGCCGCGAGCTCGCGCGGGGCACGACCGAGCTGGCCGTGCTGTCCGTCCTCGACGTCCGCCGCCGGTACGGCTACGAGCTGCTGAAACTGCTGCGGCAGGCGGGTGAAGGGGTCCTGGAGGTCAAGGAGGGCACGCTCTACCCGCTGCTGCACCGGCTCGAGGACGCCGGCCACATCCTCGCGACCTGGGAGGCGGAAGGGCGGGCCAGGCCGCGCAAGTACTACGTCATCACCCCGGACGGTCGCACATACCTCGCCATGCTGCGGGCCGAGTGGAGCGGCCTGGTGGACGCCATGCGACAGCTACTCGACACCCTTGGCGAGGTGCAGGAATGAGCGACGAACAGCAGATCATCGACGACTACGCGGAAAGGGCCGGACGGCACCTGACCGGTCCGGCCCGGGAGAGGGTGAAGGCGGAGCTCGTCGATCACCTGTCCGACGCGGCGGAGGCGGGCGAGCTGGCCGAGGCCCTGAGCCGGCTCGGCACCCCGGAAGAGGCGGCGGCCGCCTTCGCCGAGATCGACTCAACGCCGCCCGCCCGCGTGGACGTGCGGTTCGTCGCCGTGCTGATCGACAACCTGCCGCTCGTCGGCGTCACGATCGCGCTGCTCGTCCAGGGGCTCGCCCGGACGGTCGGGCAAGGAGGCGGGTTCAGCCTGGCGTTCCCGCCCTTCGTGTACGTCAAGGTCGGCGGCGTCTGCGTGTCCACGGCACCCCAGGGGTGCGGAATCGCCGCCTACGACGCCGCCGGGCTGCTCTACACCCTGGGCGTGCCGCTCGCCCTGGCCTGGTCGATCGTCGGGCTGGGGCTGCTGGAGGCGTGGACCGGCACGACGCCGGGCAAGCGTGCCATGAAATTACGGGTGGTGACCGAGGCCGGGCTGCGCGTCCGTCCGGTCGCCGGCATCGTGCGCAGGCTCAGCCTGCTGCTGGGGCCGTTCGCCTGGCTGGACTGGGCTCCCGTCGTGTGGGGCGACCGGCGGCGGGTGCTCGATCACCTGGTCGCGACCAAGGTCGTCAACGCCCAGGTCACGACGTTTCCGCGGGGCAAGCGGGGGGGATGATTCCGAACCGTCTGGGATCGCGGCAACCGGGGGTAAGCGTGCCAGTTACTGGACAACAAGGGAGCTGGCTGTGGGCTCGGGACTTTGACGGGATATTCACCCATACGGTCACTGTTCAGGTCGCCAACCGCGACACTTTCGCGGAAATCGCGTTGTTCGACGACCGGGCGATGGACAAGGAACTCCATGTGGCGAAGTGCGCGATCACTCAGATCGTCAGCGCCGGCGGCGTCGAAAACTGGGACATCGGGCTGACCGGCGTCTTCAATCCAAACGCGTTCCGGAGGAATGTCACGAGCATCACGTTCGGGGCGCTGGCCACCAACTCGCGGGCCGCCGCGCGGTGGATGCTGACCTTCTGGTCTTAGGGGGAGTGATGGAGTTCCATGTCGATGCGCGGGAGGGCGAGGAGCCGCACCACCAGTGGTGCCTGGTGTACGAGGTCGAGTCGTCCCGGGTCGTCCACCTGCACCAGCACATCGCCATCAGCCCGGACGCGGCCCTGGCGAAGGAGCAGCTCGCCGAGGCGGCCCTGGCGCAGGTGCCGGCCGGTGTCCCCCGGGAGCGCCTTGCCGTCGCGCACCCGGATCCCGGCGTGGAACTGGGCCCGGACATGACCTACGTGATCGATCCGGAATCGGGCCGGGTGACCGCCAGGCCGGACGCGAAGACGTTCTACGAGACGCGCTGAGCCGGGTCCCGCGTGCTCATGCCGGTGCTGCGGCCGTGGCGGCGCGGAGCTTGCGCGGGTGCAGCAGCTTGGCCCGCGACGCCAGGATGCCGCCGGCGGACCCGGCGTCCCGGAGGGCGGCCGTGAGCCAGTCGACGCTCACCGGCTGGCCGTCGCCCTGCTTGATCAGCAGATCGCCGGCGGCCCGGGTGGAGCTCAACGCCCTCAGCCAAGGATGGACCCACGTGGGGACCGGGAAGGTGACGACATCGCCTCGATCGTCGCGCATGGTGACGAGCACCAGCGGGCAGTCCGAGCCGTGACCCACGGCGTGCAGGTCCTCGCTGGTCAGGCTGGCCAGCGTGGCCACGCTGGCGCCGGTGGCCTCGATCAGGGCGACGGCCACCGCTTCCGCCACGCGGCCGTCCGCGGCCAGCCGGGAGGCGCCGTGGCGCAGCAGTCGCCGCTCCTCGCGCGTGATCGTGGGCGACTGGGGCTCGTCGGCAGGCATGGAACCGCCGTCGCCCTGCCGGATCGCGCCGATCGACCAGGCGAACCAGTAGAAAGAGGACAGGGCGCGGTGCTTCCTCGCCACGGTCGCGCCGGAGAGGGCCCGGCCGGGGTTGCGTACACCGACGGTGAGTGCGCCGATCCGGGCCTGCTCGCAGTAGGCGTCCAGGTGATCGCCGGTGGCGGCGAGCAGCCCCAGGCCCGGCTCCACGGCCTGCAGCCAGCGCAGGAACCCGGCCAGGGTCTGCAGGCACGCCTGCCGCGTGGCCGTGCTCGGCCGGTCCAGCAGCCAGGCGGCCGCCGTCCGCCGGGTGTGACAGTCCAAGGCGTCGAGGAGCTCGACGTCGGCGCGGGGCCGCAATCCGGCGATCTGCCCGACGCCGGGCACGGCTTCCGCGCGCGGAGGCGGCGTCCCGGGCCCGCGACGGCGCGCGGCTCGGGTCCCGGCCGAGTCCTCGTCGGCCGGCGCGTCTGCTCCTCCGGCGGGTGCGTACGACATGCTCACCACGCGCGCGCCGGTGAGGCTTCGGCGCGGCGGGGTCGTCCCGCGCCGGTGGCGCACGGCAGAGCCGCATGGCCGCGCGTCGGCGACGCGGCCGGCGCGATCGCTGCCGCGGCCGTCGCGAAGACATGACCGCCGCAGCCGGCACTCAGACCAATCATCATCGTGTTGATCTTCTCATGGATGGAGACGCGCTGTCGCATGCGATCGTCCCACGGGCGGCCCTTCCCGAAGGCGTCTAAAGCGGTCTGCATGCGGACGTCAGGGTGCTGAAAGAGCGTTGCAGGCGCTCTGCCCATCAATGGTGACGCAAGCCTTCGTCAGCCTTCGTCACCCAGGAGAACCCGATGAAGCGCACCATCGGAACGCTGCTCGCCGCCACCGCCACCGCCGGCGCCCTCGCCGTAGGCGTCCCCGCTCTCAGCGCCGCCGCGGACGCCTCGACCGCGTCCTCCGCCGGCGCGCTCGACGGCCTCAGGCAGGCCCGGCCCTTCCTGTTCACCTACACCTTCAACGGTCACCTCAAGGTCGCCGGCGGCAATTTCACCGTCGACCGCCGCGTCTACCTGGCCGTCAAGTACAACACCGGCCGGGTGGCGTTCTCCAGGTGGGAGACCGCCCGGCCGCATGCCGTCACTCCCGGCGGGGCCGTCTACGTGGAGACGACGATCGCCGCTCCCTGCGCCGGGAGCAAGAACGGGTACGCGCAGGCGTACGACGAGGCCACCCGGACGTGGTCCCCTCGCCTGCAGGTGACGATCTGCCAGCGGATCGACTGACACTTGCCGCTCTTTTCCGTGACATATTCATCACAATGGGTAACAACATTGCGGGGATGCCACACGGGGAGAGCCGATGAAGGGATACGACGTCGAGGGACCGGCACTGGAACTCGGGGCCCTGGTGCGGGAGGACGGCACCGCCGACCCCTCGGAACAGATCCGCATCTCTCTCGGCATGCTGAACCGGCACGGACTGGTCGCCGGCGCCACCGGAACGGGGAAGACCAAGACCCTCCAGCTCATGGCGGAGCAGCTCGCGGCCCAGGGAGTCCCGGTGTTCCTGGCCGACATCAAGGGGGACCTGTCGGGGCTCGCCTCGCCGGGCACGACGTCCGAGCGCGTCACCCGGCGGGCCGCCGAGGTGGGGCAGACGTGGCAGCCCATGGCCTGCCCGGCGGAGTTCTTCTCCCTGGGCGGCCTGGGGACCGGAATCCCGATCCGCGCCACCATGACCGCCTTCGGGCCGACCCTGCTCGCCAAGGTCCTCGGCCTCAACGAGACGCAGGAGTCGTCGCTCGGCCTGATCTTCTATTTCGCCGACAAGCACGGGCTGCCCCTGCTCGACCTCAAGGACCTGATCGCGGTCATCCGGTATCTGACCGACACCCCGGAGGCGCTGAGCGGGATCGGCGGGCTGTCGGCGGCGACGGCGGGCGTCATCCTCCGGTCGCTGACCAACTTCGAGGCGCAGGGGGCGGAGGCGTTCTTCGGCGAGCCGGAGTTCGACGTGCGCGACCTGCTCCGGGTGACCGGCGACGGCAAAGGGATGGTCTCCGTTCTCGAGCTGCCCGCCGTGCAGGACCGGCCGCAGCTGTTCTCCACCTTCCTGATGTGGCTGCTCGCCGACCTCTTCCACGTGCTCCCCGAGGTGGGCGATGTCGACAAGCCGAAGCTCGTGTTCTTCTTCGACGAGGCGCACCTGCTGTTCGACGACGCGTCCAAGGCGTTCCTGCAGTCGATCACCCAGACCGTGCGGCTGATCCGGTCGAAGGGCGTCGGCGTCTTCTTCGTCACCCAGACGCCGAACGACGTGCCCTCCGACGTGCTGGCCCAGCTCGGCGCGCGCGTGCAGCACGCCCTGCGCGCCTTCACCCCCCAGGACGCCAAGGGGCTCAAGGCCACGGTCTCGACCTTCCCCGCGTCCTCCTACGACCTGGAGCGGCTGCTCACCGAGCTCGGCATCGGCGAGGCCGTGGTCACGGTCCTGTCGGAGACGGGCGCGCCGACCCCCGTGGCCTGGACGCGCCTGTGCGCGCCGCAGACGCTCATGGCGCCGTCGAGCCCGGACGTGGTCCAGGGCATCATCGCCGCCTCGCCGCTGCAGCAGAAGTACGGTACGGCGGTCGACCGCCAGTCCGCCTACGAGATCCTGTCCGCGAAGCTGGCCGAACAGCAGCAAGCCGAGGAACCCGCCGCCGAGGCCCCACGCGAGCCGGCGCGGCCCAAGGAGCCGGCGCCGAAGCGGTCCACGCTGGAGAGCGTGCTGGAGTCGAAGGAGTTCCGCTCCATGGCGCGGTCGGCGGCCTCCGCCCTCGGCCGGGAGATCACCAGATCCATCTTCGGCACCGCCCGCCGCGGACGGCGCTGACCCGGAGCACGTCCGGCCAGGCCGTCCCCGTCGGGCCGGCGGCGAATCGGGCCCGGAGGTGACTCACGGTGATCGGCTTGGAGCGGAAAGCGGCTTTACCCTCTTGACGGCGCGTGTAAGGTGCTCGAAGTGCCTGATCAGCATCCGCGACAAGGGTGATTCGCATGTCATACCCCTCCCACGATGGCTACGATCGCCGCCCGGCTCCGGCCCGGCCGAGGGTGAATCCCGCGCGAGTATGGGGAGGCGGCGTGGCGGCCGCCGTGGTGGCCGCACTGATCGTGGTGGTCGGAGTCATGATCAGCAAGAGGCTGCTCGGCATCCGCGTCCTCACCCCCGACGGGGCGCCCGTCTACGGCAGCTCGGCGACCACGGGATACGCGATCTCGGCCGCCGCCCTGGCGCTCATCGCCACGCTGCTGCTCTACATCCTCATGCTGTCGACCCCGGAGCCGAACAGGTTCTTCGGCTGGATCGCCGGGCTCGGCACCGTCATCATCACGCTCCTTCCGTTCATGAACTCCGCGGCCCTCATCCCGCAGATCGCCACGGCCGTCATCAACCTGATCATCGGCGTCGCGATCGTCTCGCTGCTGGCGTCGATCGGGCGTACGGCCATCGAGGAGGTGCCGGATCAGGGCTCGTACCCGTACGAGCAGCCCCGCGGATACGACCAGCCCCGGGGGTACGAGCAGCAGCGCGGATACGAGCAGCAGCGGTACGACCAGCCCCGGCACGAGCAGCCCCGGCACGAGCGGTCGCGCGAGTACGAGCAGCGCGGATACGAGCGCCGGGACCACAACCCGTACGACTGACCGCCCGGTCCGACCACCGGTTTCGGTTGCCGCAGAAGGCCTCGACCCGCGGGCGGGTCAGGTGAGGGCCGGGTAGTCGGTGTAGCCGCGGTGGTCGCCGCCGAAGAAGGCGGCCGGGTCGGGGGTGTTGTACGGGCCGCCGGCCACGAGGCGGGCGGGCAGGTCCGGGTTGGCCAGGAACATCGAGCCGAAGGCGATCATGTCGGCGGTGCCGTCCTCCACCAGGTCCAGCGCGTCGGGTCCGGTGGGGGCCGGATGGGTGAACGGGTTGAGGATGAGCGCGCCGGGCCAGTCCTTGCGCAGGCGGCGGGTCAGGTCGCGGTCCGCGCCTTCCACCAGGTGCAGGTAGGCCAGGTCGAGCGGGACCAGCCGGGCTACGAGAGCGCCGTACGTCTCCTCGACATCGTCCTCGGCGATGTCGTTGTACGGGTTGCCGGGCGAGAGACGAAGACCGACCCGCTGCCCGCCGATCGCCCCGGCCACGGCGGTGGCCACCTCGGCGGCGAAGCGGATGCGACCCTCGGCCGAGCCGCCCCAGGCATCGGTGCGGCGGTTGCTGTTGGGAGCGAGGAACTGCTGGATCAGGTAGCCGTTGGCGCCGTGGAGCTCCACCCCGTCGAACCCGGCGGCGATCGCGTTGCGGGCCGCGGCGGCGAAGTCGTCGACGGTCCGGCCGATCTCGGCCTCGGTCAGCTCCCTGGGAGTGACGAAGTCCTTGGGGCCCTCGTGGGTGTAGATCTGCCCCTTGGCCGGCACGGCGGAGGGGGCGACCGGGTGCAGGCCGTCGGGCAGGAGGCTGGGGTGGCCGATGCGGCCGGTGTGCATGATCTGCGCGAAGATCACGCCGCCCGCGCCGTGTACGGCGTCGGTGACCTTCCGCCAGGCCGCGACCTGTCCGGCGGAGTGCAGTCCGGGGGTGTCGGGGTAGCCCTGGCCGACCACCGACGGCTGGGTGCCCTCGGTGACGATCAGGCCGGCGCCGGCCCGCTGCGCGTAGTAGGTGGCCATCAGCTCGGTCGCGCCGGCGCCGGGGCCGTAGGCGCGGCTGCGGGTCATGGGGGCCATGACGATGCGGTTGGCCAGGCGCTTGCCGCCCAGTTCGTAAGAGTCGAATGCCGTTGGCATGATCACATTCCTTGTGGGGAGGTGCTACATAGCGTTACCTGTTCGAGCAAGTAAGTTCGCGGATCCATTCCGGGCGGCCGCGTGATCCATGTCACGCCTGGCGAGAAGCCGTTCCGATAGGATGAATGCTTGTTCGAGCAGCCACATTCACGGGAGAGGCCGATGGGCTCAGCGAAGAAAGGCGCCGAGATCGCGGCGACGGCCGCCACCCCGCTGCCGCCCTCCGTCCAGGCGGGCCCGCTCAACCACGCGATCATCCGTGTCGCGCGCCTGCACCGCATGCTCGCCGCCCAGCTCCTGCGCCGCGTCGGCCTCCACCCCAGCCAGGAGCTGGTCATGATGCAGCTGTGGGACCGCGGCCCCCAGCGCCAGACCGACCTGGTGCGCATGCTCGGCTCCGACGCCGCCACCATGACCCGCACCATCCAGCGCCTCGAGCACGCCGGCTTCGTCCGCCGCCGCCCCTGCGCCACCGACAGACGCGCCACCATCATCGAGCCCACCCCCGCCAGCCAGGCCCTGCGCCGCGAGGTCGAGAACATCTGGGCCGAGCTCGAAAGCAGCGTCGCCGGCGGCCTGACCCCCGATCAGCAGGCCGACGCGCTCGACGTGCTCGAACAGATCGAGGCCGGCCTCGCCCGCGCCACCACGCAGAGCACCCTCACTCCTGGCCGGATCGGGGTACCAGGCGAATGATCGGCAGTTCCCGGTCGGTCTTCACCTGATACTGGGCGAAACGGGGCGCGGCGGCGACGATCTGCTGCCAGGCCTGTTCGCGTTCCGCGCCGTGGAGCTGCTCGGCGACCACCGGCACCGTGCGGCCGTCGACCTCGATCCGCACCTGGTCGGGGTGGGCGGCGAGGTTGTAGTACCACGCCGGGTTCCCCACCGCCCCGGCCGCCGAGGCCACGATCAGCCAGTTGCCGTCCTTTCCGGGGAACCAGCCGACCGGTGTCGTACGCTCCAGCCCGCTCTTGCGGCCGACGGTCGTCAGGATCAGGGCGTTGAAGCCCATGAACGTCCCGCCGCCCTTGCGCCGGAGCCGTCTGGCCATCAGCGCGTTCAGCCATCGGAACGCCCGGCCGGCCGGCTGGCGGGCGCCCCGGGTCCCCGCGGGGGTGTCGAAGCTCATGCGATCTCTCCATCATCGGTCGGGTGGACGGTGCGGCGGACCTCGACCTCGCGGTCGTGGCCGAACGGCAGCCCCTCCAGGTTGAAGCTCCACGACACCGCGGGGGTGATCCGCATGTAGGACGCGAGCCCGAACTGGCCCTGGCGTTCGACGAGTTCGGCGTCGCCGTAGATGCGCAGGTAGCGCGGCGTCCACGGATCGGTCGAGGGCAGGTCGTCGATGACGAGGGCGACCTTGGTGTTCCCGTCCCGCACGTTGCGGAACTTCCTGGTCCTGTCCGGATCGATGCCGCCGACGTACACGTGCGTCCCGTCGAAGTCGAACCCCACCGGCACCACGTCCGGCTGGCCGTCGTCCGAGACGGTGGCGATGCGGGCCAGTCGCTGGGACCGCAGGTAGCCGATCTCTTCTTCGCTGAAAGACATGCTGAACCCGTTCGTTAACGGAGCGTACTGTATGCGGCATTAACTATATGCCCCATGTACCGTAGTGCCGTGAACAAGACGGCGCAAGCAGGGCAGGAAGACGCGACGGAGGCCCGCCATATCGGCGACCCGCGGACGGACGTCGCCACCGCGCTGCACCAGCTCTCCACCCTGGTGCAGGGCATCTACCTCCGCGTCTCCGAACGCCACGACCTGACCCCGGTCCAGGCCAGGCTCCTGTGCGTCCTGCTCGACGGCCCCCGGGGCATGGCCGAGCTCGCGCAGGTCTTCGGCGTGGAGAAGGCCGCGCTCACCGGCCTCATGAACCGGGCCGAGCGGCGTGGTCTCGCCCAGCGATCAGCCGTGCCGGGCGACCGGCGCGCGCTGCAGGTGACGCTGACCGACGCCGGTCATGATGCGGCGATGGCGTTCCATGCCGAGGTCAGCGTGGAGCTCGACCGTCTCGTCGCACCGCTCGCGCCCGACGTCCGCGAGCGCTTCGGCGACACGATGGCCGAGATCATCGAGAAGTGCCGGGGGTCGGGCGGCTGCGCCGGACACCGCTGACCTCCGCGGGCCCCCGAAGGCTCAGGAGGCGTTCGTCCGGAAGGAGGAGCGGTAGGACTGCGGCGTGACGCCGACGACGCGCTTGAACCGCTCCCGGAACGCGGTGGCCGAGCCGAACCCGGCCTGCGCGGCGATGCGTTCCACGCCGTGGTCGGTGTTCTCCAGCAGGAACTGCGCCCGTCGTACGCGTGCGCGCAGCAGCCACTGCAGCGGCGTGGTGCCGGTCTGCTCGCGGAAGCGGCGGCTGAAGGTCCGCTCGCTCATCCCGCCGCGCAGGGCCATCTCCGCCAAGGTCACCTCCTGGGCGAGGTTGTCCTCGATCCACGACAGCACCGGCTCCAGCAGCGACCCCTGGGGCACCGGCGGCTGGGCGTGGACGATGAACTGCGCCTGCCCGCCCTCCCGTTCCAGGGGCATCACCGACAGCCGGGCCGAGTCCGCGGCGACCGCCGAGCCGAAGTCGCGCCGGATGATGTGCAGGCACAGGTCCAGGCCGGCGGCGGCCCCGGCCGAGGTGAGGATCTGGCCGTTGTCGACGTACAGGACGTCCGGCCGCACGTCCACCCGCGGGAACTGCTGGGCCAGCCGGTGCGCCGCCGCCCAGTGCGTGGTCGCGCTCAGCCCGTCCAGCAGCCCGGCCGCGGCAAGGGTGAACGCCCCCGCGCAGATGGAGGCGATCCGGGTGCCGGCGGCGGCCGCCGCGCGCAGGGCGTCGAGCACCTCCGGCGCGGGTGGGGCGGCCC
The DNA here is from genome assembly GCF_040610775.1 of Nonomuraea sp. NPDC003709. Lineage (NCBI taxonomy): Bacteria > Bacillati > Actinomycetota > Actinomycetes > Streptosporangiales > Streptosporangiaceae > Nonomuraea > Nonomuraea sp. NPDC003709. Next base: position 9,248 of record NZ_JBEXMW010000046.1, on the reverse strand, counting down.
GCTCGGAGCAGCCCGGCACGACGATCGTGTCCGCCTCCCGCAGCGCCCGCAGGCCGTGCGGGGCGATGAGCGTGAAGGCGCCGCCGGCCACCTGCGGCGTCGCGGCGCAGACCAGGATCCGGTACGGGCTGCGCCCGTCCGCCAGCCGGGCCCGCCCGAACACCTCGATGGGCGTCGCCAGGTCGGCCGCCACCACATGGTCCAGAGCCAGGACCGCCACCGTGTGCATGAGGACACGGTAGGCGCTCACGGGTTCGGGCCGGATGGCGGGAACCCGTGGGAAATTGTCGATCCAGCCCATGGGGAGTCGTGGCCGCGCGCTCTAGCGTTGCGCTGCGAGAACCGGAGAACCCCAACCTCAGAACGGATTGCCACACCCCATGTCCGTCATCATGCCGATCGTCATCGGGCTGATCTGCGTTTCCCTCCTGTCCCTGATCCCCGAGCCGCATCGGCGCCAGGTCAACGCCGTGCTGGTCGGCGGGGCCGGCGCCGCCTACCTCAGCGGGGGCGGACTCGGGTACTGGGAGTTCGTCCTGCCGGTCGTCATGACCTACGTCGCCTACCGGGGGCTCGGCAGCTGGACCTGGATCGGCATCGGCTGGCTGCTCCACACCGCCTGGGACGTCCTGCACCACCTCCAGGGGAACCCCCTCCTGCCCTTCTCCGCCCTTTCCTCCTTCGGCTGCGCCATCTGCGACCCGGTCGTGGCGCTGTGGTGCTTCGCGGGCGGGCCGTCGATCGTCACGTGGGTCCGCACCCGCAAGGCCGCGACGCCTCAGGCATAGGGCCCCGGTCAGTCCAGCCCGCCGCGTTTGACCAGCTGGGCGGCGATGACGTTGCGCTGGATCTCGTTGGTGCCCTCGCCGACGATCATCAGCGGCGCGTCGCGGAAGTAGCGTTCCACGTCGAACTCGGTGGAGTAGCCGTAGCCGCCGTGGACGCGTACGGCGTTGAGCGCGGCTCTCATGGCGGCCTCGGAGGCGAACAGCTTCGCCATGCCGGCCTCCATGTCGCAGCGCGCGCCGCTCTCGTAGCGCTCGGCGGCGTGCAGGATGAGCTGGCGGGCGGCGGTGAGGTCGGTGGCCATGTCGGCGAGGTGGTTGCCGACGGCCTGGTGCTTCCAGATGGGCTTGCCGAAGCTCTCCCGCTCCTGCGCGTAGCGCAGGGCGTCGTCGAACGCCGCGCGGCCCACCCCCAGGGCCCGGGCGGCGACCTGGATGCGGCCGACCTCCAGGCCCTTCATCATCTGCGCGAAGCCGCGGCCCTCCTCGGCGCCGAGCAGGGCGGTGAGCGGTGCCCGGTGGTCCTCGAAGACCAGCTCGCAGCTCTCGACGCCCTTGTAGCCGAGCTTGGGCAGGTCGCGCGAGACCGTCAGGCCCGGCCCGTGTTCGATGAGCAGGATGGAGATGCCCTTGTGGCGCGGCCGCGCGGAGGGGTCGGTCTTGCACATGAGGGCGATCAGCTGGGAGCGGCGGGCGTTGGTGATCCACGTCTTGGCGCCGTTGACCACGTAGCCGTCGCCGTCCCGGCGGGCGGCGGTGGTCATGGCCTGCAGGTCCGAGCCACCGCCGGGTTCGGTCAGCGCCATGGTCGCGCGGATCTCGCCGGTCGCCATCCTGGGCAGGTAGTGGTCCTTCTGCTCCCGCGTGCCGAAGGCGAGGATGAGCTTGGACACGACGGTGTGCCCGCCCATGGCGCCGGCCAGGCTCATCCAGCCGCGGGCGAGCTCGGCGGTGACCAGGGCGTAGCACGGCATGGACACCGGAGCCTCGCCCCAGGGTTCGGGGATGGCCAGGCCGAAGATGCCCAGCCGCTTCATCTGCTCGATGAGCTTGTCCGGGTATGCGTTGGCGTGTTCCAGGTCGCGGGCGACGGGCCGGACCTCCCGCTCGACGAAGTCGCGGACCGTGTCGACGACGGCTTGTTCCTCGGTGGTGAGCATGGGTCCTGCGTCCTCTGCTGATCTTGTGGCCGGCGCCGAGCACCCCGCCCGAACCGGCGGCGGTGATCGGCCATCTAACGAACCATGACAGCAGACCCGCTGCGTCCGGGGGATCCGTCGAGGCTGGGCCGCTACCGGCTGGCGAGCAGGCTCGGCTCGGGCGGCCAGGGCGTCGTCTACGAGGGCTACGACGAGGCGGCCAACCGCGTGGCGGTCAAGGTCCTGCACGCGTACCTGTCCGGCGACTCTCCCCTGCGCCGCCGCTTCACCTGGGAGGTGACCGCCGCGCGGCAGGTCGCCTCGTTCTGCACCGCCCGCATCCTGGATCACGACCTCGAAGGCGAGCGCCCCCACATCGTCAGCGAGTTCGTCCCCGGCCCGAGCCTGCGCGCGGCGGTGGCGGAGGGGGCGCCGTTCTCGGGTGACCCGCTGCACCGGCTGGCCGTGGGCGTGGCCACCGCGCTGGCCGCCATCCACCAGGCGGGCGTGGTGCACCGCGACCTGAAGCCGGAGAACGTCCTGATGGGGCCCGACGGGCCACGAGTGATCGACTTCGGCATCGCCAGGGCGGCGGGCCTGTCGATGACCTCGACGGGCGAGCTGGCCGGGACCCCGATGTACATGGCGCCGGAGTTGTTCTCCGGGGGCCGGGCCGAGCCGGCGGCCGACGTGTTCGCCTGGGGGTCGGTGGTGCTGTTCGCCGCGACGGGGCGCGACGCGTTCACCGCCCCGACGACGATCGCGGTCATCAACCGGCTGCTCAACCACGACCCTGACGTCGATGTCCTGCCCGAGGGGCTGCGCGAGCTGGTTCGCGCCGCGCTGTCCAAGGACCCGGCCGCGCGTCCTTCCGCGCAGCGCCTGCTGCTGACGCTGCTCGGCGGCGGAGGCGAGCGCGCGACGCTGGCCGAGGGCGCCCAGGCCGCGGCAGGGGTGCGGCCTCCCGGCGGGCCGGCCGCCGACCCGGCGCTCGGCGCGGTGGCCGAGCGGTTCTACGCCGGGCTGCCGGCGTCCGAGCGCGAGGTGGCGCGCGATCTGCTGCTGCGGCTGGTGGACGTCCGCGACGGCGACGAGGCGCCACGTACCGCCACTCTGGACGAGCTGATCGAGGTACGGCACGAGGCCGCCGAACGGGTGCTCGCCGCGCTCGAGGAGGCCACGCTGGTCCGCCGCCAGGGAGACGGGGTCGTCATCGGCAGCGCCGCCCTGCTGTACGCCTGGCCCCGGCTGCACGAGTGGGTGACCGGCGACCGCGACGCGCTCGGACGCCACCGCGAGCTGGGCGAGGCCGCCCGCCGCTGGGCCCGTGGCGGCCGCCGCCCTGAGGACCTCCTCCGCGGCACCGCACTGCGCCACGCGCTGGACTGGACCGGCGCCACGCATCTGACCCTGAACACCACGGAGCGCGAGTTCGTCGAGGCGAGCAGGGCCGGGTCGGCGCGGCAGAGCAGGCTGCGGCGCCTGATCACCACCGGCGTGGCGGTCCTGCTCGTCGCCTCGCTCACCGCCGGCACCCTCGCCTGGCAGCAGTCGCTCAGGAGCGACGAGGCCGGCCGGCGCCTGACCGAGGAGCGGTCGCAGGCCGCGGCGCGGCGGGTGGCGCTGCAGGCGGACGCGCTGCGCGGGACCGACCCGGTGAAGGCGATGCTGCTCAGCGTGGCGGCCTACCGCATCGCGCGGGTTCCCGAGGCACGTTCGGCGGTGCTGAGCTCGCTCGCCCAGCAGGAGCAGTCGGTCTTCACGGATCCCGCCCCGGCCAACGAAGGGCGGGCGCTGAGCCCCGACGGGCGGACGCTGGTCAGCGCGGGCGCCGGGCGGGTGACCGTCTACGACGTGGCGACGGGGCGGGCGGCCAGGACCTTCGGCGGCATCGGCGAGGCGCCCGTCACCGCCGCGGTGGGTCCGGACGGTGACACGCTGGCGCTCGCGGGGGGCGGCAGGCTGGAGCTGTGGAGCCTGCGGACCGGGCGGCGGCTGGGCGAGGGCGGCTGGATGCCCGGAGGCTCGACGAGCTATGACGGCCGCCCGGCGAGCCTGGAGTTCAGCCCCGGCGGGGGCTACATCGTCGTGCGCGCCAACCTGGGCGGGCCGTACGTCGCGCTGTGGAACGTGGCGCGGCGGGCGCTGGAGAAGCAGGACGGCTACGTGAGCCACGCAAGTGTCGGCCCCGGCGACCGCTTCGCCGCCCTCGAGATCACCGAGCACGACACCGTGACGACGCTGCGGGCGTTGCCGGGAGGGGGAACTCCGGCGGGCGAGCGGCTCCCCGGCCGTGGCCTGCCGGGGCAGGTCACGGCCATCAGCCCCGACGGCGCGCTGGCCGCTGTGGGCGGGCGGAAGGGCATGACGCTGTGGAGCCTGTCCACCGGCACGCGGGACCGGCGCAGCTTCCCCGGCCCGGGCACCGAAGCCGTCTTCAGCGACGACGGCCGCTTCCTGATCGCCTTCGACAACTGGGCGGGCGGCCGCATCACCCTGTGGCGGCTGAGCGACGCGGCCCCGCTCCTGCGGCTCACCGTCGCGTCCAGGATCGTCGGGGCTCCGCGGTTCGGCCCAGGGAACCGTACGCTGAGCATCCTGGACGACGCCGGGCAGGTGACCACCTACGACATCAGCCGGCAGACCGGCCCTCGGCGCGTCGTGCCCGCCGGCGCTCTGCAGCCGCGGTTCACCGCCTCGGGGAGCCTGCTGCTCGCCCGGACGGGCGACGCCGTGCGCGGCTGGTCGGTGCCCGGGTTCACCGAGACCCGGCGGCTCGACGTCGGCAGGAAGGGCGAGCCGATCATGCGGGTCAGCCCCGACGGTCGCACGGTCGTCACGATCTCCTCGGAGGATCTCACCACGGGACCCACGTTCTGGGACGCGGCATCCGGGCGGAAGCTGGGTTACCTGGCCCTGCAGTCGGCGGACGTCAGGGCGGACATGCAGATCAGCCCCGACGGCCGGCTGCTCGCCCTCAGCTCGGCCATGGCCAACGACTACACCGGCGCGGGCGAGGTCGTGGTCGTCGACATCGCGCGGCGCGAGCGGGTCATGCGGTTCGGCCCGGTCGCGGGCGGCCCGCTGTCCTTCAGCTCCGACGGCAGGTTCCTGGTCACCGCCGACGCCGCGGGTGCCGACGTCATCGACCTGGTGACCCGCAAGGTGCTCCCCCGCGGGCAAGGCCCCGGGACGCTGGCCGTGGGGTGGATGGTCCTCGCGCCGAAGGGCCCGCTCGGCGCCTCGCCGTACGGGATCAGAGCGGTGGCCCTGTGGGACACCCGCACCTGGCGTACGACGGGTCAGGTGTTCAGGGTGCCGGGAGACGTCGTGGGGGCCAGGTTCTCCCCCGACGGGCGGATCCTGGCGGTCGCCCACGACACCAGGGTGACGCTGTTCGACACGGTCGCGGGCCGGCAGCTCGGCGCCGCCTGGACCGTGACCACCGGGGCGTTCGATCCGTACGAGCTGCACGACCTCATGCCGGCGCTCGCCTTCACGGCCGACGGCTCGGCCCTGCGCGTGGTGGGGCTCGACGGCGCGTTCCAGGAGCTTCCGGTCGACCCCGCGCCGGCCGTCCGGATCGTGTGCGAGCGGGCGGGCCGCCGGCTCACGCAGGCGGAGTGGCACGAGCACGTGGGATCCGACGTGAGTTATCAGGAGGTCTGTCCCGCTTAGGCGAGGGTTAGCCATGGCGGACTGGAGTGCTGGCTTCAAGCGTCCAAGCTGGACCGTGAGCTGATCGAACTGCGCCGGGACCTCCACCGCCACCCCGAGACCGAGGGTCAGGAAGAGCGAACCGCCGCGGTGGTCTCGCGGCCGGGCCTCGACGTCACCACGGGTGTCGGGGGGCACGGGGTCGTCGCGGTCCTCAGCGGCGCTCGTCGCGGCCGTACGGTCGCCTACCGGGCGGGCATGGACGCGGTGCCGCCGCGCGAACAGATCGGCGGCGGCACGCAGGCGGCTCATCGGTGACCTTCCCCGAGGTCCCGTTTCCCGCCACGGTCTGTCCGGAACGGGAGGGCCAGGCGATCAAGCGGTACCTTCAGCGGACGGCCGGGCCGGGTGCGCACGTTGCAGGCCGCGGTGCCGTTCAGTGGCGAGGACTTCGCGCTGTTCCTCGATCGGCTTCCCGGCACGTACACCTTTCTCGGCGTCCGGGCTCCCGGGGCCGCCATCGAGACCAGTTACCCGTACTTCGGCGCCTTCACCCCGGACGAGCGTGCCATCGGCCACGGGGTCCGCGCGACGGCCGGCTGGCTGGCCACGCGGACCCGCACGGCCGGCGGGGGCATCCCAGACCACCAGCACCGATATCGAATTGGTTATCCCCCTGGACACATATCGATATTGGACATGACCCGGCGGCCTCTGCTCTCCTCTTGCAGTGCAGATCGAGAATGAGGGGACGACCGAGCCGCAGTGCCCCGACGTCCTCCGGCAGGCATCGGGATCGTGAGAACGACCCGGCCCATGGCGCCGAGTACGTCCGCCCCGCATCCGAGCCGACCGCTCGCCGGGGACCCCGCGCCTCCGGTGCGCCCGCCGGGCAACGGCCGCCACGTGCTCGCCGTCGTCGTCGGAGTGCAGCTGGCCATCTCGATCGGGTTCTTCGCGGTGATGGCGCACCTGGTCACGTACCTGCGCCACGACCTCGGCCTGCTCGCCGGCACCATAGCCGTGGTGCTCGGGGTGCGCGTAGCGCTGCAGAACATGCTGTTCCTGCCGGCCGGCGCGATCACCGACGCGGTGGGACCGGCCCGCGCGGGAGCGCTGGCCTGCGCCCTGCGGGCGGCCGGTTTCGGCCTGCTGGGAGTCATCGACGGGCCGGCCGGGTTGCTCTGCTCGGCGGCGGTCCTGGCGGTGGGCGGGGCCCTGTTCCACCCGGCCGCCCAGTCCCTGCTTGCCGGGGTGCAGCCCGAACGGCGTGCGAAGGGCTTCGCGGCCTACGTCGTCGCCGGCCAGTTAGGGGCGGTGGCCGGCCCACCCGTCGGGCTGGCCCTGCTGGCCGGCGGATTCGGGCTGCTGTCCGCAGCGGCGGCGGGCGCCTGGGCGGTCGGCGCCGTACTGTTCCTGCTGCTGCCGGCCGAACGCGGCGCCGGCCGTCTCCACGTACGCAGGCTCACGGGTGGCGTGTCGGCGGTGCTCCGAGACCGAGACTTCCGGCGCTTCGCCATGACCGCCGCGCCGACGACGCTGCTCGCCGACCAGATCGTCACCGTGGTCCCGCTCAAGGAGGTCGGGGCAGGTTCGACGACCCTGTTCTTCTGCGTGGTGGCGGTCGCCATGGCCGCGGTCCAGCCCTGGTGCGCGGCCGGCGGGCGCGGCGAACGTCCCTGGGTGCTCAGAAGCGGCCTGGTCTGTGCCGGCCTCGGCTACCTGGCGCTGCTCGCGATGCCCTCCGGCGAGGGCGGACCCCTCGTCATCCTCCTGGTGGCCGCGGTGCTGCACGGGCTGGCCCAGGGGCTGATGCAGTCGGCGCTGTTCCAGACGGTCACGCGGTGCGCGCCGTCCGGACGGTTCGGGGTCTATTTCGGCCTGCTCAGCTTCGTCGCCGGGGTGGTCACGTTGGCCGGCGGGTTCGTGGTCGGCCGGCTGTTCGACGCCGGGGGTGGCGCGGCGGCCATGGCGCCGGCGGGGCTCGCGCTGATCGCGGTGCTCTCCGCCGCCGTCCTGCGGCTTCCCGCGAGCACGACGGGTCGTGATCTTCGCTGACGGCACCCGCACCCATTCGAGGCTGCGCGAGCTTGTCCCCGACTGATAGCGTGGGGATCGCGAGGCCATGGGAGGGCTTCCTTCTCACTTTTGGAAAAGTCATCTAGCCTTCCCGCTTTCCTCGCGTTCAGGCCGTGAGACATTCTGCGGGCTCCCTGCGAGCCAGGGGCCCGCAAGGGTCTATGGCCGCTCAGGCGCTTCCTCCACACTTCGCCGATGCCATTCCGCCAGCTCCACCAGCAATCCATCGGCGGCCCCACCGAACATCGCCGCGAGCGCTTGTTCGCTGTCCACCACCACGACGGTGTCGAGCAGGTCCGCCCGCAGCCTCGCCGCTCTCGGATCCCCGGCGCCGTCAGGGTCGAAAGCGGTGGCGGCCAAGAACAAACCGCCGACGCCTGCCAAGGTGCCGGCCTGGTGGGCCTGGGTGCCGAGCACCGCGGAAGCGTTCGCGGGCGCGGCAGGCAGTGCCGGCTGACCGTCGCGGAGCAGAAGCGCGAGCGGGCGGACGGGGACCGTTTCCCCTACCTCGCCGTCCGGCACATGGGCGCCGCCGTCGCGGCCGCGTGTCACACCGGACGGATATCCCCATGGCCGGCCGCTGTCCTGGTGCTGCACACTCGCGCGCGTGAACAGACCCCCCTCGGCATCGACGACAAGGTCTCCAGGCTGCCATCGCTCGCCATCGAGCGGTGCGTGCGTGTCCTTCATGGTGGGCAGGGTACGCCCCGACTACGACAAATGACCCGACAAGACGTCCGCATCCTGATCGGCATCCCGCTCATATCGGAGGTCAGCCGTCGACGAGGATCGGGTGGCGGGGCGGGCCTTTGGCAAGGAGGGCGGCCAACAGGTGCGGCAGCCCGGCGGGGCGCAGAAGATCGGCGGTCTCAGCCAGTTCTTGTGCCGTCCACCAGCGGTGGCCGGTGATGCTCGCCCTCTCGAAGTCCTCCATGCGGGTGGTGTCGATCTCCGAGATGGGAACGCGGGCCAGGTAGTAGCGCTGCCGGACCTCATAGGTGACGCCGCCCCTCTCCGTGGTCCAGGGGCGTCCTCTCCACACCTCCGGCCCCAGCGCCACATCCGCCAACCCGGTCTCCTCGCGCAGCTCACGCAGTGCCGCAGCTTGATGGCTCTCCCCGGGCTGGAGACCGCCGCCGGGGGTGTACCAGCGAAGCGTGCCATCGCGTTGGTCGCGGCTGGAGAACAGCAGGAGCCGATCGGCGTCGTCGATGAGAACGACACGTGCGCTGGGACGTGGGACCAAGCCATCCGCCGTTTCCACCACGATCATTGTCTCCCCTGAAAGCAATCCTCTCCAGCCCTTCGGTGCCCCCGCTCGTCGGATGTTCAAAGACCTGAGGTCCAGAGCTCTGGCCCCCCTCGATCACGTGGCCGCTCCTGGGCCTGGTAGCAGGTCGACGTCGCCGGCGTGCATCGGCCGGCCGCAGTGGGCGCAGCGCAGGTCGGTACGGCTGATCTCGCCGCATGCGTGGTGGCGGTAGAGCACGGGTGGTCCGGCCTGGCCGGCGAGCCATTTGTCGCCCCAGCCGGCCATGACCATGAGCAGGTCGATCAGTTCGGTGCCTTTGACGGTCAGGTGGTACTC
>NZ_JBEXMW010000045.1:0-64921 GCF_040610775.1 Nonomuraea sp. NPDC003709 | reverse complement strand
CTGCTGCTGGCCTGCATCCCGTTCGCCCAGAACCTCGCCACCGCCGTCACCCTGCTGCTGCTCCGCCAGACGGTCTCCAAGATCGACGTACCGGCGCGGCAGGCCTTCACGGCCGCGGTCGTGCCCACCGCGCATCGCACGGCCGCCGCCAGCATGACCAGCATGGCCCGCAGCATCGCCGTCTCGGCCGCTCCCATCGCCGCCACCACGCTGCTGACCGGAACCCTGGCCGCGCTGGGAGCTCCGCTGCTGCTCGGCGCGGCCCTGGGCCTCGGCTACGACCTCGCCCTCTGGCGCGCCTACCGAGGCGCGCCCCTGGCCGAAGGATGAGCGACCGTCCAGCCGGTCGGTGTCACAGGAGCCGGCGGGCGAGGGGCAGCCTGGCCCGGGTGATCAGCGCCGCCGCACTCGCCAGAACGGGCAGCCCGATCACCACGGCGACGAGAAACGGCCACGGTATCGCGATCGTGGCGGGATCTCCGGCGCCGCGCGTCGTCATCGGCCGGGTCAGGGCCAGGCCCGTCACCGTTCCCGCGAGCAGCCCCACCAGGGCGCCGAGCCCGGAGATGTAGAGGGCCTGGCCCGCCACGACCGCCCGCGACATCCTGGGCGGGGCGCCGATGGCCACCATCGTCGCCCGCTCGGGCCGCATGTCGGCGGCTGCCAGGCGGGTGGCGGCCAGCGTGCCGCCGACGACGAGGACGAGAGCGCCGCCGAGCCAGCGCCACAGGCCGGGGGCGGGGTCGGGCATGTTGCGGTAGCCCTCCTCGGAGGCGACCGTGACGCGGGGGGTCACCTTGGCCAGATCACGCGCCAGCGTCGAGTTCGCCGACGGCCGGTACATGGCGTAGAGCTGGCGCTCCGCCGTCGCGAAACCGGCCTGCTCCACCAGGGCGCGCGGCAGCAGGGCGCCGCCCTGGTGCTCGTCGGCGGGTGTGGCCAGCACCGCGGGCACGTCGAGCTTGCGCGCGGGGCCGGACGTGGAGCTCGCCCGCAGCGCGAGTTTGCCGTCCCGCAGCGCGGCCGGGTCGAACACCACGGCCTTCCCGCTCGCCAGCGCCGCGGCCGCCTGCGGATCATGGCGCCCCTGCAGGAGCCTGAGCAGAGTCTGGTCTCCGACGGCCGCCGTGCGACGCGTGCGGGTGCCGTTCCATCGCACCGTGTACCGCAACGCGTAGCGGTGGCCCTTGGCGTCCTTCACCTGGTAACCGGCGGCCAGCGGCACGCCCGGCAACTGGCGGGCGGCTTCGGCGCGAAGCCTGCTCCAGGCCGGATCGCCGATGTTTCCGGCCCAGATCGCCAGCATGCCGGTCGGGCGCGCCGAGGTGTAGGCGTTGCGCTGGTCCATGTACTCGCTGTACGTGCCGATGCCCACCGCCACGACGGTGGCCGTAACCGCCATGACCGCCGCCACCGCGCTCGCCGTACGGGATCGGTGGCGGACCGCGTCACGTACGGACATCCGCAACGGGAGCCGCAACCGCCCGGCCAGCCGCCCCGTGCAACGGACCAGCCACGGCGTCAGCACCACCAGCCCGAGCAGGACCAGCACGGCGGAGGCGAGCACCCACACCGAACCCGGCTGGCGCCGCGCCACCACGGTCGCCCCCAGTCCGGCCAGCACCAGCGCGGCCCCCGCCAGCGGCCATCCCGGCCGATCGGCCACCGCGGGCGTCCGGCCGGCCAGCACCGCCGCGCTGTTCTGCCGAGCCGCCTGTACGGCGGGCACCAGCGCTGCCACGATCCCGGTGAGCAGGCCCAGAGCGGCGACGGCCAGAACCGGCGGCCACGGCACCTCCGGCGGGCCGACCTGTCCGCCCCAGCGCGCCATGATCGGGGCGCCGAGCGTTCCCGCCCCGATGCCCAGCACCGTCGCCACGAAGGTGGCGGCCCCGCCGAGAAGCAGTCCGTCGGCCACCACGATCGTCCGCAGGTGCGCGGCCGAGCCGCCCTGGGCCGCGATCTCGGCCAGTTCCCGGCGCCGCCTCCTGAGCCCGACCGCGAAAGCGGGCCCGGCCAGCAGCACGGTCACCAGCACCACCATGATCACCATGGTGCCGATCCCGACAGTGGACTGGACGTCGAAGCCCGAGTCACGAGCCCGCGAGCGAGGGTCCGTCATCATGGCGCGCGAGGTGACGTACAGACCGGCGCTGTTCAGCGCGCTCACGCGGGTCCAGGACACGGGCTCGGCGGTGTCGGCGAGCCATCCGGTGCCGTTCTCGCGCGGAGACCAGAACTCATTCACCGACGCCAGCGGGAGATCGGGACCGACGACCTGCCGCAGCGAGGGCCGGTTCGGGTGCTCGACCACGCCCACCACCGTCAGCGGCGCCGCGCCGGACGGCCGCAGGAGATCGCCGGGCCGCAGGCCGAACGCGGAGGTCACCGCGACCTCGCGGGCGGCCGCGGGCAACCTGCCCTCGCTCAGCGTCCGCATCCCCTTGGTGAGGGGATCGCGCAGGTCGGTCCGCAGCGCCTCGACCCGCTCGCTGCCCAGTTGGAGCACACCGGCATCGAACGGGATCAACCTGCTGCCCGGTCCGAGCAGCGCCCCCACCTCGGCGGCGGCGCGCCGGGGCACGGTCGCTCCTTCACCGCCCCCGCTCCAGCTCGTCCCGTTCGGCTCCTGGCGGAGCACCGTACCCTCGGGTGCCTGCATGAGAAGGGCGTCGGCCGCGCCGAGCTCGGCCACCAGCCCCTCCCGCGGACTGACGCTCATGGTCGCGGCGAGGGTGAGCATCGCCGTGATCACCAGGACAGGCAGGCCGATCATCACCATGATGAGCGCGCTTCGCCCCCGGGAACGCCACGCGTTGCGGCGGGCGAGGCGCAGCGCGACCAGAACGGCGCTCATCGGGCGCTCTCCAGCGGCACGTCCGTGGAATCCGCGACCATCCCGTCACGCAGGAACACCACCCGATCGGCCCAGGCGGCGTAGCGCGGCTCGTGGGTGACGAGTAGAACCGCCGCGCCCGCGTCGCAGCGGGCGCGTAAGATCTGCAGGATCTCATCGCCGGTGCGGGTGTCGAGCGCACCGGTCGGCTCGTCGGCCAGCACCAGGCGCCGCTCTCCGACCAGAGCGCGGGCGATCGCGACCCGCTGGCGCTGGCCACCGGACAGCTCGTCGGGGAAGCGGTCGGCCAGCTCTTCCACGCCGGTCTCCGCCAGCACGACCATGGCCTCCTCGCGGGCGAGGCGTGGGCGCGCGCCGTCGAGCTCGCGCGGCAGCATCACGTTCTCCACCGCCGTCAGCGACGGGATCAGGTTGAGGTCCTGAAAGACGTAGCCGACGCTGCGCCGCCGTAATGCCGCCAGGTCGCGTACGGCGGCCAGATCCTGATCGTCGACGTGCACCGTGCCCGACGTGGGCTGCTCCAGCCCGCCCACGAGGTTGAGCAGGGTCGACTTGCCCGACCCGGACGGGCCCATGACCGCGACCAGCTCCCCCGCGTCGACCTCCAGGCTCACGCCCTTGAGAGCGTGTACGGCTGTCGCCCCTTCGCCGTGGACTCTGGCCACCTCGGCCAGCCGTACAAGCGTCATGTTTCCTCCTTGAGAACGGCCTCGCAGTGGTCCAGCCACCGTTGCTCGGCCTCGGCCCGGAAAATCATGGAATCGAGCACCAGCCGCTGGGCCGCGCCTCCCGTCACAGCCCGTTTGGCCTTGGTCAGCTGCTGGAGGGCGCGCATGGTCGCCGTACGCTGCCGGCGGATGACCTCGGCGACGTCCACCTCCTTGGCCTCGACGGCCATGGCCAGCTTGATGACCAGCTCGTCGCGCGGCCGGTCGGACTGGACGATGGGGGTGCTGAACCATCGCGCCAGCTCCGCCCGGCCGGCCGCGGTGAGCGTGTAGGCGACCCGGCCCTGCTCGTCCGACTCGCCCGGCTCGACGAGGCCGTCGCGCTCCATGCGGGACAGCGTCGCGTAGACCTGGCCGATGTTGAGCGGCCAGGTCGCCCCGGTCGAGGCCTCGAACTCCACCCGCAGCTGGTAGCCGTGCCGAGGCCCTCTGCTGAGCAGCGCCAGCAGGCCGTGCCTGATCGACATGGATACTAAGTATGCATATGCAGTATGCATCGCTCAAGCGGATCCGCCGCATTCGGTTCAGCGCGGCCGGGGTGAAGGCGTCGTCGCCGGGGAGCCGAAGATCGCGGTGGGGTCGCCGGTGTACCAGGCGTTGTCGATGCGCACGCGGCGGATGACCCAGCGCTCGCCGTCGCGGACCAGGTCGACGTCATAGGGGTTCTTCAGCAGGGCGAAGACGGCGTGGTCGGCGGTGAGCAGATGCTGGGCCTCCACCAGGGCCGTCAGCCGCGCGGTGTCCCCGTCCACGGCGATGCGGGGGTTGGTGACCTGGTGGGTGGTGTCCACCCGGCCGGTGAACATGGTCAGGATGGTGCCGACGATCGTGTCCCGCCCGGACATCACCGGTGGCCGGCCGCCCCACTTGGCGGCGGCGGGGCGGAAGTCGAGTTCCGCCTCGGCGGCGAAGGCGGAGGCGAACAGCGACTTGTCCTTGAGGTCCTGGCCCAGGCCGAACCGGTACAGCGCGTCGAGGATCTCGGCGCGGTCCCGAAGTTCCCGTACCAGTGCGTCCGGGTCGTTCGCCGGGGTGGCGACGGCGTGGTCGGCGGTGACGTACATGGCTTGCTCCCGTACAGGTCAGAGGGTGTCTGGCGGGTACCACTCTCGTCCCGGGGCGAAGGGCGATCAACGCGGCTCTGTGGAAGGATCGTGAAGCGACAGTTAACGATCTGGAGGTGACATGCTCGAGCGGCATGAGCTGGAGGCGTTCCTGACCCTGGCCGAGGAGCTGCACTTCGGCCGTACCGCCGAGCGGCTGCGCGTGTCCACCGCCCGGATCAGCCAGACGATCGCCAAGCTCGAGCGCCGGACCGGGGTGCCGTTGTTCACCCGTACCAGCCGCCGGGTGGAGCTGACCCCGGTGGGGCGGCGACTGTACGAGGAGGTCCGGCCCGCCTGGAACCAGATCGCCGCCGCGTTCACGCGGGCGATCGACACCGGTCGCGGCCTGACCGGCACCTTGCGGGTGGCCTTCGTCGGCGCGGCGGGCGGGCAGCTGCTCGCGGGGGCCGCCGAGCTGTTCCACCGGCGGCTGCCGGACTGCGAGGTGCAGCTTCGCGAGGCGCAGATGGTCGATCTCATGCCCTGGCTGCGCGACGGCCAGGTCGATCTCGCGCTGGGCACGTTCCCCATCGAGGAGCCGGACATCGCCACCGGCCCGGTGCTGGTGTCCGAGGCGCGCATGCTCGCCGTGCCGTCCGGGCACGCGTTCGCCCGCCGTACGTCGGTCTCGCTCGAGGACCTGTCCAGGGTCAAGCTCCTCCAGCTACCGGACACCCTGCCCGTCTCGCTGCGACAGGACCGCACCCCCGACGTCACCCCCTCCGGACGGCCGATCGAGCCGGGTCCCGCGGCCTCGACGTTCAACGAGATGCTCACCCTCATCGGCGCCGGCCACGGCGCCTTCCCCGTCGGAGCCCAGGCCAGGCGCTACTACGCACGCCCCGACGTCGCCTACGTCCACATCAGCGACGCGCCGCCGCTGCGATGGGGACTGCTGTGGCGGTCCGACGGCGCCACCGCCCGGGTCCGCGCCTTCGCCGAGGCCGCTCACGACCTGGTCACTTCCGCCTGAGCGACCATCCATCGGCCGGCGGGTTGCAACCTGCGCCCGGGCCGGACGCATCTCCTGGGGTGTGAAGCCATCTATCGGGGAGACCAATGAGCCTTGACGAGGAGTACACCGCCTATGTGAGTGGCCGGCTGTCCTGGCTGAGGAAGATCGCATACCCGTTGTGCCAGGACTGGCACCGCACCGACGATCTGGTGCAGGCGGCGATAACGCGGCTCTACGTCAAATGGCGCCAGGCACGGGCCGCGGACGACCTCGACGCCTACGTGCGCACGATGCTGATCCGGGTCTTCCTCGCCGAACAGCGAGGGAGCTGGTTCTCCCGGGTACGTCTTACGCCCACTCCGTCCGACCGGCCGGCCGAGGGCGGCGACCGGGACCTGGTCATGGACGTCAACCGGGCTCTGGCCGCCGTTCCCGCCCGCCAGCGCGCCACCCTCGTGCTGCGCTTCCACTGTGACCTGAGCGTGGAGCAGACCGCCCACGCGCTGGGCTGCTCCACCGGAACCGTCAAAAGCCAGACCGCGCGCGGCCTGGCCACCCTGCGCTCGCTGCTCGGCGCGCCGGAGTCCCGTCTCGCACGTACGGAGGAATCGTGATGGATGTCAAAGAGGTGTTCGACTCGCTGGCGCGCCAAGAGGGGCCGCCGAGCACGACGAACGTGAGCCGGGCCATGGCGACGGGACGCGCCCGGCGCAGACGCCGTCGTGCTGCCGTCGCCGCGACGTCGGCGGTGGGGGTCGCCGCGGCCGTTGTCCTGGCCTGGTCGGTTCACCCATGGTCGGAGCGCCAGAACAGCATCGTCGCCGCCGTGCCCACCGCGCCGTCCGCCACGGTCACGATCACGACCACGCCACGGCCCGGCAGGGGATTCGCGGAACTCAAGAAGAAGCATCCCCCCAAGGGGAAGATCGCCTCCGTACCACCGCTGGTGATGTGGGTGAGCGACGCGCCCCGCAAGGGTGAGCTCCTCCTGTGCGAGAGCGGCCCGAATGGTAGCTCGTGCTCCGGATTTCCGCCGCTCACCAAGGAGTTCGCCCGTATCCAGGGCAAGCTTCGGGGTAACGCCGTCTGGTTCGGTATCGCCAAGGACGACGTCCACGGAGTGACGGCCGTCGCCAAGGACGGGCGGAGGCTTCTGGCGAACCTCGCCCGGGATGTCAGCCCGGGGCTCGGGCTCTGGGCCATCAAGTATCCCCCGGGAACGGACGTGCTGAGGCTCGACATCACCGACGCCAAGGGGAAGACCTTGCAGAAGATCGCCGTGTGACGACCTGATTCAGACGGCACGCAGGTACTGCCGCGGATAGCGGTCCCGGAGGGTGGCCGGTTCGAGGCGCGCGGCCGCGCGCAGCGGCCACGACGGATCTCGCAGTGCCTCCCGCCCCAGGAGGACGACGTCGGCGGAGCCCTCGCCGAGCACGGTCTCGGCCTGGTCCGGGTCGGTGATCAGGCCGACCGCGCCGACCGGCAGCATCGCCTTGTCCCGCACCTGCCGGGCGAACGGGACCTGGTAGCCGGGGCCGACCGGGATCCGCTGGTCCGGGTCCAGCCCGCCGGTGCTGACGTCGAGCAGGTCCACTCCGCGGTCGTGCAGGAGCCGGGCGAGATCGACCGTCTCCTCCGGCGTCCAGCCGCCGTCCACCCAGTCGGTGGCCGAGACCCGGACGAGCAGGGGCCGCTCGGCCGGCCATGTCCCGCGCACGGCATCGACCACCTCCAGCAGCAGCCGGACCCGGTTGTCGAAGCTGCCGCCGTAGCGGTCCGTCCGCCGGTTGGCGCGCGGCGAGAGGAACTGGTGCAACAGGTACCCGTGCCCGGCATGGATCTCGACGACGTCGAAGCCGGCCGCGGCCGCGCGCCGGGTCGCGGCGGCGAAGTCCGCCACGACCCGGTCGAGGTCGGCGACACTCGCCTGCGCGGGTGTGCCATAGCCGCGGTAGGCGAGCGGCGACGGCCCGAGCGCGGTCCAGCCGCCGTCCGCCACCGGGATCGAGCCGCTCCCGAGCCCGGGCGGAAACGTCGACGCCTTGCGTCCGGCGTGGCCGAGTTGCACGCCGATCGGTGTGCCGTGCGCATGCGCGAACGTCGTGATCCGCCGCCAGCCCGCGACCTGCTCGTCCGACCACAAGCCGGTGTCCCGCGGGCTGATCCGCCCCTCCGGCGAGACCGCGGTGGACTCGGTGAGCACCAGTCCGAAGCCACCTGTCACCCGGGCGCCGAGATGGACGAGGTGCCAGTCCGCCGGTACGCCGTCGGGGCCGGCGCTGTACTGGCACATCGGCGACAGCCACACCCGGTTCGGCAGGGTGAGCCCGCGCAGCGTCAGCGGGCTCAAGAGCGTGCTCATGCCGGCACCCCCAGGAACGCGCGCGCGTTGGCGGCGAGCGTGGCCGCGTCGAGGCCACCCGCCTCGGCGAAACCGACGGGGTCGCGCTGCGCCATGTCGAAGGGATGGTCACTGCCGCACACCACGGCCTGCTTCCCTGCCTTCGCGGTGAGCAGGCCGAGCAGCGCGCGGTCGTGGGTGACGGTGTCGAACCACAACGAGCGCACGGTCTCGCCCGGCGGCCGGGCCGAGTCGCGCCGCACGTCCGCGCGGGTCCGCCACCCGTGGTCCCAGCGGCCGAGCAGGCCGAGCGCGCATCCGCCGCCGTGCGCGAAGCAGATCCGCAGGTCCGGCAGTTGCTCGACGACCCCGCCGAGCAACAGCGCCGCGACCGCGGTGGCCGTCTCGACCGGGTTGCCGACCAGGTTCGCGAGGTAGTGGTCGCGCCACTCCGGGCGCGGGAGCTGCATGGGGTGCACCAGCACGGACAGCCCCAACGCGGCGGCGACGCCGAGGACGTGCCGCAGTACGCCGCGGTCGAGCGAAGCGCCGGCGAGCACGGGCGGGACGGCCACCCCGGCGACCCCGGGCAGCGCGGCGAGCCGCTTGAGCTGCGCCGTCGCCGTTTCCGCGTCGTCGAGGGACACCAGGCCCAGTCCGGCCAGGGCCCCGCCCGAGCCACTCACGACCTGGGCCAGCGCGTCGTTGAAGGCGTCCACGTACGGTGCGGCGGGGCCGGCGACCGGGAAGGCGAACGGAGGAGCCGAGAGCACCCGGACCCCGATCCCGGCGGCGGCCATGTCGTCCAGGATCGCGGGCACGTCGCTCATCGCCCGGGTCGGGATGGACAGGGGGACGTCGCCGAGGTGGAGTTCGCCGTCGCGGTCGTGCAACGGGCCGTACGGCGCCCCCGGCGGGAGGTCGAACAACTCGGGCGGCAGCCAGTGCGCGTGGACGTCGATCGGGCCGTCCGCGAGGGGACCGATCATCGACCGGCCCCGGGCAGCGGGAGCGGCGCGTTCGCGCTGTCGAGGTGCTCCACGGTGGTGAAGACGAGGTCGGTGTCGCCGATGTTCTCGATGTCGTGCAACAGGTACTGCCCCGCCCCGAAGACGAAGTGCCGGGTCTCACCGGCGGAGTAGGAGACCTCGCGCGTGGTCCCGTCACTGGTGTGCTGGCGACTGCGGCCGGCGTTCACCGCGGTCCAGAAGTAGTCCAGGACGTGCCGATGGGCGTGCCAGCGCTCGCCGGGCGCGAGCCTGATCTCCCAGACCCGGACCCGGTCGGTCTCGCTGAGCAGCCTCGAGCCCACCTCGCCGTCGTGGGCGTGCGCGTCGAACTCGGCGCGAAGGTCGTCGGACCAGCCGTCGAAGCCGGTGGCCACCAGGTCGCCGGCCAGCGGCAGGTCGGACAGGGAAGCGGTGTCGGACATCTCATCTCCTCATCTGGTTGTGTGTCAGCGGCCGGGGCCGTAGAGCCCGAAGCGCAGGCTGGGGTCTCCGGGCGTCCAGGTGTTGTGGACCTGTGAGCGTTCCCCCATCGCCACCACGCGCTCCAGCAGCCTGGCGCTGAGTTCGAGCTGCCCGGGCTCCCATTTGCGCAGGGCGGCGGGGATGTCGCCGTCGGCGGATGCGAGGGCGTCGGCGAGCGCCCAGGCGTCCGCGGCCGCCTTGGCGGTGCCCGCGGCGGCGTGTGGGCGTGCTGCCGCGGCCGCGTCGCCGACCAGGGCCACCCTGCCGTCGGCCATCCGCGTGGAGCGGATGTCGGAGACCACTTGGATGAAGGGGTGTTCGGTGGCCGCGATGACCTCGGCCGCGGCGGGCGCGAGCGACCGGGCGGCCGCCTCGCGCATGTCCTCGACGTAGCGGTCCTGGACCTGGCCCGGGTGCAGGGACACGGTGCCGGTGAAGCCGCGCTTGTCGATGAGCATCTCCGCGAGCTGTCCGCCTGCCGGCACGTTGCGGTACCAGACGTAGTTCATCAGCCGGTCCCGCGGGCCGGTGCCGCGCTCGCCGGGGATCGGGTAGAGCGTGATGTGCGAGTGCGGCACCACGCTGTAGGAGATGGCGTCGCCGAGCAGGGCGCGGGTCGTCCCGCTCAGCTCGTGCTCCGGTACGGTGCCCCGCCAGCCGATGTAGCCGGAGTATTCGAGCCGGGCGCCGGGGTCGAGCAGGGGACGGCCGGTCGAGGTGATGCCGTCGGCGAAGACGACCAGTTCGGCCTCGGCCCGGCGGCCGCTGACGAACCGGACGGTGGCGTGCTCGGCCTCCTGCGCGACGCCACAGGCGAACTCCCCGAGGTGGTAGTGGTCGGTGCCGAAGTCCGCGAGCAGGCCCCGGTAGAAGGTGCCCCAGGAGGTATGGGTCCAGCGGCGCCGATCGCGGTGCACGATCCCGTTGTCGCGGTCGAGGTACTGGACGTACTCCGTCGCGGTGCTCAGAGCGTCGAGGCTCTGCGTACTGCGCTCGGTGAACCACCGTACGGTGTCGGGCTGCAGGACGATCCCGCCGCCCCGCCCGTCCAGCGGGGTGGGGGTGCGCTCGAACACCTCGACCGAGAACCCGAGGTCGCGCAGCAGCAGGGCGGCGGTCAGCCCGCCGATGGAGCCGCCGATGACGGCGGCGCGGGCACCTTCGTAGCGGGACGTCACCGGGTCTCCTCTCCGGCGCTGACCGCGTCGCGGTCGGGATGGCTCGACGGGGCGGCGGGCACGGGATCGTCCGGGAGCGGGGCGCCGCGGGTCTCGGGTGCGGCGAACAGGGCCAGCGAGCCCAGCATCCCGACGGCGACGACGCAGGTCGTGGCGAGCCCGAGGTCCCCGCCGAACCAGGAGGCGGCGACGACGCCGGCGACCAGCGGGCCGCTCGCGGTGATATAGCGTCCGATCCCGTTGTAGAGCGCGATGCCGGTCGCCCGCACGCTCGGCGGGAAGAGCTCGGGTCCGTAGACGAGGATCCCCGACAGGGCGCCGTACAGGCCGAACCCGACGATCGGGATGACCAGCAGGAACGTGGTGTGGGTGTGGGAGAAGGGGAACAGGAACGCCACGCTCGCGCCGGAGATCGCGAAGCTGGTGGCGAAGGCCCTGCGGCGGCCGATCACGTCGGCGAGGAAGCCCCAGCTGGCGTAGCCGAGGATGCCGCCCGCGTTGAACAGCATCGACGCGACCGCGACGCGCTCGTTGGCGACGGCGGCGGGCAGGTCCGCGGCCGCGGCCGCCTGCCGGATCACCTGCGGGTACCAGGTCGAGACGCTCCAGAAGGCGACCAGGGAACCGGTGGCCAGCCCGGTCCCGATCAGCGTGTGCCTCAGCAACGGGCGGGTCAGCAGCCGCCGCAGCACGAACCGGTCCTGCGCGGTGCGGTGCCCGCGGGCCTTGCGCTCCCGGCGCGCGGCGATGCTGCCGCTGATCTCCGGCGGCTCGGGGACGTGCCGGCGGATGAAGTACACCAGCAGCGCGGGGATGACGGCGATGCCCATCATCAGCCGCCAGCCGTGCCCGCCGAGGACGGCGTAGGCCAGCGCGGCGATGAAGAAGCCCATGGCGTAGCCGGACATCATCACGCCGGATGCCCGGGCCCGGTGGCGGTTGCGCCAGGCCTCGGCGACCAGCGCGGTGCCGACCGGAGCTTCCACGCCGGACCCGAGGCCGGCGATGAACCGGAACACGCCGAGCTGCCACCAGGTGTCGGCGAAGGCGGCCAGCGCGGTGAACACGGCGTACGTGATGATGCCGGCCGACAGCACTTTGACGCGTCCGAAGTGGTCCGCCAGCATTCCGAACAGGATGCCGCCCGTGCCCCATCCCAGGAGGAACAGCGCGACGGTGAGGCCGCCGTAGAGGCCGATGCTTCCGGCGTCCGCGGCGATACCGCTGTGCGGCAGCAGCTCGATCATCGCCGGGCCCAGGACCAGCCCGTACAGGCTGGCCGCGAACCCGTCGAGGGCCCAGCCCATCGTCGTGCCCGCCAGGACCAGCCACTGCGTGCGGGTGATCTCGGCGCGCCAGTGGCCGGGCGGTGATTCGTACGATTCTTTCGGCATGGACGTTCTCCTTGGCCGGGGGGTGCGGAGGTCAGTTGAGGCGGCCGGGCGTGTCCGCGCCGTACCAGTCGACGTCGTCGGGCGCGGTGCGGGCCACGACGGTCTTGATCCAGGTGAAGTCGTCGAAGGACTCGGCGCCCGCGTCGCGGCCGGTGCCGGACTCCTTGATCCCGCCCCAGGGCAGCGAGGGCTCCAGGCGGTGGTGGTCGTTGACCCAGACCATCCCGGCCGCGATCCGGTCCGCGACGCGGTGTCCGCGGGCGAGGTCGCGGGTCCAGACGCCGGCGCCGAGGCCGTACCGGTTGTCGTTGGCCTTCGCGACGGCGTCGGCCTCGTCCTCGAACGGCACCACGACGGCGACCGGGCCGAAGATCTCCTCCTGCGCCACCCGCATGTCGTTCAAGGCGCCGGCCAGGACGGTGGGGCGGACGAAGAAGCCGCCGCTCAGCGGCTCGGGCAGATCGGGGACGCCGCCGCCCGCGACGAGCCGCGCGCCCTCCTCCACGCCCACGGCGATCATCCGCAGGACCTTGTCCCGTTGCGCGGCGCTCACCATCGGGCCGAGCTGGGTGCGAGCGTCGGACGGGGCGCCGATCCGGATCGCCTCGGCACGGCGGGCCAGCGCCGAGACGAAGCGGTCGTAGCCGCTTCGCTGCACGAGGAACCGGGATCCGGCCACGCAGGACTGGCCTGCCGCGACGAAGGCCGCGAACGCCGCGCCCTCCGCGGCCACCTCGGGATCGACGTCGTCGAAGACCACGATCGGTGTCTTGCCGCCGAGCTCGGCGGTGACGCGCGCGAACCGCGCCGCGGTCGCCACGGCGGCGGCGCGCCCGGCCTCGGTGCCGCCGGTCAACGTGACCTTGGCGATGTCCGGGTGTCCGGTGAGCCGCTCGCCGACCTCGCGACCGCCGGTCACGACGGTGACCACGTCCTCCGGCAGGCCCGCCTTGTGCAGGAGGCCGACCAGTTCGAGCGTGGACAGAGGGGTCAGTTCGGACGGCTTCACCACGACCGTGTTGCCCGTGGCCAGGGCGGCGGAGAGGCTGCGCGCCAGGATGAGCAGCGGGTGGTTGAAGGGCGTGATGATGCCGCAGACGCCCAGCGGCGCCCTGCGCTGGTAGGTGAGGTAGGGGCCGTCGGACGGCAGCACCGCGTCGCGCTGTGCGGCGAGCAGGCCGGCGTTGTAGCGGAACCACTCGGGGACCCGGGAGAGCTGGGCGCGCGTCTCGGTGACCGGCCGGCCGTTGTTGCGGGTCTCCAGCCGGTACAGCGACTCCGCCGCGTCCTCGATCACGTCGGCCGCGCGGAGCAGCAGCCGGCCCCGCCGGCTCCGGGTCAGCGCCGGCCACGGCCCGTCCAGGAACGCCGCCCGCGCCCGGCGGATCGCCGCGTCGACCTCGCCCGGAGTGCTGTCCGGCACCGTACGGATCACGGCGCCGGTGGCCGGATCGATGATCGGCCGGTCCCTGGGTTCCTCGGGGGAGTTCGACATGCCATGACCTCCGGTGGTGCGACTTCGATGAACTCAGTGTTACGGCGAAGTGTCGCCAGGACCATGTTCGAAATGACACTGTTTTCGGCATCAAGTGTTGCGATGTACATTCACGGCATGGACGGTGGAGATGCCACGGAGCTGCGCAGCTGGCTGGCGGCGGTCAGCGCCCTGACGGCGGCGGTCAACGCCGGCAGGGGGCTGCGGGACGTCCTCGACCTCGTCGCCGCGACCGCCCGGGAGCTGCTCGGGCTCGACTTCTGCGGCGTGCTGGTGCCGGACCCCGCGGAGCGGAACCTCGTGATCGCCGGCTGGAGCGGGCTCACCGAGGAGTACGTCGCCCGGGTCAACTCCGACCGGCCGGTCCGGCTGGAGGCCGACGCGTCCGGCGGCGCTCCGTCCAGCCGGGCGTACCGGTCGGGCCGGCCGTGCGCGGTCGCCGACATCTCCCTCGAGCCCGACTTCATCTGGGGCGGCGTCGCCCGCGAGCAGGGCTACCGGTCCATGCTGTCGGTCCCCCTGGTCACCGCCTCCGGCGTGATCGGCACGTTGAACAGCTATCGCTCGGCCGTGCACGAGTTCGGCCCCGAGGAGATCGACCGGCTGCAGTTGCTCGCCGAGCACGCGGCCCTCGCCATCACCTCGGCACGGGTGCTGGACGATCTGCGCGACCAGCGCGACCTCGTGATGCGCTCGGAGAAGATCCACGAACGCCTGCTGCGCGTCGCCGTACGCGCGGGCGGGGTCGAGGGCATCGCCGGCGCCCTGCACGATCTTCTCGGCGCTCCGGTGCTGGTCCAGGGCGTGCGCGGCGAGGTCCTCGCCCAGGCCGGAGGTCCGCCCGATCTCCCTGGTGATGCCGGTTACGGCCGGCGCGCCGACGGGGGCGGGCTCGTCCGCGAGCAGGGCCCGCACGTCGTCGCCGACGTCGTCCTCGAAGGGGAGGTGGCCGCCCGGGTCTGGGTTCCGGGCCGGGCCGGCGAGCTCGCACCTCTGGACCGCCGGGCCCTCGAGCACGCCTCCATCGTGCTGTCCCTCGAACTCCTGCGCCGGCGCACCGCCCTTGAGGTCGAGCAGAACCTGCGCGGCGACCTCCTCGCCGACCTCCTCGCCGGCGCCGACCCCACGTCACCCTCCGTACGTGATCGCGCCGGCCTGCTCGGCCACGATCTCGTCCGGGACCATCTCACCCTGGTCGCCCAGGTGACCACGGGCGGAGGCCCGGCTCCGGCGGGCGCCGTCCAGCGCGCGCTGACCGAGGCCGTCGCGCTCGCGTCGGGTGTGCGTCCCCGACCGCTCGTCGCGGTTCACCGCGACGTCATCGTCGCCCTGTGGCCCGTCGTCGCAACCGGCCCCGCGGCGGGCAGACCCGCCGCCGACGCGCTCCGGCGGAGCGTGCGTTCTGCCCGCGGGGTCGACGACGCCACCGTCGCCGTGGCCGACCCGGCCCAGCGCGACCTCCTGAACGCTTACCGCACGGCACGCGGCGCGCTCACTGTCGCCGGCCATGCCGGGCGGAGCGGCAGCACGATCACCCTCGACGATCTCGGCGTCGCGGGGCTTCTCCTGCAACTCGGCGATCCCGTGCGGCTGCGGGCGTACGCCGACCGTACGCTCGGCGCCCTGCTCAGGTACGACCACGACCACGGAGCCGCGCTGCTGCGAACCCTCCGCACCTACCTCGACTCGGGCGTGGACCGCCACCTGACGGCCCGGGGCCTCACCCTGCACCCGAACACCGTGAGCCAGCGCCTTCGCCGCATCGAAGCCCTCACCGGCCTCGATCTCCGCTCGTCCCAGGCAGTGGTCGACGCCCGTGCCGCCCTCATCGTGCTCGACGTGGCGGAAGGAACCGACGCCGCGCACGACCGGGTGTGAGCCTGTCTCCCGGCTCGGCGTCGGTTCCGCCGATGGTCCGGGTCACGCGGTCACGAAGGTCGTCACGCTTCGAGCGGGAAGCGTGACGGTGAAGGAACCGTTCGACACGCTGGTCGTGCCCTGGGGTGCGACGTTCCTGCCCGCGTCGGTCAGCCAGGACGAGACCCTGGACGCGGTGCTGTTCCTCAGGGTGAACTGCTGGCTCACCGCGGAGGTCCCCTTGTTGATGGCGACCACGACGATCGTGGAGCTGCCACCCCGGTACGCCGACACGTAGAGGTTCGACGCCGGGCTCGCCGTCGCCTCGATCCGCACATACCCGGGGCGGACGAACCTGGCGAAGTGTGCCATGTTGGCACCGCGCTTGCTGATCTGGCCGTCCTCGCGCATGGGGCCGTAGCCGCGCCGGATGTACCACCAGATGTACGCCTGGAACTCCGCCTCCACCATGGCGCGGTGGAGGTGCTCCCCCACGTCGAGCGCCTGGGGCCACAGGTCCGCCGAATCGGAGCTGTTGGGGTAGTAGACCTCGGTCATCCAGAGTTCTTTGCCCGCGCCCTTCTGCTTGAAGAGGGGATAGGGGAAGTTCGCGAACGATGTGCCGTAGAGGTGCGCCCCGATGATGTCCACGTTGGCGAGCGCCGTGGAGTCGTTGAGGATCGGGTCCGACATGTTCTTCAGGTACTGGAAGGACTCGGGCGCGATGACCCTGGTGCCGATCGAGCCGGCGTTCTCCCGAAGGAACCGCACCATTTCGGTGGGAGTCCACCACGTCCAGTCATGCGCGTAATCGGGCTCGTTCTGCACCGATATGCCGTACAGATTCACCCCGTTGTTCCGCAGGTAGGTGGTGAAGTCGTTCAGGTGCTGGGCGTAGGCGCCGTACATGTCGTATCTGAGTCGCCTGGCGTTGGTCTGACTGCCGCGGACGAAGGTCTCGACCATGCGGGCGGGGGGATTCCACGGCGACGCGATGACGGCCGCCCCGAGCTCGCTCGCGCGCCTGGCCGTCGCCAGATCACGGCCCCAGTCCGCCTGGTTCTCGGGGACGGGGATCCTCAGCACCGAGAACCCCAGCCGGCCCTCGCCGGTGCCGAACGCCGTGTCCCGCTGGGCAGCCGTCAGGTCGCCGATCCAGGCGGTGTGGGTCATGCCGCCGAAGCCCCGTATCGTCTGCCGCTGCACCGACGCATCGATGACCGCAGCGGCGGCAGCCATCGCGGCCGGTGTCGCGGCCGTGAGGACCGGCAGGGCTCCCATCGTCGCCAGGACGGTTCTCCGGCTCAGCGATCGCCGCTCGCCGCCGACGGGCTCGTTCCGACCTTGCGTCATGTCTCCTCCTCGTGGCTGTTGGTGCCGAGCCCTTTGGGAGCGCTCCCACTTTAGGGATGCGCCCCGGCCTGGCATCGGCAGCAAGAGTGTCCAGAGTCGCTGATTTCCCGCGTACGGCCTGCGCTGATTGTTCGCGCTAACATCTCTGCAGGAACGTAAAGCCCTTACTGCGACCCGTCAACCGGCGCGGCGGCACGGCCCTTCCTGCAGGCGACAAATCAACTCCTTATCCGCCGCAAATTACGCAGTTTCCGACGGGTGAATTCTGTGAAACTTTCACCTGCGCGGGCAATGCGGCGCGGGCCGCCGGCAGGCACGTCAGCCGGCCGTCGGGGCCTCTGTCCGTTCGCGGGAGGTGGCGGGCGGGAAGAGCGTGGCGACGGCGCGGATGACGGCGGCGCGGCGGGCGGCCGGGCTGGGGTCGGCGGCGGTACGGGGGGCGACGGCGCCGAGTTCGGTCTGGTCGATCCAGGTCATGGCGATCTGGACGACCAGCGCCAGGATGTCGATGGGATCCCAGGCGGGATCGAGATCACCGTTGGCTTGGGCGGCCCGGATTTTTTCGATCTTGGCGGGGAGCGTGCGCAGGACGGCGCCGGTGTAGGGGGTCTCACTGGGTGCGGCGGCCCGTTCCAGGCGGCCCCAGAGGATGAACCGGTGCCGGTCGGGGTTGGCCGTGAAGTAGTCGAACAGCTGGCCGGCGTAGGAGGGCAGGTCGGCGGGGTCCAGGTGGGCGGCGTCGGCGGCGGCGACGAGTTCGGCGGAGGCGACGTGCTCGTACAGCCCTTCCTTGCTGCGGAAGTAGGCGTAGACGCGTTCCTTGCTGGTGCTGGCGGCCTTGGCGATCCGGTCGACGCGGGCGCCGGCGATCCCGTGCTGGGCGAACTCAGCGCGGGCGGCGGCGATGATCCGGTCGTGGGTGGAATCGGTGCTGGCCATGCCCCAACTGTAGTCAACCGAACCGTTCGGTTTGACCTCGCCGATCCGGCGAGTAGTGTGAGAAGCGTTCATACCAAACGGTTTGGTTTGACTTTGGAGGAATTGCTGTGCAGGAGCGCACTCTTGGCCGTCAGGGTCTGGCCGCCTCAGCCATCGGCTTCGGGTCGATGGGCATCTCCTTCGCCTACGGGCCCGCCGACGAGACCGGTGGGGCGGCCTCGATCCAGCGGGCCCACGAGCTGGGCGTCACCCACTTCGACACCGCGGAGCTGTACGGGTGGGGCGAGAACGAGAAGCTGGTCGGCAAGACCGTCGCGGCGTTCCGGGACGAGATCACCATCGCCACCAAGTTCGGATTCACCCGCGACTACGGCACCGACTCGCGTCCCGAGCACATCCGCGAGGTGCTCGACAACAGCCTGCGCCACCTCGGCGTGGACCACGTGGACGTGCTCTACCAGCACCGGGTCGACCCGAAGGTGCCGATCGAGGACGTCGCCGGGGCCGTCGGGGAGCTGATCGAGGCCGGGAAGGTGAAGTACCTCGGCCTGTCCGAGGCGGGGCCGGAGACGATCCGCAAGGCCCACGCCGTGCAGCCGGTGTCGGTCCTGCAGACCGAGTACTCGCTGTTCGAGCGGGACGTGGAGCAGCTGTTCCCGACGCTGCGGGAGCTGGGGATCGGGTTCGTCGCCTACTCCCCTCTGGGCCGCGGCTTCCTGACCGGCACCGCCCAGCCCGCCGGATCCTACGACCAGGGCGACATGCGCAACCGCGACCTGCGCTGGCAGCCGGGCAACTTCGAGAAGAACGTCGAGGCCGTACGGCAGCTGTCGGAGCTCGCCGCCGGCAAGGGCGCCACTGTCGCCCAGCTCGCTCTGGCGTGGATCCTCGCCCAGGGCGAGGACATCGTGCCGATCCCGGGCACCCGCACCCCCGAGCGAGTGGAGGAGAACACCGCCGCCGCCGACCTCGTCCTCACCCCCGCCGACCTGGACGCCATCGCGGCGATCCTGCCCACCGGCGGCTTCGGCGGCCGCTACGCCGAGGCCTCCCTCCCCACCTGGGTCTGAACCCCGACCTCCGCAGCCACCCGGGGCCCGCACGGCGTGCGGCACCCCGAGGTGGGCAGCGGCTGCGGGTCCTCGGGTTCTCGGCGCGACGGTGAGCGGCCGGGCCGGGCAAGCCCGCGGGCACTCGCAGGGCTTCAGCGGGCGGCGAAGCGGGCCCCGACCCAGGCGAGGATGTCGGCCATCGCGCCGTCGTCGATCCCGGTCGCGGCACCGTAGGTGTCGTGCTCCAGGCCGTCGTAGACGCGGTAGGTGACCTGGGAGCCGGTGCCGCGGAGTTCGGCGGCGACCTTGGTGTTGACCGATTCGGGGGTGACGGTGTCCGCGCCGCCCTGCAGGAACAGCACCGGACCTGCGACGCGCTTCTGGCCGACGCTGTTGTCGCGCAGGTATCGGGTGAAGCGCGGGTCGCCGGAGTAGCCCGGCTGGATCAGCGCCGGCCCGGTCAGATCCGCGTACACCGCGGTGGCCACGCCCAGGCAGCCGTTCCTGGCGCCGTCCATGCGGGCCACGGCGACCGGGGTCAGCAGGCGTCCGACGTCGATCGCCGGGTCGCTGTACGCGGCGCCCTGGGCCAGCAGCGGGGCGAATCCGCCGTACGGGACGGTCGTGGCGACGTGGGCGGCCAGGGTGGGCAGGTCGGCGGCGGGCGAGGTGACGACCACGCCCCGGTAGCCCGGCACCGGGCGGGTCAGCTGGCGTTCGGCGAAGGCGAGTGCGGCGCCGCCGCCCTGCGAGTGGCCCCACAGCACCCACTCGCCCGACAGGCCTGGCACCGCCTGGCGCGCGGACCGTACCGCACCGGCGATGTCCTCCGCCGCGGCGGCCTTGTTCAGCAGTTCCGGACGGCCGGTCGTGCCCAGGCCCGCGTAGTCCGGGGCGACCACCGCGTAGCCCTGCTCCAGGAACCGGACCATCTGGTTGCCGTGGTAGAGGTCGCGCATCAGCGACGGCGCGCAGCCCGCCGCGATGCCGCTGGCACCGTGCGCGTCCACGACCACCTTCCAGCCACCGGCCGGACGCGGGCGGTCCTGCGGCACCAGGACGACGCCGGAGGCCGCCACGTCCCGGCCCCGGGAGGTACGGGAGTGGTACAGCACGCGGACGGCTTCGACCGGCTTGCCCTCCACCACGTAGTCGGAGGTGGTCTTCGCGCGGATCAGGGTCCCGCCCGGTGCCCACGGCAGCGGGTCGGGCGCATCGTAGAAGGCGGTGCGAGGCAGGGCGTTCTGCCGCTGGGCGGCCCAGGCCCAGTCGATCTGGCAGGCCTGGTCGCAATCGTCGGCGTTCGCGCCGGTGGCAGACACGGTGGCAGACACGGTGGCAGACACGGTGGCAGGCACGGTGGCAGACACGGTGGCAGGCACGGTGGCCAGGACGGCACCGACCGCGGCGGCCAGGGAGAGCCGGCGGACGCCGGTCAGCAGGGCATGACGAACAGACCTCATGGGAGGCTCCTCTTCATTGGGGATTGGTCAGCGGGAACGAACGGGACCTGCCGCGTGGCGGCCGTCGACCTGCTTTCCGCTGGGTCCGTAGACGAAGTCGGCCGTGGTGTCCAGGATGAACTCCATCGGGAAGCCCAGCTCGATCGCGGCGGCCTCCTCCAGCCGGTTCACCGCCTCTCCGGGCAGGTCCAGCTCGATCGCGGCGAGGTTGTCGGTCAGCTGGTCCAGGGTGCGGGCGCCGAGGATCGGGTGGATCCAGGGCCGGTGCGCTCGCGTCCAGGCGATGGCGACCTGCGACGAGGAAACGCCGAGTTCGTCGGCCACGGCGTCCACCGTACGGGCGACGGCCAGGTCGCGCTCGGAGACGGTGGCCCGCTCGACCCGGGAGGGGCCCTCGGCGCCGCTCCTGGTGAACTTGCCCGACAGGACGCCTCCGGCCAGCGGCGACCACGCGGCCACCGACAGTTCCAGGGCGGCGGCCATGGGCAGCAGTTCCCGCTCGATGTCGCGTTTGACGAGGCTGTAGGGCAATTGGAGGCCGGCGAACGGGGTCCACCCGCGGAACTCGGCGATGGTGTTCGCCTGGGCGATCAGCCAGGCGGGCGCGTCGGAGATCCCGACGTACAGCACCTTGCCCGCCCGTACGAGATCGTCGAGGGCCCGCATGGTCTCCTCGACGGGCGTGTTGGGATCCCAGATGTGGACCCACAGGAGGTCGAGGTAGTCGGTGCCCAGCCGCTGCAGGCTGGCCTCGACCGAACGGACCAGGTTCTTGCGGTGGTTGCCACTGGCGTTGGGGTCGGTGCCGTCCATGGTCAGGGTGTACTTCGTGGCCAGCACGAAACGGTCGCGGTCGGAGCCGAGCAGCTCTCCGACGATCCGCTCGCTGCTGCCCTCGGTGTACCGGTTGGCGGTGTCGATCACGTTCCCGCCCGCTTCGGCGTAGGCGGTGAACATCTTGCGGCACTCCTCGACGGAGGCGCCCCACCCCCACTCTTGTCCGAAGGTCATCGTTCCCAGGAACATGTCCGACACCCGCAGACCGGTGCGGCCAAGCAGCCGGTAACGCATCACATGCTCCTGTCGAAGAACGAAACGGTCCAATCAATGGCAGGGATTACGTAACGGTCGTCGTCGTACAACTCGATGTGGTTGCCGGTGTCGAGCAGGAAGAGTTCCTTGGGCTCGGGCGCCGCCGCGAAGGCGGCCTGCGCGTCGGCCACGGGAATGGCCTGGTCGCCGGTGCCGTGCACGATCAGCAGAGGAGCGGAGACCAGCGGCAGGTAGGAGTCGACGTCCAGCGCCAGCTCCTGCAGCACCGACAGCGCCGTGCAGCGGTTCTCCCAGCCGGGCCGGGCCCCTCGCTCCGTCCCGTAGTACTCGTACGGTTCCGGGCCGGGGTTCCCCGCGGGCATGCCTTCGGGGTTGACGGCGGGCCAGTACTCGATCTCGCCGGTGTCGGACTGCCGCTGCGCCATCTGCGCGAACTGGGCCATCAGCGCCGCGAAGTTCTCCGCGCCGAACCGGTCACGGATCAGCTCGGGGTTGTTGTAGGCGGCCGCGATCAACGCGACGGCCCTGACCCGGGGGTCGAACGCGGCGAGCTGCACCGAGTAGATCCCGCCCAGGCACACCCCGCACAGCGCGATCTTGTCGGGGTCGACCTCCGGCCGGGTGGCCAGGAAGCCGACCGCGTTGCGCAGGTCCGAGACCTTCGCTGAGGCGTCCTCGTGCTGACGCGGTTCGCCCTCGCTGTCACCCCAGTTGCGGTGGTCGAAGGCCAGGGCCACATATCCACGCTGCGCGAACCGCTCCGCGTAGTAGCCGGTGACCTGGTCCCTCACCCCGGAGAACGGGCCGGTCAGCACCACCGCGCCGCGGCCGGTCCCGGGCTCGGGCAGGTGAAGGTCGCCGGTCAGCCGGTGCCCGTCGCTGCCGAACTCGACCTTTTCCATCGACATCAGGAATCTCCTTCGCTCTCACGCAGGCGTCACCTGCGGAGTACGGCGCTTGCCGGAGAGGAGATTTTCAAATCTGACGGGCCGCTCGATAGCGTGTCCGTCACCTGTTGAGCTGTGAATTTTTCATAGCGACGGGCGGCCTCAGATCCAGCCCGCCTCGGTGGCGATCCTGATGGCGTCGACGCGATTGCGAGCGTCCAGTTTCGCCGCCGCGGACGTGAGGTAGTTGCGGACGGTCCCGGGGGTGAGGAAGAGCTGTTCGGCGATCTCCCCAGGGGAGGCGCCCGTGGCCGACAGGCGCAGCACCATCGTCTCCCGCTGCGACATGGGGCTTGCCGACGCCTCCAGCGCCGCTGCCGTGAGCGCCGGGTCCAGCACCCGGCCTCCCGAGGCGACGGTCCTGATCGCACCGGTCAGCTCGGCGTGCCGTACGTCCTTGGGCAGGAACCCCGCCACCTGAGCGGCGAGCGCCCGGCGGAGCTGGCCCGGCCGGTTCAGACCGGTCAGGATGAGCACCCGGCACCCGGGCAGCCGCTCGCGGAGCCGTTCGGCGGCGGTCAGGCCGTCCACCTCGGGCAGGTCGATGTCGAGCACGGCCACGTCAGGCCGGACCTCCAGCGCGGTCGGCACGATGAGCGCGCCAGAGGCGAGCTCCGCCACCACCTGGAGGTCGTCTTCCAAGGACAGCAGCCCCACCAGCGCCGAACGCAGCAGCTCCACATCCTCGGCGAGCAGAATCCTGATCACGCCGAACATTATCACCAGGCCTTCCGGCAACCCGGTGTGGTGTCAAGCAGGTGGTACCGGATGATTGGTCCCACTAATCTCCATTTTCCCGACGCGGCAGTGAAGGACGACCCGGTGGACGACGAGTTGGACGACACTCGGGATACGCGGCTGCGGTTGGTGCGGGCGATGATGTGGGCCGCCCTCGGCCTGATCATGACCTTCCGGCTGATGGTGGCGTTGGAGGAAGGGCTGGGGTGGCCGGTCGTGCTCGTCACGATGGCTCCCTATCCGCCGCTGGTGGCGTTGCTGACCGGGCCGCATCGCCTCCGGGTCCGCAACGGCCTGCTGGCGGCGCTGGTGATCCTGTACGCCGTGCCGTTCGCCGTCGCGGGCACGCACTGGGAGTGGCTGCCGTGGCCGCTGGCGGTCGCGGTGCTGTGCTCCTTCCGGGGGCGGGTGGCCTGGCCGCTGTTCGGGCTCCTCCTGGTCGCCACGGGCGTGGCCGGATTGTGGGCCGGCGACGACGTGCTGACGACGATCATCAGAACGCTGAAGACCGCCACCAACGGTCTGATCGTCTTCGGCCTGTACGCCCTGACGGTGATGGCGGCCAGGCTCGACGCGGCGCGCGGGGATCTGGCGCGGTTGGAGCTGCAGCGGGAACGGCGACGGCTCGGCGGCGAACTGGGCGCGGTCGTCGGCGAGCACCTGCGAGCGGTCTCGGAGCGGCTCGCGCAAGCCGTCGACGCCGAACCGGAGATCGCACGCGACCGGCTCCACGTGGCCGTCGGCGCCGCCCGGCAGGCGCTGGCCGACATCCGCGCGACGGCCGCCGGCTACCGCGTCTCGCCCCCTCTGCCGCCGCCGATCGAGTCGCCGAAGGTGGCGCGCCTCATGCTGGCCGCGCTGATCGCCTGCCAGGCCACGCTTCACGCGGTCGTCTCCGTCGTGACCTACCACCGGCCGTGGACCCTGCTCCTGACGGTGCCGTTGATGGCCGCGGCCGGAGCGGTCCAGCTGCTGATGAAGCCGTCACGCAAGCAGCTGATCCTTCTCGGGCTGCTGCTGGGTGTCCCCGTCATACCGTTCGGCTACCTGCTCTGGGAGCTCGTCTTCCTCACCTGCCTGTGGCCCTTCTTCCTCGGGCTGGTGCTCACCCGCATGCGGCCGCCGCGCTCCCTGATCCTCACCGGTGTGGCGGTGGCGCTGTACATCGCGCTCCTCTTCTACCCGCCGCCGGCATCCAACCTGGCGGGGATGGCGGCGAACCTGATATCCCTGACCATCCTCACCTGGGTCTCCTACGGTTTGATCCGGCTGTCGAATCTGGTGGTCCTGCTGCACCAGGCCGAGCGGGACCTGACCCGCGAAGCCCTCATCCAGGAGCGCACCCGGGTCGCCCGCGACCTGCACGACCTGCTGTCCTTCAGCCTGTCGGCGGTGGCGCTCAAGGGAGAGCTGTGCGAGCGGCTGCTGGACATCGACCCGGCACGCGCCCGCGCCGAACTGGCCGCACTGCCCGAACTGGTCGAGCGCGCACGGGCCGAACTGGAATCAGTGGCCCACGCGACCGTGGGGCTGAACCTTGACCAGGAACTCGCCGCGGCGCACACCGTCCTGGAGACCGCCGGGATACGGACCGTCGCCACCGTCGAGACCGGACCCCTGCCACCCGAGGTGGACACGGCGATGGCCGCGGCATTGCGCGAGGCGGTCACCAACGTCGTACGGCACAGCACCGCCCGAACCTGCACCATCACCATCGTCTCCGTGGGCCACACGGTCCGGCTGCGCGTCGTCAACGACGGAGCCGCCGAAGCCCCGCCCTCAGCCCCGCGACCGGGCCCCGGCGGATCAGGGCTGACCGGCCTGGCCGAACGCACCGGAGGCCGGCTCACCGCCGGATCGCAAAGGGGCGGCCGCTTCGAACTGGTCGCCGAATTCGCCACAGGCCCTTAGGGCCGGGAGGAGTGTGCGTCGGCTAGGCGATGTGGTAGCCGACTCCGGGCGTTGTCGCGATGACCGGCGGGTCGCCGAGCTTGCGCCGCAGCCGGCCCATCGTCACTGCGACGGTGTTGGTGAACCGGTCGGCGCTCTCGTCCCACACCTGTTCGAGCAGGGTTTCGGCGCTCAGAAAGCCGGGGCTCGTCCGCAGCAGCGCCTCCAGCACGGCGAACTCCTTCACCGAGAGGTCCAGTTGCCGCCCGTCGCGAACGACCGTGCGGCGGACCGGGTCCAGCTCGATCCCGGCCGCGCGCAGCGTCCGGGGCCGCGCGTCGGGCTTGCGGCGGGCCAGGGCGTGGATGCGCAGGACGAGTTCCGGGAAGTGGAAGGGCTTGGCGAGATAGTCGTCCGCGCCGAGGGTCAGCCCGCTGACCCGGTCGCCGGGCGCGCTCGCCGCGGTCAGCATCAGCACCATCGGCCGCGCCGCCCGGTCGGTCATCATCTGGCACACCGTGTCACCGTGCAGGCCGGGCAGGTCCCGATCCAGGACCACCACGTCGTACGGGGTGAAGTCGAGCTTGGCCGCGGCGGCCAGCTGCCGGATGCGCTGCTGCGCCTGGCCGGAGGGATTCCCAGCGGGGCCGTTGCTCTTGCGCTCGCCGGAGAACAGGAAGGTCAGGCCCAGCAGTCCGACACCCGAAAGGAGGAACACGACGGCGTACAAGAGGGTGAACCGTAACCCGACGGTCCCGCTGCGCAGCCCGATCATGCCTCCAGCATGCCCCGGAGCACCTAACAGCAGCGTGACAACGCCGCTTCGGGCCGCGTTACGGTCCGATCTGTAGAACCGGCGCCATGTCGACGACCCAACTCATCCGGTCCGAGTGGCCCGCGTTCCGTCGCTCGGGCAGGCTGATCGCCCTGGCCGCCGCCGGGCTCATCGTGATCGCGGTGGGCCTGCAGTTCGCCTCCGGCAACCGCTCAGGCTGCGACGGTCCCTGCCGGCAACTGGTCTCCTACGACGACACCGTCGTCAGAGACCAGTTCTCGTTCCTGCACCGCGACCTGGGCCGCGAGGGCGGCATCACGGTCCGGCTGACCTCGATGACCGGCACGATCACCTATCCGCCGCCGAACCACGACCAGATCGTGCCCGGGCTGGTGCCGTGGGCGAAAGCCGGCATCGTCATCAAGGACGGCGTGCGGCCGGGCTCCCGGTACGCGGCGCTCATGATGACCGGCGGCCACGGCGTACGTTTCCAGTACGACTACACGCACGACGTCGCCGGACGCGGCGGCGACGTCTCGCAGCAGTCCCCTCGCTGGCTGCGCCTGACCCGCTCGGGCGACAACATCACCGGCGCCGAGTCCACCGACGGCAGGCAATGGCACACCGTCGCCTCGGCGAAGCTCGACGGGCTCCCGGACAACGTCCAGGTCGGCCTCTTCGCCACCTCCCCCAACAACCTCACGCTCCGCAAGGCCGGCCTTGGCGGCGCGATGGGGCAGGAACGGCATACCCAAGCTGTCGGCGTCTTCGACAACGTCACTCTCGACGGTGCCGCCGCCGGCGCGTGGCACAGCGAACCGGTGGGCGGCGCGAGCACAGCCGACTGGGAGAAGCGCAACCCGTCGAGGGCCGTGGAGAAGGACGGCGTCATCACGGTCAGCGGCAGCGGCGACATCGGGCCGTCCGGCGACGAGGGTGTCAAGGCTCTCCTGCTCGGGCTGCCGATCGGGCTGATCATCGTGCTCATCGTCGCGGCCCACTACGGCGCAGCCCTCGAGGCGCCGTCCCGGCGGGTGATCGACGCCCGGACGATCGTCGTCGCCGCGGCGACCTTCGTCACCGGTCTCGTGGCCGTCGGCATCGTCGTGCCGGCGGGGATGGCGATCTTGAAGGGCAACGGCATCCTGGTGCCGGTGCCCATGCTGACCGGCGCCCGCGTGGTCACCGGCCTCGCCGTCGTGCTCGCCCTCTGCGGAATCCCCGCCTTCGGACTCGGTCTGCGGCTGCGCCGCGGCTGGACGGCGAACCTCATCGGACTGTCGTTGATCGCCCTGCCGTACACGGTCGCCACGCTCCCGCTGCTGCCCGACCCCGTCTCGGAGTGGCTGCTGCGGCTCACCCCCGCCGCCGGCTTCGCCGTCCAGCAGACGATGACCGAGTACCCGCAGGTGACCGCGCATTACGCGCCGTCGGCCGGCTACTTCCCGCTCCCCTGGTGGGCCGGGCTCGCCGTGCTCGGCGCCTACACGGTGATCGTCATGTGGATCGCCGTCGGCCGGAAACCGGTCGCGGACACCGACTGGCGATAGCGGACGTGCGGGACGGGAGGGCCTGACGGGCGTCGGCCGGCCGGCGGGAAGTTTGGTGAGCTTCTGGACGGCTTCTATCGCTTTGCTGGACTGCCTCCACAACGGCGGTTCCTAGGGTCGTGGACGTTCCCCTGGCCCCGACGGCCGGACGACGCGTCCGGGCGCGGTGCCGTCCCCCACCTTGATGGAGGCTTCGTCGATGAAGGCCATAACCCGTGTCCTTGCCGGTGTTCCGCTTGCCGTGATGCTGTTCGGGCTCGTCGGCTGCGGCGGCTCGCAGCAGCCGGCCGCAGCACCAGTGGCCGGCGCGCAGGCGGGCGAAAAGAAGGAAGAGCCGCCGCTGACCGGTGAGGTCAAGCAGAAGGCCGAGGAGGCGGCGCTGGCCGCCTATCCGGGCACGGTGCTGAAGTCCGAGCACGACGCCGAGAAGCCCGGCATGTACGCCGTGGAGGTTCAGCAGGCCGACGGCAGCGCGGTCGAGGTCTACCTGGACAAGAGCTACAAGGTCGTCGACACCAAGAAGGAAGGCACCGAAGAAGAAGACGAGGACTGACCGCCGGCCTGACCTTTTATCAGCTGCGAAGGAGAACAACGTGTCGGCTCCTCGGAAACCCCGTCTGCCACGTGCGGGGCGCGTGCTCCCGCTCCGCCGGACTGTCGCCGCGCAGGCCCCCGACGAGGCGGGCGGC
Organism: Nonomuraea sp. NPDC003709; assembly: GCF_040610775.1. Lineage (NCBI taxonomy): Bacteria > Bacillati > Actinomycetota > Actinomycetes > Streptosporangiales > Streptosporangiaceae > Nonomuraea > Nonomuraea sp. NPDC003709. Next base: position 37,086 of record NZ_JBEXMW010000045.1, on the reverse strand, counting down.
GAGTCCGTACGGCAACGCCTCGGCGACGGCCACCGTGACGCTGCCGTCCCTGGCGTGCGCCGCTGGACGGTGCTGGCCTTCGCCGTCGCGGCGCTGGCGGTGCCCGGCTTCACGGTGGCCATGACGATGGTGAGCGAGTCGGCCTCGCAACCCGTCCCGTCGGTGACCTGGTCGCGTGGCGAAGTACCGATCGGGGTGTCGCAGGAGTCGTCGGCCGGCCCTGCCGACACGCCTGCCGCGACGCCCGGTCAACGATCCGCCTCCCCGGCCGGTCCGCGCCCCGGCCGGAGCGCCGAAACGCAGCCGACAGGCGCGCCCGCCGATGACCGGACCGATGACCGGACCGATGACCAGGCCGATGACCAGGCCGATGACTGGGCCGATGACTGGGCCGATGACGAGCGGCGTGACGGGGAGCGCGGTGGCGGCGATGATGACGGGCGCCACTGAGGCGTCCACCGCCGTGCGGCAGGTCGTCCACCCCGCACCCGGACCGGAGCGCTCGGATAAGCTCGGTGCCGGTCCGACTCCCCAGCAGGTTGTGGTGTTCACTCCTCCCGCGGTGCCCGGATTGTGTCAGCCTGACGGCATGCTGGTGCTGCTGATCGAGGATGACGACCGGATCGCCGACCCGCTGACCGAGGGCCTGGGCCACCACGGCTTCACGGTGGCCCGCGCCCGCACCGGCGCCGAGGCGCTGGCCCTGGCCGGCCGGGCCGCCGATCGGCCGGAGATGGTTCTACTGGACCTCGGGTTACCCGATATGGACGGCCTGGACGTGTGCCGGGCGCTGAGGACGGGTTCGGACGTGCCGATCATCATGATCACCGCGCGCGGTGAGGAGATCGACCGGGTCCTGGGGCTGGAGCTGGGGGCCGATGACTACCTGGCCAAGCCCTTCGGTGTACGGGAACTGGTGGCGAGGATCCGCGCGGTGATGCGCCGCGTCCGTGCCGGCAGTCCGGCTCTGACCTCCCCCATCGCCGACGCGACCCCGTCCGCGGCGGCGGACGGAGTACAGCATGTCGGAGCGCTGGCCATCGATCGCCGCACCCGCCAGGTGCGTCTGGCCGGGAACGAGGTGGCGTTGACGCCCAAGGAGTTCGACCTGCTGGCGTATCTGGCCACCGACGCCGGCGCGGTCTACTCCCGTCAGCAGATCCTGGACGAGGTGTGGGACCCGCACTTCTTCGGTCCCACCAAGACGCTGGACGCGCACATCGCGGCCCTGCGCCGCAAGCTCGGCGATTCGGCGTGGATCGCCACCGTGCGCGGGGTCGGCTTCCGCCTGGTGGACCCCGTCGCCGAGACTCCCGCCGTCCAGGCTGCCGGGCGGTGTGGTGCGGTGCCGCGGTGACCCGGCGGCTGCTGCTCAGCTACCTGGGCCTGGTGCTGCTCGCGCTGGCCGCCCTGGAGATCCCCCTCGGCCTGGTCTACGCCAGTGGGGAGCGGGACCGCTTCGCCGCCTCGGCCGAACGGGACGCCGCGATGCTGGCCGAGCTGGCCGAGGAGGAGATCGAGGAAGGCAACCTCGCCGCCCTGCCCGACCTGGCCCGCCAGTACGCCGGGCGCACCGGCGGGCGGGTGGTCGTGGTCGACCGGCGCGGGCTCGTCCTGGCCGACTCCGGCGCGCGGGAAGCAGGGGCCGACCTGTCCGGTGAAGCGGACATCGCCTCGGCCTTGGGCAACCGGCCCACGATCGGCACCCGGGCCACCCCGGCCGGTGAGGTGCTGTCGGCCACCATGCCCGGTGCCTCGGGCGCCACCGTACGCGGGGCGCTGCGCCTGACCTACCCCATGAGCGCCGTCACCGACCGGGTGCGTACCCTCTGGCTCGCGCTGGCCCTCGGCGGCGCATGCGTGCTGGCCGCCGCCGCCCTGATCGCGTTCGCCCTGGCCCGATGGGTGACCCGCCCGGTCCGCGCTCTGGAGGCGGCCACCGCCGCGCTGGCCGACGGGCACGAGCCCGACCCGGCCCTGTCCAGGCTCGGGCCGCCCGAGCTGCGCCGCCTGGCCGCCACCTTCACCCGCACCGCCACCCGGTTACGGCATCTGCTGCACGCCCAGCGCGCGTTCGCCTCCGAGGCATCCCACCAGCTCAAGACCCCACTGACCGCGCTGCGGCTGCGCCTGGAGAACTTCGAACCCTACCTGCACCCACGCGCCCACCCCAGCCTGGATGAGGCCGTCGGCGAGGTGGATCGGCTGGCCCGGATGGTCAACGGGCTGCTCGCGCTGGCCCGGCTGGAGCACGCGGCCACCGTACCCGAGCCGGTCGACCTGGACGCGGTGCTGGCCGACCGGGCCGCCGTCTGGGCCGCCCTGGCCGCCGAACACCACGTGCACCTCACCCTGAGCGGCCAACCTGCGGGGAAAGTGCAGGCCATCCCGGGGGCTCTGGAGCAGATCGTCGACAACCTGGTCTCCAACGCGCTGCGTGTCGCACCGCCCGCCAGCACGATCACGCTGCACCGCGAGCCCGCCACCGCATCCGACGGCACGCTGTACGTCCAGCTGCATGTGATCGATCAGGGGCCGGGCATGAGCGCGGCCGACCGCACCCGTGCCTTCGACCGGTTCTGGCGTGCCCCCGGCACCACCCACCACGACGGCACCGGCCTTGGACTGCCGATCGTCCAGCAGCTTGCGCAGGCCGGCGGCGGCCAGATCACCCTCAACCCCGCCTCCGGCGGTGGCCTGGACGCCACCGTCCGCCTCCACCCCGCCGCTGCCGTCCGCCGGGCCGCACCTGCCGAGCGGACTCGGCACCGATCCCGCACCGGCATACGCACCCGTTGAGGTCCTGCGCGGCTCGTGCTCGCCCGGGAGCTCGTCGAAGACATTTGACAAACGGAATTTTCAAATCCACTATGCGTCTATGGCTGCGGAACTCGATGTGGTACGCGGATCGCTGTCACCACTGCGCAAGCGGGTGCTGGAGGAACTGCGCGAGCCGGCATCTGCCACCACGGTCGCCGCGCGGCTGGGGGAAACCCGGCAGCGGGTCAACTACCACCTCCGCGAGCTGGAGAAGGCCGGGCTGGTCGAGGTGGTGGAGCTGCGTCAGCGGCGCGGCCGCCAGGAGCGGATCGTGCGCGCGACCGCGCGGACCGTGGTGGTGGCGCCGGAGGTGGTCGGCGCGCCCTCTCCCGGCGAGCAGGACCGTTTCGCGGCCGACACGCTCCTGGCCGTGACCGCCCGCACGTTCGGCGACGTGGCCGAGATGCGCGAGCAAGCCGCGCAGGAGGGCAAGCGGCTGGTCACCTTCACCATCGAGACCGACGTGGGCTTCGCCGAACCGGCCGACATCAGCCGGTTCGCCACCGACCTGGCCGCCCGCGTGGCCGACCTGGTGGCCTCCTACGACTCACCCGAGTCGACTCGCCGGTACCGCCTCATCATCGGCGGCCACCCCACGCCCGTAAGCGATCAAGAACGAGAGGACAGGCCATGAGTCACCAGAAGCGTCCGTTGGTCGAGCTGACCGTCAACGCGCGCCAGGACGCGGTCTGGCGTGCCGTCAGCACGCCGGAGGGATTGCACGAGTGGTTCGGCTACGACTATGACGCGAGCCACACCGCTCCGGCCAGGCCTGCCACGGGCCTGGCGGAGGAGATCCGATCCTTCGTCGACGACTCTGAGCTGCATCCGCCCGAGCGGGTCGCCTTCGACGACGGCACCGAGCTGACCTTGACCGCCGACGATACGCGCACGGTGGTTCGGCTCGTGGTGCCCAACCTGGAAGGCGCGGACTGGCAGGACCTGTACGGCGGAGTCGCCGAAGGATGGCGGTTCTACCTGGAGCAGCTCCGCTTCTACTTGGACAGAGCTCCGTCGGGGCGCCGCCGTACCATCTACCTGGCAGGCCAGGCCACCGGGGCGCAGGTGATCGAGATCATCGGCCCGGGCACCCGCTGGCACGAGGCCGGCATCGTGAACGACGAGGGCCACCTCGTCTCGGTCGGCGCCGACCCCGCCGATCCCCAACCTGCCCAGGTCAACGTCATCGTCAGCACCTACGGCCTGGACGACGGCGACTTCGCCGCACTACGCGACCGGTGGGCCGCCCGCTGGCAGGCGAACGTCAAGGACCCCGAGGTCATCCCGTAACGCCGGGGAGTCGAGAGGATCAGGCCGCCGCTGCACCACCGCGAGCGAGAACGACAGCAACCCGCCCACGATTGCGCCGTCATTCCGCCTCTTGAGGACCGGTGGACGCTCTGTCCAGCCCGGTTAGCCGGGCCAGAACGGCGAAGCCGTCGTCGGTGCCAGGCCAGTGCCTGCGTACGGCGGGCAGCCCGGCGCGGCGTACGACAGAGCGCAGGACGGCGGTGACGATGATGGCGTCGTCGGCGTAGCCGAGCAGGGGGATGAAGTCGGGCACCAGGTCGATGGGCAGGGCCAGGTACGCCAGCAGCAGCGCCAGCCGGACCCGTACCCCGCGCGGCAGACCGGGATCGGCCGCCAGCCGGCGCACCAAGCGCAGCACATCCGGCAGCAGCCGCAACGCCTCACGCAACAGGCCGCCACGGGGCCGGACGATCGCCAGCGCGCCGATCAGCACCACCCAGGCCACCAGCAGCGCCACCACGATCCCGATCAACAGGTCCCAGAACCACGAGCCGGTCATGCCTCATCACCCTCACGCACATCCGACGGCCCGACGCCGATCGGGGCCTCGGCCGCCAGCGCCGCCTGCTCGAAGGCGGCCAGGTCGGCGGACGCCTCCTCGACCGCCGCCTGAGCCGCCGCGCCGGTCGGGGCGGCGAAGTAGTCCCGCGCGTCGATCTTGGCCATCCAGGAGCGGAACCGTTCCAGATCCGCCTCCGACTCCTCGACCTCGGCGTAGGTGGCCCGGCCCCGCTCCCGCTCCGTGGCCAGCTCGCCGCGGAAGGCGGGCAGGCGCTCCAGCACCTCGGCGTACTCGGCGTCGCGGGCGGCGTTGAACTCGCCGATGACCTGCCGCTCCTCCGCCGCGTCGGTCAGGGTCAGACGCAACATGCGGCCCGTACCGCCCTGCTGGCGCACCCGATCCAGCAACCGCCGCACCTGCCGCAACGTCTGCTCCCGCTCGGGCAGCAGACATACCGACTGCTGCAGATACAACGCACCCAGCGAACGCAGCTTGCGCCACACCTGCACACGAAGCGTCGGCGCGGCCCCGGCCGTGGACACGCTGACCAGCAACCATCCCGCCTCGTCCGTATGATCCGTCACGCCGCCATGTTACATCCGTAACAAATGGCAGCAAGAGGTGTACATCGCATCGGATGCACACCCGCGCCGTCGCCCGGGGTCGGCGGTGCGGGTGCTCCTGGTTGTGGGAGGGGCGCTGGTCGTCCCCTTGCCGATGGCGCAGGCTGAGGCTCTGCTCGCGCCTCCTCGGCCCCGCACGAGTGAGCTGTCGTGATCGAACTTTATTCGGGCCGGGCGCATCGAATCCCGCATAGTCACTGACAAACGGGGATGATGCATGGCGACGAAACTGCTGGATGGGGATCCGCAGCGGCTGGGGCAGTACTGGCTGGCAGGGCGGCTGGGCGCGGGCGGCCAGGGGATCGTCTATGAGGCCTACACGGAGGACGCCCGCCGCGTCGCGATCAAGGTCCTGCACAGCGACCAGGCCGCCCAGCTGGGCAGGGAGATGACGGCCGCGCAGCGGGTGGCCTCGTTCTGCACCGCGCGCGTGCTCGACGCCCAGTTGGAGGGGACTCGCCCGTACATCGTCAGTGAGTACGTCGAAGGGCCGAGCCTGCGTCAGGTCGTCCTCGACGGCCGCCGGTTCGTGGGCGGGGACCTGCACCGGCTGGCCACCGCCATCGCCACCGCCCTGACCGCCGTCCACGAGGCAGGCGTGATCCACCGTGATCTGAAGCCGGACAACGTGCTGCTCGGGCCGGACGGCCCGCGAGTGATCGACTTCGGCATCTCCCGGACGATGGAGATGTCGCTCACCGAGACCGGCCTGGTCTCGGGAACGCCCACGTACATGGCCCCGGAGGTGTTCACCGGGCACCGGGCGGGGGCGCCGGCGGACGTGTTCGCCTGGGCCGGCATCATGATGTTCGCCGCCACCGGCGAGGACCCGTTCCAGGCCGAGAGCCTGGGCGGGGTCATGCACCGCGTGTTGTCCGCCAGCCCGGATCTCAGCGTGCTGCCGGAGTCGCTGCACCCGCTGGTGGCCGCCGCCCTGGCCAAGGATCCGCTCGACCGTCCGACCTCCCGGGAGCTGCTGCTCGGCCTGGTCAGCGGCGGCGGGCAGCTGGATGTCGCCGGGCTGCTCGCCATGGGCGGCCGCGAGGCCACCCGGATCGCGGTGACGGCCGACGATCCCGCGCTGGGCGCGCTGGCGGAGGAGGCGTACGCGATGCTCGGGCCGGCCGAGCGCGAGATGGTGGCCGAGGTCTTCCTGCGGCTGGTCACCGTGGACGAGCATGGGGAGCTGATCGGACGGCGGGCGGCCCGGGCCGAGCTCCTCCAGGGGAGAGGGCAGCACGAGACGGCGGCGATCAACCGGATTCTGGAGGTGTTCACGTACCTCCTGGCCACGGGCGGCGAGGAGATCTGGCTGGCGCGGCCGGCCCTGCCGCACGCCTGGCCCAGGTACAGGCACTGGATCGGCAACAACCGCGACGGGCTGGCGGTCCACCGGGAGATCCTCACGGCGGCGCGCCGGTGGGACGGGGCCGGCCGGCGGGACGGCGATCTGTTCCGCGGCAGCAGTCTGGACGACGCCCTGCAGTGGGCGGCCAACTCGCGGCGCGATATCACGCTGGCCCCGGTGGAGCGAGGTTTCCTCCAGGCGAGCGCGGACCTGTCCAGACGCGGCGCCAAGCGTGCCCGGCTGGTGTCGCTGGCCCTGGGCGGGCTGCTGGTGATCTCGCTGGCGGCCGGCGGGCTGGCCGTCCAGCAGGGCTTGGTCGCCGATCGGCGCGCTGAGGAGGTCACCGCGTCGCTCGGCAGGTCGGAGGCGACCCGGCTGGCCGGGCTCGTGCAACAGGTACGCGTCACGGATCCGATGCTGGCGATGCGGCTGAGCGTGGCGGCGTGGAGCCTGGACCGCACGCCGCTCACCAGGGCAGGGCTGATGACGGCGCTCGCGCAGCGCGAGTCGGCGACGTTCACGGATCGGGTGAGCGCCGGCGACACGGTCCGGGCCCTCGGTGCCGACGGGCGTACCCTGGCCGACGTCAGCCAGGACACCGCCCAGGTGTGGGACGTGCGCACCGGGAAGCGGATCGGTGGGATCAACCGGCTGGGGCTGGCCGGAGACCAGGTGACCGCGGTGGCCCTGGCCCCTTCGGGCCGTACGCTCGTCGTCCTGACGGACAAGCGGATCCGGGCCTGGGAGCTGTCCGGCGGAACGGCCATCGGGACCTGGGTCTTCGATCGCCCGCTCGACCTCGTGAACGGCTGGGCGGAGATCGTCCGCGCGGACGACCGGACGGTGGTGATCCGTGATCCCGACAAGTACCAGCAGTGGAATCCGCAGACCGGCGAGCGCACGCGGCCTTCCACGGTCGCCGCGACGGCGAGCGCGGACGGCAGGTGGCAGGCGACGCCGCGGGCGAAGTCGGTGCGCCTGACCGACGTCGAGGACAGGTCCGTCGTGGACATCGGTGTCAAGGACGGCGCCGGCACACAGGGGACCTGGAACCGCGGCGCGGTGACGGTCAGCGGGGACGGGAAGCTGCTCGCCTCGATCACCGGCAAGGAGGTCCAGTTCTGGCGGATGGCCGATGCCCAGCTGCTCACCGCGGTGCCGCTGCTGGGCAACATGGACACTGACGGCGAGCAGCCCCAGGGCGCCTTCGACGGCCGGACGTTCCGCTACCTCGTCGAGGACCGGGTCTTCTCCGTCGACGTCTCCGACCTCTCCGTCACCCCGGCGGACTCTTCGACCAATTTCGGCAGGCTGAGCCCGGACGGGCAGCTCTCGGTGACCCAGACCGGCGACCGGACCCAGCTACGCGACGTGCGCGGCAACAAAGCGGTGGGCGCCCTGCCCGCCATGGAGGAGGCGTACTTCAGCAAGGACGGCAGGCTGCTGGCCGCGGTGGACCAGGGCACGGTGAAGATCGTGGACGTCGCCACGCGAGCCGCCCTGGGCCAGATCGACCCGGGAGATCTGGAGCCCCACGTGGTGAGCTTCAGCCCGGACGGCACCCGCCTCGCGCTCGTCCTGCGCAGCCCGGACGATGGCCGCGCCGTGCTCAGGTACGCCGCCCAGGTATGGGACTGGAAGGCCAGGCGGAAGCTCTGGAACACGACGCTCCCGGAGACGAACGACGTGGCCTTCTCCCCCGACGGCAAGCGGCTGGCTCTCGCCGGTGCCGGCCAGCGCCTGCTCGACGCCGCCACCGGACGGCCGGTGACCGGGCCCTTCAGCGCCAGCGGAAGGGACACCGTCGGCCGCCGGATCTTCTTCCGCCACAACGGCGGCGGCGTGGTGGTCCTGGACTCCCGAGGCCGCCTGACGCTGTGGGACACCGCCGGCAAGCGCCTCGGGCCGGTCGTCCGCGACAAGTCCGGCGATCTGTCGATCGCCGCCTACTCCCCGCGTGACGACGTCGTCGCGGTCGGCGCGACGGACGGCAGGGTGCGGTTGTTCGATCCGGTCACGGGAACGAGCCTCGGTACGCTACGTGACTTTGGGGGAGGTCGGGATTCGGAGATGGGGCAGCTCCAGTCGATCGCCTTCACGGCTGACGGGGCCGGCGTCGTCACCCTTGATCTCAACGGGGTGGCGCGGACGCACGTCGTCGAGCCTGCCGGCGTCATCCGGGCGATCTGCCGGCGGGCGGGCGGCTCCCTCACCACCGCTGAATGGAGGGCCTACGTCCCGGATCTTCCGTACCGTGACAGCTGCTCTTGAGCGCCGGAGCCCCAGTCCGCGAGTTCGGTGAGCAGGAGTGCCTCGGCGAGGCAGGCGCGTTCGAAGTCGGCCAGGTGCAGGTTCTCGTCGGTGCTGTGGGCGCGGGCGGCTGGGTCGCCTCCGGGGCTCGTGATGAGGACGGCGGCTTTCGGGTACGCGGCGGCGAATTCCGCGACGAAGGGGATGGCGCCGCCGCCTCCGAGATCGACCACGTCGGCGTCGAAGGCCCGCTGATAGGCGCGGCGTGCCGCGTCGAAGGCCGGACCCCGGGTGTCGACCGCGTATGGCTGCGCGATCTCCGCCTCGGTGACCTCGACCTGCGCGCCCCAGGGTGCGTGGTCGCGGAGGTGCCTGGCCAGTGCGGCGCGGGCCCGTACCGCGTCGTCGCCCGGCGCGATGCGCAGGCTCACCTTGGCTCGGGCGGATGCGGTGAGGGCGTTGGCGGCTCCGGATACGGCGGGCGCGTCGATGGCCAGGACGGTCGCCGCGGGTCCGGTCCAGACCCGTTCGGGGATGCCGCCCGAGCCGAGCAGCCGGACGCCGTCGAGCACGCCCGCCTCGGCCCGGAACCGTTCCGCGGGGTAGCCCGTCCGCGGCGGGCGGCCGGAGACCAGGCCGTCCACCGCGACGTGGCCGTCCTCGTCGTGGAGGGTGGCGAGCAGGCGGCACAGCGTGGTGAGCGCGTCGGGAGCGGCCCCGCCGTACGTGCCGGAATGCACGCTCTCGGCCAGCGTCCGCACCTCGACGACGCAGTTGGCCATGCCGCGCAACGTGGTGGTGAACGAAGGGACGCCGACGTCGATGTTCTCCGAGTCGGCGAGCACGATCACGTCAGCGGCGAGCCTGTCACGGTGCCGGTCGAGGAAGGCGCCGAGCGTCGGGGAGCCGATCTCCTCCTCTCCTTCGACGATGACGACGACCCCGACCGGCGGACGCCCGCCGTGCGCGCGCAACGCGGCCAGGTGGGTGGCGATTCCCGCCTTGTCGTCGGCGGATCCGCGGCCGTACAGCCGCCCGCCGCTTTCGCGCGGCTCGAACGGCCTGCTCGACCACAGGGCCGGATCGCCGGCGGGCTGCACGTCGTAGTGGGCGTACAGCAGCACGGTGGGACGGCCGGGTGGTGCGGGACAACAGGCGAGGACCACCGGCCGGCCGCCGGGGACGTCGTCCAGGATCTCCACCTCCTGCGCGGCGCCGGAGCGGAAGAGCTGTGCCGTCAGCTCCGCGCAACGGCGCACGTCCTCGGCCGCGGCCGGGTCGGCGCTCACCGAGGGGATGCGGATGAGGGCTTCGAGGTCGGCTCGTACGCCCGGCAGCGCCTTCTGCACGGCGCGCCGCAGGTCATCGCTCATTGATGGGCTTCCTTTCCGATCGGGTGTCGAGCCAGGAGGGAAGAACGGCGAGAGCCAGCACCGCGACGATCAGCGCGAACCCCGCCGGATATCCCGCGGGCCCGGCCACGAGTCCGAACCCGACGGCGCCGATCCCCATCCCGCCGTCGTAGGCGAGGTTCCACAGCGCGCTCACCCGGCCGAACGCGGAGGAGGAGGACCGCGCGAGCATCAGCACCAGGGTGACGTTCTGGGCGGCGCCGAAACCGGCGCCGAAGAGCGCCGCCCCCGCGATCACCGCGTAGGGGTTGTCGAGCCAGACGATCCCGGCCATCCCGATGACCGCGGCGAACACGGCCGGCATCAGCAGGACGGACTGGCCGTGGCGGTCGCCGTATCGGCCGGCCGCCCACCGTGCGAGCGGCATCGCGCAGGAGTGTGCGAGCAGCGCCGTCGCGGCCGTCCCCGCTGAGCTGGCGGGGACGGCCAGCGGCAGGAACGTCAGCAGCACGCCGGCCGCCAGTGTGATCGTCGCGAAGACGATGACGGGCCGGGCGAGACCGGCGTGGCGCAGAGCGCGAAGGACGCCTCCATGCTGCTCGACCGGCGCCGCCCTCGCGGGCAGCCCGGGAATCCCGATGAGCGCGAGCAGCGCCAGCCCCGTCCCCGCGAGGAAGACCGGACCGTAGCCGATGAGCGGAACCAGCCACAAGCCGGTCGGCAGCCCCAGGATCGCGGGGATCCCGACGGCCACGCCGTACGCGCCCAGCGCCTCGCCCCGGCGTTCGGCCGGGGCCAGCTCGGCCACCATGGCGGGGCCCACCACGACCACGATGGCCAGGCCGGCCCCGCGCGCCAGGCTCGTGGCCAGCACCATCGGCAACGCGGAGGACAGGACCAGCAGGGCCGGGGGAACGCCGAGAAGGAGGACGCCCAGCGCCATGCCGACGCGGTAGCCGTACCGGGCCAGCAACGCCGGCATGGCCAGTTCCATGAGCACCGTCGCCAGCATGGTGACGCCGGTGGACAACCCGGCGCCCATATCCCCCGAACCACCTGACGCCGTGTACAGCGGAACGATCGGAACAAGCAGGTAGAAGCTCGTCATCGCAGCGACCGAGGTCATCCCCAGGACGACCATCGGACGGCTGAGCAGCGGTTGCACACCGGTCTGGATCACCGGGCCAGCCTCGCCAGAACGGCCGCCGAACACATCGGGCGAATGCCCTATCCGCCATCCCTAGGTTTCATCCCGATCTGAGAGCCTGTGTCCCATGGTCTTCGTAGGCAGGGACGCGGAGCTGACCGCTCTGGGCGAGGCCTACGCGCATGCCCGGGAAGGCTCTCCCGCGACCGTGCTGCTCGGCGGCGAAGCCGGGGTGGGCAAGTCCCGGCTGATCGCCGAGTTCACGGCGCCGCTGACTGGAGAGGCGTGGCTGCTCTCGGGCGACTGCCCCCAGGTGGGCGAGAACGGCCTGGCGTTCGCGCCGTTCACCGCCATGCTGCGCCGCCTGCTGCGCGAGATCGGCGCGGACGGCTTCCTCCGCCTCCTGCCCCGTGGCGAGCCCGGTGAGCTCGGCAGGCTGCTGCCGCTCCTGGGCCGGCCCGCCGGCGACGGCGATCCCGCCCTGACGCAGGCGCGGCTCTTCGAAGAGTTCCTCACCCTGTTCGAGAACCTCGCCGAGGACCGGCCCTTGGTGATCGTCGCCGAGGACGCGCACTGGAGCGATCGCTCCAGCCGGGAGCTGCTCGACTTCCTCATCAGGAACCAGCAGGCGGCCGCGGCGTTCCTCCTGGTCGTGACCTACCGGAGCGACCACCTGCACCGGACGCATCCGCTCCGCCCCGTGCTGGCCGAATGGGATCGCCGGCCGTGGACGACCCGGATGGAGCTCGGCCGGCTCAGCAGGGGCGAGGTGGTCCGGCAGCTTCGCGGCCTGCTCGGCGGCGAGCCGGCCCCCGCGGTCATCGAGGACGTCGTCCGGCGCAGCGAGGGCAACCCGCTGTTCGTCGAGGCGCTGTCTGCCCGGGCGGGCGCGCCGGTGCCCGCGTCCATTCGCGACCTGCTGATCACCCCGCTCGACCGGCTGCCGCGGGAAACCCGCCGGGTGGTCCACGCCGCGGCCGTCGGCGGCGCCCGGGTCGGCCACGCGCTGCTGCGCACCGTCACGGGGCTGGACGACGCCGGCCTCACCGACGCGCTGCGCCCCGCGGTGAGCGCGAACCTCCTGCTGATCGAGGAGGAGGTGTACGCGTTCCGTCACACGCTGATCCAGGAGGTGCTCTACGAGGACGTGCTTCCCGGGGAACGCGGGCACCTTCACGTACGCTATGCCGAAGCCCTGGAGACGGACCCGGAGCTCGCCCCGCTGGGCCGGGCGGCGTACGAGTCCGCCCTGCACTGGCACGCCGCCAAGCGCCATCCGGCCAGGACGCTGGCGGCCGCCCGCCGTGCCGCCGCCGAGGCCGCGGCGTCCCTGGCGCACGCGGAACACCTGCACATGCTGCTTCGCGTGCTGGAGCTGTGGGATCAGGCGCCCGATCCGGCCGCCTCCAAGGCAGACGTGCTCGACGAAGCGATACGCGCCGCCATCGCCGCGGGCGAGAACTCGACCGCCGTCCAGCTGGTCGAGACAGCGCTCCCGGCCGAGGTCGATCCCGCGCGTGCCGGCTGGCTGATCGCCCACCGCGGCGAACTGCGCCACCTCCTCGGCCTGCCGGGCGACCTGGACGACCTACGCGAAGCGGCCCGGCTCACACCGGACGAGCATCCGGCAAGCGCGACCGTACTCAATCTGCTCGCCAATCGCCTCCTCACGGTCCCGCTGGAAGAGGAAGGCCGCGTCGCCGCCCGCGAGGCGCGGGAAGCGGCGCAGGCCGCGGGCGATGCCAGGGCTGAGGTCATGGCCACCGTCAACCTGACGTACGCGCGGGCACGCGCGGGCGACCTCGACGCCCAACTGCCTCACCTGATCACCGCCCAGGCGACGGCCCGCCGCATCGGTGACGAGGGCGCGCTTTTGCACGCTTATCGCTGTGAGGCCGACGTCCTGCAGGGCGCCGGCAGGTACGCCGAAGCGGCCGAGGCGGCCCGCCGGGGACTCGCCGCCGCCACGCGGGCGGGTCTCGCCCGCACCGCGGGCCCGACCCACGCGGGCAACCTCGCGGAGGCGCTGATCGCGCTGGGCCGGTGGGACGAGGCCACCGAGATCGTCGAACACGCCCTGCGGATCACCCCGACACCCAGCCTTCGCGCGTACCTGATGGTGCTGACCGGCACGATCGCGCTGGCCAGAGGCGACCTCGCAGGCGCCGAGCACGCCGCGACCCACGCCCGCGAGGTCTTCACCAGAGGCACGTCCTATGCCCAGGACCACCTGTTGCTGGTGCGCCTGGAAGTGGATCTGCGCAGAGCGCAGGGGCGCACGGCCGACGCCGCGCGACTCGTGGAGGAGGCGCTGAGCAGCGGAAGAACGAGCCCGCGCTACCTGTGGCCGGTGATCGAGGCGGGCGCGTCCCTGCCCGTACCCGGCCTGGCCGAGACCGCGGCCGCGTTGCCGGTGATCGGGCCCGTCCAGGAGGCCCACCGCCTCGCCCGCACCGCCGCGACCGGACAGCCGGACCTTTGGGCCCGCGTCGCGGCCGCGTGGAGAGATCTTCGCCAGCCGTACCCCCAGGCTCTGGCCCTGCTGCGGGCCGCGGAACACGCCGCGGAGACGGGAGACCGCTCCGCGGCCTCCTCCCATCTGACCGACGCCTCCCGGGAGGCGGGCCGCCTGCGGGCAGATCCCTTGATCGTCCGGATCGAACGGCTGGCGCGCCTGGCCCGGATCCCCCTCGCCGTGCAGGTCGGGACCGAGCCGGACGAGGAGCGCGAATTCGGCCTCACGCCGCGCGAGCGGGACGTGCTGCGCCTGGTCGCCGACGGCCGTACCAATCGGCAGATCGCCGAGGAGCTGTTCATCTCGGTCAAGACGGCGGGCGCGCACGTGAGCAACATCCTCGCCAAGCTCGGCGTACGCAGCCGCGTCCAAGCCGCCACGGCCGCCCACCGGCACGAGTTGATCTAGTTCTTCTGAAGGCGTAGGCGGTCAGGACCCGGGCAGGTCTCGGGCGGCCGTGGCGCTGTGACGCTGGTAGTGGCGTGCCGCCCGGGCGCGGTTGCCGCAGGACGGCTTGCACCACTCCTGCCGCCCGTGGCTCTTGACGAAGTAGCGTACGCAGCGCGGCGCGTTGCAGGACCGCAACTGCTCACGCTGCGGACCGCTCAAGAAGTCGATGGCGGCCCGCGCCAGGCCGGCGATCAGCCGGACGCCGGCGTCGCGCTCGCCCGACAACACTGCCGTACGAGGTGTCCCGCCCTCGGGCCAGTCAAGTTGCGGGACGATCGCCTCACGGGCGGCCGCCGCGTTGAGGTGCGCCAGCGCCTGCTCGGCGGGCATCAGCCGATGGGCGTCGGCCCGGCTGGGCGGCGCCGGGCTGACCGCCCGCGCGAACAGCGCCCGCACGGCCCGGCGCAACTCGACGATCTCGCTCCTGAGCTCCTCGCCCATCGTCAGCCCCGCAAGGTCGACGTGGCCGGCCAGCAGCTCGGCCTGCTGGTGGATCCAGCGGGTCGCGCTCTGCAAGGTCGCCAGGTCGTCGGCGACACCGCCGTCGCCGTCGTGACGGATCGTGCTCGCCAGTTCCAGGGCCGGCCAGCGCTCCACTCGAACCTCCCGGTTGCTTGCGTCCCATCCATACCTTATGTTCCTAACGCTAAATCTTATTTAACCATTAGAGACCAAGCGGGAGATCGTACGATGACGTTGCTGCTGGCCCAGATCAGCGACCTGCACCTCGACGGCACCGACAGGGCCACCCGGCGCGCCACCCGGGTCATGGACTATCTGAGAGCCCTGCCCCGCCCGGTCGACGCCCTGCTGGTCACCGGCGACATCGCCGATCACGGCGAGGAGGCCGAGTACGAGCAGGCCGCCGAGATCCTGGCCGCCCCCTTCCCGGTGCTCACCTGCCCCGGCAATCACGACGTCCGCCCCGCCTACCGCAAGGCGCTGCTGCGCCGCCCACCCGGCCCCGGCCCCGGCCCCGTCAACCAGGTGCACCACATCGCCGGCACCGCCATCCTGATGTGCGACTCCACCATCCCCGGCCATGACGAGGGCCGCCTGGACCCCGAAACCCTCGCCTGGATGCACACCACCCTCGACGGGCTCGCCCCGGACACCCCCGCGCTGATCGCCTTCCACCAGCCGCCCGTCGAACTCCACCACCCGTTGCCCGACTCCGCACGGCTACAAGAGCCCGAAGCCCTGGCCGCGCTGCTCCACGCCCACCCCCAAGTCGTCGCCGTGCTCACCGGCCACGCTCACACCGCCGCCGCCTCCACCTTCGCCGGCCGCCCCCTGATCGTCGGACCGGCCGTCACCTGGACCTTGCGCCTGCCGTGGGAGGGCGACCGGCCCGCCGACCGCGGGCAACCGCCCGGCCTCGCCTTCCACATCCTGGACGACGACCTCCGCCTCACCACCCACTACCGCGTCGTGCTCCCGGCATGATCCACCCGTACGCGGTCGCCGCGTTCCTCCTGGCGATCCTGCCCGTCATCGCCACTCCGGGCGCCAGCCTGACCCTGCTGATCCAGCACGTCACGACCGGCGGCCGCCGCCAGGCTCTCCCCGTCATCCTCGGCACGGTCACCGGCCTGTACGCGCACGCGACCCTGGCCGTCGCCGGCCTGTCGGCGCTCGTCATGCACTCCAGCCAGGCCTTCGCCGTCGTCAAACTCCTCGGCGCGGCCTACCTCGTCGGCCTGGGCCTGTGGACCTGGCGCTCCACCACCCTGCCCCCACCTCCCCCGCGCACGGAACAGCCGGAACGGACCGGCTCCGTCTACACCCAAGCCCTGCTCGCGAACGTACTCAACCCGAAGGCCGCCTCCATCTACCTGACCCTGGTCCCGCAGTTCGTCCAGCCCGGTCGTCCCCTCGGCGGGCAGATCCTCACCCTGGCCACCGCCCACGCCCTGCTGATCGCGGTGTGGCTGCTGACCTGGACGGCCCTCATCCACCAAGGGGCGCACCTCGTGCGCAAGGCCCGCTTCAAGCGGGCGCTCGGCAAGGTGACAGCCGTGGTGCTCGTCATCCTCGGCGTCCGGGCCGCCGCGACGTAGGCGCCGCCTTCCGGATCGCCGCGCTTATTGCACCAATCGGTTCAGTGTCGTAAAGTAAACCATATGGTTCAGCAAGAGGTCCTCGATCGCACGTTCGCCGCCCTCGCGGACGGAACCCGGCGGCAGATACTCATCCGGCTCGGCCAGGGTCCCGCCACGATCGGCGAGCTGGCCGAGCCCTTCGGCATGTCGCTCACCGGCATGAAGAAGCACGTGCACGTCCTGGAGAACGCCGGACTGGTCACGACAGAGAAGGTCGGCCGAGCGCGGCAGTGCCGGCTGGGAGCCGAGCGCCTGGAGGACGCCATGTCGTGGATCACGTTCTACCAGCGCCTGTGGGAGCGCCGGCTCGACGGCCTCGACGCCTACTTCACCCTCAAGAACGCCCCTGAGGCGAACACCGGGAAGGACACCGAGCGATGACGCGGAACGACACCGAGGCCATCCAGTTGCGCAAGACCCGCGTGCTGCCCGCGACCCCCGAGGAGGTCTTCGACGCCTACACCGACGCCGAGAAGCAGAAGATCTGGTTCAGCATCCTCGACGAGGAGCCCGGCATCGTCGAGATCGAGGTCGACCTGCGCGTGGGAGGCCGGCAGACCGCGGTCTGGGGACCGGACGCCGACAACCTGTTCCGTGAGACGCAGACCTTCCTGGAGATCGACCGCCCGCACCGCCTGCTCACCGAGTCCACCGGCAGCACGCCCGACGGCATGACCATGACCACCACTGTCGAGGTCACCTTCGAGGAGCACGAGGGCGGCACCCTGCTCACGGTCGTGCAGAGCGGCTTCCCGGCGCCCGAGATCCGCGACTTCTTCGTGAAGGAGGTCTGGGCGGGCGCGCTCGACCGGATCGAGGCGTACCTGCGCCGCGCGGGACAGCCGTCCTGACGCAGAACGCGGAGACGACCCTGACAGCAGGCGCCTGAGCCATGCGTGACGGGCTCGGCCGGGATCGGATCGCAGGGTTCAGGAACGGGGGCGGTGTTCGTCGAGGGCTGTGGTGAGCAGTGCATGGGCTGACCACCGCATGGTGTCCGCCGCCTGCTGCCGGGTGAGCCCGGCGATGTCGGTGAGCCAGATGAGCGATTCGATGCCGGTGGCCGAGCGGATGGTCACGGCCAGCCGGCGGATGTCCAGGCCGGGGTGGGTGTCGCGGAGCGGGGCCAGGGCGTCTTCGATCCAGCCGATGGCCCGCCCACCGCGCAGTGCCGGCTGGCCGCTCTCGGGTTGCAGGGACAGGCGCAGCGAGGCCCGCAATTGCGGCTCCCAGTCGAGGGTGAGCTGGGTGAAGGCCTTCATCACCAGCTCCAGCCGGGCCGCGGGGTCGGCAGGCGGATCTGGGGGCAGCAGGGATGCCTGCTCGATCTGGGGGTGGGCGGCGGCCAGCAGGGCGTGCTGGTTGGGGAAGTACCGGTAGGCGGTGGTGCGGGAGATCCCGGCCGCGGCGGCGGCGTCTTCGACGGTGGGGTCGGTGCCTTCGGCCAGCAGGTGACGGGCGGCCTCGACCAGGGATCGGCGGGTGCGGGCTTTCTGCTGTCGGCGGCCGGTCAGCTCATATGGTACTGACATGCCCATCATGGTACCGTCGTCCCATGTAGCCGTTGATGAGCCGAAGCCTCTGCGAGGTGTTCATGAGCGCCGATCCCGCGGTGACGAACCCGGATCTGTACACGGTGGTCTTCGAGAACGAGCGGGTCAGGGTGCTCCGCTACCGGGACCGGCCAGGGGACGCGACCTCCCCGCACGGACATCCCGACAGCGTGATGGTCACGTTGTCGTCCTTCACCCGCCGCCTCACCTCGGGCGGGCATCAGGTCGAGCTCGCGCTGGAGGCGGGGCAGGTTCGGTGGCTGAGCGCGCAAGAGCACGCCGGGCAGAACATCGGCGACACCGAAACGTACGCGATCTTCGTCGAGCTCAAGGAGGCGGCGAGCACGGTCCCGGCCAGGACGGCGCTCGGCCCTGAGACGTGAGGCGGGGGCAGGAGCCGGGCGGCGCGCCGATCCCGGAGGTGCTCGACGAGGTGACCGCCCTCCACCGCGTGGATCACCCTCTGAGTCGTGGCACCGCCGCCAGCAGCGCGCGCGTGTAGTCATGCGCCGGCTCGCCCACCACCTGCTCGGCGGGCCCGTGCTCGACGATCCGGCCGTGGTGCATGACGGCTATCGTGTCGGCGACGTACCGGACGACGGCCAGGTTGTGCGAGATGAACAACATCGACAGTCCGAGTTCGTCGCGCAGCCCGCGGACCAGGTTGAGCACGGCCCCCTGGACCGACACGTCGAGCGAGCCGGTGATCTCGTCGGCGACCAGCAGGGCGGGGTCGCCGCCCAGGGCACGGGCGATCGCCACCCGCTGCCGCTGACCGCCCGACAGCTCGCGCGGGTAACGTCCGGCCAGCTCGGCGGGCAGTTGGACGAGACCGAGCAGCCGCGGCACCTCCGTGGCACGGCGGCGCTTCTCGATGCCCTCCCCGACCGTCTCGCCGATCGTCATGCGCGGGTCCAGCGACGCGTACGGATCCTGGAACACCATCTGGATCCGCGGCGCTCCTTCGATCCCGCCCGTGTAGGGCACGAGCCCGCTCACAGCCCTGGCCAGCGACGACTTGCCCGATCCCGACTCGCCGACGAGGCCGACGACGTGGCCGTCGGGGATCTCCAGGGTGACGTCGTCGACCGCGGTGAAGCCGCCGTAGCGCACGGTCAGCCCTTCGATCCTCACGAGGTGACCTCCCAGCAGGCGACCCGCTGCCGCGGGCCATGGACCACGAGTTCGGGACGTTCCGTCCGGCATTGTTCGGTGGCGAGCGAGCACCGGCCGGCGAACGCGCAGCCCGCGCCGACCTGCGCCGGGGCCGGCTGGGTGCCGGGGATGCCGGCCAACGGGCGGCTCCGGTCGGTGTCGAGGTCGGGCAGGGACGCGATGAGCGCCTTGGTGTAGGGGTGCGCGGCACCGTCGGCGAGCCGGTCGGCGGACAGTTCCTCGACCACCCGGCCCGCGTACATGACGACGACGCGGTCGCACAGCTCGCCGACGACGGCGATGTCGTGGGAGATGAACAGCAGGGCCGCGCCCGTCTCCTCGACGACCTCGCGCAGCAGCCGCAGGATCTGCCGCTGCACGGTCACGTCGAGGGCGGTCGTGGGCTCGTCGGCGATGATCAGGCGTGGCGTGCCCATGAGGCCCATCGCGATGACCGCGCGCTGGCGCATGCCGCCGGACAGCTCGTGCGGATGCTGGACGGCGTGCTTGGCGGGGTCGGGCAGCTGGACGTGGCGCAGCCGGTCGACGGCGCGGCGGCGGGCATCCGCGCGGCTCGCGCCCTGGTGGACGACGGCCACCTCGGCGAGCTGGCCGCCGACCTTCAGCGCGGGGTTGAGCGAGGCCATCGGGTCCTGGAACACCATGGCGAGCGCGGTGCCCAGTTCCTTGCCGGACATGGTGGCGACGTCGGCTCCGCCGAGGACCAGCCGGCCGTACGTCACTGATCCGGGATAGGGAACGAGGCCGCCGATGGCGGCGGCGGTCAGGCTCTTGCCGCTGCCGGACTCTCCCACCAGGCCGACGATCTCCCCCGGCGCCACGGTCAGAGACAGCTCGCGTACGGGGGTCGAACCGCCCGGGAACGAGACGGTCAGGTCGCGGACCTCGAGGACGGCGTCCGGGTCCGGCGGCCCGGCCGGGTCCGGTGGCTCAGGGCGGACGCTGTCGCGCTGCCCGGCCGGGGATCGGGCGGCGGCCCTGGCCAGGGTGTCGCCCAGCAGGTTGAAGCCGATGCCGGCCAGCGCGACGGCCGCCGCTGGACCGACCGCGACCACGGGCGTGACGTAGATCCGCGCGAACCCGTCGAACAGCAGGCGCCCCCAGTCGAAGTCCGGCGGCTGCACGCCGAGGCCGAGGAACGACATGCCGGCCAGGCCGAGCAGCGCGCCGCCGAGCGACTGGGCGAGGTTGAGGATGAGCGGTTCGGCGATGTTGGGCAGAATGTGCCGGGCGAGGATGCGGCGGCGGGGCACGCCGAGCATGCGGGCCGCGGCCACGTAGTCGGCGCCGGAGACCGAGGCGGCCAGGGTCTGGGTGAGCCGCGCGAAGCCGGGCGCGATGGCCACGCCGATCCCGAGCACCGCACCACGCGCGCCGAGCCCGCTGACCACCGCCGTGAACATGGCCAGCAGCAGGCCGGGGAAGGCCACCAGCGCGTTGACCGTGCCGGTGACCATCCGGGCGGCCCGGCGGGGCAGCACGGACGGGAGCGCGCCGAGCAGGATGCCCCCGACGGCGCCGATGAGCGTGGCCGCCAGCGCCAGGGCCAGCGAGTAACGGCCCGCCACCAGGACCCGGGCGAGCAGGTCGCGGCCCAGGTTGTCGGTGCCGAGCGGGTGTTCGGCGGAGGCGCCCTGGAGGATGGCGCCGGCGTCGATGCGTTCCGCGGCCTCGCCCCAGATGATGGGCCCGGCCACGGCCAGCACCGCCATGAGCAGCACCAGCACGCCGCCGATCAGCGCCGGGGCGCTGCGCCACAGGCCGCCCCGGGACCTCGGCCCCTTCTTCGCGTGGCCGTCCACGGCCCGGGGGCCGTCCGGTGCCGTCCTGGCCCACATCAGGCCGAGACCTCCTTGATCTCCGAGGTGGGATCGAGCGCGCCGAGCACCAGGTCCACGACGAGGTTCACGACCAGCACGATGGCGCCGTACACGAGGATCACGGCCTGCGCGACCGGGTAGTCCTTCTGCGTGATCGACTCGACGATCTTCAGGCCGAGTCCGGGCCAGGCGAAGACGTACTCGACCAGGACGCTGCCCGCGATCAGCGAGGTCAGCAGCAGGCCGCCCACGGTCAGGGTGGCCGTGAGCGTGTTGGGCAGCACGTGCCGCAGGTGGAGCCGGGCCGCGGGCAGCCGCTTGGCGCGGGCCAGGCGCACGTAGTCGGTGCCCAGCTCTCGCAGGGTCTCGACGCGGGTGATCCGGGCGATCATGGCGATCGGCCCGGCCGACAGGGCTGCGACGGGCAGCACGTACGTGAGCGGCCCGGCCTTGCCCGCGGGCGGAAACCAGCCGAGGCCGACGGCCAGCGCGGCCACCAGCGCGATCGAGTACAGGAACTCGGGCACGGCCACGGCGGTGCCGGTGACCGTGCCGAAGGCCAGGTCGGTGCCGCGGTTGCGGCCGTTCTCGGTGCGTACGGCGGCCCACATCCCGAGCGGCACCGCCACGATCAGCGCCACGGCGGTGGCCAGGAGGGCCAGAGTCAGGGTGTTCGGCAGGCGGGCCGCGATGACGTCGCCCACCGCCTCCCCCGTCAGGAAGGACGTGCCGAAGTCACCGGTCAGGACGTGGCCGACGTACGTGATGAACTGCTCAGGCAGGGGGCGGTCGAGGCCGAGCGCGGCCGTACGGGCCTCTATCAGCTCGATCGGGGCGGCCGGCCCGAGCGAGGCGCGCACCGGGTCGCCCGGGATGAGGTGGATCATCGCGAACGGCGCCACCAGCAGCGCCGCCAGCGACACGGCGAACCGCACGATCCGGCGCACGGCCGTACGCAGCGTCCTGCGCACGGTCATGCTTCCCGACTTGCTGCCCGGGCGCCGCGTGGTCCGGGGGTCGCTCACTAGTCTCCTTGCGTGAGGCGGATCGAGGTGGGCACCAGGCTCCCGGCCGTGGTGCGGAACGTGGCGCCCTTGCCGGCCAGCAGCGCCGTGCTGTCCACCACGGGCACCAGGTCGGCGCTTTCGAACAGGGCCGACTCCGACTCCAGCCACAACGGGCAGGCCTCGGCGGCGGGGAGCTTGCTCGCCTTGGAGACGAGCTCCTCGTAGCGCTTGTTGGCCAGGTGGGCGAAGTTGGCGCCCTTGGGGGCGGACGGCCCCGACAGGAAGCCGACGAGCTGGCTGGGCAGGGTGACGCCGATCGGCAGCCACACGACGTCCCAGTCCTGGGTGGCGTTGAGCGACTCCGACAGCTTGGTGTCGATCACGCCGTTCAGCTTCACCTCGACGCCGAGCTTCTTCCACGCCTCCGCCATGTACTCGGCGGCGGCCTGGAAGCCGGGGCCGCGGGTGGTGGCGTACATGTAGCGCAGGCTGAGCCGCTTGCCGTCCCTGGCCCTGAAACCGTCGGCGCCGAGCTTCCACCCGGCCGCGTCGAGGGCGGCCGCGGCGGCCGCGGCGTCGTAGCCGGGCACGTGACCGGCTACGGAGTCGCCCGGGCAGGGACGGGGCGCCAGGACCAGGCCGGTGGCCGGCTTGCCGGTGCCGCCGGAGGCGATGCCGGCCAGCTCCTGGAGGTTGAGCGCCCGCGTGAGGGCCTTGCGGACCTCCGGGTCGCGGGCCGGCCGGTCTTCGCCCTGGTGATAGAAGAACTGGCCGTTGCCAGCCGTGATCGACTGTTTGGTCACGCCCGGGGACGCCTCGACGCGGGACCGGTCGGCACCGTTGAAGAGGGCGCCGTTGAGGGAGCCGGCGATGAGCAGGTTGGCGGAGGTCTGCTCGTTCGGCACGACCTTCATCACGAGCGTCTCCGGCAGGTCCTTGGCGGTGGCGCCGGCGGGGCCCCAGGCGTAGTCGCGGCGGACCTTGAACGTGTAGTGGTCGCTGGGGACGGCCTCGGTGAGCTGGTAAGGCCCGCTGCCGGAGGTGGCCCGAGCGATCGAGGCACGGTCCTTCACCCCTTTGCCGCAGACGATGAACATCGTCCGCGTGCTCTCCAGGATGAAGCTGAACGGCTCGGGCATGGACAGGGTCACGGTGCCGGCGGCGTCGTCGGCCTTCGCCTTCATGCCCACGGGCACCAGCACGCCGTAGATCGGCGACTTGGCGGCGGGGTCGGCGATGTGGTTGACGTTGTCGGCCACGTTCGAGGGGGTCACCGGGGAGCCGTCCGAGCAGGTGACCCCCTTCCGCAGGGTGAAGGTGACCGACTCGGGCTTGACGTCCCACTTCTCGGCCAGCTCGGGGATGATCTTCCCTGATTCGTCGACGGAGACGAGCGTGTCGTAAGCCAGAGCGAGCACGTTGTTGGTGACTGTCAGCACGCCCGTGGCCGGGTCGAGGACGCCGGGATCGGCCGGGATCGCGAACGTGAAGGTGCCGCCGGTGGCCGGCTTGCCCTGCTGCTCGGGACCGCTCGTCGTGCCTCCGCACGCGGCCGTGAGCAGAGCGAGCCCGGCGAGGGCCGCGACTGCTGGTTTTGTCATGAGGACTCCAGACGAGCACGGGGGGTGTGCACAACCTTCCTGCCTGCGCAGATCCGGTTCTATGTGCCTGCACACGAAAAAGCCGGGCAGGCTCGTGCTAGCGACCGAAGATCCGCATCTGCAGCATCGCGGTGAGCCGGGCGTCGGGGTCGGACAGGTCGAGGCCGCTGATCTCGACCAGGCGCTTGAGCCGGTAGCGGAAGGTGTTGGCGTGCACGTGCACCTGGGCGCTGGCCGCGTTGACGTCGCCGAACGCGTCGAGGTAGGCCCGCAGGGTGGGGGCCAGCTCGGTGCCGTGCTCGGCGTCGTGGTCGAGCAACCGCTGATAGGGACCGGTGGGCGTCTGCTCCTCGGCCGCGGCCACGTCGGCGACCTGCAGCAGCAGCGACTCGAAGTGCACGGTCGTGTAGCCGGCGACCTGGCCGGTGGTGCCGCGGGCGCCCAGCACGCGCAGCGCCCGGTCGGCGTCCGCGCGCGACCTGGCCACCTGGGAAAGGTTGGCGGCCAGGCGTCCCACGCCGATGTTGGCGGCATGGCGGGGCCCGACCCTGGCCAGGAAGCTCTCCGCCACGCGTACGGCCCGCGCCTCCTCGTCTCCTATCGAGTGCAGCGGCAGCACGGCATACGCGACGGAGCCGACGAGCGCGGCGGCGGCCTTGGGGTGGATGGCGGCGACGTGGAGCGCCAGCGCGTCGCAGAACCGCTGCCGATCGCTCTCGCCGCGGGCGGGATCGGCGGCGGTGTCGTCCGGGACGAGCTGGGCGGCCAGCACGCAGAGCCGGGCGGTGGCGATGCCGAGCCGCCCTGCCGCCTCGGGCGCGTCGCCGCCACCGGCCAGCACGGTGGACAGCAGGTCGGCGCGCAGGCGCCGCTGGGTGTCGGCCCCGGCCCGCTCGCGCAGCAACTGCAGCGCGACGATCTTGGCGGCGTCGGCGAGCGCGCGTTGGCGCTGCTCGCTGAGCGGCTCGCGCACGGCTACCCAGATCGAGCCGAGGATCTCGTCGCCGCTGCGCACGGCCACGGCGGCCCGGTTGATCACACCCTCGTCCTCGAGCTCCATGTAGACGGGCGCGCGGCTCTGGTAGAGCTGTTTGAAGAAGCCGCGCTCGTCGAGCATCCGCAGGTAGCGCTCGGGCACCTGACGGCCGAGGACGGTCTCCACGCGGCCCGGGTCGGCCTCGTCCTGCCGGCCGGAGAAGGCGAGCACCCGGGACGACCTGTCCTCGATGGTGACGGGCGCGTCGAGCAGCGCGCAGACGGCGTTGGCCAGCGAGAACAGGTCTCCCTGCGGCCCTTGCTCGGGCTCGGCCAGGTCGGCCTCGGCCAGCAGGGAACGCAGCAGCGCGGCGACCTGCGCCCAGGAGGCGGCCCGGGTGAGGCCGAGCACGGCGACGCCGGTCTCCAGCACGGTGGCGCGGACCTGCTCGTCGACGTCCACGGGCAGCTTCACGACGACGCCCGCGGCGGCGGGCGCGCGTTCGATGAGTGAGCAGATCTCCGCGGCGCCCCGCACGCCGACCGCGAGCAGGATCCCACCCGGGGGGACGATCAGCTCGTCGAGCGGATCGAAGATGTGCACGCCGGTGACCTCGGCGTCGAGGTCACCGGGTGAGGCCGCCACGTCGAGGACGGTGGTGCCGAGGTCCTGCAGGATCCGTCCCAGGCTGGCACGGGGACGGTTCCTCACACGGTCACGATAGTCCACGAAAACCGACATCAGCGGAGCCGGTCGACGGCCAGGCGGGCGGCACGGCCGATGGCGGCGTCCGCAGCAGGCAGGCGGGACCGGATGACGTCACTTCGTACGAACACGGCGACGGCGTACCGCTTGCCGTCGGGGTACTCGACCACGCCCGACTCGTTGCGGATCCCCCACAGGGTGCCTGTCTTGCCCGACACCTTCACCTCGTCGGGGAAGCCCGCGGCCAGCCGGTGCGGCCAGATCTGCTCGCCCATGACCTTCCGCACCTCCGCGCACGCCTCGGGAGGGCCGGCCTGGTCGCGCCAGATGAGGCCCAGCAGCATGCTGATCTCGCGCGGGGTGCCGGCGGTGGTGCGGGCCGGGTCGCGCACGGCCATGGCCCGCAGCTCGTCCTCGGTGGCGGCGTCCCAGTCCGCACCGATGTCCTCGGTGACCTGCCGAAAAAGCTCCGCGCACCCGCCTATGAGCCGCGTGCGGCTCAACCCGAGCGTGGCGAGGGTGCCGTTGACCCGATCGAGCCCGACGCGGCGCAGCAGCACGTCGGTCGCCGCGTTGTCGGACATCGTGATCATGAAGTGGGCCAGGTCGCGCAGGGTGAGCGACACGTCGTCGAGGCAGCCGGAGGTGCCGATGCCGCCGTCCTTGTCGGCCGCGGTGACGGTGAGCCGCTCGCCGCGGGCGATCTCGCCCGCGGCGGCCTGCCGGGCGTACTCCAGCGCGATCGCGATCTTGAAGACCGAGGCGAGCACGACGGGTTCGTCTGGGTCCAGCCCGATCTCGGCGTCGCCGTCCACCTCTCGGGCGTGCAGGAAGCCCCGCACGCCCGCTTCGTCGAACACCTCCCGCAGGTCAGGCACGGGCCACCGCACGGCCGTTGTGCAGGTAGGCGGCCGTCCCGTCCCGCATCACGAACGTGACCACGTCGTGCCGGCCGCCCTCGGCCTCGACGGCGATGAACGACTCGCCGTGAAGGTGCACGTACCGGGTGGTCGTGCGGGTGGAGCCCATGCTCTCCATGAGCGGGCCGGGGATGAGCGTGACGTCCAGGCCGTCTCCGGCGGCGGCGACCTCGTAGCCGAGCTGCGGGCCGGTGTAGCGGCCCGCGTACGGAGCGCCGTCCACGGGCTTCGGCGCCTGCGGCGGCAGCGGCCGCGCGGGCATCGTCAGGCCGGTCGCCTCCTCGATGACCGGCCGCGCCACGTCGTCCATGAGGCCGAAGAACGAGCCGCCGTTCCCGCTCATCGCGATCACGAAGCCCGACTCGGGAACGACGCGCCAGAACGTGCTCTGCCCGGGCGTGCCACCGTCGTGGCCGAACGCGCCCCAGCCGAACAGCTCCACTCCGAGACCCCAGCGGTCGGCCAGCGCGCCGCCCACCCCGGGCACGTGGATCTGCGGCGTGAGCATCGCGGCCACCGACTCCTCCGACAGCAGCCGGGTGCCGTTCGGTGCCAGGCCGCCGGCCGCCAGCGCCCGGCCGAACACGACCAGCTCGCGCGGCGCCAGGCACATGGTGGAGCCGGCCGGAGCGTTGGAGCGGGGCATCTGCCAGCGGGGGTAGACGGCGGCGTCCGGTCCGACGTGCCCCGCCGACGCGCGGAAGAGCACGGCCTCCTCGCCGAACAGCGCCGCGTGCGTGGCGCCCAAGGGGGTGAGCAGGCGCTCGCGCATCGCCTGCTCCCAGGTGCCGCCGCGCAGCCTGGCCACCAGCGCGCCGAGCACGCAGTAGCCGGCGTTGCAGTAGGAGAACAGCTCGCCCGGCTCGTGCACGTGCCCCGCGGTGCGCAGGTGGTCGAGGAACGTGTCCAGGCAGTCGTCGCCGCGCCCGGTGTCCTCGAACACGTCGCCGTCGAAGCCGGCCGTGTGCATGAGCAACTGCCGGACGGTGACGCCGCCGAACGCGAAGTCCGGCAGGTGCTCCCCCACCGGTTGGTCGAGCTCGACCAGGCCGTCCTCCACGAGCTGCATGACCAGCGCCGCCGTCCACACCTTCGTGGTGGAGCCGACCTGGAACACGCTGTCCTTCGTGGTCTCCACGCCGGTGGCCGTGTTGACCATGCCCGTGGCGGCCTCGTGCAGCTCGCCGTCGTGCCACACCGCGACGGCCGCGCCGGGCACGCCATGCTCGCGCGCCGCCTCGGCGAGGCGATCCCGCAGGTCCATGTCCTTCTCCTCAGCCGACCTTGGGAGTGGCGCGAGCGCCCATGTGCATGTACAGAGTGCCATCGGCCAGCTCGAAGAACACGGCCGCCATCCAGTCGCGGGTGCCCGGCGCCTGGAACAGGAACAGGTTCTCATCGACCGGGACGAAGTCGGACTCCTCGGGCTCCTGCAGGGCGGCCAGTTCGCCGGTGGCCTCCAAGCGCAGGCGGGCCTTGCCGTCGTCGAGCACGCTCACCGTGATCCGGGCGCCGGCCCGCTCGTAGACGCCCGCGTACGGCGCGACGTCCACGCCGGCCGGTGTCTCCGGCAGGGACGGCGCGGGCGGCACGGTCAGGCCGTCGAGCTCGGCGAACAACTCGGTGGCGACGGCTCGGGTGAACTCGCCGCTGCGGCCCCCGTTGGCGGTCACGCAGACGACGGTCCCGGTGTCGGGCACGGCCCACAGCATGGCGTGCTGGCCGATGGTGTTGCCGCCGTGGGAGATGACCTTGTGCCCGCTCCACTCGTCGATGATCCAGCCGATGCCCCACTGCCTGCCCAGCGTGTACGGGTTGGGGATGTCGACCTGCGGCTCCCACATGGCGGCCGGGTTCTCCAGCAGGCCGCCCTCCAGGTGGGCGCGGCCGAAGGCGACCACGTCGGCCGGGCGGGCGCAGATCAGCCCGGCCGGGCCCATCGACCGCATGAGGCCCCACACCGGGGCGGTCTCGCCGTCCTCGTGGCCCATCGCGGCGCGGAAGCGCAGCACGTTCTCCGGCAGCGTCCAGGTGTGGGTGAGGCCGAGCGGCTCGCAGATGCCCTCGCGCAGGACGTCGTCCCAGCGCTTGCCGGTCAGTTGCTCCAGCACCCGGCCCGCGATGACGAACCCGGAGTTGCAGTAGGACTGGGTGACGCCGAGCGGGTGGTTCTGTGCCAGGGTCGCGCAGGCCTCCACGTACTTCTCCACGCAGTCGTCGCCGCGGCCCGTGTCGATGAACTGGTCGCCGTCGATGCCGCTGGTGTGGGAGAGCAGGTGCCTGATCGTCACGTTCTTGGTGACCTCGGGGTCGGCCACCCTGAACTCGGGCAGTACCTCGATGACCGGCGTGTCCAGCGTGAGCCGGCCCTGTTCGACCTGCTGCATGATCAGAGTCGCGGTCCACACCTTGGTGACCGAGCCGATCTGGTAGAGCGCGTCGGTGGTCGCCTCGACGCCGGTGTCGACGTTCAGCGTGCCGGCCGCGAACTCGTGCAGCTCGCCCTGGTGCCAGTACGCCAGCGCCGAGCCGGGAACCTCGTACTC
Source organism: Nonomuraea sp. NPDC003709 (assembly GCF_040610775.1). NCBI lineage: Bacteria > Bacillati > Actinomycetota > Actinomycetes > Streptosporangiales > Streptosporangiaceae > Nonomuraea > Nonomuraea sp. NPDC003709. The sequence goes on along the minus strand of NZ_JBEXMW010000045.1, from coordinate 8,362 downwards.
GGCGATCAGCTCGGCGAGCCGCTGACCCATTGCTCCAGCCACGCGATGATCCTTTCGTTGTAGTCGTACCTGTGCGAGGGGCGCCCGCTCAGGATGAACAGATGGCTCGCGCCGGGATAGCGCACCAGCTCGACGGGCACCCGGCGCTCGCGCAGCGCGGTGAACCACTGCTCGGCCTGGCCCACGGGACAGCGGTCGTCGTCCTGGCCGTGCAGGATGAGCGTCGGGGCGGTGACGTCCGCGACGTGCGTGATCGGCGACTGGGCGGCCAGGTCACCGGCGTACTCGTGCACCTTCATCAGGTGGCCGAGGTCGGAGGTGCCGCTCAGGCTCGTCAGGTCGCTCACGCAGCCGCCCGGGATCGCGGCCTTGAACCTGCCGGTGGTGGCCGACAGCCAGCAGCTCATGTAGCCGCCGTAGCTGTAGCCGGTGACGGCCAGCCGGTCGGGGTCGGCGACGCCGTCGGCGACCAGGGCGTCGATGGGGGCGAGCAGGTCCTGGGCGTCGCTCACCCCCCAGGCGCCGAGGGAGGCGGTGTAGAAGTCCTCGCCGTACCCGTCGCTGGCGCGCGGGTTGACGGTGAGGACGGTCCAGCCGCGGGCGGCGAGGAGCTGGTGGTAGAGGTGGAAGCCGTCGAAGACGGGCGACCAGGCGTTGTGCGGGCCACCGTGCACGTCGAGCAGCAGGGGGCCGGGCGTCCGCGCGGTCTCGTCGCGCAGGACGAAACCCTCGACCTGGGTGCCGTCGGGGGCGGTGAACGTGCGGCGGCGGGCGGTGAACAACTCGACGTAGTCGAGGCCGTAGTCGGTGAGCCGGGATATATCCGGCGCTAACGCGCCAGATATATCCGACATTTCGCCCGACGTTGCTTTTTTCGGGCTTGGGGTCATCAGGTAGACGTCTCCCGCGCTGTGCTGCGTCGCCGCCACGTACGCGACCGCCCCCGCCGCCGTGCTGATCCCCGAGATGTTGACCTCACCGGGCACCAGCCGCTCGCCGGGCGCCCCATCGGAGACACGGTAGAGGTGCGTCGAGCCACCATCGCGCGCACAGAACAGCAGGTCCTCGCCGAGCAGCGCCGGGGTGCCGCCGGGGTAGCCGGGGGCGCCGGTCATGACGTTCCGGTCGAGGGCCGTCTCCACCTCGGCCCACCCGCCAGGGCCGAGCGCGAACAGCCGTTCGTGCCCCACCACGGAGCCCTTCAGCCCCGCGACGACCAGCCGGTCGCCGAGCCACCAGACGCCGCCGCAGATGAGGCCGGGATCCGTCAGCCGCTCCGGCACACCACCCTTGGCCGCCTCGACGGCGTACGCGGCCCCGCCCGCCTCCAGGTCGCGGTCGGCGTCCATGGCGGCGGCGAACGCCAGGCGCAGACCGTCGGGCGACCACGACGGCTCGCCCGCGTGGAAGTCACCCTGGGTGACCTGGACGGTCTCGCCGCCGGCCAGGTCCGTGACGAACAGGTGCCTGGTCAGGCCGCGCAGCAGCCCGGCGCCGTCGGCTTTGTGGTCGAGCCGGTCGGCCACAACAGGGGCGTTCGGGTCGGGCATCCCGCCGTCCTCACCCGTTCCGACGGGTGCGGCGAACGCGATGCGGGAGCCGTCCGGAGACCAGACGGGCGCGCCGGCGCCGAGCTTCGCGGAGGTCACCGGTGCGGGCTCGCCACCGTCCATCGACATCAGGTGGATCTGCGGCCTGCCGTCCAGCGGCCGCAGGAACGCCAGCGTCCGGCCGTCCGGCGACCACCGCGCGGCACTGCCCGCGGCGAGGCGCCGGGGCTCGGCGCCGGGAGCGGCCAGCCAGATCTCGGTGCGGTTCTCGTCGGAGTCCCGGACGGCGGTCGTCAGCGTGTACGCCACCGCTCCCCCGTCGGGACGCACCTGGGGATCGGAAGGGATGGCGAGGCGGTACAGGTCGTCGAGCGCGAGATGCGGCATGAACGAACCGTAAGCCTCCGCCGTCCGGGCATCTTCGGCGCTCCCGACGAACGACGCTGCCCGGCTTGTGCGGGAGCCCAACGTCCGGACCGTCCCGGAGCGGAATCAGGCGCCCCGTCGGCTTCCTGCCGCTCTTGCCAGAAGCCCCGTGGAACCACCGCTCATGCCGCCGCTGCGGCGCCGGCAGTAACGCGCCGGGCCTTCTCCCTTGCCCATCGGCACGGAACCGGAGCGGAAGCAGAACGGAACAGCGGTTTCGTAGGGTCCTCCGACAGCGGCAACGGCCAGATGGGAGCCGACGCCCTGCCCGAGCCGCTCGACGAAACCTTCCTCCGCGCACGGGGCGAGCAGGCCATCCGCGAACTCACCTTTACGCAGCTCCTAATGAATATTAGATGCGTAAAAATGGATGTAGCGCCACAAGTCTGAAGAAAGTAGGCTCATGATCTTTGGAGCCAACGGCCCGACCGGGCGGCTCGCCACTACCCAGGCGCTCGCCGAGGGCCGTGCCACCGCCGCGGTCACCGAGCCGGCCGATCAACGATAGGAGAACTGTGCCAAGAAGAACTTCCCTGCTGGCCACCGCCCTCGTGGTGTTCGCGACGTTGTTAACCGCTCCAATGGCCAACGCGACGGTGACCGGAGAGGACGTCACGGATGCCATCGGCAAGCGCGGCATCACCTGGGGGCCGTGCGAGGAGGAGCCCACCGTCGAGTGCGGCCTGCTGGCCGTACCGATCAACTGGTCCAACCCGAACGGACCCACAGTCAACCTGACCCTCGCCCGGCGCAAGGCCGCCGACCCCTCCGCGAGAATCGGGTCCCTGCTGACCAACCCGGGCGGACCCGGCAACTCCGGTGTGAACGACATCCTTCGCCCCTCCGGCTTCAGCGAGGACGTCCAGCGGCGGTTCGACATCGTCGGCTACGACCCCCGGGGCGTTGCCCGCAGTGGCTCGGTGACCTGCTCGGCTTCGGTGTACAACGAGATGCCGTACCCGGTCATGACCAGCCAGGCCGACTACGACAACTGGGTCGCCTTCAACAAGAAGCTGCGCGCGGACTGCCGCAAGCTCACCGGCCCTCTGTACGACCACATCGACTCGGCCAACGTGGCGCGTGACATGGACGCCATTCGCGCCGCGCTCGGCGAGGAGAAGCTGACCTCGTACGGCGTCTCCTACGGCACGCTCGCCCAGCAGATGTACGCCGAGCTCTTCCCGAACCGGATCCGGGCCATGGTGCTGGACAGCAACATGGACCACAGCCTGAACGTCAAGGCGTTCCAGGTGACCGAGGCGGCCACCGTCCAGGACAGCTTCGCCGAGTTCGTCGCCTGGTGTGACCGGAGCACAGACTGCGTCCTGCACGGGCGCGACGTCCGGGCGCTGTGGAAGGGACTGCTCGAGAAGGCGGACCGCGGCGAGCTGTACTGGCCGGGCGTCACCGACCGCCCGGTGAGCGCTCATAACCTCCTCTGGCTGGGCGTGGTGCTCAACGAGGCGCCCGCCTGGCGGCAGGAGGCCAAGGTGCTCCTCGCCCTGGACGGCGGGCCGGTGCCGGATGACATGCCGGGCCCTCCCGGCAACGGGCCCGTGGGCGGTGAGTTCGCCGAACTCCCCACCGCGATCCTCTGCGAGGACTTCAACCTGTCGCTCCGGAACTACAACGAGTACGCCGACGTGATGCGCAGCTCCAACGCGGTGGCCCCGGACCTGCGGTACAACCCGATGCCGATGGGCGACATGCCGATCTGCCAGGGCCACCCGGTCAACAACCCGCAGCACCGGCTGCGGTACACGGGTAGCGCTCCGCTGCTGGTGGGCACCTCCATGCACGACCCCGACACACCGTACGAATGGTCGGCCAACGTGGCCCGGCAGCTCGGCTCCAAGGCCACGCTGCTCACGTACGAGGGCTGGGGCCACGGCGTCTACGGCATGACCCAGTGCAGCACGGCCGCCATGGACGACTACCTGATCTCGCTGACCGTGCCCGCGCGGGGCACCCGCTGCCCGGCGGAAGAGCCCCAAGGCTAGATCTTCACGCCGGGTTCTCCAGGTCGTTCTGGGAGCCTGTGGGGTAGTCCACGAACGCGAACGCCGACCCGTCGGGCGCCCAGCTGGGGACGTTGATCGTGCCCTGCCCACCGTGCAGCGCCACCAGCGTCTCCGGCTCCTGCCAGGCGTCGACTGACACGAGCCGCAGCTCGACGGGGAGGTCGGCGGGGTGCCCGGTCGTGCCGGGCGGGTAGCTGAGGTACACGGCGACATCGCCGGTGGGTGCGACGTGCGGGAACCAGTTCACCCGCTCGTCGAAGGTGAGCTGCTCCAGCCCGGTCCCGTCCGGCCGCACCCGGGCCAGCTGCGCGTGCCCTGGGGCGGTGGAGAACTGTTCGGTGTTGAACACGATCCACTCGCCCTCGGGCGTCCACGCGCACCCGTCCGCCGGGCCCGGGTCGGTGGTGACCGCGACGTCGTCCTGCCCGTCCAGCCCGACGGTGTGGATGGTGGCCGACGCCCACCAGTTGTCCCCTTCCGGTTCCAGGCGCACGTAGCCGAGGCGCCGCCCGTCGGGGCTGACGCCGTGCAGGAAATGCATCCCCCCGTCCTCGGCGGTCACTCGGCGAGCCTGCCCACCGGCGAGAGGGGCCTCCCAGATGTGCCAGTCGTTCGCGGAGGCGAACACTGTGACGCCATCGGGGGCGAGCACGTGGTCGTTGTTGACGTCGGGCAGGCCCGTCACGGGGATCTGACGTGGCGGGGCCGAACCGTCAGCAGAACCGTCAGCGGGGCCGTCGGCGGGCAGGAGCCAGAGCCTGCCGTCACCGTTGACGAGCAACTGCCCGTCCGTCGTCCAGTTCGGCGCCTCGTAGAGCCGGTCGCGGGACTCGAACACGGTACGCACGGTGCGGGTCGCGCGCTCCCAGATGCGGATGCGCGCGGACTGACCAGGCCGCAGCACCCGCTGGGGGATCTTCTCGTCACTCACTTTCCGGCCTCCTCGGCGAGGTGAGCCCGGATCCCGGCGACGATGAGGTCATGGTCCTCCATCGATGACAGGCCGGACGCGGTCGCGGCGGCGACGACACCGACCCCGCGGACACGGATGGGGAACGATCCGCCGGTGACCGCGTAGTCCGCACCCAGCCATCCGACCGCTGCCGGGTCCACACCGGCAGCGGACAGGCGAGCGTCGACCAGGGCGCTGCTGTTCTCCATGCGCAGCACCACCGCGGCCTTGCGGGCGATCCACACGTCCTGGTCAGGGGTGATGCCCGGCAGCGCGGCGCGGAACAGGATCAGACCGGGCCGGCGGATGTCGATGCCGACCTTGTGCCCGGCTTCCTGCGCGATCGCGGTGATGCGGGAGCCCAGCCGCCAGGCGTCGGCGTGGTCGAACGCGTCGAAAACCAGCTCCTGTTCCTGCTGCTCCAGCGCGGTGATCAGATCCGTCATGGGCGGGCTCTCCCTCGGGTCGCGGATGGCTTCACGACCCTACGAGCTGGGCTCGGGCCTGGTCGATGGTAGCGATGATCGAGACGGTCTCCTCCAGCGGGTGCACGGGCGACTCGGTGCGGCCCTCGCCGACGAATCGGGCCAGGGCGGTCGCCTCCCAAGAGAGCCCGTCGAAGCCGCGCAACCCGGTCGGGTCGCTCCACCGCAGCGTCGGCGAGAAGTGGTCGGCACCGGACAGGGTGAACGAGGTCGGCGTGAAGAAGGGGCCGTCGATGCTGAGCGTCGCCTCGGTCCCGGCGATCGCTCCGGTCATCGGAGTGCGTGCCTGGATGGACGAGTACAGCGTCGACAGCGCGCCCTGCTCGTGACTGAGCACGAGCGTCGAGTACGCGTCCACCCCGGTGTCCGTCATCCCGCCGACCGCGACAACCCGCGTGGGGGCACCGAGGACCATCGAGGAGAACTGCACCGGGTAGACGCCCAGATCCAGCAACGCCCCGCCACCCAGCTCGGGACGGTTGAGCCGGTGCTGCGGATCCGCGGTGATCGCCTGCCCGTGGTCGGCCAGTACCGCCCGCACGTCCCCGAACACTCCGTCGGCGAGGAGCTTGCGGATCACCGAGGTCTGCGGCAGGTACCGGCTCCACATCGCCTCCATCACCAGCACGCTGGCAGCGGTGACGTCGTCCCAGGACATGCCGCGCGGCACTGGCACCGCCTTCCTCGGAGAAGTCGCTCTCGAGCACCTCGGCGCGCTCCGCGAGTCCAACCGCGGCCATCGCGCTCCGGTACGCCTCGGCACGAAGACGGCCCACGGCTCCACCTCGTCCGCCGACATAGACGATGTCGCGATGCCCGAGCTCCACGAGGTGCTCGACCGCCAGACGAAGCCCCTCGATCTCATCGACATGGACGTTGTCGACGTCGAGCTCGTCCACCCATTCCCCGAGCCACACCACAGGCACGAGCTCGCGCGCATCCGCGAGGGCGCGCGACGCCGGATCCGGATTGAACGCGACCAGCGCCTCGACCCGCTCCTCCATCAGCTCCGCGACCACCACGTCGGTCGGCCGATCCGACGTCGTCGGCCCCAGCACCAGCCCGAAACCCCGCTCCGCGGCACGAACGAACAAGCGCTCGATCAAGCGTACCTGGAACGGATTGCGCATCCAGAAAAGCGCGCCGATCAGACGCGTACGGTTCTGGCGCAGCAGCCGCGCTGACGCATTCGGCCGGTAGCCAAGCTCATCGGCCGCGGCCAGGATCCGTTCCCTCGACTCTTCGCTCGGCCCCGGGACGCCCCTCATCACGAGCGAGACCAGCTGACGCGACACGCCCAGATGGTCCGCGACATCCTTCATCGTCGGGAGCCGGCCCGCGCCCCTGCCCGCTCGACGTTTCTGCGCGCCACCCACCCCGGTCGCCATGGCCCCAGTCTCGCACGTGCCGGCGCAGCGGCTCGGCTCAGCGCAGGCATGCCTCCCCCGGCCGCGAATCCCCGGGGAGGAAGTCCTCGTTTCAGGCGTTGGGGTCCTGGACATAGCGCTGGAAGCGGGGGATGAAGCGGGTGCCCAGCAACCGTCGCCAGCCGCGTGGCCGCCCGGCCATCGCCAGGGCGAGCGGAGCCAAGTCGAAGTACGAGATCCGCTCGGCGATCAGCCCGTCCACAAGGACGAAGCGATCGACCGCCGTCCAGGCCAGTTCGCGGCCGCCGAACGTCCCGCTGAGAGTGAACTCAATGAAGATCGCGTCATCGGTGGCGCTCCAGCGGTGAACGGTCGCGTGAAGGTCCGGGACGAGTTCGAAGAGCCGGGCGAACGCGACGCGGCACTCGTCACGTCCCCGCAGCGTGCCCATCAGCGGCTGAACGAGGACGATCTGATCACTCCACAGAGCCTCGTGCTTGCGCAGATCGGGCGTCCGCCAGCCGTCCTTGAACCTCTCGACGAACGCGGCCGCCGCATCGTGATCAATGACGTCAGGAGTGAAGGCTGCCCGCATGATCCGACTCTAGAACGCGCACCGAGGCGTGTCATTCGCGCTCCTGCGAGCGCGGCCTTCGCGGGCGCCGCCGTATTCGCCCGCATCGCTCAACCGGCGAACGGGGCAGGCGTTCTCCCTCACCCAGCCGGTAGTGCCCGTCGCGCCGTCCGGTCGACGGCGGGGGTCTGCACGTCCGGCCCGGTCTCGCCGCCGTACGTGGCGATCTTGTACTCGACGGCCGTCAGGGAAAGGGTCAGCTCACGGATCCGACGGCGGATCGTGTCGCGATGCTCGATGAGCAGGTCGAGCCGCTCGGGCACCGTGTGCTCCCCGGCGTCGACGAGCGAGATGTAGTCCTGCAGGTCGCGCATCGCCATCCCGGACAGCCGCATCCGGGTCAGGAACACCAGCCGCCGCACCGCGGCGCCGTCGTAGACGCGATGACCGTTGCCGTCCCGGGCCACCTCGACCAGCCCGGCCCGCTCGTAGTAACGCAACGTGTGCGGCGAGATCCCGAGCAGGCCGGCGACCTCAGCGATCGCCATCGGCTCGGACACCTCGGCCGGCTCGGTGAGGGAGTGGATCGCCTCGACCGACATCGCGCCGTCGTCGCCGAGCGTGTCGAGCGCCCTGGTCATCAGATCGTCGGTGGCCATGACCACCAGCCTAAATCGGCCGGACCGATGCCGGGAGGTCCGGGAAGTCGGCGCTGCGGGCGGTCTCGGCCCACCGCTCGACCTCCTCCAGGCCACGCCGGTACGCCCCTGAGATCCGCTCGACGGCCTCGCGCCCGAGTGGCAGCCGCAGCGGCACCTGCTCGCCGTGCGCGAGGGACACGATGATCTCGGCCGCCCGCACCGGGTCGCCCTCCTGGCGGCCGTCGGCGCCGGCCATGTCCGAGCGGACGGCGGCCAGCAGCTCACGGTAGGTCTGCGACGCCTCCACGAACTCCAGCGTCTCACCCGCGTGGAACTCGGTCCGGAA
>NZ_JBEXMW010000044.1:0-67851 GCF_040610775.1 Nonomuraea sp. NPDC003709 | reverse complement strand
AGCACGACGTTGCGGCCCTTGGGACCCAAGGTCACCTTGACGGCGTCGGCGAGCTGGTTCATACCGCGCTCGAGACCGCGCCGGGCGTCCTCGTCGAACGCAATCATCTTCGAAGCCATGTTCTCTCCTGCTCACGATGGGGGTTTGCCGGGACGGCGCCCGCGACGGACGGCCCGCGGGCAGGCGTCATGACCTGCCCGCGGACCTCGCCGTCCCGGCGGCTGGCACTCTCCAGGGGTGAGTGCCAGGCGTCTCCCCGCACTTTACCCACAACTTGCGCGCCACGCACATAGTGCGCCGCACGCAATGTCGGATAGAGTCCTCCCATGAACGACGACGCCGTGGACCTCCGGGCCCGCAACAAGCAGGCCACCCGGGAGGCGATCAGCCATGCCGCCCTGCGCCTGGCCATCGAGCAGGGGCCCCACGGGCTGGCCCTCGTCCGCGTCCATGACATCGCCACGGCCGCGGGCGTCTCCCCCCGCACGTACAACAACTACTTCTCCAGCAGGGAGGAGGCGATCTGCGCCTTCCACGCCGACCAGGCCAGGCGCGCCGGGCAGGCGCTGCGGGCCCGGCCCGCCGGCGAGCCGCTCGACCAGGCCGTCATCGCGGCCGTGGTCGAGCTCTACACCGACCCCGAGCCCGACCGGGCCGGGCTGCGCATGATCATGTCGACGCCGGCCCTGGAGGGGGAGGCGCTGAAGACGTTCACCATGGCGGAGGGGCCGCTCGCCGAGGCGATCGCGGCGCGCACCGGCGTCGATCCCGGGCGCGACCTGTTCCCCGCCGTCGTGGCCGCGGCGGTGGCCGGGGCCATCCGGGTGGCGGGGCGGCGCTGGCTGGAGCCCGGCAACAACGAGTCGTTCGCGGCCATCCTGCGCCACGCCCTGTCCGTCGTCCTGCCCGCCGCGCCGCCCGAAGGACTCCGCAGGTAGCGGCGCTCGGTGCTGCGCCGCCCGAAGGTCCTCGCGGTTGGGGAGGGACGCTCAGTGCTGGGCCGAGGCCAGGTCCAGCCGGGCGGGGGTGCGCCACCAGACGGCCACGGCCGCCAGCAGCATGAGGACGGCGCCGTACAGGCTGGTCGTCCGCAGCGATTCGGTGAAGGCGAGCGTGGCCTGGGCGGCCAGGTCGGAGGAGCCGATCGCGCGGGCGGCCGCCAGCGCGCCGCCGAGCGACTCGCGCACCGCGTCGGTGGCGTTCCCGGGCAGTTCGGCCCGGTAGAGGGCGGCGGCCAGGCTGCCCAGCACCGCGACGCCGAAGGTGCCGCCGATCTCGTACGAGGTCTCCTCGATGGCGGCCGCGCTGCCCGCCTTCTCCGCCGGGGCGCCCGCCATGATCACGGCGGAGGCGATGGCCAGCGAGCCCATGCCCGCCCCGATCAGCAGGATCGACACGGCCACCCAGAGGTAGGTCGTCGGGGCGACCCAGAGCACCACGAAGCCGAGCCCGCCGATCACCAGCCCGCCGGCCAGCACCGTACGCGCGCCGATCCGGGTGGCCAGGGCCGGCGCCAGCGGCGAGAGGACCGCGGAGCCGACCGCCATGGGCAGCATGGCCAGGCCCGTCTGCAGCGGCGAGTAGCCCTGGACGAGCTGCGCCCACTGGACCATGAGCAGCATCATGCCCGCCATGGCGATCGAGGTGGTGAAGGCGGCCAGGGTGCCGGAGGCGAAGGCGCCGCCGCGGAACAGCCGGACCTCCAGAAGGGGGTCGGGGCGGCCCAGGCACCGCCGGACGAACCAGGTCAGCGTGACCGCGGCCAGGACGGCCGTGAGCGCGGTCCAGACGTCCAGGCCCTCGGTGGCCACGTGCTTGATGGCGTAGACCAGGGCGATCATGCCGACCATCGACAGCACCGTGCCCAGGGCGTCCCATCGGCCCGGGTCGGGGTTGCGCGACTCGGGCAGCAGGAGCAGCCCGGTGACGACGGCGACGGCCATGACCGGTACGTTCACCAGGAACGCGGCGTGCCAGCTGAAGGCCTCCAGCAGCAGCCCGCCCACGATCGGGCCGAGCGCGCCGCCCACCGCCGCCATCGCGGCCCACACGCCCAGCGCGGTGGCCCGCTCGCGGGCGTCGGTGAACAGGTTGCGGATCATCGACAGGGTCGACGGCATGATCATCGCACCGCCGACGCCGAGCAACGCCCGTACGGCGATCACCTCGGCCGGGCTGTCGGCCCACAGCACGGCGACGGAGGCCAGGCCGAAGAGGACGAAGCCGGAGACGAGCATGCGCTTGCGCCCCCAGCGGTCGCCCAGCGCGCTGACGGCCACCAGCAGGCCCGCCACGACCAGGGAGTAGACGTCGATCATCCACAGCAGTTCGACCGCGCCCGGCCGCAGGTCGGCCGAGATCTGCGGCAGTGCCACGTTGAGGATGGTCATGTCCATCGTGATCAGCAACAGGCTGGCCGACAGGACGGCCAGCGCCGCCCAGCGTCTGGGGTTCAGCTCGGTCACCGTGTTCGTCATGGGGGTCCTCCAAGGAAAAAGGGGTGGTGGCGCAGGGTCACACGGCTGACCCCGGCGACCTGGGCGCTCCCGGTCGTCGGGGTGGCTGGGCACGTATGGGGGGTGGAGGACGCCTGCTCGGGCTCCCGCTTCAGCCGGCGTCGGCGTCCTCCGCCGCCACCAGCTTGAGCAGGCGGTCGTGGAGTGCCTTCCTGACCGGCTCGGACAGGGGGATCATGCTCGTGGCCCGCCACAGCCACAGCCCGTCGACGGCCAACTGGGCCAGGAGCAGGTCGATGTCGCGCGGGTCGGTCGAGGTGGGCGGCGGGGCCCAGCGACCGATGAGGTCGTCCCACGCCTCGGCCAGCGCCGGCGTGGTGACCGACTCGACCATGAACGCCAGGTCCGCCTTGCTCACCGAGCCGTGCGCGCCCACCCGTACGTAGGCCTCGACGGCCTCCTGCGGCGACGCCTCCGCCAGCGGCTTGCCCAGCTCGGCGACGAGCTGCGCCTCCCACGCGTCGGTCAGATGCCGCTGGATCGCCACCAGGAGCTCGTCGCGCGTGCGGAAGTGGTACATGAGCCCGCCCTTGGTCACGCCGGCCTCCTCGGCCGCCGACTCCAGCGTCAGGGCGGTGATGCCGTCGCGCTCCGTCACGCGGATGGCGGCGTCCAGGATCCGGGTCCTCTGGCTCGGTCGCATAGCGGTAACTGTACCATCCAGAAGGTACAGTTACTCGCCGACGCAGCGGCCCGCCCGGTGACGGCGGCCGCGGTCAGGCGGGGCGCAGGGCCTTGAGGGTGAGCTCGACGAGGGCGTCGGCGTACTCGGGGGTGAGCGGGCCCGAGCGGTGCAGCCAGCGCTGGAACAGGGGGGCGTACAGGAGCTCCAGGGCCAGGTCGAGGTCGGCGTCCTCGGCGATCTGGCCGGCGCGCTGTGCGCTGCGCAGCCGGGCCTTCTTGGCCTCGTCGACCGGGCCCGCCAGCTTCTCGCGGTACTGGGCGGCGAGGTCGGGATCGTTGATGATCTCCATGTTGAGCGCCCTGATCGGCGCCTCGAACCCCGGGTCGGCGAACTCGGCCACCGTCGCCCGCATCACCAGCTTGAGATCGGCCTCGATGTCGCCCGTGTCGGGCAGCGTGATGCTGTCGCCGACCTGGCTGAGGGCGAGGAAGGCGTCGAAGATCACGGCCCCCTTGGAACGCCACCAGCGGTAGATCGTCTGCTTGCCCACGCCCGCGCGGGCGGCGATGGCCTCGATCGAGATCTTGGCGTATCCCATTTCGGAGACCAGCTCGCGGGCCGCTTCGAGGACGGCCTGCCGCGAGCGCTCGCTGCGGCGGGCGGGGTCGGGGCTTTTAGACATGCGGGTCAGCATAGCAGCAAGACGAGACGATACGGTCCGTCTTGCTAGCGCTCGACGCCGGCGATGACCGTGGTCACCATCTTGCGGACGGCGGCGGGCTCCGGCGGGGCGCCCGTCCGGTCGGCGAACAGCAGGTGCCCGGCCCCGATCAGGGTCGGGGCGAGCGTGTCGACGTCGGCGTCCGCCGCGATGCGCCCCAGGTCCCGCTCGGCGCGGAGATAGGAGGCGATCATGGCGCCGGCCTCCGCCAGGAGCGGGACGCCCACCGGCCAGGACCGGCGCAGCCGGGCGCGAAGCTCGTCCCGGAAGGTGACGAGGGCGACGATCGACACGGCGACCGACCCGAACACGGTCGTCAGCGCGCCGGCGAGATTGCCGGCGACGGTGCCGGCCCCGGCGGACTCGCGCAGCGCGGCGGCCTGGGCGTCCATCCGGGCGACGCGATCGAGCACGAGCTCGGCCAGGAAGGCGTCGAAGTCCTCGAAGTGCCGGTGCAGGACGCCCTTGGCGCAGCCGGCCTCCGCGGTGACCGCCCGGCTGGTCAGCGCGCTCGGCCCGTCCCGCAACAGGATCCGCTCGGCGGCGTCGAACAACTGCTCACGCACGTCGCGGAGGGCCACCCCTGTCGGCACCGTCGCATCCCGCCTTCCATCGTCCGGCCTCGCCGGGTTGACGAGTGGGCACATGCCCATTCATAGTGGGCGCATGCCCACTATATCTCAGCCGGGAGCCTCTCTTCCCGAGCCCGAGCCGCATCAAGCTCGGCAGATGGCGGAATCGTTCGGCGTGGACGCCGAGCGCTACGACCGGACCCGGCCCCACTACCCCGACGCCATGGTGGCCCGGATCGTCGCCGGCAGCCCCGGGCCCGACGTCCTCGACGTCGGCTGCGGCACCGGCATCGAGGCCCGGCAGTTCCAGGCGGCCGGCTGCAAGGTGCTCGGGGTCGATCCCGACGAGCGGATGGCCGACTTCGCGCGGCGCGACGGGCTCGAGGTCGAGGTGTCGACGTTCGAGACCTGGGAGCCCGCCGGCCGGGACTTCGACGCGGTCGTCGCCGGACAGGCCTGGCACTGGGTGGACCCCGTCGCCGGCGCGGCCAAGGCGGCGCGGGTGCTGCGTCCCGGCGGACGGCTGGCGGTGTTCTGGAACGCGTTCCAGACCCCGCCCGATCTCGGCGCGGCCATCGCCGCGGTCTACCGCAGGATCATGCCCGACGCGCCGATCTACCAGCGCATGATGTCCGACGCGGACGCGTACGTGTCGCTGAGCGCCAAGGCCGCCGACGGCATCCGGCAGGCGGGCGCATTCGGCGACGTGGAGGAGTGGCGCTTCGACTGGGAGCGGCCCTACACCCGCGACGAGTGGCTGGACCTGGTGCCCACCACCGGCGTCCACACCCGGCTCCCGGCGGCCACGCTGCAGGAGGTGCTCGCGGGCGTCGGCGCCGCCGTCGACGCGGCGGGGGGCGGCTTCACGATGCGCTACACCACGGTGGTGGTCACCGCGGCACGCGGCGCCTCCTGACCCCTACGGGTCCCCCACCCTGACCACCAACCCGCGGATCTCGTAGCCGCCGATGTCGTTGTTGAAGCTCACGCGCGGCGCCGACGCCATCCGCACGCCGTCCATGGCGAACAGGCGGCTGAGGAAGACGTCCGTCTCCAGGATGGCGATGTTCGCCCCCGGGCACCGGTGCGGCCCGTCGCCGAAGGACAGCGCCGCGGCGCTCGTGCCCCCGTCGATGGCGCGGCCGGGGCAGACCGACAGCGGCAGCGAGCCCACGGCTCGGGGATCGGTGTTGGCCGCGTCGACGAACACCTCGATCACCGCGCCCGGAGGCACCGTGACCGGCCCGTCGGCGCCGGCCAGGTCGAGGGCGGCGGTGGTGCGCCGGCGCAGCCGCCCGACCACGGGTTCGAGCCGCAGGATCTCGTGCAGGACGGCGAGGCGGCCGGGCTCGTCCGCCGCGCGGTAGCGCTCCAGCAGCGCCTCGTCGGCGAACAGGTGCCAGGCCGCGACGCAGATGAACTCGCGCGTGGTCACCATGCCGGCCGCGGCGAAGGTCAGGCACTCGCCGAGGATCTCGGCGTCCGTGCACCCTTCGGAGATCAGATGCGAGATGAGGTCGTCGCGCGGCTCGCGGCGGTGGGCGCGGATCGCCGGGCGCACGTCGGCCAGGTAGACGCTCAGCCAGCTCACGTTCTGCCTGACCAGCCAGTAGATCCCGCTCGGGCTGGTCAGGCCGGGCCGGCCGAACTTCTCGGGGAAGAACCGTTCCAGTCTGGCGCGGATCCCGGGCCTGCTGGAGGTGAGGCCGATGATCGCGCTCGCCACCTCGATCGCCACGCCGAAGCTCAGCTCCGACAGGTGCGCCTCCCCCGTCTCCCGCAGCTCGGCGAGCCGGCTCTCCGCGACCCGCGCCATCAGGTCGCGATACCGCTCGTCCACCCTGCGGGGCGTGAAGAACCGCGCGGTCTGGCGGCGGTCCTCGCGGTGCTCGGGCCCGTCGCGGTAGAGGACCGGCCGCCGGATCCTGGCGGGCAGCTTCTCCACGGTCTCGACGCCCAGCCCGGCCTGGACGGTGTCGTAGCTGCGCAGCACGGCGCGGGCCTGCTCGTGGCCGCGGACCTCCCACGTGCCGTCGTCGGCGCGCCGGACCGGGCAGGCCCCGGGTGCGGCCTGGCGCGGGATCTTGCGCGTGTCTTCGCTGTGGTCGTTCACGCCGGCACGTCTCTCCCTGTCGTCGGGCCGCCGTTGACCATGCTCGTCCCCGTACGGCGTGAGATCAAGGGAACGGGGTGTCCGGGAAATACCGGATGTCATGGTTCGACTTGACTGATGATCTTCGATGCACCAGATTGTTCGCGACTTTTCGGACCGTTCCCAAGGAAACCCATGAAGCGAGCCATCATCGGTGCCGCCGTGGTCGCGGGCGTGGCGCAACTCACCGCCACGCCCGCGCAAGCGGCACCCACGATCGACCCGGTCAAGGCGCTCAAGGCCGAGTTAACCGCCGGCAGAGCCGTCAACGTGCAGTCCACGGCCAAGGTGACGTACACGCGCAGCCTGGTCGTCACCTCGGGGCTGGAGGGCACGATCGGGTTCGACCGGCGCGGCGCGGCCGCGTCCGATGTGGCCCAGACCCTGCAGTACAGCGAGGACCTCCTCCGCAGCGTGAAGAGGACGAAGCCGGCGGAGGTCGAGGCCCTGCAGCAGGGGCCCATCAGGATGATCTCCACCCGGGACGTGAGCTACGTCTCCGGCCCGATCGTCGACTCCGCGTTGCCCCAGGGCACGAGCTGGGTGCGCTACAGCCGGGCCGCTCTGCCGCCGAGCAATCTGGTGCTGAACGCCCTGGAGCCCGACACGCTCAAGACGCTCCTGTCCCACCGCACCTCGTGGCGTGACGGCGTGCTGAAGGGCTCGATCAAGGCCACCAAGCTCGCGGCGGTCTCCCCCTCGTTCGCGTCGCGCTTCGGTACGCGTTCCAGGAGCGGCCGCGACGGCAAGATCACCTACACCCTCTGGTTCGGCGGTGACGGCCTGGTCGAGCGGCTGTCCGCCAAGGCGGTCCTGCCCTACGGCAAGAGCTCCATGACGGTCGAGTCGAGCACCCGTTACGCGGACTGGGGTCGCGAGGTCACCGTTCTCCTGCCCCTGCAGGGAGACGTGCTCGACCGGGACCAGCTCGAGGACAAGGTCCCGGCCGCGGTCCCGGGGATCTGGAACTAGACGCCGGTCCTTCGCCCGGCCGTGCCCATGAGGGCCGGCCGGGATTGCCCGGCTCCGGAGCATACTCTCGCGGGTGGTATGAAGTTGTTTGAGTGCTTTGTCCAGAATGTACGTGCATCGCACCCCCAACCTCCTGTCCCCTGCCAAAGAGGCTGTTCTCCCCGATGCCCGGATATATCAGGAAAAGCTTGGCGGTGGCGCTGGCCGTCGTCCTCACCTTGACCCTCGCGTCCCCGTCAAGCGCGGGGGCCGTCGCCGCGCCCAAGCGGCCGAACATCATCTTCTTCCTCGTCGACGACATGTCCGCCGAGCTGCTCCAGTACATGGACACGGTCAAGAGCCTGAGCCACGACGGCACCACGTTCACCGGCTACTACGTGGCCGACTCGCTCTGCTGCCCCTCCCGCGCCACCATGTTCACCGGCCAGTTCCCGCACAACACGGGCGTGCGGACCAACCAGGGCTACGACCACGGCGGCTACGGGGCGTTCGCCAGGCACGAGGGCAGGACGTACGCCGTCTCCCTGCATCAGGCCGGATATCGCACGGGCTACCTCGGCAAGTACATCAACGAGTATCCCGCGGGTCCCGGCTACCACGTCCCGCCAGGCTGGGACGAGTGGCACGTGACGGCGAGCGGCGGCTACAACGAGTTCAGATACAAGCTCACCCGCTACATCAAGGAGGAAGCGGGCGGCCGGCTGCCGATCGACCCCTCCAAGGGCAGATACCTGGTCGACGAGCTGGGACAGCGGGCGGTGGGCTTCATCGAGCGGTCCCGCCGGTACGCCCCCGGTGAGCCGTTCTTCCTCCAGGTCTCGCCGTTCTCGCTGCACAACAGGGTCAACGTCAAGCGCGGCGACACGGAGCCGCGCTTCCCGCCCGCGCCGCGCGACCGGCCGAAGGACCGCTTCCCCGCCGGCGAGTTCCCCCATGGCGACTGCGGCGGCCCCGACTGCGACTCCATCGACGTGACCACCCTGCCGTCGTTCAACGAGGACACCTCCGACAAGCCCTCCTGGGTACGGCGGGAGCCCATCGGCCCGAAGATCACCGAGAAGCTCCGCGAGGACTTCCGCGACCGGATCCGCATGGTGCAGTCGATCGACGACATGGTGCAGCGCGTCCTGTCCGCGCTGACCGAGGAGGAGAAGCTGAACACGTACGTCGTGTTCACCAGCGACAACGGCTTCCACCTCGGGCAGCACCGCCTGGTGCGCGGCAAGGCCACCGCCTACGACCACGACGTACGGGTGCCGCTCCTGGTCAGGCGCCCGGCCTCGGGGCCGCGCGGCGACCTCGTGACGCCCGCCATCGCCCAGAACGTGGACCTGTTCGCGACCTTCCTCGACATGGCCGGCGTCGGCGCGGCGACGCGTGACAGCCGCGACGGCCGCAGCCTGCTGCCCCTCATCCAGGGTCAGAACGTCACCGGCTGGCGCGACGCGGCGCTGATCGAGCACGTCAAGCCGGACCCCCACGCGCCCGGCCAGCCCGACCCCGACGCGGACGCCATGAAGAAGGGCAACTCCCGGCCGCCCAGCTACTCCGCCGTGCGCACGGGCGGGGAGCTCTATGTCGAGTACAAGGGCGATCCGCGGCCCGAGTACTACAACACCGTCACCGATCCGCGTGAGGAGTCCAACGACCCCGGCAACGCCAGGACAGCCGCCCTGAGCAAGGTCCTCGACGGCCTGAAGAGGTGCGGCAAGCCGGGCGCGGTGGACTGCTGGAGGGCCGCCCACCTGCGCTGACTCCTCAGAAGGCGAAGCCGCCCGGGCGGTCGTTGCGGTCGGCGATCAGGCCGGCCAGGGTGGCGACGGCGATCTCGGGCGGGGTGCGCGAGCCGATGTTGAGCCCGATGGGCCGGTGCACCCGGGCGACCTCCTCGGGCGGCACGCCGAGATCGGCCAGCGCCCGCACGTGCGGTGCCGTGTGGCGGGCGCTGCCCATGATGCCGACCCACCGGACGGGGAACTTGAGCACGTCCCGCAGGACCGGTCCGATCTCCTCGCGGTGATGGTCGGTGAGCACCACGTCGGCCGTGGCGTCGAGCCAGGCGCCGAGCCCGGTCACCGCCGTGAATCCCTCGAGGCGGCGCTCGGGATCGGGCTCGACCAGGATCGGGCGGAAGCCGAGCTCGGCGCCGAACCTCAGCAGGCACTCGGCCACCGGGGAGGCGAAGACGGCGACCAGCGTCCGCCCGGCCGGCTCGACAGGGGCCTCGCTGGGGGCCTCGCTGTGGGCCACTGTGCACGCCAGGTCTTCTGCGTCATGGGTGTGGGCCATACTCGCAGTCTGACACAAGCAGTCGATCATGCTCGCGAAGATCCCTATAGGCTTCGCCCATGGACGCCGACCCCAGGATCGACCGTACGAAGCCGCATTCCGCCCGGGTCTGGAACTACCTGCTCGGCGGGCAGGACAACTACGACGTGGACCGCGAGGCCGGGGACACCCTGCTGCGCGTGTTCCCCGATTTCGCGCAGGTGGCCACGCTGCAGCGCGAGTTCCTCCGGCGAGCGGTGACCTACCTCGTCACCGAGGCGGGCATCCGGCAGTTCCTCGACATCGGCTCGGGCCTGCCCACCGCCGACAACACGCACGAGGTGGCGCAGCGCCTCGCGCCCGAGTCCCGCGTCGTCTACGTCGACAACGACCCCCTGGTGCTCGTGCACGCCCGCGCCCTGCTCGCCGGGACCCCGCAGGGCAGGACCGCCTACGTCGAGGCCGACGTGCGCGACCCCGGCACCATCCTCGCCGCGGCGGCCGAGACCCTCGACTTCTCGCGGCCGATCGGCCTGATGATGCTCAGCATCGCCGGCCAGATCCCCGACGACGACCTCGCCGCCGATCTCGTCCGCCGTTACGTCAAGGCGCTGCCGCCCGGTAGCCACCTGGCGCTGTCCGACGGCGCCGACGTCAACCCCTCGCTGGTGGCGGCGGTGAGCTCCTACAACGAGCGGGCCGCCTTCCCGTACACGCTGCGCAGCCCCGAGCGGCTCGCCGTCCACTTCAAGGGGCTCGAACTCGTGGACCCGGGCGTGGTCTCCACGCCGCTCTGGCGGCCCCCGGCGGGAGCGCCGCCCCAGCCGGCGGTGATCAACGCGGTCTGCGGCGTGGGCCGCAAGCCCTGACGTGCGGGCGGTCCGGCGGGGTGCGCCGGACCGCCGCGCGGGTCAGGTGAGCTGGATGTAGTCGAGTTCGGCGTATCCGGTGCCGCCGGAGAAGAACGGCGAGCCCTTGGCCAGGCGGATCACGTTGTACCCGGCCCGGAGGGTGACGGTGGTGCCGACGGTGGCGCCGAACTCGCCCCACGCCGCGGTGGGCGGGTAGCTGACCGTGCTCCAGGAGCCGCCGTTGTAGGCCAGGCCCTGGGTCGCGGTGGCGCCGGTGCCGTTGGCGTAGCCGATGGTCATCGTGTACGAGCGCGCCGTGGGCACGTTCACCACGAAGTCGACGTAGCTGTCGGTACGCGGCGTGCCCGAGTTGTCGATCCGGCCCACGTAGCCGCCGCCCGACGCGCTGGAGGCGCTGAGCCGCTGGGCGCGGAAGACGGAGGCGTTCTCGGCCTCGTACCGCTGCTGGTAGGCGGGCACCCCGCTGACCGGCTCGACGACGAGCTGGTAGGCGCTGGTGGCCACCATGTTGGGCACGGACACGCTGAGCTGACCGCCGCTGACCGTCCGGGTGGTCGTGGAGATCGTGGTGGGGGCGGTGACCGCGGTGAAGCGGCCGCTGGACGGGGTGGAGGTCAGCGTGACGCGGACGCTGGAGCCGAGCGCGCCGAGGCCCGTGAGGTTGACGGTGTTGGTGCCGGCCTCGTTGCCGAACGCCACGTTGACGATCTTGCGGGTGCCGTCGTAGGAGGCGAACCCGTCCAGGCCGGTCGTCGTGGTCGTCGTGGTCGTGACCATGTTCCCGGCCATGTCGCCGTACCACTTGTACAGCCACCAGGTGCCGGTGGGCTGGCTGTTGTTGACGACCAGGCCGTTCATGGTGCCGTACTCGTACCAGAAGGCCCGGTGGGCGGACTCCACGCCGCCCCGCTCCAGCTTGGCGACGTAGCTGGCGATCCGGCCGGGCACGTCGACCTCGCTGGTGGCGGCGTACTCGTTGATGGAGATGCGGCGCGGGCTGATGCCGAGCGAGGACTCCAGGTTGCGGTAGTCGGCGATGTCGGAGGCGATCCTGGTGGGATTCTGCAGCTCGTGCCAGCAGATGATGTCCGGCAGGGTGCCGGTGTTCTTGGCGTTGGTGAGGAACGACTGCATCCAGGAGCGGTTGTAGGTGGCGGTGCTGGGGCCGACGATCGGCGTGAGCGTGTCGAGCGCGCGCACCGCCCGGTACGTACGCACCCAGGCGTCGTTGAAGTTGCCCGCCGCGGCGGTGTTCCAGGTGTAGTCGGGCTCGTTCCAGAGCTCCCAGCCGATGACGTTCGTGACCGTGGTGGCCGACAGCCGGGCGTTGACCATGGTGTTGACCTTGGCCAGCCAGTCGTCCCAGCTCACCCACCTGTAGGGGAAGTCGGGATAGATGTCGGGCATCCGGATGAACTCGCCCGCCCCGGCCCGGGTGGCCTGCGGGGACACCAGCAGGGAGTCGCCGCCGGGCGGCTGGCCGTTGGGGCGCTGGCCGACGCCGGGCGCGGGCTGGGTCAGAGAGTTGACCTTGATCGGGAGGAGGGTGGAGTCGGCCGGCCGGGAGTTCTCGGCCAGGCCGTACAGGCCGCCGGAGGCGACGTGGGTGACCGGCCGGAACGGCTGCGCGACGTTGACGGTCAGCGTCGCGCCGGCGGCCGCGGCCGGGGGTGAGGCGGTCACCAGGGCAGTGGCCGTGGTGACCAGGGCTAAGGCGAGCACTCGGAATCGGGACATCGTGTCACTCTCCTTCGATGGGCAACCAGACACGCATGCTCGACGGGCCGCGACGGGCCCACGAGTGGTACGGCCGCAGCGGCACGTCGAACCACTCGACGTCCGCCGCGGAGGCAGCCGCGGCGCCGGAATAGGCCCACGGCCGGTCGGGGGGTGCGGCCAGGCGTCCGCGGACCAGCACCTCGCCGGGCTCGGCCCGGGGGCCGGATCGGGGGTCGCGTCGGGGATCGATCGTCAGGGTGTCGAGCCCGCCGGGGTGCGGGAGGTCGTGGGACTCGGCGCACAGGACCTCGGGGCCGCGCTCGACGGCGACGCAGCCGCGTACGGCGTCGATGCGGGGGTCCGGCCAGGTGAAGCGGGGCTCCATCGGCAGTTCGAGCGTGATCACCTCGCCCGCCCGGAACGCCCGCCGCACCGTGGCCATGCCGGGCTCGACCGGCCGTGCCCGCCCGTCCTCGGCGAGCGTGGCCCCGGTGGCCCAGGCTGGCACCCGCAGCGCCAGCGTCCAGAGCCCGTCGGCGAGGATCCGGACGCGGACGGTTCCGCTGTCGGGGTAGGCGGTCTCGATCTCCACCGCGATCTCCCGCCCGTCCGGCAGCTCGGCGCGGACGGTCGAGGGGGCGTACTGGTGGAGCTGCAGGCCGTCGTCGTCGGTGGTGGCGAGGTAGCCCTGGAGGCCGGCCAGGGTGCGGGCGACGTTGGTGGGGCAGCAGGACACGTCGAACCAGGCGGCCCTGACGCCGGCCTCGGCGCGCGGGCTCACCTCGTCCGGGTCCGCCTCCCGGCCCGGTGCCCGCTGGTGGAGGGGGTTGGCGTAGAAGAACGCCGTGCCGTCGGGGCTCGGGGAGGTCGCGATGACGTTGTAGAGCGTGCGCTCGATCAGGTCGGTGTAGCGGACGTCGCCGGTGGCGAGGTGGAGGCGCCAGGAGACCATGATCGAGGCGACGCCGGCGCACGTCTCGCAGTACGCCCGGTCCGGCGGCAGCTCCCAGTCCTCGCCGAAGCCCTCGTCCTGGTGTCGTGAGCCCATCCCGCCCGTGATGTACGTGCGGCGCGCGACCGAGCGCTCCCACTGCCGCTCCACGGCCCGCAGCAGCTCGTCGTCCCCGCGTTCGACGGCGACGTCCACGGCGGCGGCGGTCAGGTAGAGCGCGCGGACCGCGTGGCCGCGCCACACGTCGGCCTCCCGGATCGGGATGTCGTCCTGGAAGTAGGCGCGGCCCAGGGGGATGTCCCTGAGCGTGCCGTGCCCGCGGCGGTCGAGGAAGATCCGCGCCTGCTCGACGTAGCGCTCCTCCCCCAGCGCCCGGCCGAGCTCGGCCAGGCCGACCTCGATCTCCGGGTGCCCGCAGATCCCGGGCCGGCCGTCCGCGCCGAACGTGCTGCACACGTGGTCGGCGGCGCGGCGCGCGACCCGTACGAGGTCGTCCTCGCCGTGCGTGCGCAGCCGGGCCACCGCGGCCTGCAGGAGGTGGCCGGTGTTGTAGAGCTCGTGGCCCATCTCCAGGTCGCTGTAGCGCGGCGGCTGCGTGCCGTGCCCGAAGCAGGTGTTGAGGTAGCCGTCCGGATCCTGGGCGCGGGCGATCCGCCCGGTGAGCCGCTTGATCGCCGCCTCCACCCCCGGATCGCCGGTACGACCGTTCTCCCAGGCCAGGGCCTCCAGGAGCTTGTAGACCTCCGAGTCGGAGAACGACCAGCCGGGGCGGTCGGGCGCGGTCGTCCCGTCGGCGACCCGGTCGAAGTTGGCGAGCCAGCCGAGGCGCTCCATCCACGACTCGCAGTGGGCGAGCGTCGCCGCGGCGTTCACGGCCTGCCGGCTCCCCCAGAACCCTCCGGTGATGGAGACCTGCGCGGGCCCGAGGGGGCGTACCCGGCCCTGGGACGGCAGCACGGGGCTGGTCATGTGGTGAACCTTTCGACGGATTGCTGTTCAGTCCTTCACGGCGCCCGCGGTGACCCCGGCGGCGATGTAGCGCTGCGCGAGGACCAGCAGGAAGGCCGCGGGGACGGACGCGATCACGGCGGTCGCCATGATCGAGTTCCACTGCGTGGTGTTGTTGCCGATGTAGCGGAAGATGCCGAGCGTGATCGGGATCACGTCGCTGTTGCGGTTGAGGGTCGAGGCGAAGATGAAGTCCGACCACGCCCACAGGAACGCGAAGAGCGAGACCGTGATCACCGAGTTGCGGCTCAGCGGCAGGATGATCGACCGGAACGTCCGCCAGGTGCTCGCCCCGTCGATCTGCGCGGCGGCCATGAGCTCGCCGGGGATGCTCGCCATGAACGCCCGGAAGAGCAGCACCCCGAACGGTACGGCCAGCGTCGAGTCGGCGACGATCAGGCCGGGGACGGTGTTGAGCATCCCGAGCCTGATGTAGATGGCGTAGAAGCCCATGGCCATGACGACCGCCGGGATCATCTGCGCGACGAGGAGCAGGAAGTCGATCCCGCGCGCGCCGCGCGGGCGCAGCTTGGCCAGTGAGTAGCCCGCGGGCAGGGCGACGAGCAGCGTGAGCGCGACGGTGCCGAGGCCGATGAACAGGCTCGTGGCCAGGGCCGGCAGCTGCTGGGCGAACGCCGCCGCGTACCCCTCGAACGTGGGGTTCCAGGGGAACCAGTGGGGCGGGTCGGCCCGCATGTCGCCCGTCTTGGTCAGCGAGACGTTGAACATCCAGTAGACCGGGAACAGCATCACCCCGACGAGGACGACGCCTGCCGCGGTCTTCCAGCTCTTCATGCGCGCTCCTCCTTGCGCTGCAGGTGCACGTGCAGGAGCCCGGCGGCGAAGGCGATGAGGATCAGCAGGTTGCCGACGGCCGCCGCCGGCGAGAAGTCGGGCTGGCCGGTGCCGAACGCCTCCCGGTACGACCAGGTGGCCAGCGTCGTCGAGGCGTCCGCCGGGCCGCCCTTCGTCATGATCCAGATGATGTCGACGACCTTGAGCGTGTAGATCAGGCCGAGCAGCAGCGTGATCGCCGACACCGGGCGCAGCAGCGGGAAGGTGATGCGCCAGAAGCGCTGCCATCCGTTGGCCCCGTCCAGGCCGGCGGCCTCGTACAGGTCGGCGGAGATGGTCTGCAGCCCGGCGTACAGGATCACCAGGTTGAACGGGACGCCGAGCCAGATGTTGGCGATCGTGACGGCCAGCAGCGAGGTGTCGGGAGAGGTGAGCCAGTTGATCTGGCCGATCCCGAACGCCTCCAGCGCCGCATTCACGATGCCGTTGTCGCTGTTGAGCATCCACGACCAGGTCGAGGCCGAGACGATCAGCGGCAGCAGCCACGGGACCAGGAACATCGCGCGCAGCACCGCCGACAGGCGGAAGCTGCGGTGGAAGAAGACCGCGAGGGCCAGGCCGAGGGCGTACTGCGTCGCGATGGACACCAGCGTGAACAGGGCCGTGTTGCGCAGCGCCCGCAGGAAGGTGTCGTCGGACAGGATGTCGCGGTAGTTGTCCAGCCCGGTGAACTCCGGGTCGCCCCGCACGAACGCCCGGGGCGTGTAGTCGTGCACGCTCAGGTCGATGTTGCGGTAGAGCGGATAGGCGTAGAAGGCGAGCAGGTAGATCACGAGCGGCGCGAGGAAGGCGTAGGCCGTCCACTGCCGCGGGCGCCCCCGCCGGGGAGCCGCGTGCGCCGCCCTGCCCACCGTCACCGCCTCGCCGGCCTCGCTGCTGAGAGAGGTCATCGGATCAGCCGCCGGTGGCCTGCTTCGCCTGGGCCTGCGCCTGCTTGAGCGCGTCGGCGGGGGTGGCCGAGCCGCTCAGCGCCTTCTGCACCCCGGTCCACAGCGCCTCGGAGATCTTCGGGTACTTGGTGCCGAGGTTGTCGCTGGTGCGGCCCTTGGCCGACTTCACGGCGTCGACCCACGGCTTGAGGCCCGGCTCCTTGGCGAGGATGGCCTGCTGGCCCTCGGCGGTGGAGGGGATGTAGTACGCGAACGTCGTACCGGTCTCCACCAGGCCCTCGGGCGTCGTCATGCATTCGAGGATCTTCTTGGTGGTGGCATAGCGCTTGGTGTCCTTCTGCACCGGGACCGTGATGAACTCACCGCCCGTGGGCGTGGGCGCGGTGCCCCCGTCCTTGCCGGGGATCTGCACGATGCCGGTCGGGAAGCCCGCCTTCTTGGCGCTGTCGATCTGCCAGGTGCCGTTCTCGGCGAACGCGAACTCCCCGGTCAGGAACTGCTCCCAGGTGGTGTTCTGGGAGTTGCTGATGACGGAGTTGGGGGCGGTGCCGTCCTTGACCCACGTGGTCCACAGGTCGAGCGCCGCGACGGCCTGGGGCGAGTCGAGCTGGGTCAGCTGCGCGCCGGAGCCCCAGAACCACGGCAGGAACTGGAACGAGCCCTCCTCCGTGCCGATGGCCGCGAACGTGATCGGCTTCTTGCCCGCGGCCTTGACCTTCTTCAGCGCCGCGTTGAGCGTGGCCCAGTCCTTGATCGAGCCGGGGTCGACGCCGGCCGCGTCGAGGATCTTCTTGTTGTAGTAGAGGGCGAGGGTGTTCGCGCCGATGGGGATGCCGTACGTCTTGCCGTCCAGCTCGCCGGCGGCGATGAGGTTCTTGTCGAACCGGGCCGTGTCCAGGCCGAAATCTGACATCGTGGTGAGCATCCCGGCGTCCGCGAGCGTCGAGACGGCGGGGTTGTCGAGGAGGATGACGTCCGGCGCGTTGCCCTCCTGGCCGGCGAGCAGCGCCTGGTTGGTCAGCGCGGTGGTGTCGTAGGCGGTTCGCTGGATGGTGACGCCGGCCTGCTTGCCGCAGGAGTCCACCCGCTTCGCCCAGGCCGAGGCCGGGTCGTGCTGCGGGTACGGGTCCCACCAGGTGTACGCGCCGGCGCCGCCCGCGGCGGCGCTGGTGGTGGTGGTGCCACCGGTCTGCGGGGCGGACGCGCAGGCGGACGCGCTGACCGACAGGGCCAGAACGGCGGTTCCGAGGACCGCCGCCTTCGCGGAAACCGACGTGCGGTTCATCGAGGCCTCCAATGTTAGCGCTCCCATGCGAGCGCGGCCGGAAGGTGTGGGGGGTCGGGGCCCGCGAACTAGCGGGCGGTCGGGGGCACGGTGGGGGGCGCTGTAGGGGGCGCTGTGGGGGGCGCTGTGCTTCCGCGCGAGACCAGTTCGGGAGAGATGAAGCGCACCACGAACGGCTCGTCGCGGGCCGCCGGCGATTCGACGCGGCGCACGAGCTGGCGTACGGCCATGGCGCCGAGCCGGTCGGGCGCGCTCTCGATGAACGAATAGGGCAGGGAGAAGGTCGCGGCGAACTCGGCGGAGTAGCGCCCGATGACCGAGAGGTCCTCGGGCACCCGCAGGCCCCGCTGGTGGGCGACGGAGGGGAGGGCCGCGGTGGCGGCCTCGTTGTTGAGCAGCAGGCCGGTCGCCGACGGGTAGGCGTCGAGCAGGGCGTTGAGCAGGTGTCCGACCGCGGGCTGGCGGGACTCGCCGTACACGGCGTGCAGGGTGACGCCGAGCTGGCGGGCCCGTTCGAGTGCGGCGTCGCGCAGGCGCCACACGTACGCGCCGCCGCGCTCGACTACGTGCTCGGGCTGCGAGATCAGGATGAGCTCGCGGTGGCCGAGCCGGTGGAGGTGCTCCACCATGGCCCGGCCGGCCTCCTCGAAGTCGAGGTCGAACACGTCGAGCCCCGAGCAGTCGCCCGGCAGGCCGACCAGGGCGCCCGGCTGCGGCGCGGCCCGCAGGATGGGCAGCCTCGGGTCGAACTGCGCGATGTTCATCAGGACGACGCCGTCCACCATGCGCGAGTCGGTGATGCGCCGCAGCGCGCGCACTCCGTCGGCCTCGGTGACCAGCAGCGTGTCGTAACCCAGGTCGCGGGCGGTGTTCGTGACACCCAGGATGTACTGCATCATCGCGGGCGCGAACTCGTCTTCGTGGAACTGGGCGAGCAGACCGAGGACCTTGGTCTGGGATGTGGCCAGCGCTCGGGCGCCCGCGTTCGGCGTGTAGTCGAGCGCCTCGGCGGCCGCCAGCACGCGACGGCGGACCTCCTCCGAGATGGGCCGCTTGCCCGACAGCGCGTAGGACGCGGTGCTGCGGCTCACCCCGGCCTCCCGGGCCACGTCTCCGATCGTCGCCACTCTCACCTCCTGTACGTCATTGAACCGGTTCGACAGTTGCGTCGCGAAAACCCTCGGATCGCCGACCGGTCGGCGCCTTTTCCTGGGGATCTGCAGGATCGATCGGCCCGCCGCCGGTCACGGCCGGGAACGGGCTCCACCTGCGGGCCGCCGGAATCAGCGAACCGGTTCAACGATGTGCCCCGACTGTCGCGCCGCCGGTGAGCGGGAGTCAAGAGCGAGAACGGTCGGCGATATCGAATCGTGACACGCCGGAAACACCCATTGACGCGCGGGGCGCGGCTACGTAACCTACGCGAAACCCTCAGTTGCGTTCCTCGATCACCCTCCCTGAGACTTGTTAACGCTCACACCTCCCAGGGACTTCGTCATGACCATCAAGGCCATGTGGGCCGGGCTGCTCCCGGCCGCCCTCGTCGCCGCCTTAACCACGGGCGTCGCGGATGCGCGGACCGTGGATCCGCCCTCTCCCGTGCTCCTCTACACGTTCGACTCCGACGACCTCGCCACCGGCTCCATCACCGACTCCTCCGGCAACGGCCTGAACGGGACGCTGGTCAACGGCTCCACCGCCGCGCTGGTCGACGGCGCGGGCGGTGGCCACGCGCTGAGCCTGCCCGGCGGCGCGCCTTCCTCCGACGGCGCCTACGTGCGGCTGCCGCTGGACACGATCAAGGGCAGGACCGACCTGACGGTCTCGGCGCGGGTCAAGTGGGACGGCACCACCGCCGCCTGGCAGTGGATCTACGCGCTCGGCAAGGACACCAACCGCTACCTGTTCAGCACGCCGTACAACGGGGACGGCGTGCTGCGCACTGCGGTCACCACCTCGGGCGGCGGCGGCGAGGCCAAGGTCACGGGCTATGCCCCACTGCCGGCCGGCGCCTGGAAGACGCTGACCGTCACGCTCGACACCGCCGCCAAGCGCGTCACCACCTACCTGGACGGCGCCGCCGTGGCCTCGGCTCCCACCACCATCACCGCCGCGCAGCTGATCGACGCCGCCACGACCTCGGCCGGGTTCATCGGGCGCTCGTTCTATCAGGACCCGCTCTTCGACGGCGCGATCGACGACTTCCGCGTCTACGCCGCCGCGCTGTCGGCGGAGCAGGTGGCCGCCGTCACCGGCGGCCGGCCGCCGACGCCGACGGGCCTCGCCCAGAGCGCCTTCTCCGTCCGGACGACCATCGGCACCGCGCCGGCCCTGCCGGCCGCCGTCCGCGCCACCTTCACCGACGGCTACGACCGCGAGCTGCCCATCGCCTGGTCGCCCGTGGATCCCGGGGACTATGCCGCCGCCGGGACCTTCACCGTGACCGGCACGGCCGGCGGCAGGCCCGTCACAGCCGAGGTCACCGTGATCCGCGAGGGCCAGCTCGTCATCGACCTCGCCGAGAACACCGGCCCCTTCCACGGCGGCGCGTCCGGCACCCTTTACGGCCTGTACGGGCCGGGGGTGCCGACCGACAACCTCATCGAGGGGATGCGCCTGCGCACCGTCTCGACCAAGGCCCAGGACGGCCCGCAGCACCCCGGCGCCGACGCCCTGGAGGTCGTCAAGCCGCTGGCCGACAGCACCGACGGCGACGTGTACATCTACATGACCGACATCCACCGCGGCTTCCCCTACCAGTGGCCCGGCGGCACGCCGCAGGAGAAGCTCGACCTGTACCGGCAGAAGATCGCCAAGCAGGTGGACCAGGTCCTCCAGCTCGACCCGAAATATCAGGACAACATTGTCTTCGTGCCGTTCAACGAGCCCGAGGGCAACATGTTCGGCACGGGTGAGTGGAGCTACAACCGGGTCAGCTGGCTCAGCGACCCGCGCGACTACTTCAAGGCGTGGGACGACGTCTACGCGCTCATCAAGGGCAGGATGCCGGCCGCCCGGATCGCCGGCCCCAACACCAGCGTGCTGTACTCCCAGGTCAAGGGCTACCTGGAGCACGTCGTCGAGGCCGGCACCGTGCCCGACGTGATGACCTGGCACGAGCTCAGCCACCCCGAGCAGGTCAGGGCCAGCGTCAAGCGTTACCGCGAGATGGAGGCCGAGGTCTTCGCCGGCACGAAGTACGCCGGGAAGCGGCTGCCCATCAACGTCAACGAGTACGCCTTCAACTACCACACCTCGGTGCCCGGCCAGATGATCCAGTGGGTGTCGGCCATCGAGGAGTCGAAGGTCGACGCCGACATCGCGTACTGGAACATCGACGGAAACCTGTCCGACTCCGCCGTGCAGGCCAACCGCGGCAACGGCCAGTGGTGGCTCTTCAACGCCTACGGCAGCATGAGCGGCCACACCGTGCGGGTCACGCCGCCGTACCCGGGGCAGAACTACACCCTGCAGGGCGTCGCCACGCTCGACCCCGGCAAGAAGCAGGCCCGCGCCATCATCGGCGGCGCCGACAGCGCCGGGCACATCCGCTTCGAGCACGTCCCCGACAAGGTCTTCGGCCGCCGCGTGCACGCGTGGGTGCGGGAGATCCCGTGGACCGGCCAGGTCGGCGACTCGGCGCAGCCGGAGATCGTCGCCGAGCGCGACGTCGCCGTCAAGGACGGCACCGTGGTCTTCGACTTCGGGGCCGGTGACCTGCCGAGGCTCAAGGAGTCGTCGGCGTACGAGATCGTCCTCACCCCCGCCGGCTCGGGCACCGCGACGGCGCCCGCGCCCAAGCTGTGGGAGGGGTCGTACGAGGCCGAGGACGCGAAGTACACCGGCGGCGGCTACAACCGCAACGGTCCCGAGGGCTCCCCGTCGGACGTGTCGAAGTTCTACACCTCCGGCCGCTACGACGTGGGCGGGCTGCGTACCGGCTCGGACGGGGTGCTCGACTTCACCGTCGAGGTCCCGCGGGCCGGCCGCTACGACCTCAGCGTGTTCGCCAACTCGCTGAACACCTTCGACCGGGTGCGCGAGCAGGGTCCGACCAACGTCTTCGTCCGCGTGGACGGGGGCGCGGAGCAGGAGCTGTTCCTGCCGCTGGGCTACAAGTGGGTGGTGTGGGACCACGCGGACACCACCGTGGAGCTCACGGCGGGCAAGCACGTGCTCTCCCTGGCCGCGCGCAGCCTCGACGGCGCCAAGGCCACGAAGGGCGACGCGATCGTCGACCGGATCCGGCTCTCGCTGGCCAACCCGGCGGCGGCGACCTCGATCTACGAGGCCGAGCTGGCCGACCTGCGCGGCGCCCGCCCGTCCTACTCCGCGTACGGAGCCGGGCTCTCGGGCTCCGGGGTCGTCGCGGCCCGGCGCGAGGAGTCGGCCACCTTCTGGGTGTACTCCGCCCAGGACGCCCCGGCCGAGCTGGACCTCAAGCTGCTCGGCTCCGGCCAGGCGGCGGTGACGGTCAACGGCGTACGGGTGCTGGACCGCGCCCGGCGCGGCGACGCGACCGCGGCGGTGTCGCTGTCCGGCGGCGTCAACAAGGTCACGGTCACCGGCAGGTCCGGCACGTCGCTCATCGACCGGCTCGAGGTGCGGCCCGCCGCCGGCGCGCTGCCGGCCACCGTGTACGAGGCGGAGTCCGCCCGGCTCGCCGGGACGGCGAAGGCGTCGCCGCTCTCGCTGGCGGGCGGCGGGCGCGCGGTCACCGGGGTCGGCGGCACGCCCGGCAACGCCAACACGCTCACCTTCGACGTGCGGGCCGCCGCCGACGGCACGTACGCCATGCGGGTGCGCTACTCCAACCCGGAGCAGTCGCCCGCCACGCACTACAACCCGGACCCGCTGGCCAGGCACGCCGACATCTCGGTGAACGGCGCCGCCGCGCAGCGCGTCCTGTTCCCCCACACCTTCCACGAGAACAACTTCTGGGAGCTCACCGTCCCGGTGCGGTTGAAGAAGGGCTCGAACACGGTGCGCTTCTCGGCCGAGGAGCTGCCGAACTTCGACGGCACCACGTACGCGTCGGAGACCTTCCCCGGGGTGCTCCTGCGCGCGCAGTACGCCCCCGTGATCGACAGGATCACGCTGGCGCCGTTCAGCGGCTGATGCACGCTTGTCGTGCGGAGCGGCGGCGTCCGGGCGGGCCGTACTGATCAGCGGGACGGTGACACCAGGCCCGCGTCGTAGGCCGTGATGACCAGCTGGATCCGGTCGCGGGCGGCGAGCTTGGCGAGCAGGCTGGCCACGTGTGCCTTGGCCGTGCCCGGGCTGATGTGCAGCTCGGCCGCGATCTCGGCGTTGGACAGGCCGCGCCCGACCAGGGTCAGCACCTCGCGTTCCCGCCCGGTGACGCCCGCGAGCTCGCGCGGCCGGGGCGCCGGGGCGGGGCGGCGCGCGAAGTCCTCGATGAGGCGGCGGGTGACGCCGGGCGCGATCAGGGCGTCCCCGGCGGCGACGACGTGCACGGCGGACAGGATGTCCTCCAGTGCCATGTCCTTGACCAGGAATCCGCTGGCCCCCGCCCGGAGGGAGGCGTAGACGTTGTCGTCGTCGTCGAACGTCGTCAGCATGATCACCCGGGTGGACGGGGACTCGGCGGTGATGGTCTGGGTGGCCTCGATGCCGTCCATGCCGGGCATGCGGATGTCCATCACCACCACGTCCGGACGCAGCCGCCTGGCGAGCTGGACCGCCTGGGCTCCGGTCCCGGCCTCTCCGGCGACCTCGACGCCGGGGGTGCCGTCGATGACCATGCGCAGGCCGGCGCGGATCAGCGGCTGGTCGTCGGCGAGCACGACACGGATCGTCACGACACCTCCACCTCGGCGCCCGCACGTCCGGCCGGGTCTTTGATTGGGCCGGCGAGTGGGGTGGTGAGCGGCAGGCGGGCGGTGACGCGGAAGCCGCCGCCGGGCCGGGGGCCCGCGCTGAAATCGCCGTTCAGCAGGGCGACGCGTTCGCGCATGCCGGCGATCCCGTGCCCGCTCCCCGCGCTCGGCGTGGCGGTGCCGCGTCCGGCGTCGGAGATGTCGATGCGCAGTTCCTCGTTCCCGTAGTCGATCGTGACCTGGCAGTGGTCGGTGCCCGCGTGGCGCAGCACGTTGGTCACGGACTCCTGCACGATGCGGAAGGCGGACCGGTCGACGGCGGCGGGCAGGGGCCGTGGCCGCCCGTGCCTGCGCACGTCCACTCGTACCCCGGCGGCCGCCGTCGCCTCGGCCAGCCGGTCGACGTCGGCCAGCCCCGCCGCGGGCGCGGGCTCAGAGGACTCGCGGTCACGGTCGCCGTCGCGCAGCGCGCCGAGCAGGTGCCGCAGCCCCTTCAGCGTCTGCCTGCTGGTCGCCTCGATCGCGCCCAGCGCCTCGCGCGCCTGCTCCGGCCGGCTGTCGATCACGCGGGCGCCCGCGCCGGCCTGGATGGCGATGATGCCGATGCTGTGCGCGACCATGTCGTGCAGCTCCCGGGCGATGCGCAGCCGCTCGTCCGTGACCGCCTGGGCCGCGGCGTGCGTACGCAGCGCACGTTCGTACTCGCGCCGCTGCCGG
The DNA here is from genome assembly GCF_040610775.1 of Nonomuraea sp. NPDC003709. Taxonomy (NCBI): domain Bacteria; kingdom Bacillati; phylum Actinomycetota; class Actinomycetes; order Streptosporangiales; family Streptosporangiaceae; genus Nonomuraea; species Nonomuraea sp. NPDC003709. The sequence goes on along the minus strand of NZ_JBEXMW010000044.1, from coordinate 43,887 downwards.
ATGAACATCCCGCCCATCCAGCCGACCACCACGCCCAGGCCGAGCAGGACCGACAGCGCCAGGAACCCGGGCGCAAGAGCGCGCAGGCCGTGCCGCAGCAGGTCCGCCTGCAAGGCCGTCTCCTGGACGACGAGCGTGACGGCCGCCGCGGCCAGGCCGACACGGCGCGACCGGGCGGCGGCGACCAGGCAGACCAGGACGTCACCCGCCAGGAGCAGCGGCCAGAACCGCTCCGCCGGCAGCCCGGCCGCCGACGCCGTGACCACCCCGGCCAGCAGCACCGCGAGCACCATGCCGGGCCGCCGCCGCGCCCAGGCCAGGGGGAAGGCCATGGCGGCGGCGAACGCCGCGTGCGCGGCGTCCACCGGGAGCAGGTTCTCGCCGTCGGTCAGCGTCAGGGCGTACAGCAGCGGCACCAGGCCCGCCAGGCCGCACCAGGTGAGCAGCGTCCGCACGCCGCCCGGCAGCCGTTCCGGCCATCTGTCGCGCACCCGTCGATCGTAGTCACCTGCTCAGGGGCCGGGCATCGGCCGCCGGGCCTATGCCCGCGGGCCACCCCCGCCCGCCGCAAACAGGCCCGCGGCCAGATGCGGCACGCCTTCGACCTGCGACAACGTTGGTCAGGTGATCGAAGTCAACGGACTGACCAAGCGCTACGGCGCGGTGACGGCGGTGAACGGCCTGACGTTCACCGTGCGGCCGGGGCACGTCACCGGGTTCCTCGGCCCCAACGGCGCCGGCAAGAGCACCACGCTGCGCATGATCCTCGGCCTGAACCGTCCCACGTCCGGAAGCGCCACCATCGACGGCCGCCGCCGCCCGGCGGGCCTGCGCCACGTCGGCGCGCTGCTGGACGCCGGTGACGTGCACGGCGGCCGCACCGCGGGCGCCCACCTGCGCGCGCTGGCCCGCGGCAACGGCCTGCCCCGGCGCCGGGTGGCCGAGGTGCTGGAGGAGGTGGGACTGGCGGGGGTGGCGCGCCGCCGGATCGGCGGGTTCTCACTCGGCATGCGCCAGCGGCTCGGCATCGCCGGCGCGCTGCTGGGCGACCCGCCGGTGCTGATGTTCGACGAGCCGATCAACAGCCTGGACCCGGAGGGTGTGCTCTGGGTGCGCGGCCTGTTCCGGCGGCTGGCCGCCGAAGGACGCACGGTGCTGGTCTCCAGTCACCTGATGAGCGAGATGGAGCACACCGCGGACCGCCTCGTCGTCATCGGCCGCGGCGAGCTGATCGCCGAGGAGAGCCTGGCCGGGTTCGCCGCCCGCGGCACCGGCGCGTCCGTCGCCGTACGCACCCCCGACCCCGCCGAGCTGGCGGCCGTCCTCAGCCTGGAGGGGGCGCACGTGCGGCCGGAGGGTGGAGACGCCCTGACCGTGACGGGGCTGAGCGCCGCCCGCGTCGGCGAGCTCGCCCATCGGCGCCGGATCATGCTGTACGAGCTCACGCCGCGGACCGCCTCGCTGGAGCAGGCGTTCATGGAGCTGACCGCCGGCCACGCCGAACACCGAGCCGGTGACCCCGCGATAACCGCCGGACACGCCGACCACCGGACCGGCGACCCCGCAATGACCGCCAGACCCGCCGACCACCCGGCCGGTGACCTCCGATGATGACCACCAGACCCGCCGGTGATCCCACGACGAGCTCCGGCACCTTCCGCGACCTGCTCGCCGCCGAGTGGATCAAGCTCTGGTCCCTGCGCTCGACCTCGTGGCTGCTCGGCCTGGGCACGCTGGCCATCGTCGCCCTGGCCGCCCAGAGCAGCCTCGACGCCTACCAGAGCTGGCCAGGCTTCACCGCGATGGAGAGGGCCAGGTTCGACCCGCTGGGCGAGGCGTTCAGCGGCCTGGCCGCCTCCATGCTCATGATCGGCGCCGGCAGCCTGGGCGCCCTGACCATCGTCGGCGAGTACGCCACCGGCCTCATCCGCACGACGCTCACGGCCGTCCCGGCCCGCCACCGCGTCGTGGCGGCCAAGCTCGCCGTCACCGCCGCCGTGACGCTCGCGACCGGCGCGCTCATCTCGGGGGGAACGTTCGGGGTCAGCCAGGCCATCATGTCCGGCCGCGGCGTCGCCGTCTCGCTCGGCGACCCCGGCGTGCTGCGCGTCCTGGCCGCCAACGCGCTGCTCGCCCCGGTGTCGGCGCTGACCGGCATGGGCATCGGCGCGCTGGCCCGGCACACCGCCGCCGCCGTCGTCACCGTCTGCGCCGCGCTGGTCATCGTGCCCACGTTCTTCCAGCCCACCGTCCACCAGTGGCTCAACGACCTGTACGCCCTGGTCCCCTTCTACGTCTGGCGGACCTGCCTGGGCCTGCCCCTGCTCCGCGACGACCCCGCCCTGCCCACGGTGGCCGGCTCGTGGGCGGCCTTCGCTCTGTGGCCGCTCGTCGCCGCCGCCCTGACCCTGATCGTCGTACGTCGCCGCGACGTATGACCCGTACGAAAGGAAATCCGATGAAGTTCCGCCTGCCCGCCGTCGCGCTGACGGCCTGCCTCACCCTGACCGCCGTCCCCGGCACAGCGGCCGCCGCCTCGGCCTCCATCCAGTTGGAACTGCCCCGCCCGACCGGCCCGAACCCGGTCGGCCGCGACATCCTCCCCCTGGTCGACAGCGCCCGCAAGGACCCCTGGGTCCCCGAGTCGGGCCCGCGCCGGCTCATGGTCTCGATGTACTATCCCGCCCGCTCGGCCACCGGCGGACCCGCTCCGTACATGACCACCGCCGAGGCCGCGTCCCTGCTCCAGCGCAAGGCCCCCGGCGCGAAGATCCCCGCCGAGGTCATCAGCGGCACCCGCACCTACGCCCGCGCAGGAGCGCCGCCCAAGCAGGGCCGTTACCCGCTGGTGGTGCTCTCCCCCGGCCTCGGGCTCCCGCGCGCCAGCCTCACCTTCCTGGCCGAGGACCTGGCCAGCCGCGCGTACGTGGTCGCGCTGGTCGACCACGCCTACGAGTCCTCCGGCACGACCCTGCCCGACGGCCGCACCATCACCTGCGCGCCGCTCTGCGACCAGCCCAAACCGCCGGAAGGCGGACAGGCGGCCATCACCGCGAACCGCGCCAAGGACATCACCTTCGTCCTCGACGAGCTGACCGGCCGGCACCCCGCCTGGAAGAACGCCCGCATGATCGCCCCCAAGCGGATCGGCATGGCGGGCCACTCCCTCGGCGGCGACGCCAGTGCCGCCACCATGGCCGTGGACAGGCGCGTACGGGCCGGGGTGAACCTGGACGGCACCTTCCACCCCGCGGTCCCGCTCGACCGGCCCTTCCTGCTGATGGGCAGCCGGTCCGACCACGTGCCCGGCAAGGACCACACGTGGGATGACGCCTGGACGAAGATGAGCGGCTGGAAGCGCTGGCTCACGGTGGCCGCCACCGACCATGCGAGCTTCACCGACCTGTCCATCCTGCAGCAGGCGATCGGCCGGTCGGGCCCCGACTCGCTCTCACCGCAACGCTCGCTGGAGATCACCCGCGCCTATGTCGGCGCCTTCTTCGACCAGCACCTGAAGGGCCGCAAGCAGCCGCTGCTCAACGGCCCGTCACCGGCGAACCCGGAGGTCGCCTTCCACAACCCCTGAGGCTGTTCTCATTCCTGAAATATCCGGCTTTGGCGCAGTGGGAAGCGCCTGACGGGCGTCCAGCGGAGCCCGTCGAAGCTCGCCAGGTCCACGGCGGTGACGCGGGTGGTGAACGGCAGTCCGGGCGCGACGGCGGACTCGACGCCGTCCAGGACCTCGTCGTCGCCGTAGCCGACGGACAGGTGGGGGACGGCCTCGCCGTACCGGCCGCCGTACGGGCGCAGCGCCGGCCACCTGCCGGTCACGCTCCGCGTGAGAGCGGCGAACGGCCCGGCGGGCTCCGGCCCCAGATAGATCAGGCCGGGAAAGCGGCCGCAACCGGTGAAGGCCGCCTCGAAGGGCTGGTGGGCGGCGAACAGCCCCGCCAGCTCCGCCAGCGTCCCGTCCCCGATCTCCGGCCGTGGCAGGAACGGATAGAGCACGGTGACGTGCGCGGTCACGCCGTACCTGGCCGACGGGTCGAACAACGCGCGCTGGCCGCCGACGACGGGCTCGGCTTCGGGCACGGGCACCACGAGGACCGTGGCGCCGACCGGGTACGGAGCCGCCCCGCCCGCGCTCAACTCGCGCCCCGCGTGCCGTACCAGCGCCACTCGGTGAGCCGTGGGCGATCGGGGAGAGCGGTCCGCCCCGTCGCCCACAGCAGGACCTCCCAGGCGTCACCGTCAACGGCGGCATGGTGGGGAAAGAGCCTGTTCAGGACCCGGGAGCACAACTCCCCCGGCGGCCTCCACTCCAGATCCAGCCCTTGAGCGATGTCATGCGTGTGCACGAGGACCTCGACAACGGCCATGGCGGCGAAACCCTCCGGGTCGGAGGGCCCGAAAACGTGGTAGGCGACGGCGTCCGAGGGGGCGGTGCGCAGGACGGACGCCATCAGGCCTCCGCACGCCTCCACAATGGTCAGCAGGCCCTCGGCACCCGCGGCCCGGTCGGCGAAGATGACGTTCGCCGGGCCACCGCTCCGGTCGCTGCTCGTCCGGAACGGCAACAGCGCGGTCGTCGGCGGCTCGGCGAGCCCGAACCTCACGGCGTAGGTGAACAGGTCGTCGGCCAGATGCTCGAGCGTCTCCCGGCAGGTCCACTCAAGCGTCCCCGCCCTGGCCTCCCACGCATCGGCATCCGCGTCCCTCAGGGCGTCGACGGCCAGAGCCACGACCCGGCGCACGTCCTCTCCGTCGAGTGCGGCTTCCGCGCTGTGCATGGGAAGGATCGTAACAACGGCCGGCGCGGGGCCGGTCAGTCGCGCGTCGGGGTGAGGGCGCGCAGGGCCTCGCGGAGGTCGGCGCCGGAGCCCGCCGCGACGACCCCGCCCTCGCGGTCGACGGCCACGGCGGAGAAGACCGGGCCGGCCGGGGTATCCGGGTCGCAGGTGAGGGTGACGGCGTGCCCGTCGAGCAGCATCGCCTCGGCGTCCGTCCTGGACGGGGGCGCGGCCCGGTTGATCAGGTCGCGGGCCGAGATCAGGGCGGCCACGGGGGTGCGGTGGCGGCCCAGCAGCACAGGGCTCTCGTCGTACGGCTGGGTGACCTGCCGGACGAGGTCGCCGAGCTTGGCCCGGGCCGTCGAGAGCGGCACGAGCGGGAGGCCGCTCAGGATCCCGGACACCTGGGAGAGCGGCACGAGCGCGGCCCACTCCCAGCGCTCGCGGGTGACCAGGATGGTCTCACCGTTCCTGGCGGCCTTGACGATGGTCCCCCAGCCGGCGCGGGCCTCCTCGACGCCGAGCGGGGTGCCGTACCGGGCGTGGAGTTCGGCGTAGGAGGGCGGCTGGGCGGCGGAGTCGTTGATCACCCGAAGAATCGTAAGGCGCCTTACGGAATATGTGCAAGGCGCCTGACAAAATCCACGTCAGACGCGCTTCGCCGTGGAGGCGCGGACGACCAGCTCGGTGGCCAGCTCGACGTGGTGGGAGTCGATCTTCTCGCCGGCCGCCAGCCGCAGCGCCGTACGCACCGCCACCCCGCCCATCTCGCGCAGCGGCTGGCGGACGGTGGTCAGCGGCGGGGAGGCCATCCGGGCCATCTGGGTGTCGTCGAACCCCACGATGCTCAGGTCCTGCGGGACGCGCAGGCCCCGCTCCCTGGCGGCCTCCATGACGCCCAGCGCGCTCTCGTCGCAGCCGGCGAAGATCGCCGTCGGCGGCTCCGGCAGGTCGAGCACGGCCCCGCCGTACTCGAGTCCGTCCTCGTAGCGGAAGTGCCCGGAGCGCGTGTACGCGGGCGGCACCGGCACCCCTTCGGCCTCCATGGCGGCACGGTAGCCATGCAGGCGGGCCTGGTTGCAGGCGGCGGTGGCCGGGCCGCCGAGGTAGGCGATGCGCCGGTGGCCGAGGGACAGCAGGTGCTGGGTGGCGGCCAGCCCGCCGGCGAAGTTGGTGGAACCGACGCTGGTCACGCCGGCGTGCGGCAGGTGCAGCGGGTCGATCACGACCAGCGGCAGCCGGACGCGGGACAGCGCGGCCAGCTGCCGGGTGCTCAGCTGGTCGCACGTGACGCAGATCAGCGCCCGGCGCCCGGCGGCGGCCAGGTCGCCGGCCCACGCGGCGGGGTGGTCGATCTTCTTCCTGACGCTGACGACGATCCCGACGCCGAGCTCCGCCCCGGCCGCCACCACACCCTGGATGATCTCCGTGGAGTAGGTGCTGAAGTCGTCGTCGAACTGCACTTCGACGGTGTCCGTGGCGACCGGCCCGTCCGTACCCGGGGTCCGGCGTGGCGACGGCGCGATGTAGTCGTGCTCCCGCAGCAGCGACTGCACGAGGGAGCGCGTGGTCGGCGCCACGTCGCTGCGGCCGTTGAGCACCTTGGACACGGTCGCCACCGACACGCCCGCCGAGGCCGCGACCGTGGCCAGCGTGGCGCGTCTAGAACTGGACGGCATCGACTCCCCTTTCCCGCTCGACCGACACGGGGGTGTCCAGGCGCCGGTCGTGGCCGACGACCCGGGACGGGCCGGTCAGCCGTACCGTGCCCCGGCACGGCAGGTCGGCCGCCGACGTGCCGACGAGCACCTCGAGGTCCCCGGGCTCCACGATGCGCCTCAGATCGCGGCCGGTGAAGGCCGTCCGGTCGGCGTGCACCCGGAAGGTCACGCGGGCGCTCGCCCCAGGCTCCAGCCGGACCCGGGCGAACCCGGTCAGCTGCCGGACCGGCCGGGTGACCTGGGCGACGACGTCGTGCAGGTAGAGCTGGACGACCTCCTCGCCGGCCCGGTCCCCGATGTTGCGCACGCTGACCGCCACGCCGAACTCGCCGTCCGTGGGCACCTCGGCGTCGCTGATCCGCAGGTCGCCGACCTCGAAGCCGGTGTAGGAGGTGCCGTACCCGAACGGGAAGAGCGGGGTCGGGTCGAGGTTGCTGATGCCCTGGCTGTCGGCGCCCAGCGGCGGCTGCAGGTACGTGCCCGGCTGCCCGCCGTGCCCGCGCGGGATCTGCACCGGCAGCCTGCCCGACGGCTGGACCCGGCCGGACAGCACGCCGGCGACGGCCGCGCCGCCCTCCTCGCCGGGCATGAACGCCTGGACGAGCGCCGCCGCGCCCGCGCGCACCCGGCCCAGCGCGTACGGACGGCCGGAGACGACGACGGCGACGACCGGCGTGCCCGTCGCGGCCAGCTCGGCCACCAGGTCCTCCTGCAACCCAGGCAGGCGCAGGTCGTCGGCGTCGCAGCCCTCCCCGGAGGTCCCGAGGCCGAACAGCCCGGCGAGGTCGCCCACGGCCACCACGCACAGGTCCGCCCCGCGCGCCGCTTCGAGCGCGGCGGCGAACCCGGAGCGGTCGTCGCCCTGCACCTCGCAGCCCCGCTCGTGGACGAGCTCGGCCTCCGGCAGCTCGGCCCGCAGCCCGTCGAGCAGGCTGGGCGCCTCGATGCCGAGCCCGAGCGCGGGGTGGCGGGGCAGCACGTGGTTGGGGAAGGCGTAGCAGCCCATCAACGTCCGCGGATCGTCGGCGCACGGCCCGACGACCGCGATCCGGCGCGGCCCGGCAGGCAGCGGCAGCGCGTCGCCGGCGTCGAGCAGGACGATCGACCGCTCGGCCAGCTCGCGCGCCAGCGTCCGGTTGCCCGGCGAGTCGAGGTCCACGTCATCCGCCCCGGACACGGACTTCTCGGGCGTCCAGTCCGGGTCGAGCAGCCCGAGCTGCACCTTCTGGGTGAGCAGCCGGCGCACCGCCCGGTCGATCAACGACTCGGGGAGCCCGCCGGCGCGTACCCGCTCGACCAGGTGCGGGCCGAAGCCGAGCGTGTCGGGCAACTCGACGTCGATGCCCGCGGTGAGTGCCTGGACGCCCGCCTCGCCCGTGTCGGCGGCGACGCGGTGCATGCTCGCCAGGAACGGGATCGCCCAGTAGTCCGACACGACCGTCCCGGTGAAGCCCCACTCCTCGCGCAGCACCTCGGTCAGCAGCCAGGGGTCGGCTCCGGCGGGCACGCCGTCCACGTCGGAGTAGGAGTTCATCACCGACCGGGCGCCGCCCAGCGCGATGGCGGTCTCGAAGGTCGGCAGGATCATGTCCATCAGCTCGCGCCGCCCCATCGGCACGGGCCCGTGGTTGCGGGCCGCCCGGGAGGCGGAGTATCCGGCGAAATGCTTGAGGGTGGCGATGATCCCCGCGTTCTCCAGCCCGCGCACGTACGCGGCGCCGAGCATGGAGACGAGGTACGGATCCTCGCCCATCGTCTCCTCGACCCGGCCCCACCGGTAGTCGCGCACCACGTCCAGCACCGGTGACAGGCCCTGGTGCACGCCCACGGCCCGCATGTCCCGGCCGATCGCGGCCGCCATCCGCTCCACCAGCTCAGGGTCGAACGTCGCCCCCCACGCGATGGCCGCCGGGTAGACGGTCGCCCCGTACGTGGTGAACCCGGTCAGGCACTCCTCGTGGACGATGGCCGGAATGCCGAGCCGGGAGCGCTCGACGACGGCCCGCTGCAGCCTGACCACCTCGGCGGCGCCCTCCCGCGCGGTCACGGGGGCGCTGCCGTGCACCCGGGTCAGGTGGCCGAGCCCGTGCCTGACGGCCTCGTCGAGGGGGACCGTGCCGGAGGCCGTGAACACGTCCTGCATCGGGGCGACGTTCAGCGTCTCGGCGTCCTGCGCCGGCTCGTGCTGCATGTCGTTGCCGAACCACCGGCTGCCGAGCTGGCCGACCTTCTCCTCGAGGGTCAGCTCCGCGAGGAGGGCCTCGACTCGGTCGGCCACGGGAAGCGCCGGGTCCTGCCACGGGCGGAGCACGCCGTCCATCGCGGGGGTCCGATCCAGAGCCGTCATCTGCTCTCCTTAAAGCCGATTCCCGCCGTGAGTATTTCGAAATGTTTCGATGTCGTCGAGTGGCCTGCGAGCAAGCGTCCCCGATTTACAGACGACCAGATGAACGCCGCGCCTGAGTACTTTACACACGCGCTGCTCGGATGGGCAGATTCCCGGATACCCCGGTCTTGACAGGCCCATGGTCGAAACCTAAATTGACGGACCACGCGGTATGTCGCAAATGTTTCGACGAGCTCACTCAAAGGAGACGTGACGAGCGGCATCGGCAGGCGCCGCGTCCCCGGCCGCCCGCCACCACCATCCGACGATCAACGAGCCGCGCGGCCAACCCCCCGGCGTTCAAGTACGGAGATCAGCGTGGAGAACAGGTCAACTTCCCGCCGCACCTTCCTCAGCCTCTCCATGGGCCTTCCCCTCGGAGCCGCCCTGACCGCCTGCGGAGGCTCCGGGCCGACCCAGGCCGGCGCCGGTGGCGGGGGTGCCACCACCACAGGTGGCGGCAGCGGTGCCGGCAAGGCCACCTACTGGTATCTCACCGGACAGCCACAGGAAGGCATCCGCACCCGCGCCGTCGAGCGCTTCAACAAGGCCAACCCGAGCAGCCAGCTCGCGACCACGATGTTCCAGAACGACGCCTTCAAGACCAAGATCAAGACGGCGATCGGCGCGGGCGAGGCCCCCACCATCATCTGGGGCTGGGGCGGCGGCGGACTGAAGAGCTACGTGCAGGCCGGCCAGGTCGACGACCTCACCTCCTGGTTCGACCAGAACGCGGCCCTGAAGGACAAGCTGTTCCCCTCCTCCTTCAACGCGGCCACGGTCGACGGCAAGATCTACGCGGTGCCGGTCGAGGCCGTGACGCCGATCGTCCTCTTCTACAACAAGAAGGTCTTCGAGAAGGTCGGCGCGCAGCCCCCGCAGAGCTGGGGCGACATCATGGACCTGGTCAAGAAGTTCAACGCCGCGGGCGTCGCGCCGTTCTCCCTCGGCGGCCAGTCGCGCTGGACGAACATGATGTGGCTGGAGTTCCTCTTCGACCGCATCGCCGGCCCCGAGGTCTTCCAGGCCGTCTTCGACGGCGAGAAGGACGCCTGGAGCAACCCGGCCGCCATCGACGCCCTGACCAAGATGCAGGACCTCATCAAGGCGAACGGCTTCATCAAGGGCTTCTCCTCGATCACCGCCGACTCCAACGCCGACCAGGCGCTGCTGTACACGGGCAAGGCCGCGATGATGCTGCACGGCGGCTGGACGTACGGCAACATGCGCGACACCGGCGGCGACTTCGTCAAGGGCGGCAACCTCGGCTACATGAACTTCCCGCCGGTGGACGGCGGCAAGGGCGACCCCAGCGACACCGTGGGCAACCCGGCCCAGTACATGTCGATCTCCTCCAAGGCGTCGGAGGCGGAGAAGGAGATCGTCAAGAAGTTCCTCGCCACCGAGATGAACTCCGACGCGCAGAACAAGGACTGGGCCAGCAACGGCTTCGTGCCGATCGTCAAGGGCACCGACTCGCAGTTCGGCACCGACCTCGACGGGACGTGGCAGCGGTTCGTCTACGACACCGCCAGCAAGGCCAAGTCCTTCCAGCAGTCCTGGGACCAGGCGCTCAGCCCGACCGCGGCCGAGGTCCTGCTGGACAACATCGCCAAGCTGTTCCAGCTGTCGGTCTCGCCGCAGCAGTTCGCCACGAACCTCAACGAGGTCATAGGCAAGTGACGGTCCCCCCGATCTCCGCCAGGGGAAACGCGCCCCTGGCCGCCGTGCCCGGCGGCCAGGGGCGCGGCCTGGCCTGGCTGGCCGTACCGGCCCTGCTGCTCTTCGTCGGCTTCGGCGTCATCCCGCTCATCGGGGTCTTCGTGCTCAGCTTCACCGCCTGGGACGGGCTCGGCGAGATCCGTCCGGCGGGCTTCGACAGCTGGCGCGCCGTGCTCTCCGATCCCGGCCTGCCGCACGCGCTGTGGGTGACGTTCCTGGTCATCGCGATGTCGTGGGTGGTGCAGACGCCGGCGAGCATCCTGCTCGGCACGTTCCTGGCCGGCTTCCAGCGCTACCGCGCGGTGTTCTCGGTGATCTACTTCATCCCGCTGCTGCTCAGCTCGGCCGCCATCGCGATCACCTACAAGGCGCTGCTCGACCCGAACTTCGGGCTCGGCGCCGGGCTGGGGATCCCGATCCTCGTGCAGGACTGGCTGGGCGAGCCCGTCCTCGCCTTCAGCGTCGTGATCTTCGTGGTGTCGTGGCAGTTCATCCCGTTCCACTCGCTGATCTACCAGGGTGGCGTGCGCCAGATCCCGCGCTCGATGTACGAGGCCGCCGAGATCGACGGCGCCGGCCGGGTCCGCATGTTCTTCAGCATCACCCTGCCCCAGCTCAAGTACACGATCATCACGTCCTCGACGCTGATGGTCGTGGGGTCGCTGGTCTTCTTCGACCTCATCTTCGTGCTCACCGCCGGCGGCCCGGGGGACGCCACCCGGGTGCTCGCCCTGGAGATGTACAAGAGGGGCTTCCAGGCCAACCTGATGGGCCCGGCCAGCGCGATCGCCGTCATCCTGGTCCTGGTGGGCCTGGCGCTGGCGCTGCTGCTGCGCCGCCTCGGCGGCCGGGACGCGACCCACAGCCAGCTGGAAGGTGCCTGACATGACGACGACCCTCGCGAAGAACGCCTCGCAGGCGGCGGCGCGGCACACCGCTCCCGGCCCCAAACGGGTGACCCGCCGCCCCAACTGGCTGGGCGGGCTGGTCGCCTGGTTCTGGCTGGCGGTCGTGGTCGTGCCGATCTACTGGATCGTCATCACCAGCTTCAAGTCGCAGAGCAACTATTACGTCGAGAACCCCCTCGTGCCGCCGGCCGAGCCCACGCTGGCCAATTATCAGATGGTCATCGAGTCGGACTTCATCCGATATTTCATGAACAGCGTCGTCGTCACGGTCGGCGCGGTCGCGCCCGCCGTGGCGGTGTCGTTCATGGCGGCGTACGCGATCGTCCGCAGCGGCAGGGGGCGGTTCCTGCGCTGGACCAACTCGGCGTTCCTCATGGGCCTGGCCATCCCCCACCAGGCCACGATCATCCCGATCTACCTGATCATCATCAAGCTCGGTCTCTACGACACGCCCATGGCGCTCATCCTGCCGTCGATCGCGTTCGCGATCCCGCTGTCGGTGCTGATCCTGTCGAACTTCATCAGGGACGTGCCCAAGGAGCTGTTCGAGTCGATGCGCCTCGACGGCGCCAGCGAGCTCGGCACGCTCTGGCACCTGGCACTCCCCCTGACCAGGCCCGCCGTGGTGACGGTGACCATCTACAACGCCCTGACGATCTGGAACGGCTTCCTGCTGCCGCTGATCCTCACCCAGAGCCCCGAGCAGCGCACGCTGCCGCTGGCGCTGTGGACCTTCCAGGGCCAGTACAGCATCAACGTGCCCGCGGTGCTCGCCTCCGTCGTCCTGACCTCGGTGCCCATCCTCATCCTGTACGTGGTCGGCCGCCGCCAGCTGCTGGCCGGCCTGACCGCCGGATTCGGCAAGTAACGAGGAGCCGCCCGCCCCAGATTGCAAAATCGGACTGCGGTCCGGTAACGTCTTACCCACGTAACCGGACCGCAGTCCGACTTATTCTGGAGGCAATGACATGACCGCTCTGATCACCCGGGACGACCTCGCGGCGGCCATCGAGGCGGGCACGGTGACCGTGGTCGATGCGCTCGGCGGCGCGTACTACGCCAAGCAGCATCTCCCCGGCGCCGTCCCCCTGGCCCCGGCCGACGTGGACGCCCAGGCATCCGCGCTGCTGCCCGACAAGAACGCCGCGATCATCACGTACTGCTCCAACCCGGCGTGCCCGAACAGCGGCCAGGTCGCCGGCCGGCTCACCGCGCTGGGCTACACCGACGTGCGCAAGTACCGCGAGGGGATCGAGGACTGGACGGCCGCGGGGCTGCCCGTCCAGTCGTCCTGACCGTCCTTCCGCCTACTGACCGAAGCTGCCCGCCAGCACCTCCACCCGGTCCCGCTTCGCGTACAGCTCCCAGAAGCCGTCCGCGAGGACGTCCGGGTGGATCACCTCCGGCTCGAACTCGAGCGGCACCGAGGACGAGGTGATCCCCCGGTGCGGCACGCTGCCCTCGATCAGCGCCCCCACGTTGACCGCCCCCACGTACACACCCTTGCCCGCGAGCTCGGCGTTGAGGGTGTGGAAGTAGTTGCGCAGCGCCGCCTGCGCCATGCCGGCGTTGCCGAGCCCCGGCGTCGGGTAGATCCCCGACTGCCCCGCGGTGAACAGGATCGCGCCGTCGCCCCGCTCGACCATGTCGGGCAGCACCTGCCGCACCAGGGCGACCGCCGAGAGCACGAACCGGTCCAGGATCACCCGCGCGTTCTCGACGTCGACGTCGAGCGTCGCCGCGATCCCCTCCCCCATGTTCCCGCCGCCGGGGCTGAACTCGGCGACGTCGATCCGCCCGTACGTCTCCTTGATGGCCGCGACCGCGGCGGCGAGCCGGCCGGGCTCGTAGACGTCGGCGGTGAATCCGGCCGCCTCGATGCCGTCGCGGGCGAGCTCGGCGACGAGGTGGTCGAGGTTCGGCCTGGTCCGGGCGACGAGCGCGATCCGGAAGCCCTCGCGCCCGAAGCGGCGGGCGAGGGACAGGCCCATGACGGGGCCGGCGCCGAAGATGGCGAGAGTTTTGGGCATGACGACTCCTTAATGCATTCAGCTAACTTGACTGCAGTCCCAAGTTCTGTGCCGGAAGCATACGCACAAGTTGGGAGTGTTCTCAACTTCGCCTACGATGGACCGCATGCCGACCCCCGCCAGACCGCTCCGCAGAGACGCGCAGCGCAACCGCGACCTGCTGGTGACGGCCGCGAGAGAGCTGTTCGCCGCCCGCGGGCTGGACGTCCCCCTCGACGAGATCGCCCGTACGGCCGGGGTGAGCAGCGGCACCCTCTACAACCACTTCCCGAGCCGCGACGACCTCGTCGACGCCGTCTTCGCCGACCGCACCGCCACCGTGGTGCGGATCTCGGAGCACGCCCTGTCGCTGCCGGACGCGTGGAGCGGGCTGGTGCACTTCCTGGAGCGGGTGTGCGAGCTGCAGGCCGCCGACCGCGGCTACAACGACCTCGTGTCACGCCGGGGCCCCCAGCCGACCCCGGCCAGCGACCCGGCACTCGGCTACGCGATGATGTCGCGGATCATCGACCGCGCGCACGAGGCCGGGGTGCTGCGACCCGACTGCACGCTGGAGGACATGGTGTTCGTGACGTGGGGCATCGCCCGCACGGTCGAGGCCACCACCGCCGTCCGGCCCGAGGTGTGGCGGCGGCATCTGGGGTTGATCCTCGACGGGTTCCGCGCCCCGGCGGCGCATCCGCTGCCGGAGCCGCCCCTGCGGCCCGACGAGCTGGTGCGCATCATGCGAGAGTTCTGCTGACCGGCGCCCCAACGCCAGGTGGCGCCCGCCTGCGGCCCGAAATTCCCGCCGGGAACGACGACGGCAGATCGCATGGCTCAAAGGTACGCGCGGCCGGGAATGCCCGGAGGCACCCATGCGTTGTGGCGAGCAACCGATTGAACTTTCAACCAAACAGGAGGGGTCATGCCCGCCATCACCGCTGACACCCTGGCCCTGCCCCGCGTCGCCGCGCCCGACCCGGCCGCCGTCACGCGGCGGCCCGTGAAGTCGGTGACGACCGCGCCCAGCGGGTTCGAGGGCGAGGGGTTCCCGGTACGGCGCGCGTTCGCCGGCGTGCCGCAGTCCGCGCTGGACCCGTTCATCCACATGGACCAGATGGGCGAGGTCGAGTACGCGCCCGGCGAGCCCAAGGGCACCCCCTGGCACCCGCACCGCGGCTTCGAGACCGTCACCTACATCATCGACGGCATCTTCGAGCACCAGGACTCCAACGGCGGCGGCGGCACGATCACCGACGGCGACACCCAGTGGATGACCGCGGGCTCGGGCCTGCTGCACATCGAGAAGCCGCCGGAGCACCTGGTGGTCTCGGGCGGGCTGTTCCACGGCGTCCAGCTGTGGGTCAACCTGCCCAAGGCGCACAAGTTCCACCTGCCCCGCTACCAGGACATCCGCGGTCGCCAGGCGGCGCTGCTCGCCTCGGCCGACGGCGGCGCGCTGCTGCGGGTGATCGCCGGCGAGCTGGACGGCCACGCCGGTCCGGGCGTCACGTTCACCCCGATCACGATGGTGCACGCCACGGTGAGCCCCGGGGCCCGGCTGGAGGTGCCGTGGAACCCGGCGTACAACGCCCTGGCCTACGTGCTGGCCGGACACGGCTACGCCGGGGACGAGCGCACGCCGGTGCGCAAGGGACAGCTGGTCGTCTTCGGCCAGGGCGGGGCGATCACTGTCGCCGCCGACCCGGCCCAGCCGCAGGCCGAGCCGAACCTGGAGGTGCTGCTGCTCGGCGGGCAGCCGATCCGCGAGCCGGTCGTCCAGTACGGCCCCTTCGTGATGAACAACCGCGCCGAGATCCTTCAGGCGATGGAGGACTACCAGGCCGGCCGCCTGGGCGTCATCCCCGCCGAGCGCCTTCCGCACACCGGACAGGAGTGAACATGCCGATCGAGAAGCTGGCCGAGGAGTACAGGCGCGGGCGCCGGTTCTTCGACTCCCAGGACTACATCGGGGCCGCCCGCATCCTGGCCCAGGTGGTGGCCGCCGCGCCGGACAACCTCGCGGCCCGGCTGCTGCTGGCCCGCGCCTACTACCACTCGGCCCAGCTGGGCCGGGCCGAGGCCGAGCTCCGGCTGGTGCTGGAGCGCGACCCGGCGGAGGGGTACGCCTGCCTGCTCCTCGGTCGTACGCTGCAGCGCCAGAACAGGCCGAAGGACGCCGAGCCGTACCTGCGCATGCACGCCGCGATGACCGGCGAGTGACATGCGCGACGCTGAGCGCCACCGTCCCCGGACGGTGGCGTTCCGGCCTGCAGTGATATCCATTCGAATATCGACAATCAAGGCATATCAGTCTTGGACAGCACGAACGGCTCTGTGCTGTCATGACGCCCATGTCCCCTTCGAGCCCCTTGTGGAGCCTTGCCCGCCTGACCGGAGCGGCCGTGGCCGCCGGCACGGTGGTCGCCGCGATCGCGCTGCCCACCGTGGGCGGCACAGGCTCCCTGTTCGTCTCGGCCACCGAGATGCTTGATCTCAAGCCCGCCCAGCTCGAAGAGCCGCCCCTGGCCCAGACCTCCGTCGTGTACGACGCCGAGGGCGACCGCATCGCCCAGTTCTACGCCGAGAACCGCAAGGAAGTGCGGCTGGACCAGATCGCGGACGTGATGAAGACGGCGATCGTCGCCATCGAGGACTACCGCTTCTACGAGCACGGCGCGCTCGACCTGGAGGGCACCGCCCGGGCCCTGGCCAAGAACCTCAGCTCGGGCGGCATCGCCCAGGGCGGCTCGTCGATCACCCAGCAGTACGTCAAGCAGGTCCTGCTGAACTCGGCCGACACCGAGGAGGGCAAGAACAAGGCGCTGGAGGCCAGCTACGCGCGCAAGCTCAAGGAGCTGCGGTACGCGATGGGCGTCGAGGAGAAGTACTCCAAGGACGAGATTCTCCGCCGATATCTGAACATCGCCTATTTCGGCGCGGGCGCCAACGGCGTGGAGGCGGCGGCGCGGCGCTTCTTCGGCGTCTCGGCCGCCGATCTCAACCTGACCCAGGCGGCGACCCTGGCCGGCGCCGTCCAGAACCCCAACAGGACCGACCCCGGGCTCGGCAAGCAGCCCCGCAAGCTGCTGCTGGAACGCCGGAACGTGGTGCTGGACCGGATGGCGCAACTCGGCCGGATCACACCGGATCAGGCGGAGCAGGCCAAGGCGGCGAAACTCGGCTACAAGGGCGTCGAGGCACCCAATGGCTGCCAGGCCAGCCGCTATCCCTACTTCTGCGAATACGTACGTCATGAGCTGCTCACCAGCCCCGCCTTCGGCAGGACCGAGCAGGCCAGGAAGCAGCGCTTCGCCCGCGGCGGCCTGAAGATCTACACGACGCTGGACCCGAAGGCGCAGCGGGCGGCGGAGACGGCGATCAGGAAGCACGTGTTCGCCTCGGACCACCCCGTCGCCGCCGAGGCGCTGGTCAAGCCGGGCACCGGCGAGATCAAGGCGATGGCGGCCAGCCGCCCCTACGGCCGCTCGGCCAAGCGGAACGAGATCTCCTACAACCCCGTGGCGGACAAGCGGCACGGCGGGTTGATCGGCTTCCAGGCGGGCTCGACGTTCAAGACGTTCACGCTGATCACGGCGCTGGCGCAGGGCATGAAGATCGACGACGGGATCAGCGTGACCAACGCCTACACCGCCCCCGGCTACGCCTCGTTCAAGAACTGCAAGGGCCAGAACATGGGCATCCCGTCCTGGACGGTCACGAACGACGAGGGTTCGCCCGGTTTCAAGACGCTCGCGACCGGTACGTGGGGGTCGGTGAACACGTTCTTCATGGCGCTGGAGCAGCGGGTCGGCCTGTGCGAGACGGTTCAGACCGCCAAGTCGCTCGGCATCAGGCGGGCGGACGGGGGGCCGCTGCAGGAGTACGAGACGTTCACGCTCGGGATCAACGAGATGGACCCGGTGACCGTGGCCACCGCGTACGCGGCCGTCGCGGCACGCGGCACGTACTGCGCGCCCATGGTCATCACCAAGGTGACGGAGGCGAGCACGGGCAAGGCGACCTCGTACGAGCCGTCGTGCCGCAAGGCCCTCGACCCCGAGGTGGCCGACGCGACCGCGCACGTCCTGTCCGGCGTGTTCACCAAGGGCACGATGCGCGGCGTCGGCGGCATCGGCCGCCCGGCGGCGGGCAAGACGGGCACCACGGACGGGTACGCCACGGCCTGGTTCGCCGGGTTCACCCCCGACCTGGCGGGAGCGGTCAGCGTCGGCGACCCGCGCGGCTCCCAGCGCTACAAGCTGACCGGCGTCACGATCGGCGGCCGCACCTTCGGCGCGGTGGCGGGCGCCTCGGTGCCCGGGCCGATCTGGAAGGACACCATGATGGCGGCGCTGGAGGACGTGCCGGCCGCGGACTTCACCCCGGTGAACACGGCCCGCTTCGGCGGCTGTGGCCAGAGCTGCGCACCGCCCCGCGATGACCGTCCGGACCCGGCCCAGGACCAGCTCGCGGACATCGAGGGCTGACCCCGTCTCGGCCGCCGTCTCCTGCGAAAGGCCGGCGTCCACGGAACCACGGCCGAGGTGGCTCACCGCCTCCCCCTCGGCCGTCGCGCCGCTCGCCCTGAGCGGCCGGGGTTGCGCGGCGAGGCGGTGATCGGTCAGTATCGTCGGCATGACTTGTGGAAAGGGCGGTCTCCGCCCGGCCCGTTGAGGCCCATGGAGCCGGCCGAGGAGCCGGCCCTCGATCTCTCCGCCGATGCCTTGCTGGCGCGTTTCGCGCCCCTGCCGTACCCGCGGCGCATGCGGGCTCTGGCGCTCCACGCCCGCCGGCTGGCCGGCACCTCCCAGCTGCGCGTCCTCCTGGACGAGCTGTCCGCGCGGGATCGGTACGCCCGGCGTACGGCGCTGCACGTGGCCATGGCGGCGCGCGACCTCGATCACGTCCGGGAGGTTCTCGCCGGGCCGGACATGGGGCTGCGGCGCGCGGCGCTGCGTGCGGTGCGGACCCTGCCCGTGCCGGATCCGGCGGTGGCCGCGGCGTTCGAGGACGCCCCTGCCGAGCTGCGGTTCGCGCTGTATCGCACGCTGGCGCTCGGTCGCCGGCACGCGCTGGCCGAAGCGCTCCTGCCGGACGTCCACGCGCGATGGGGGGCGCGCGAGGCGGCGGCGCTGCTGCCGGCCTGCGGTGCCGAGACCGTCGCGCGATGGCTGCCGGACGTCGCCCACGCGGTGACGTCCTGGACGGCGCTGGCCAAACGGCACCCGGGCGCGATCATGGCGGTGGCCGAGCAGGAGCTGGCGGGTGGCGTTCATGCGTGGAGCTGGTGGCGCCGCCGCGGGGCGGGCGTGATGCTCGCGGCCCTCGCCGAGCCGGCCCGCATGCTGGCTCTGCTGGAACGGCACGACCTGCGTCACAGCCTCCGCGGCCTGCCCGCCCCGGTCGTGAACGCGCTGTTCAGGGTGGATGCCGCGCGAGCCGGGAAGTTGTTCGCCGACCCCGTGGCGACCGGCTGGGAGGGGCCGGCGAAAGCGGTGCTCCGCCACCTGCGGTCGGGCTCGGACGCGGAGATCCTGCGTCTGGCCTCGTCCGAACACCGGCTCGACCCGGTGCTGCCCTCGCTGCCGCCCGCCCGCCGGGCCGCGATCTTCGAGGCGGTCGCCGCGCGGAGGGGCGGTTCCACCGGGCTGTGGGCGATGCGGTTCCTCAGATGGCTGCCTCCGGAGTCGGCGGCGGCCGAGGCGAGGCGCATGCTGGCCTGGCACGAGTCGGTGTGGCACTCGCCCCGTTCCCGCCTGGACAATCCGGACATCCCGCTGAAGCTCACCTCCTACCTGCCCTACGAGGAGGCCGTCGGCCCGCTGCGCGAGGCCGCCGTGGCCGGGGACCCCCGACGGCGCGGGCTGGCCAGGACGCTGCTGATCCAGTGCACGGCCCGGACCCGGGACCGGGCGGCGCTCCACGCGCTCCTCGCCGACCTGGCCCTGCGCACCGCCAACGAACAGGACCCGCTCCGCCGGGACCTGCTGGCCGCTCTGCGGGAGGTCCCGCCCGCGCTGCTCGACGACTCCTGCGCGGGGACGCTGGAGCGCATCGCCGCGGACGCCGTCGAGGCTCCGGACTCCTCCCCCGCCACCCAGGACGAGCTGCGGAGCCTGGCCGGCCGGGTCCTGCGGCACCACGACCCGGCCACCGCGCCGGCGCTGACGACGTGGGCGCTGGGCACGTACGGGAGGCTCGTGGCGCGGCACGGCGCGAGCGGTCTGGCCGCGCGGGAGCCCCGGCCCTCCCCCGTCCGCCGCCGCCGCTACCGCGCCCATGGCCCGGTCGCGGAGTCGCACCGCCTGGACCGGGTGCTGCGCGCGGGTCAGGAGCACGATCTACTGGCGGTGCTGCGTCCACACCTTCGTGCCGCACGCGAGCGGGAGGACTTCACCCTGGCCGTGGCCCTCGCCCACATGCTCGGCCGCCGTTCATGGGCGCTCGCCGAACTCCAGGACGACCTGCGCGCCGCCATCCGCACGGCGCCGGAGGCGCCGGCCCGCGAGGCTGCCGGCTTGTGGCTGAACCGTCCTCATCGCCGCCTGCGGACGACTCGTGCCGCAGCCGCCTCCGGGGGGCAGGCGCCGGAGCTGTCGAGCGGCCTCAGGATCGAGCAGGAGGGGCGGTCAGGAGGAAGCGGGAGCGTGCGGGAGGAGCGGGTGCTCTGGCTTGTGCGGGAGGACGCGTCCGCCGTGACGCTGCCCGCCGTCTGGCGGACCGTGGCCCGGCGTCGTACCGACCTCCTCCTCCCCCTCCTGGACGGCCACCGCGGCGGCCGTTTCGCGGACCCCGCGTGGGTGCCGCGGGTCGACGGCGGCGACGCCGGTCGATGGACGCCCGCCCAGCGCGAAAGGGTCCGCGCCGAGCTCACCGCCGCCGTCCACGACGAAGGGCTGCCCATCGCCGCACGGCTGGCCGCCGTCCAGGCGACCGGCCGGATCGGCGGCGGGCTGGCCCTCCTCGCCGCATGGGCGGACCGGGAGGAGACGATGCTGGCCGAAGCCGCCGTCACGGCCATGGCGCACGCCGGCGAGCCCGCCCGCGCGGTGCCCGTGCTCGTGGGCCACGCCGGCGGGCCGGCCTCCCGCGTCGCGGTGGCCGCGCTGGCCCGCTGCTGCCGTTCGACACCCCCGTCTCTGCTCGGGCCGCTGCTGGAGGAGGCGCTGACCGCCCCCGGCAGCAAGGTGACGCTGCGCAAGCTGGCCGCCCGCCAGCTGGGCCGCAACCGCCCGCCCGGCGCGGTGGACGTGCTGCTGCGGGCGTGGGCGGACCCGGGGCTGCACCGGGACGTACGGGTCGCCCTCGCCTCGGTGCTGCGCACGATCCCCGAGGACCCGCGGACCCTGGACGCGCTCGGCGACGCCGCCGGCCCGCACGCCGGCGAGCCGATGCTGCGCACGCTCTTCCAGGCCCACCCGATGGAGTACGCCCCCGCCACCCGCCCCCGTTACGCGGACCTGGTACGGCGCCTCCTCATGGCCGCCGACCTGCCCGGGGTGAGTTTCCGCGGGTCGAAGGCGTTCGCCGTGTGGGCGCACTGGTACCGGGGCGGCTTCGACGAGATCATCGAGGCCGTGGCTGATCCGGGGACGACCGGGGAGGGCATGGCGGTGTTCCTGGGGCTGCTGCGGGCCGGGTCGATCCGGTCCCAGGCGCTGGACGTCCTGGCCAGGCTGGCCGCCGCCGTACCCGGGGAGGACCTGCGGACACCGGCCAGGCAACGCGTGGACACCATCGCCCGCAGACTGGCCGCGCCCTTGGAGGAGGAGCCGGAGCCGTGGCGGCGGCGGCTCGCCCGGGACGCGATGGACGTGCTCGCCACCCAGCCCCTCCTGCTGCCCCAGGTGGCCGAGCTGGGCGTGGCCCTGGTCCCCAGGGAAACGGACGGGGACGAACTCGCCGACGCCCTGTGTTCCCTGGCCGACCTGCTCGCGGACCGGCCGGTGCTCGCCGCCCGGACGGCCGGCAAGGCCGTCTCGGAGCTGTTCGGCGAGTACGGACGGCGGCCGCCACTGCCGATCGCGGTCGCGCTGCCCGCGGCCCGGCGTCTGGCCGGTCGCGGTGACCTGTCCGGCGGCCTGTTCGCGCTCATGCTCACCCAGTCGGGAGGGCAGCGCACCGAGTGGGCGGCCCCGTGGCGCGACCTCCTCCGTGACCTGCGCGCCTCCCCGCACCTGGAGGTACGCCAGGAAGCATGGGACACCTCCGTGGACTGACCCCGGACAACCGGATGACCCGCGCCCTTGTCCTCGGGGTTGTCGCCGACTTCCCCGAGGCGGACCTGGTCGCCGTCCCTTTCTCCCACGCCGAAGTCCGAGCGCATCCGGGCGAACCTGGGCGGCGACGCGCTGATGGGGCGCGGGCAGGAGGCCCGCGCCGCCCGGACGACCGCGGCATCGGGTTTCCACGGCAGAATGATGCCGATGATCCTCCCGCCCGCCGCGCGCGTCTGCGTCGTCGCCGCCGCCCTGATCTGCCTCGCCGGCTGCGGCACGCAGGCTCCCGGCGCCGCGGCCGCGCCGGCCCGTCCCACGGTGACGGGTCTCCCGCCCGGCCACCCCCTGGTCCAGCCGCCGCCGACGGTGTGGTCCCCGCCCCCGACCCCGTCCTGCGCCGGCTCGGGACTGCTCCTGTACGCCGAACCGCCCAATGCCGCGATGGGGCTGCGCGTCCAGACAGTGACGCTCACCAACTGCGGCGACACGGTGCGGCAGGTCGAGGGGTACCCGCGTGTCCGGCTCCTGGACGAGGACGGCGAGCCGCTGAAGGTGAAGATCGACCGGGGCGCCCGGCAGGTCACCACCGCAGTCGAGGATCCCGGGCCGAAGGCGGTGACCGTACGGCCGGGCCGATCGGCCGCCTTCACCCTGGCGTGGCGCAACACCTACGGCGGCACCACCCGTCCGCCCGCCGTAGGCGCCACGCTCGTCGTCACCACCGGCTCCGGCAGGGAGCGCGTCAGCGGCCTCTTCGACCTCGGCTCCACGGACCTCCTGGGCGTCACCGCCTGGAAGCCGGTCCCGGTCAAGCGATGAGCCCGGCCACGGGCACCGCCGATGAGAGGTGGCCCTCCCTGTAATCCGATCTGATGATCGACCCGCATGAATGCGGCGATGGCGAGGCGACCCAATGGGCCTGATCACGGCCCCGAGCCGTCCCGAAGATGACGACGGCGCACGAGGGGCGCTGATCGCTCCGGGCGGCGGCCGAGGCCGCGCGGCCGCCCGCTCAGCTCGCCGGGGCCTCGGAGTTCGCCATCCGCAGCAGGTCGTCCATGGCCGGCGGCTGCTGCCCGCCCTGGGAGGCGCCCATGCTGAGGAGGGTCGCCAGCGGGATCTGGGCGATCAGCGCCTGGCTGGCCGGGTCGGTGAAGAAGCTCTTCTCACCGTCCGCGGCCTTCAGCAGGGTCTCCTCGACGATCTTCCTGCCCTGGGGATGGGCCAGCCATTCCTGAAGCGTGCTGTCGGCCGTGAGCGCGGCCCGCGGCGACTCCACGTCCAGGTGGATGCGCTGCTCCAGGGGCAGGTCGCGGGAGGAACTGCCGACGTGCACGCCGTACTCGCCCGGCTCGGCCACCCACTGCCCGTGCCGGGTGCTCCAGTAGCTGAAGGCCCGGGCGTCGAGCTCGATCACCACGCGGGCGCTCTCGCCGGGGGCCAGGCGGACCTTGCGGAAGCCCCGCAGCTCGCGTTCGGGACGGTCCACGTCGGCGACGGGGTCGCTGACGTACACCTGCACGACCTCGGCGCCCTCCCGCGTTCCGGTGTTCGTCACCGTGACCTCGACGCGGGCCTCGGGCCGGGCCGGGTCGGGGACGTGCACGGCCAGGTCGGAGTAGGCGAACGTGGTGTACGACAGCCCGAACCCGAACGGGAAGGCCACGTCCCGCCCGGTGCGGTCGTACCAGCGATAGCCGATGTAGAGGCGCTCCCCGTAGAGCACCTGCCCCTCCGAGCCCGGCCAGTTGACGTGCGCGGGCGTGTCGGACAGCCGGTGCGGGACGGTCTCCGCCAGCCGGCCGGAGGGGTCGGCGTGCCCGAAGATCAGGTCGGCCGCGGCGCCGCCGCCCGCCTGGCCCGCCAGCCACATCTCCAGCAGGGCGGCCGCGTGCTCGGTGAGCGGGCCGGTCAGCACGACGCCGCCGTTGCTCAGCACGACCGCGACCGAGGGGTTGACCGCGGCCACCGCCTCGAGCAGCCGGAGCTGTGCCTCCGGCAGGTCCAGGTCCTCGCGGTCGAAGCCCTCGGACTCGGCCTCCGACGGCTCGCCGAGGAACAGCAGCACCGCGGCGGCGCCGCGAGCCGCCTCTACCGCCTCGGCGAGCAGGACGGCGTCGGGCGTCCCGTCGAGGCGGAACCCCGGCGCGAACGCGACCTCACGCGAGGTGGCGCCGCGGATCGCCGTCAGGGCGTCGTCGAGCCGGGTCGGGTTGATGAGGGAGCTGCCGGCGCCCTGGTAGCGCGGGGTGCGCGCGAACTCGCCCAGCACCGCGATCGGGCCGCCGGACTCCGGGTCCAGCGGGAGCAGGCCGCCGTCGTTCTTCAGCAGGACCGCGCACTCCGCCGCGACGCGGCGGGCGAGCGCGTGGTGTGCGTCGAAGTCGGGCGCCGCCTCCGCGCGCCCCTGCCGCAGCCGGTCGTGGGTGCTCACCAGGCGTTCCACGGCGACGTCCAGGACCTCCTCGCTGAGCTCGCCGGCGCGCACGGCCGCGACGATGGCGGCGGCGCTGCGGCCCCCGGTGCCCGGCATCTCCAGGTCCAGGCCGGACCGGACGGCGGCGGCCGGGTCGTGCACCGCGCCCCAGTCGGAGACCACGTAACCGTCGAAGCCCCACTCCTCGCGCAGGACCGTGGTGAGCAGCCAGGGGTTCTCCGACGCGTACACGCCGTTGACCCGGTTGTACGAGCACATGATCGTGGCCGGCCGAGCCTCGCGGACGACGTGCTCGAACGCGCGCAGGTAGATCTCCCGCAGGGTGCGCTCGTCCACCTCCGCGCTGACTCGCATGCGGTCGGTCTCCTGGTTGTTGGCCGCGAAGTGCTTGACCGACGCACCGACGCCGCGCGACTGCAGGCCCGCGACCCACGCGGCGCCCATGACGCCGGCCAGCAGCGGGTCCTCCGCGAAATACTCGAAGTTGCGCCCGCACAGCGGGGAGCGCTTCATGTTGACGCCCGGGCCGAGGAGCACGTCCACGCCGAGCGCCCCGGCCTCGACCGCGAGCGCCTCGCCGACCTCGCGCAGGAGGCCGTCGTCCCACGACGAGCCCAGTGCCGCCGCGGTGGGGAACGCCGTGGCGGGCATGCTGTCGGCGAGGCCGAGGTGGTCGACCCCGGCCCGCTGCAGGCGTACGCCGTGCGGGCCGTCGGTGAGCAGCGCGGCAGGCACGCCCGCGTGCGACACCTCCGCGGTCGTCCAGAAACTGGCGCCGGACACGAGCCGCGCCTTCTCCTCGAGCGTGAGCCGTTCGACGACGGGTCGTCCGTCGGTCATGTCGTGACCTTCCTGTCCTGCGGGATGAGTGGAGCTAGCGCGCGCTAGCTGCCAGCGATGCGACGCTAACCTTGGGGCACTAGCGCGCGCAAGTGCCATGTCGGGAAACGGAAGGGCGGCCATGGGCGGACGGGAACGACGGGTGACGGCGAGCGACATCGCGCGGTCCCTGGGGATCTCCCGGGCCACGGTGGGCTTCGTCATCAACGACACCCCGGGCCAGACGATCTCGGAGGCGACCCGGCGCAAGGTGCTGGCCGAGGCCGCGCGCCTGGGCTACCGGCCGCACGCCGCCGCCCAGGCACTCGCCCGGGGCAGCAACCGCATCGTCCTGTTCATCCTGCCCGACTGGCCGGTGGAGCACAGCCTGCGCCGCTACCTGGAGGAGGCGACCCTCGTCCTGGACCGCGCCGGCTACTCGCTGGTGACCTGGACCCGGCACGCGGGCGGCCGTTCCCGCCCGCTGTGGGAGACGCTCGACCCCGACCTCGTCGTCCCGGTCGTCCCCCTCCCCCGCGACGACCTCGACGTCCTGCGCCGGGAAGCGGGCGCGCGGCTGCTTTTCGGCGGCGGTGAGCCCTCCGAGCTGCACGAGGTGCCGTCCCTGCGGGCCGGGCCGGCCCTCCAGGTGGAGCATCTCCACGAGCGCGGGCACGCCCGGCTGGCCGTCGCCCGGACGGGCGAGCCGCGCCTGGAGCTGCTCGCCGGCCTGCGTGCCTCCCTGGCGCGGGCGCGCGCCGCGGAGCTCGGCCTCGACATCGCCGACGTGCGGACGGTCTCCGACGAGGACGGCTCCGCGGCCGATGCCGTACGGGACTGGGTGGACTCCGGAGTCACCGGGGTGATCGCCTACAACGACGACATCGCCGCCGCCGTCGTGGGGGCGGCCGTGCGCGCGGGGATCGCCCTGCCCGGCCGCCTCGCGGTGGTCGGGCACGACGACAGTCCCCTGGCACGGCTGCTGGTGCCCGCGCTGACGAGCGTGCGCGTGGATGTGGCGGGTTTGGGCAGGTACGCCGCCCATCGCGCGCTCCACGCCCTCGGGGTCGAGGACACGCCCCCGGCCGAGCCCGACGTCTGGGCCAGTGTGGTTCACCGGGAGACGTCGTGACCGGGCGTCAGTCCGCCAGCGCCTGCCTGCGGCGGAGTTCGAGCTGCTGCCCGATCCGGGCGGTGTCGCGCGGGTAGGTGACGTACAGGACGGAGAGCAGGAGGCCGTTGATGATCATCAGGATGACCAGCACCCACAGGAACACGCCCTGGATGCCGAGCGTCGCCGCCAGCGAGCCGGCCAGGAGCGAGAACAGCGCCCAGGCGATCGTCTCGAACACCGTCAGCCAGATCGCGTACGCCTGCCCGCGCAGCTCCGGCAGCACGACGCCGGCCACGATGGGCCGGTTGACCGGCGGGTTCAGGCCCTGACAGGCGCCCAGCAGGGCCCAGAAGACCGCGTAGGTGGCGATCGTCTCGTACCGAAACTGCGTGCCGAAGAAGGCGATGACGGCGAACAGGATCTGGGCCAGTTGCAGGACCAGGACGCGTCCCCTGCTCGGCATGAGCCGGTCGAGCCGGGGCAGGATGAATCCGGCGCTCAGCGTGGCGACGCTGTAGCCGATGCCGAACGGGAGCGCCACCAGGATGGCGGTGGCGTTGTCGATGCCGCGCTCGGTGACCAGGAACTGCACGCCGAAGATGGCGATCAGCAGGTGGCCCGACAGGAGCCGGCTCACCATCATCACGGTGTACGTGGGGATGCGGAACAGGCCGACCACGGAGGCGACGGTGACCTTCGCCTTCGTCCGGTCCTCGTTCGCGAGGTCGGCGAGCTGCTTCTCGGAGGATCCGATGCCCGGATCCGTGAAGAAGGCGGCCACGACGAACCCGGCGACGATGCAGACGCCGCCGAGGGTCCACAGCGCCCAGCGCCAGCCGTCCTCGAGTCCGACGAAGACGGCCATGACGGGCGCGAGGACGATGGCGGCGAGCTGGAGCGTACCGAAGAAGATCCCGTTCGCCCGGGCCCGCTGCTCGTCGGCGAAGGAGTCGGCGATGACGGCCATGGCGATGGGCGAGCCGCCGATCACCGCGGCGGACATGAGGGTGCAGCAGATGAGGAGCTGGACGAAGTTCTGGGAGAAACCGGCGGCGATGCCGAACAGGCCGCCGGTCACCGTCGTGGCGACCAGCGCGCCACGACGGCCGATCTTGCTGGACAGCCACACCCAGAACGGGCCGGCCGGAACGCTGGCGATCTTGCCGAGCGCCGCGATGATGCCGAGATGACCGCTGTTGAGCCGGAGCGCGGCCGCGAGCGTGGGGAAGACGGTGTTGATGAGACCGGCTTCGGTGTTGTCGACGACGCTCACGCCGGAAAGGACGGCGAGATTGCGCCAGCGATGGGGGACGTTGGCGGCCTGAGCCGCTCCTGGCTGTACGGACGCGGTGGAGGCGCTGGCATCCATGCGGTGCCCCTGTCTGCAGTGTTGCGATAGAGAAACCGTCGCCTCAGTCGATCGAGGCGGCGGGTGTTGCCGTAAGAAGGCCGAACTGCTCGTCGATGCGGCGCAGGACCGCGGCGGGCACGAAGCCGAGACGGGCGAGGTCCAGCAGGCTCATGGGGGCGGGGGCGGCGAGCAGCTCCGACTGGACCAGGGCCGGGGCCTCCTGCGCGAGGACGTCCTTGGCGCCGGTGACGCCCAGCAGCTCCAGGAGGGGCGCACGGAGCAGGGCGGGAGCCTGGGACTCCGCGCCCGCGGGCAGCGGCACGGCGACGGCCGCCGCGCGTTCGCGCTGCTCGCGGACCAGCAGGTGCTCGCGGGTGACCTCGCCCTCGCGCGGGATGCCCAGGCGCTCGAACTGGCTGGGCGGGGCGTCGGTCTCGACCATGAGACGGCGCAGCAGCTCGATCATCCGCAGCTCCACGTCGTCGTCCACGATCGGGCTCTCCTGCGCCGGGTCCTCGTGCAGGTCGAACAGCAGGGTGCCGTGCTGCCACGGGTTCATCCAGCTCGGGGAGGCGGGCATCCGCATCGTGCGCAGGCCCTTGGTGAAGGCGAACGGCTCGGCCGGCTCCCAGTCCCGCAGCTCCGCCACCGAGAACCTGCTGCGCATGTGGGTGGGCATGAGCGTGAACTCCTCCAGCGGCCCGTTGGCCGCCTCCCTGCCCGCGCGCATGTAGACGTAGCGGCCGTCGGTGACGTTCACGTGCCCGCCGTGGATGCCGAACAGCGCGCCCTCCCGCAGCGGCCCGTCCTGGGCGAGGTCCGCGCCCTGCATGTCAGGGGTGGGCTCCTGGCCGAAGTAGCGCAGCACGGTCGGCGCGATGTCGATCGTCTGCGCCAGCTCACCCCGCCGCCGGTCCCGCCCACCGGTCCGCGGGTCCCACAGGAACATCGGCAGATGCACCAGTTCGTTGAACCACGGCATCACCGACTTGGCCCACCAGCCGTGCTCGCCCAGCAGGAAGCCGTGGTCGGTGTTGACGACGAGCAGGGTGTCGTCCCACAGGGCGTGCTCGTCCATGAAGTCCAGCACCCGGCCGAGCGAGCGGTCACACATCGACACCAGCGCGGCGTACTCCAGGCGGGCGTGCTCGACCTGCCCCTGCGGCTCCAGCACCTTCTGATACGGCGGCCAGTCGAAGGCGGGCCCGTCATAGTCGTGCGGGTAGCGGTCCTTGTAGTGCTGGTGGGTGAAGAACGGCTCATGGGGGTCGAACAGCTCGATCTGCAACAACCACCGGTCGGCGTCGGCGTTGGTCTCCAGGAAGTGCAGACCGGCGTCGACGGTCAGGGTCTGCGAGTGCTCGGCCTCGGTCGGCATGTACGTGCGGTTGATCACGTCCTGCCGCTTCATCGCCCCGTACGGGCTCGCCGGGGCGCCGTCGTCGGCGACCACGCCCTTCCACGGGTCGCCCTCCTGGCCCCGGAAGAACTCCCAGGTGCTGTAGCGGGTGTGGTAGGTCGCGCCGCCGTCCTCCCAGTAGTGCGGATGGTCGGAGACCAGGTGCGTGTGCACGCCCGCCCGCTTGAGCAGCTCCGGCATCGAGTCGTCGAACGGCTCCAGCGGGCCCCAGCTGCGGTGCAGGAAGTTGTACCGGCCGGTGTGCATCTCACGCCGCGCCGGCATGCACGGCAGCGACCCGGCGTAGAAGTTGTCGAACGTCACCGCCTTGGCCGCCAGCCGCGCGAAGTTGGGCGCGTCGACGAAGGTGTCGGCGTAAGGGGCGAGCATGTGCCTGTTCAGGCTGTCGAACATGAGGATGATGGCTCTCATCGCGTCGCCTCCTCGGCGTGATCGGCGTTGATCGGCTCTCCGTCGAGGAGCCTCCGGCGCAGCTCGATGAGCGAGGCGATGTGGCGGTCCATCGCCTCGGCCCCGCGCCGGTGGAGCCACTCGTCCATCTGGCCGCCGAGCTCGGCGTCGTAGCCCCGCGGCGGCTCGTCGAACCGGCTGC
This sequence comes from Nonomuraea sp. NPDC003709, assembly GCF_040610775.1. NCBI lineage: Bacteria > Bacillati > Actinomycetota > Actinomycetes > Streptosporangiales > Streptosporangiaceae > Nonomuraea > Nonomuraea sp. NPDC003709. The sequence goes on along the minus strand of NZ_JBEXMW010000044.1, from coordinate 14,393 downwards.
GGTCACGGTGGCGGTACCGCGCGACCTCCGCCACCCGGGTGTTGATCTCGACGTCGAGGATGCCGATCACCTGCTCGACCGTCATGAACCCGGCACTGCCCAGCCGCGCGTACAGGTCAGGGTCCTGGAAGCGCGTGGGCGGGTTGTACGGGCGTGTCAGCCAGTCGGTGAAGACCGTGTGGCCCTCTTCGGTCACGTGGTAGCGCTTGGCGTTGCTCGCCCCGGCGCGCTCCTCGATCGTGTGCTCGACCCAGCCGCGCTCCTCCATCGCCGCCAGCGTCCGGTATGCCTGGCTCATGGTGGTGTTCGAGCGCATGAACCGGCCGTGCGTGTCGAAGAACCTCTTCAGCTCATAGCCGGTGCTGGGGCGATGGAGCAGCCCGCCGAGCAGCAGAATCTCAAGCTTCATCAAATGTGCCCGTCGTTGTAACGGAGTTAACCGTGCCACAAGTGGAACGGTGATACCATGACACAAGTGTCACCCTCTGTCGATAGGTCCGACCCCTCTTCCTGCTGCATGCCGAACCTGGCGGCCGCCCCGGGCCGCGAGCCGATTCCCGCCGGGCGCGGCGCCCACCTGATCGGGCAGTGCCGCGTCGAGGCCGGCGCCTTCCGCATGGGCGACCCCTTCGGCGACGGCCTGGCCGGGGACGGCGAGTCGCCGACGCACGAGGTGACGCTCGACGCGTACGACATCGACGCGACCACCGTCACCAACGCCGACTTCGCCCGCTTCACCGGCGACACGGGCTATCGCACCGAGGCGGAGCTCGCGGGGATGTCGGCGGTCTTCCACACGCTGGTCCACCCGCGGGCGGACGTCATCGGCCGCTCGCCGCGCGCTCCCTGGTGGCTCGCCGTCGAAGGCGCGAGCTGGAGGCATCCGGAAGGCCCCGGCTCCGACCTGCTCGACCGTGAAGATCATCCCGTCGTGCACGTGACCTGGAACGACGCCCAGGCCTACTGCGCCTGGGCCGGGCGGCGCCTGCCCACCGAGGCCGAATGGGAACGCGCTTCACGCGGCGGCCTCGAAGGCGCCCGCTACCCCTGGGGCGACGACCTCCTCGACGCGCGGGGCGACTGGCAGGCCAACATCTGGCAGGGCTCCTTTCCCGATCACGACACCGCCGAGGACGGCTGGCCGGGCACCGCGCCCGTGCGCACCTACCGCCCGAACGGGTTCGGGCTCTGGCAGACCGTGGGCAACGTCTGGGAGTGGTGCGACGACCCGTTCGACCCGCGGGCGTACGCCAAACGAGCCCGCGCTCAGGTCCACGACCCGCGCTCCCGGGTCGCCCCGAGGCTCCGGGTCCTGCGCGGCGGCTCGTACCTGTGCCACGACTCCTACTGCAACCGCTACCGCAACGCCGCCAGATCGTCGAACACGCCCGACTCCAGCATGGGCAACGCGGGCTTCCGCACGGTGGCGCTCTGAGGCGACGGCCAGGCCGTCGGCCGCAGGGTCATGATTAGGTAGGCCCATGGCGCATGAATCGGGCAAGCCGACGATAAGGGGCGCGATCACCACCCCTGAGGCGCTTCTCGCGGCACCCGGTTACGTGGCCCGGCGGCTCCACCAGTCGTACGTGGCCCTGTGGACCCGCGTGGTCGACCCCGTCCTGACGGGCCCCCAGTTCGCGGTCCTCACCGCGGTCGACCACCATCCGGGCGTCGATCAGGGCTCGCTGGCCTCGTCGGTGGCGCTCGACCGGTCCACGATGGCCGACGTCGTCCGCCGGCTGGAGGACAACGGGCTGATCGTCCGGCACACGGCGCCGCATGACGGCCGGCGCAAGCTGCTGCACCTGACCGAGGAGGGGTCCCGGCGGCTGGCCGAGGTCGGCAAGCGGGCCCGGGAGCTCGACGAGCAGCTGCTGAAGGGCTACTCGCCGGCCGAGCGGGAACGGGTGCTGCGCGAGATGACGGCCCTCGCCGCCCGGTGGGAAGGGCTCACGGCCGGCGAGTGAAGCGCCCCGCGGGGGACGTCAGTTCCTCGTCTCACTGGGGTTATATCCTTTCCCACCTCTTGCTTTCCGTGGATCGTCCGTGTTCGGATTAATTTCGGCCCCGATCAGGAGAGGCTGGAGGAGCGTTGGCGGCGAGCCAGTCGTACCACGTCACGATCGTCGGCGGCGGCCTCGGCGGGCTGACCGCCGCGCTGTCGCTGCGGCGGCGCGGCCTGCGGGTCACGGTGCTGGAGCAGGCGAGCGAGCTGGGAGAGGCCGGGGCTGGCATCCAGACCGCGCCGAACGCCAGCCGGGTCCTGATCGGCCTGGGCCTGCGCGCCGCGCTGGAGAAGATCCACACCGAGCCGCTGGACCAGGTGCGCCGGCGCTGGCAGGACGGCAGCGTCATCGGCCTGACCCCGCTGGGCGAGTTCTGCAAGCGGGAGCACAACGCCCCCTACTGGCACTACCACCGCGCCGACCTGCACAAAGTGCTGCTCGACGCCTGCGTGGCGGACGACGGGCCCGGCCCCGTCGTGGAGGTCCGCACCGGGTGCGAGGTCACGACCGTGGACCGGACGAACCCCGCCCGGCCCGCTGCGGTCGTCGGCGACGGCCGGCGGTTCGAGACCGACGTGCTGGTCGGCGCCGACGGCATCCGTTCCAGGGTGCGCGACGCGCTGGGCCTGCCCGACACCCTGCGGTTCTCCGGCGAGATGGCCTACCGCGTCCTCATCCCCGGAGACAAGATCGCCGCCGATCCGGCGACCCGGTGGCTGGTGGACCGCTTCCAGAGCACCATCTGGTACGGACCGGACCGGCATCTGGTCCACTACCTGATCCGCGGCGGCGAGTGGCTCAACGTCGTCGCGATTGTGCCCTGCACTCCCGGGGTCGAGGAGCTTTGGACCGTTCCAGCCACCGTGGACGAGCTGGTCGAGGCCTTCCCCGGCTGGGACGAGCGGGTCGGCCTGATGTTGTCCAAGGCCGCAGGCGACATCTCGGCCTGGGCCATGTACCACCGCCGCCGTGATCCGGTGTGGGTGGACGGGCAGGTGGCCCTGTTGGGTGACGCGTGCCACGCCATGCTGCCGTACCAGGCACAAGGCGCCTCGCAGACGATGGAGGACGCGGCCGTCCTCGCCGAGGAGCTCGGCGCCGTCCCGGTCGAGGGGGTGCGGGCGGCGCTCATGCGCTATGTGTCGCGCCGCGCCAGGCGCGCCGGGATGGTCCAGGACGCGGCCTGGCGCAACATGGCCCTCTACCACCTGCCCGATGGGCCCGAGCAGCGGGCCCGCGACGACAAGCTGCGGCGCTTCGACGGCGAATCCGACGTCTCGTACCGGTGGTTGTGGAGCGGCAGCCCGCTCGACGACCGGGATGAGGAGACCTTCTCCTATCAGTTCCATGACTAGACCGGTCCGGCGCCGTCCCCCAGCCGCGCTCCCGTCTCCATCGTCGCCTCACATCCGGGTGGAACCATGAAAACAGGAGACCAGATCGTTCAGGACCTGCCGTGGAAGTGGCGGGTCCAGGGCAAGATCTTCGTCATCGGCGGCCTCGGCTACATGTTCGACGCCTGGGACGTCGCGCTCAACGGCTTTCTCACTCCCCTGCTGGGCACGGAGTTCGGCCTGTCGCTCGGCGAGCGGGGCCTGGTGGCGACCGCCAACCTCATCGGCATGGCGGCCGGCGCCGTCGCCTGGGGCACCGTCGCCGACCGGATGGGCCGCAAGCGGGCCTTCGGCCTGACCCTGCTCATCTTCGCGCTCTTCTCCGTCCTGGGCGCGGCCGCCCCCGGTTTCGAGGTCTTCCTGCTGTTCAGGTTCCTGGCCGGCGTCGGTCTGGGCGGGTGCATCCCCGTCGACTACGCGCTGGTCGGCGAGTTCTCGCCGAGCCGGCTGCGCGGCAAGGTCCTGGCCGCCATGGACGTCTGGTGGCCCGTCGGCGCGACGCTGAGCGGCGTGGCCGCCACCCTACTCGGACCGCTGCCGGGCAACTGGCGGTGGATGCTCGCCGTCATGATCCTGCCCGCGCTGCTGCTGTTCTGGGTGCGGCGCGGCATTCCGGAGTCGCCGCTCTACCTGGCCGGGACCGGCCGCGAGCAGGAAGCACGTACGATCATCGACGACCTGGTCAAGCGGACCGGCGCCACGCCCGAGCCGTACGTCATCGAGCCGCCCGTGGACGACGGCGCATCGCGCGGCCTTCGGGCGGCGCTCGGCCAGCTCCGCCTGGTCTGGGCATTCAGCCCGCGGGTGACCTCCGCCGCCTGGCTCCTGTTCATCACGATCATGACGATGTACTACGTGGCGCTGAGCTGGATGCCGTCGATCCTCATCAAGGAGGGCTACACCGACTACGCGGCCTTCGGTAAGACCACGCTCATGACCGCGGTCGGCATCGTCGGCGTGCTCGTCTCGGCATGGCTGATCGAGGCGGTCGGCCGCAAGTGGGTGATCGGCGTGTCGGCGCCGGTGGGCGCCGGGGCACTGGTGGGTTTCGCGCTGTACCTCGACGTCAGGTCGGCGGCGCTGCTGTGGCTGGCCGTCTTCGGCTTCGTCGTCCAGCTCACGATCCCGGTCCTGTACGCCTACGTCGCCGAGCTGTATCCGACCAGGATCAGGGCCAGCGGCTTCGGATGGGCGTCCTCGGTCAGCCGGGTGACCTCCGGCTTCATCCCGATGATCTTCGGCGGCCTGCTCTGGCCGGCGCTGGGGCTGACGATGACGTTCGTCGCCCTGGGCGCCCTGGTGCTGGCGGTCGTGCTGTGGATGGCGATCGCCGCGCCGGAGACGAGGGGCCAGGAGCTCGACCGCATCACCGACCCGTCCGGCGACACGGTGACCGCGAGCACGTGATGAAGCCCGCGCCGTTCACCTATCACCGCGCCCGCGACGTCGCCGGTGCGATCTCCCTGCTCGTCGAGCTGGGCGAGGACGCCAAATACCTCGCGGGCGGCCAGAGCCTGGTCGCCATGATGAACTTCCGCCTCGCGCGGCCGGCGCACCTGGTCGACCTGGGCGGGCTGCGCGGCGAGCTGGCCCGCCTCCAGGAGGAGGACGGCGTGCTGCGCGTGGGGGCGCTCACCACGCATCACGAGGTGGAGCGGGCGCCGCTCGGCCCCGGTTTCGCCGTGCTGCGGGAGGCGATGCGGTGGGTCGGGCACCTGCCCATCCGCACCCGCGGCACGGTGGGCGGCAGCCTCGCGCACGGCGACGCCACCGCCGAGTGGTGCCTGCTCGCGCTCCTGCTGGACGGCGAGGTGGTCGTCCAGGGGGCCAGCGGGCGCCGCCGCCGCGTCCCCGCCGGGGACCTGTTCCTCGGCTTCTACACGACGACGCTGGCGCCGGAGGAGCTGATCGTCGAGGTGGTGTTCCCCCGTCCCGCGCCGCGGGCGGCCCTCACCGAGCACGCCGAGCGGCGGGGCGACTTCGCCACCGTGGCCGCCGCCGTCGATCTCGACGCCTGCCGCGTCGTGCTCGGCGGCGTCGCCCCCGCGCCGGTGCGGGTTCCGGCGGCCGAGGCGGTGCTGGCCGGCGGCGGGACGTTCGCCGAGTGCGCCGAGGCCGCCGCGGCGGCCATCGACCCGCCGTCGGACGGCAACGGCAGCTCCGGATATCGCCGGGCTCTCACCCGGACCCTGGTCGAACGGGCTTGCGAGGCGGCGATGACGCGATGAGCTGGGTCGGAAGGTCGGCCGCCCGCCGGGAGGACCCACGGCTGCTGAGCGGTCACGGAAGGTTCGTCGACGACCTCCACGTGCCCGGGACGCTGCACGCGCAGTTCGTCCGCAGCACGGTCGCCCACGGCACCGTGACCGGAGTCGACCTGTCCGCGACGCTGGCGACGCCTGGCGTGGTGGCCGCGTTCACCGCCGCCGACCTCGACCTGGGCGACATCACCGCGATCCTCGACCGGCCGCCGTCGGAGTTCGTGCCGACGGCGATGCCGGTGCTGGCCCGCGACCGGGTGCGCTATGTCGGCGAGCCGGTCGCCGTCGTGCTCGCCGGCAACCCCTACGCCGTGGAGGACGGCGTGGAGGCGGCCCGGGTGATCTACGAGGCGGACCGGCCGGTGGTCTCCGCCGAGCAGGCGCTCGCCCCCGGCGCGCCGCTCCTGCACCCCGCCGCCGTGGCCAACACGCTGGTGGACGTGTCGATGTTCGCCACCGAGGGCATCGACGCCGTGTTCGCGGGGGCGCAGCGGGTGGTGAGCGTGCGGGTGAACTCCGCCCGGCAGAACGCGCTGCCGCTGGAGACCCGGGGCGCCGTCGCGAGCTGGGACCCGCGCGAGGAACAGCTCGTGGTGCACACCTGCACGCAGGTGCCGCACCTGGTCCGCACCCTGCTGGCCGAATGTCTCTGCCTGGACGAGCGAGCCGTCCGCGTCATCGCGCCCGACATGGGCGGCGGCTTCGGGCTGAAGTGCGTCGTCGGCCGGGAGGAACTCGCCGCCGCCGCGGCGGCCCTGCGGCTGCGCCGCCCGGTCAAGTGGATCGAGGACCGGCGCGACGCGCTCACCGCGTCGTTCCTGGCCCGCGAGCAGCACTACGACGTGCGCGCCGCGTTCGACGAGGACGGCAGGATGCTCGCGCTGGACGCCGGCATCGTGTGCGACATGGGCGCCTACTCCTGCTATCCGTTCACGGCCGGGATCGAGCCGCTGATGGCCTCGGCGGAGCTGCCCGGCGTCTACCGGGTGCCCGCCTACCGGGTGCGCGCCCGGGCCGTCGCCACCAACAAGGCGCCGTCGGCGCCGTACCGAGGGGTGAGCAGGCCGCAGATCGTGACGGTCATGGAGCGGCTGATGGAGCGGGCCGCCCGCGAGCTGGACCTGGACCCGGTGGAGGTGCGGCGGCGCAACCTGATCACCGAGTTCCCCTACACCGGGGTCAACGAGGTCACCTACGACCCCGGCTCCTACCTGGAGTCGCTGGACTTCTGCGAGCGGCTGCTGCGCGACGAGGGCTGGTACGAGCGCCGGGAGGCCGCCGCCGCCGAGGGCCGCCATGTCGGCATCGGCTACTCCTGCTTCAACGAGCGCACCGGCTACGGCTCCGCCGCGTTCGCCAAGCGCAAGATGGCGGTGGTGCCCGGCTTCGACCTGGCCGAGGCGCGGATGGACCTGAGCGGCACCGTGACCGTGACCACCGGCACGATGAGCCACGGGCAGAGCCACGAGACCACGATGGCCCAGATCGTCGCCGACCGACTGCGGCTGGACATCGCCCAGGTCAAGATCCATCAGGGTGACACCGACCGGGTCCCGTACGGGTTCGGGACGTTCGCCAGCCGGTCGGCCACCATCGGCGGCAGCGCCGTCGCCCGGGCGGCGAGCGCGCTGGGCGACCGGCTGCTGCGCCTGGCCGCGTACCTGCTGGACACCACCGGCGACAACGTCGAGCTGCACGACGGGTCCGTGCGGCGGCGCGACGACCACGGGCGCGCCCTGACCTACCGCGAGCTGGCCGAGGTGGCCTACCTGAAGGCGCACCTGCTGCCGAAGGACGCCGAGCCGGGACTGACCGCGAGCGCGTCCTTCGACGTGCAGGGCGACGGCACGTTCTCCAACGCCGCGCACGGCGTGGTCGTGGAGCTGCACCCCGGCACGGGCCAGGTGGAGATCCTGCGCTACGTCTGCGTGGAGGACTGCGGCGTGGCCATCAACCCGCAGGTCGTCGAGGGCCAGTGCCGCGGGGGCATCGCGCAGGGCATCGCCGGGGCGCTGTTCGAGCGGGTCACCTACGACGCCCAGGGGGAGCCGGAGTGCGTGTCGTTCATCGACTACAAGGTGCCCACCGCCTGCGAGATCCCGGACATCGAGATCCACCACCTGCAGACGCCGTGCGCGTTCACCGAGAGCGGCGCGAAGGGCGCCGGCGAGGGCGGCACCATCGGCGCCCCGGCGGCCGTGCTCAACTCGGTCAACGACGCCCTGCGGTCCACCGGCGTGGAGCTGGACGACACCCCCATCAGGCCCGAGACGGTGCAGCGGGCGATCGGAGCGTGCCCGTGACGGAGAAACTACTGATCAGCCTGACCGTGAACGGCCGGCGCCACGACGACCTGGTGATCGAATCGCGCTACACGCTGGTGGACGTGCTGCGCCACCACATCGGCCTGACCGGCACGCACGTCGGCTGCGAGCACGGCATCTGCGGCGCCTGCACGGTCCTGATCGACGGCGCCCCCGTGCGCGCATGCCTGATCTTCGCCGCCCAGGCCGAGGGGCGGGACATCCGCACGGTGGAGTCGCTGTCCCACGACGGCGAGCTGAACGACCTGCAGCGGGCCTTCTCGGCCTGCCACGGGCTGCAGTGCGGGTTCTGCACGCCCGGATTCCTGATGCTCGCCGAGGGATTCCTCGCCGAACGTCCCGACGCGACACGAGAGGAGATCCGCGAGGTGGTGTCCTCGAACCTGTGCCGGTGCACCGGCTACCAGAGCATCGTCGACGCGATCGAACGGTGCGCCCGCGAGCGGCGCGAGGCCCGGGGAGACGCGCGATGATCCTGGACAACGAGATCACCGTCCCCGCCCCGCCCGACGAGGTCTTCGCGCTGATCAGCGACGTGGAACGGGTCGTGACGTGCCTGCCGGGCGCCGCGCTCGACGGCCGCGACGGCGACGCCTACCAGGGTGGGGTCACCGTCAGGGTCGGCCCCGTCACCGCCGCGTACACCGGCACGGTCCGCTTTCTGGAGGTGGACGCCGGGCGGCGGCTGCTGCGGCTGCAGGGGCGGGGCGCCGACACCCACGGCGGCGGCGACGCCGAGGCCGAGGTCGTCCTCACCGTGGAGGAGGCGCCGGCCGGGTCGCTGCTGCGGGTCCGCACCGACCTGCTGATCCGCGGGAAGATCGTGCAGTTCGGCAAGGGAGCCATCGCGACCGTGTCCGGCCGGCTCCTGCAGCAGTTCGCCGCGAACCTCGCCACCCTCGTCGGCGCCCCGGCCCCCTCGGCCGCGCCGGTTCCCGCCCGGCCCGCGACGCGGGAGCTGGACGGTCTGGCGATGCTGCTGCCGACGGGCGCGCTCAAGTACGCGCCGGTCGCCGCCGCCTTCGTGGCGGGGCTGGTGCAGGGCTGGCTGCTCTGCAAGGTCCGCTGGCAGGCCAAGCTGATCAAGGAGTTGCGCCGTGGCTGACGGGCACGGAGCACGGCCGGGGGTTTACTCGGTGCCCACCCGGACTCCGAGCGCGATCAGGGTGGCGCCGAGGAGCGCCTCCTGGACGCGCCGGACGCGCCGGGAGCGGAGCAGATGACGAACGCGGTGCACGCTCAGGGCGATCAGGCCCAGCCCGGTCATGCTGAAGGCGACAGCGATCATCGCCAGTCCCAAAGCGACCGGCACGGCCTGGCCTGGCGAACCGGCCGGCACGAACTGCGGGAGAGCGGCCAGGAAGAACAGAGTGGCCTTCGGATTCGTGAGGTTGGTCAGGAGCCCCTGCAGGAAGGGTGTGCCGCGCCGTTCGGGCTCGGTGATGGCCGGTTCGACGCCCCCGTGCGCGGGGCCGATGCGCCAGGCCGCCCACAGCGAGCGGGCGCCGAGGACGACCAGCACCACCGCACCGGTGAACTTGACGAGCGCGAACAGCGCCTCGCTGCGCAACAACAGCTCCGCCAGACCAAAGGCGACCAGCGTGGCGTGCACGAAGAGCCCCGCCGCACAACCGAGCGCGGTACGCATCCCCGCTGACCGGCCGGACTTCATCGTGCTGCGGACGACCACGGCAGTATCGAGACCGGGCGTAATCGTGATCAGCAGGCACAGGCCGATGAAAGGCAACAAATGATCGGTCATCACACGATTGTGCCGCAGGACAACGCGATGCCGATGGGTGAACAAGCGCACCGTATCCTCCGATGAACCCTCATAATCCGGCAAGCCTGCGGGAGACGTCGATGTCAGCGCTTTCACGGACCTGTCCGTCACCTCCGGTCCGGGAAGCTGCGGGCGGGGAGGCGGCGGTGTGGCTGTGGCCCGGCCGCGCCCTGTACGCCGGGCCGTCCCTGCGGCTGGGCCCGCACTCCGGCGCGGTGGCGTGCGTGGCCGTCGGCGTGGACGCGCCCTTCGCCGTACGACGCGCGCCCGGCGGCGAACTGCGGGCGCGGACCGCCCTCATCCCGCCACGGGTCCGGCACCAGCTCACGGCGGGTGGCGACCGCATGGTCTTCCTCTACCTCGACCCGGGCTCGGCCGAGGACCGGGCGTGCCGGGCCAGGTTCACCGCCGGCGACGGCGGCGTCATGACCGGGCACGAAGCCGAGGCCGGCCTTCTGGTCCGGGCGGCGGCCATCTCCGCGCACAGCCCGGACCGGCAGATCACCGCCTGGGCGGACGAGGCCACCGGCCATGAGCCGCCGTCGTTCACCGACCCCCGGATCGCCGCCGCCATGCGCCGCCTGATCGGCGCGGACGAGCCCTTGGCCGCCGCGCTGCTGGCCGCCGAGCTGGGACTGTCGGAGTCACGCTTCCTGCGGCTGTTCAGGGAACGTACGGGCACCTCGTACCGGAGGTTTCGGCTGTGGGCGCAGATGCACCGGGCCGCTCGTGCGCTGGCCGCGGGCGAGAACCTCACCCGTGCCGCGGCCGACGGCTACTTCGCCAGCCCCTCCCACTTCAGCACCGCGTTCCACGCGATGTTCGGCCTCCCCCCGAGCGCGCTGCTCTCCCGACAGCTCACGATCCGGTGCCTGGATCCCCTGGTGTGACGGGACGGCTCACCAGGCGATGGCTGCCAGCAGCGCGCCACCGCCCACGGCCTCCACCCAGAAATACAGCCACGAGGGATAGAACGCCGACGGCCGCTCGACCGACCGCGCCACCAGCCGGCCGGCGGCCATGCCCAGCAGGGACCCGGCGACGGTCACGACCACGCCCGTCCGCAGCCCGCCCGCGTCGACCGCCGCGGCCAGCAGCAGGCCCGCGACGGCCACGCCGAAGCCGCCGTACACGGCACGGACCTCGGTCCGCGCCTCGACCGAGTCGGCCACGATCCGGAACGGCCTGATCAGCGCGGCAGGCGCGAGGAGGCCGTAAACGCCCATCCCGAGGAAGAACACCGCCGCGGCGGCGATCACGACAGTCGACATGAAAGTGCTCCCCTTTGTCACAGCAGCTTGCCTGGCCAGGACAGCCTGCCGCTCGCGCACCGCACCCGGCTTTCACCGACCCGTCACGTTCCCGGACGAGACAGCACTCGACCGCCCGCAACCGCGTGCAGGACCGCCCACGCGGACGGGCCGGGCCGCAAAATCGTTCGATCGCGGCGGCGGTCACGATCTACGATGCGGACGTGTGGGCAACAGATTGAGCCATGTCGCGACGGTGAACGAGCAGATCGCCGCCGACGGCCGGTACACCGCCGAGGACGGCACCCTCGTCACCGTGGGTCCCGCGCTGGCCGCGGCGATCGCCGGCACGGTGAGCCATCCGCCGGACGAGCCGATTACCGCGCCGACCGCCGCGGGCCGCCGCGCGTCTTTCGAGGTCACCGCGGAAGGCAGCCTGCAGGCCGCGCGGCGGCTGCACCTGGCAGGCGCCGAACGGATCGCCGTGCTGAACTTCGCCTCGGCCCGCAATCCCGGAGGCGGCTACCTCGGCGGGGCCAAGGCGCAGGAGGAGGACCTGTGCCGCGCGAGCCTGCTGTACCCGTGTCTGCTGAACGCCCCCGACTACTACGCCGCGCACCGCGCCTCCTCCGACCTGCTCTACAGCCACCGGGTCATCTGGTCTCCCGATGTGCCGGTGCACCGCGACGACCGTGGCCGGCTGCTGAGCGAGCCGTACCTGGTCTCGTTCCTGACCTCGCCCGCGCCCAACGCCGGGCAGCTGCTGCGGCGCGATCCCGGCGCGGGGCCGCGGATCCGGCGCGCGCTGCACGAGCGTGCCGGACGCGTGCTGGCGGTCGCCGCGCACCACGGCGCGCGGCAGCTCGTGCTCGGGGCGTGGGGGTGCGGGGTGTTCCGCAACGACCCGCATGAGGTCGCCGCGGCCTTCCACGCCCACCTGGCCGAGGGCGGGGTGTTCGAACGGGTGGTGTTCGCGGTGTGGGCCCGGTCGGAGGAGTCGGCCAACCGGGCCGCGTTCGCCGAACGCTTCGGGGCCGGGTGAGCGTGTCGGCGCAGGTTGCTCGACCGCGTATAAATTGCGGGGATGACCTTCGATGATCTCATCCCGTCCGCCGGTGAGTCGCCGCTGGTGTCGCGGCCGGTCACCCAGGCCGTGATCCTCGCCGGTGGCAAGGGATCACGCCTGCGCCCGTACACCGACACCCATCCCAAGCCGATGATCGAGATCCCGGGCACCGGCCTGCCCATCATCGGCCACCAGCTGGAATGGCTGGCGGCGGAGGGAGTGACCGATGCCATCATCTCCTGCGGCTACCTGTCCGAGGTCGTCATCGACTGGCTGGGCGGGGCGAGTCTGCCGCTCAAGGTGACCCCGGTGATCGAGACCGAAGCGCTCGGGCGTGGTGGCGGGCTGAAGTTCGCCGCCGCCTCCCTGCCCCGACCGGATGAGCCCTGGTACGCCACCAACGGCGACATCTGGACCCGCTTCAGCCTGCGCGCCATGGCGGACTTCCACCATGAGCGCGACGCCCATGCCACCCTCGCCCTGGCTCGCCCTCGGCTCCCTTGGGGGACCGTCGACATCGACCGTTTCGGCAATGTCCTGGACTTCGTCGAGGCTCCGCCGTCGCCCTATCCGATCAATGCCGGGGTCTATGTCTTCTCCGCCGAGTTCGCCTCGATGCTCCCGGATGTCGGCGACCATGAGCGAAGCACGTTCCCCTACCTCGCCCGCCAGCGTCGCCTGGCGGGTTATGAGTTGCCGCAAGGGGTGTACTGGCGGGCCATCGACACCGCCAAGGATCTGAACGAGGCCGCCAAGGAACTGGCCGCCTTCCGCAAGAAGAACACGGCGTCCTGATCGCGCCGGACGGATGGTCATAACTCAAAAGAGTGCGTGGCGCGTTACTTCATTTTCGCCGTGATGCCGGGGAGTGTGGACCGTACGCCCATCTCTGCAGGGAGGATGACGTTGTCGACATCCGTGGGCCAGGAACCCACTCCCCCGAACGTGCCGTTCCTCGATGTCCTGGATCCGGCTTTCGACTTCGGCGCCCCCGAGGTCTCCGCGGCCCAAGCGGAAAGCTGGTACGCGACCAGCCCCATCGGCCTGCTCGTACTGCGCTATGAGCAGGCCAATGACCTCCTACGCGACCGGAGGCTGGACCACAACGGCAAGCGGTACCTGGAGACGAACGGGATCTTCGACGGTCCGATCTACGACTGGTTCGTCCCGATGATCGTCAACCACGAAGGAGAGGACCACCGCCGCCTGCGCCGCCTGACGAGCAAGGCGTTCACCGCGCGCACGGTGGAGAGCCTGCGGCCGTTCATCCGGGAGCAGGCCGAGCAGCTGACCGAGGGCCTGGCGTCGGCCGGGACGTGCGAGTTCGTCGAGGACTTCGGCTCCCGGCTGCCGCTGACGGTCATGTGCCGGTTGCTCGGCGTGCCGCCCGAGGACTACGACGTGTTCGGAGCCTGGACCAGAGACATCGGCCTGGTCTTCAGCCTCGCGACCGGCGGCGATGTCGTCACCAGGGTGGAAGCCGCGGTACGCGGCCTGAACGACTACGCCGACTTCCTCATCGAGGAGAAGTCGGCCAGGCCCACCGACGACCTCAGCTCCGCCCTGGTCGCGGCCTACCAGGCCGACGACGGCCGAGTCACCAGGGACGAGCTGCGCAACCTGCTGGTCACGCTCGTGTTCGGCGCCCAGGACAACACCCGCTACCAGCTCGCGAACGCCATGGTCGTCTTCGCCGAGCACCCCGACCAGTGGACCCTGCTGGGGCAGCGGCCGGAGCTGGCGGCCCAGGCCGTCGAAGAGGTGATGCGCTGGCTTCCCTCGGCGGGCACCATCTACCGGTTCGCCGCGGAGGACTTCTACTACGAGGGACTGCACATCGCGCGCGAGACGTTCCTCACGATGTGCGTGAGCATCGCCCAGCGCGACCCGCGTGCGCACAAGAACGCCGATCGATTCGACATCACGGCGGTCAGGGACAGCCCCCCGCTGCAGTTCGGCGCGGGCCCGCACCACTGCCTGGGCGCGGCTCTGGCCCGCGTCGAGATCGGGGAGGCGCTGCCCATCCTCGCCGCCCGGCTGGGCCCGCCCTCCGTCGCGGGGCCGGTCGCCTGGCAGGGCCCCCTCGGGATCCAGGGCCCGGACACGCTGCCGCTGCGCTTCGGCTGATCAGGACCGGCGCCCGCCCTCCTCCCGGGGAGGGCGGGGTTCCGGGGCGCTCACGGCCGGGAGACGCCGTGGTAGTGCGGCAGGTCCAGCGGCGGCACCGGGAAGCCACCTGCCGTCGGCTCTTCGGACAGTTCCTCGAACTCGGCCTCGACCTGGGCCTTCTGGGCCTCCTTGCGCCGCTG
>NZ_JBEXMW010000043.1:0-74965 GCF_040610775.1 Nonomuraea sp. NPDC003709 | reverse complement strand
CGGTGGCGTCGATCTTCATCTCGTTCTCGGCCGTCACCATGTTGAACTCGCGGCCGGCGATCGTGGTGTACTGCGAGTCGCCGAGCCTGCCCGCGGCGATGGCGGTGCCGAAGTACCGCCCGCTCTGCGCGGCGGCCGCGCCGAGCGTGCTCGCCGCGGCATCGGCGCGGAGCGGCGCCATCAGCGCCATGATCACGGCGAGCACGCCGAGAGCACCGACGATCAGGGACCACCGTAAGCCGTTCAAGGGCCGCCTGGTTCCAGGCGAGGGTATGGCGTTTGCGCCCATGCCTGAGCCTCCATGTCTGAGATACGGAAACGGGAACACGTGGGGACACGCCATCAAGGCGTCGCTTGGTGACTCAGTGTGGAAATGCTTCCGAAACATGTCAAGGTGGATCTGAAAAGTTTCAGACACATTCGGCCGCCTGATCCGGCGCTACAGGGTCTCGGCCACCTATGATGCGCACCGAAACTTTCGTTCGGTCCTCCTGCGAGAAACGGCAGGCCATGAAAGTTTCATATGTTGCCCTGACGGCGGATCAGGACGAAGGGACGGGGCCCGTCGAGTCGCGGACGCTGAGGGTCGTCGCCAGCTGGAGGTGCCGCGAGGCGGGCTGGACACCGTCCGCCATGCCGAGGACGGTCTCGACCGCCATCCGGCCCATGCCGACGAGAGGCTGCCGGACGGACGTGAGCCGGGGCGTGGTCCACTGGGTCTGCGGCGTGTCGTCGAACCCGGTGACCGACAGCTCGCCCGGCACGTTGATGTGAAGCGCCTTGGCCGCGGCGAGGACCCCGACGGCGATCTCGTCGTTGCCCGCGACGATCGCGGTCGGCCGCTCGTCGAGCGCGAGCAGCTCATGGCCGTGCCGCAGCCCCGCCTCGACGGAGAACGCCTCGTGGCGGATCAGTGCACGATCCGGCGCGACGCCGGCCGAGTCGAGCGCGGCCTGGTACCCGTGGAAGCGTTCCAGCGAGGGGGCAGAACCCAGCGGCCCGCCGATCCAGCCGATCCTGCGATGGCCGAGCCTGATGACATGCTCGGTCGCCGAGCGACCACCCGCCCAGTTGGTCGAGCCGATGCTCACGAGACGCGATTCAGTCGTATCGATCGGGTCGATCGACACGACAGGCACCTCAAGCTCCTCCGCGGCGAAGAGCACCGAGTCCGGCACGGCCACGGCAAGCGCGATGACACCGACGACACCGGATGCCTTCTGCTCCTCCATCCAGGCACGGGCCGCCACACGGCTCGCGCTGATCGACTCGTCCGGCGGCAGGCGAAGGAGAAGCTCCGCCTGCGCGGAGGTCGCGGCCACGAGGACCCCTTGGAGCACCGTTCCGGCATAACGGGATTCCACGATGTCGAGCACAGTGACGAGGGTCCGGTCCCGGGTTCGCTCATGTCGCACCGCCGTCGGCATGTAGCCGATCTCGGCCATGACTCCGAGGACATGCTCACGCGTACTCGCGCCCACATCGCTCCGCCCGTTGAGGACCTTGGAGGCGGTCGCCGGCGAGACGCCGGCCAGTCTGGCGACGTCCGCCAAGGTGGCTCGCTCCGAACGACCTCGCCGTGACATCAGGGCTCCTTCCGGGCTTCGAAACTATTTCGAATCTACCACGGACCCCTTCCACCAATTGCCGCCCCGGCATCCTCGCTGCTTCTCCCGTTGACACGGGACAAACACACCACCTAGTGTCCTGCCAGCACCGAACAAGTTTCGAAATAGTTTCGGACCCACCTCCAGGACGAGAGGAGAGGCTCGATGCGGCTCTCCCAGAAGACAAGGCTCCTTTCCGCGGTACTCGCGCCGATGCTCGCGCTGACCGCTTGCTCGGGCGGCTCCGGCGGCGGAAGCGCGACCGGCAGCGGCGGTGACCAACAGGTGAAGCTCACGGTCTGGAGCTGGGACGGCACCGTCGAGGGGGCTGTCCCGGGCTTCCAGGCCGCGAACCCGAACATCAAGGTCGAGGTCGTCAACGCGGGCTCCTCCCAGGACGAGTACAAGGCGCTCGACAACGCCATCCAGGCCGGTTCCGGTGTACCTGACGTCGTGATGTTCGAGTACTTCGCGGTGCCCTACTTCGCCATTCCCGGCAAGCTCGCCGATCTCGGCAAGTACGGCGTCGAGAACTTCAAGAAGGACTACGTCCCTGGCGCGTGGAGCGACGTGACGGTCAACGGCAAGGTCTACGCGCTGCCGTCCGACTACGGTCCTTCGGCGCTGTTCTACAACACGGCCACCCTCAAGAAGGCCGGCATCGACAAGGCGCCGGCCACGTGGGACGAGTACCACGAGGCCGCCAAGAAGGTCCGGGCGCTCGGCGGCGACCACTACATCGCCCAGGACACGGGAGACATCTTCTTCCTGCTCTCGCTCATCTGGCAGGCCGGTGGCCGCCCGTTCAAGGTGAACGGCAACAAAGTGCACATCGACTTCACCGACGAGGGCACGACCAGGGCCGTGGCCTTCTGGCAGAAGATGCTCGACGAGGGCCTGATCAACACCAAGATCACAGGATGGTCCGACGACTGGAACCGGACGCTCAACGACGGAAGCCTCGCCACCCAGACCATGGGCGGCTGGCTGACCTCCACGCTGCCGGAGCGCGCACCGAAGGCCGCCGGTGACTTCAGAGTCGCCTTGATGCCCCAGTGGAAGCAGGGAGACAAGGTCGGAGCGGCGAACGGCGGAAGCTCCTTCGGCATCCCGGCCGCGGCCGAGCACCAGGACGCCGCTTTCAAGTTCCTCGAGTACTTCACGCACGGCGGTGGCCTGTCGTCCCGCGTCGACGCGGGTGCCTTCGTGCCGAACACGTCGGTCCTGGACAGCGAGGCGTTCCAGAGCAAGGCCAACCAGTACTTCGGCGACCAGAAGGTCGGCGCGGTGCTGGCCGAGGCCTCGGAGATCGTCGGGAGCGGCTGGCAGTACCCGCCGTTCTTCGAGTGGGCACGCTCGGTCTACGGCGACCTCGCATCGCCGTTCTACACCACGGGCAAGGGCTCGCTCGCCGAGATCCTCGAGCAGTGGAAGCAGCGCTGCATCCAGTACGGCAACGAGCAGGGCTTCCAGGTGGACTAGCGAGCCCTGGGCCACCTCAACGAATCGGAAGGAACACGGACATGGGCCTGGCACGTCGGGTCGGCGTCACCGCTTCGGCCATGGCGTCGCCGGATGCCGCACAGCATTCGGCGCCGACTCGCAAGCGCCGCAAGTCACAGATCGGGCTGGCGTTCATAGCACCTTTCGGGGCGCTGTTCGCCGTGGTGTTCATCGTGCCCATCCTGTACGCCGCCTACCTCAGCCTCTTCCAGGACAAGCTCGTCGGGGGCAACACGTTCGTCGGATTCGCCAACTACGGCAAGCTGTTCCAGGATCCCCAGTTCTGGGACGGGGTGGGGCGCGTCTTCCGGTTCACGCTCGTCCAGGTGCCGATCATGCTGCTCTTCGCCATGGCGCTGGCGCTGGCGCTGGACTCCATGCGGGTGCACGGCACCAGATTCATGCGGGTGACGATCTTCCTCCCCTACGCGGTGCCGGCGATCGTGGCGACCCTCATGTGGGGATTCCTGCTGGGCGTCAAGTACGGCCTGTTCGGCAGCCTCAACGACGCTCTGGGCACGGACATCGATCCCTTCGCCCCCGGTACCACGCTCATCTCCATCGGGCTGATGGTGACGTGGGCGTTCACCGGCTTCAACATGCTCATCTTCTACGCCGCGCTCAAGGCCGTCCCGCGCGAGTTGTACGAGGCGGCCGCGATCGACGGGGCGAACGAGCTCCAGATCGTCCGCGCGATCAAGCTGCCGGCACTTCGCGGATCCCTGGTCGTCACGATCATCTTCTCGATCATCGGCACCTTCCAGATGTTCAACGAACCGCAGATCCTGCCCTCGATGGTGGCCAACAGCGGCGTCACCACCTTCTACACGCCCAACCTGTACGCGTACAACCTGGCGTTCACCGGGTCCCAGCAGGGCTATGCGGCCGCACTCGCGCTCGTCATGGCGGCGATCACGATCACCGTCGCCTACGTCGTCCAGATCAGAGGGTTGAGGAATGCACCCGATCAGTAGCCGCCGGCTCTACACGGTGGAGAATCCCAAGAAGAGCACGACCCTCACCGTGATGACAGCTCTGTTCATGTTGTACTGCCTGCTGCCGCTCGTATGGCTGGTCATCAACGCGACCAAGTCGCAGGCCGACTTCGTGTCGTCGTTCGGACTCGCACCCGGTCGCGAGTTCGCCCTGTGGGACAACATCGTGCAGGTTTTCAGCTACCAGGACGGGATCTTCTCCCGCTGGCTCCTCAACACCGTTCTCTACGTCGTCGTGGGTGCGACCGTATCGACCTTCCTGGCCGCCCTCGGCGGGTACGCCCTGGCGAAACTCGATTTCAGGGGCAAGCGGGTGTTTCTCTTCGTCGTGCTGGGATCGATCTCCGTCCCCGGCATCGCCCTGGCGATCCCGCAGTTCCTGCTGTTCGCGCACGTCGGCATGACCAATACCCCGTGGGCGATTCTCATCCCGTCCTTCATCAACCCCTTCGGGTTGTACCTGATGTGGGTGTTCACGGCCGAAGCCGTGCCCACCGGCCTGCTGGAGGCCGCGAAGATCGACGGCGCCGGGGAGTTCAGGACCTTTCTCCAGATCGCGCTCCCGCTGCTCGCCCCGGCAAGCGTGACGGTCCTGCTCTTCTCGTTCGTGTCGATCTGGAACAACTATTTCCTGCCGTTGATCATGCTCAAGGATCCCGCCTGGTATCCGCTGACCGTCGGAATCAACCAGTGGAACAAGCTGGGCTCGACGGCGGGGAACGGCGCCCTCATCCAGAATCTCGTGATCACGTCCGCGCTGCTGACCATCATCCCGTTGATCATCGCGTTCCTGAGCCTGCAGCGGTACTGGCAGTCGGGCCTGTCGCTGGGCGCCATCAAGGGTTAGCAGCGCTCCATTCACCAACGTTTCCCTGAAGAGAAGTGAGACCATGACCCGATTCCGGATCGACGGCAGGCTGTGCGACGAGAGTGCGCTTCCGCACATCTGGAGCAGGTGTATCGGCGCCGGACGGGCGAACGAGGCACTGCGCGCGGACTGGCGGCAGCAATTCGCCGAGGCCGTCGCCGCATGCGGATTCCAGTACGTCCGCTTTCACGGCGTCTTTCACGACGACATGTTCGTGTACCGGGAGAGCTACGGCAGCGGTTTCGGCCCGAACACGCCTCTTGCCGCGCCCGTGCACACATTCAGCTATGTGGACAAGGTGTTCGACTTCATTGTGGACTGCGGGGTCCGCCCATTCGTCGAGCTGGGCTTCATGCCGCGCGAGCTGGCGACGGAGACGGAGACGGTGTTCTGGTGGGGCGCGCACTGCAGCCCGCCCAAGGACATGGCGCGCTGGGTCGAGCTGGTCACGAGGTCGGTCGAGCACTGGATCGACCGGTACGGCCTCGCCGAGGTGCGGGAGTGGCGGTTCGAGGTGTGGAACGAGCCGAACCTGGTTCCCCACTTCTGGACCGGGACGAAAACCGAGTACTTCGAGCTTTACGAGCAGACCGTGACGGCGATCAAGAAGATCGATCCCGCGTTGAAGGTGGGCGGGCCCGCAACCAGCGTCTTCGTGCCCGACGACCGCTACAAGGGCGAGGTCGAGGACCGCTCCGCGATGCACGAGACGGCCGCCGCGGCCGACGTGGACGCGCTCGACTGGCGCCCGGTATGGATCGAGGACTTCATCGCCTGGTGCGCCGAGCGCGAGCTCCCGATCGACTTCATCTCGACCCACCTCTACCCCACCGACTTCGCGTACGGCACCGACGGCGAGGCCGTGCAGATCACCCGGTACGCCGATGCGACGTTCGACGACCTGACCCTCCTTCGCAAGCTCGTGAACAACAGCGCGTATCCCGAGGCGGAGATCCACATCACGGAGTGGTCGACGTCGCCGTCGGCCCGCGACTTCATCCACGACACGCCGTTCGCGGCGACCTCCATCACGCGGTCGTATCTGAAGTGCGCCACCCTCGCCGACTCGATCTCCTACTGGACCTTCACGGACGTGTTCGAGGAGGGCGGCGCCGGAATGGGACCGTTCCACGGCGGGTTCGGCCTGGTGAACGAGGGCGGCATTCACAAGCCCACGTTCCACGCGTTCACGATGCTGGAACGGCTCGGCGACCGACTGCTCCTCGCGACGCCCGACGGGGTCGTGACCCGTGACAGCCGGACGTCGGCCGTCTCGGCGGTGTTCTTCAACTACCCCGAGGACATGGGCACGAGGGGTGTCGGCTCGGAGAACTCCTACCCGGCGGCACGCGCGCTGGCCGAGACGGGGCCGAGCCGCAGGATCCACCACTCGATCGGCGGACTGGAGCCGGGCGCCACGTTCCTCGTCGAGATCGTGGACTGGGAGCACGGGAACGCCGCCGAGGCCTGGTACCGGCTCGGGTCCCCCCTCAACCTGTCCCGAGCCGAGAGCGAGTACCTGAGCGGAGTCGCCGACTCGCTCCTCAGGTTCACGCTGACCGTGCCCGACAGCGGTGTGCTGGACCTCGACGTCGAACTCGCGCCATGGGCCGTGATGTCGTTGCAGCAGTCGGCATGACCGCGTCGCAGCCCGCTGAAGCACGCCCCGGCACCGATCGGCATCTCTGACGCGGGGGCGCAGGTCGGGGACGCAGGGCGCGGGCGCAGGCCGTGAGGCTTTCCGCCGGCGCCTTGCGCGCGGTGTCCTCGACCTCGGCGAACATGACCGCCTCGATCTCGTCGACGGAGCGGTCGCAGCGCCGCAGTCGAGGCCCTCTCCTGGGACTGGATCGGTGATACATCAGCGCTGCTTCAGCACGCCGATCAAGCTCGTGAGGCTGTTTTGGCCGTGGCCGGCGGTGACGCCTTGGCGAAAGATCTTCAGGACGGCGGCCGGAAGTGAGTCATCAACGCCGGATGCCTGCGTGGTGCGCAGCACGTGTTCCAGGCTCGCCACGCCCATGGAGACTCGGTCGACGTCCCCCTCTTGGTTGCCTGCTGTGATGCGCGGCGCGTAGAACTCCAGGAAATAGCGGAGGTCCATGGTCTTCACCGCGTGCGGCAGGAAATCCTCCGCCGAGATGCCATTGGCCTCCGCCACCGCCTGGCCGTGCAGGTAGCCTGCCAGCGCCGTCCAGAACATGTCGATCCCGATCTGGTAGTACAGCGCCGCCAATCCCGGGTCCTCGCCGAGGTAGTCGATCCCGGTCAGCACCTCAAGGGCGGGCCGGCGCGCCTCGATGGCGTCCTTGGGGCCGCTGTAGTACGTCATCGCGTCCGGCGTGCCGATGCCCGGAGGCGGCACCTGCACGCCCCCGGTGATCTGCACGGCCCCGCGCTCGGCCAGCCACACGGCCGCCTGACGCGCCCTGTCCGGGGTGTCGGAGGTGAGGTTGACCAGGGTACGTCCGGCCAGGGCGGTACGCGGGGCTTGGGCCAGGATGGCATCCATCGCGTCATAGTCGGTCAGGCTCAGCACCACCAGCTCGTTGGCGGTGAGCGCCGCCTCGACGGATCCCGCTCTCCTCGCGCCCCGCGCCACCAGGTCGTCTGCCCTGGCAGGAGTACGGTTCCACACGGTCACCTCGTAGCCGCTGTCGAGGTAGGCGCCGGCCATGGCGTGTCCCATGGGGCCCAACCCGATCACCGTCACAGACTTCATCCACGCTCTCCTGACCACTAGAACGAACGCTCTATCTAGACGGCACGCTAGCACACGACTAGAACGAGCGCTCTATTCAGTACGATGGGAGCCATGCGGACCCAGCACGAGATCGGCACCCGGGAGCGGATCGTCCGGACGACCTCTCGCCTGATGCAGCGGCAGGGGTACGAGGCGACGGGCCTCAAGCAGATCTCCCAGGAGGCCCAAGCCACACTCGGCTCGGTCTACCACTTCTTCCCGGGCGGCAAGCGGCAACTGGCGGTCGAGGCCGTCCGCCACGGGGACAGAGAGTTCGCGGAATTCCTGCGCGCGGCGTTCGACCAGGAGGAAGATCCGGCCGCGGCGATCGTCGCCTGCACCCGCGACCTGGCCAACGGGCTGCGCGAGTCCGGCTGGCTGGACGGTTGCCCCGTCACCACCACGGCGCTGGAGAGCGCCGGCCGGGTGCCCGAGATCCAGCAGGCCGCAGAGGACGCCTACGAAAACTGGCGCACGCTGGTCCGCGACAAACTCAGCCGCTCCGGCTTCGCCGACGACGTGGCGCACGACCTCGCCCAAAGCGTGATCAACCTGCTGGAGGGCGCGGAGCTGTCGGCGCAGGTGTCCCAGAGCGAGGCGCCGCTGGAGATCGCCGGCAGGCACCTCGCACGGCTTATCGACTCCTACCGATGAGTTGAGCCGGTCCGGCCAGTTCGTCAGGTGCAGCCTTGATGGGGCGCTTCGTCCGGGCTTGGACCCGTCCGGCTTATGGCTGTCGCGCCGGCTTTCTGAGCACCTCGGTGAGGGCCGCGATGCTGTGATCGCCATGGCCTGCCTCAGCCGCCCGCCTCACCAGGTCATGGAGCGGGGCGAGCCAGGCCGTGTCGACGTTCGTCTCCTTGGCCAGGTCCTCGTCGTGAGCCGCCCCCGCCAGGAAGAGGTTCACCGAGGAGGCGGCGTCGGTGTAGTCGCCGCCGTCGATCTCCTTGGCGTAGATCGGCAGCAGGGACTTGATCATGTCCAGCCACTTACCGGCGAAACGCACCATCGTGTTCACCTCCAGCCCGCGCGCCTGGACCGCGGCGGCGCCCTGGAAGAAGCCGACGAGCGCCGGCAGCAGCATGGCGCCCACCGCCATCTCATACAGGGCGGCCAGGTCGCTTTCGTCGCCGAGGTGGACGGTGTCGCCGCCCAGCACCTTCAGGGTCGTCTCGAACTCCTCGAAGACCGCCTTGTCGCCGCTGTAGTACAGCAGGGTGTCCGGCGCTCCCACGGCCGAGGGCACGTTCTTGACCGCCCCGGCCAGGAACCGGAACCCATGGTCGATGGCCCAGGCGGCCGTCTCGCGGGCGCCGGCCGGGGAACCGCTGTTGAGGGTGACCAGGGCCCGCCCACGCAGCGACGCGCCGGCCGGCCGCAGCGCCGCCCGGGTGTCCTCGAAGGTGGTCAGACAGGTGATGACCAGGGGACTTGCCGCCACCGCGTCCTCAATGGCCTGCGCATGCCTGGCTCCCATGGCGATGAGGGGCGCGGCTTTGCCGGCGGTCCTGTTCCAGACGGTGGTCGGGTGTCCGGCCTTGATGAAGGCCTCGGCCAGTGCCGAGCCCATCGAGCCCAGTCCGATGACGGTCACCGGTGTCCCGTTCATTGCAGTCATATGCGTACTCCAGCCACAGAGATGAGGAGGCGAGCGCGCCGCGTTGGAGACCGTCGTGGTCTTGGCGCGGGCCTGATTCATGCTGGCTGGAGCACCTGCATTCTCTCAAGTACCTACTTTTTTGCCGGGTACTGACATAAGTGTGAGTATGGGTCGGTGAAGGAGACGAAGACGCGGACGTTCACCTGTGGTCTCGACGCTGCAATCGCCGTCATGGGAGGCAAGTGGAAAGGACTGATCCTTTTCGCGCTCCAGGATGGTCCCCTGCGCTTCGGGGAGCTGCGGCGCGCGGTGCCCGGCATCAGCGAGCGGGTGCTGATCCTGCAGTTGCGGGAGATGGAGGCCACCGGGCTGCTGCATCGTGAGGTCTATCACCAGGTCCCGCCGAAAGTGGAGTACTCGCTCACCGAGTTCGGTCATTCACTCAACACCGCGATGGCGCCGCTCGGGGAGTGGGGCGAGGAGCACGTCGAGCGCATCGAGGCCATCTCGTGGGACCAGGTGGGGTGAACCTTGCGCGGATGGATCGGCAGGCCGCATTGCCGCCTGACTGCACACGCCGTCGATACCGCCACGCACCTGGCTTACCGACTCGGCGAGACGATCAGGACTCACCCTTCCTTTGACCACACCACCGCCTGCGGCCGCTCTGGTCGCACGGCCCATTACACCCTCGACGGTGCTTTGACCTAGTCACGACCACCGGCCTTGAGGCATTCTCGCCGGCAGGTAGACCTGAACAGCTCCGCTCGAAGTCGTCCAAGGAAGGGACAAAAACTGTCGGTTGCAGTTGGAGCTGTCGGCATTCGCGTGAGTTGACGGATTTCGTCCTTGCTGTACTGGGGTTCGCGACGGCCGGGATCGGGGTCCCCTGTGCCCACCACCATTTGTCACACCGGCGTGGGAGCATGACGTCATGGTGACCTCGAAACAGCCGGTGACGGTCCCGACTGACGCCAGCGTGGACGATTTCCTGGCCGCGGTCTCTGACGAACGCCGACGAGCCGACGCGGAGCGCCTCCGCGCGATTCTGAGCGAGGTGACCGGTGAGCCTGCGGTGATGTGGGGCCCCAGCATCGTCGGCTTCGGCAGCTACCGCTACACCTACGCGACTGGGCGCACGGGCGACTGGCCCTTGGCGGGCTTCTCACCACGCAAGCAGCAACTCGTCGTCTATTTGGTGGGCGGGTTCGAGGAGCGGCACGCATCTGTGCTGGCCCGGCTCGGTCCGCACAGGACCGGAAAGGGATGCCTCTACCTGAAGCGACTCGACGACGTCGACGAGAGCGCGCTGCGCGAGCTCATCGACCGCACGGTTCGGGTACACAAGGGCGTTGACCGGGCCACCAACCGCTGACAAGAGCGGTAGCTCATGACTCTGGACTGAGCCGTACACCTCCCATCTCAGGTGACTGAGCAGCCTCGGGCACCGCACGCCAGCTCACCGACAAGGAGACCTGAAAACCCTCAGTCGAAACCGTCCGGATCAACATGCCGTGCCGCAGGTCAGCAGGTCCCTCTTCCGTCGACTTCACGTGAAAGGGACACCGCCTGACTCCCAAGGTGCCACGAGCCCTTGGCGTGTGTGTGACGCGCGCCGTGGGCAAGGGCGCCGGAGACACGGGAAGCACGTGCGTGAGGAGACGCCACGGCCGTTCAAGTGCGGGCCGTGTAACGACGACCGGGCAGGCCGTTCCACGCCAGGCGGAGCCGGCCGGGGATCGCTCCCCCCACCTCGGCAAGAGGCACTTGCGTGCCGTTTTCGTCGACGATGTTCAAGGGCGGGGTGTCCCCGGGTATTTCGACGACCATCCTTCCGGGCCGACCGGCCGTGACGTCCACACGGGCCAGGGTCCCCGCCCGCCAGGCGAGCTCGACCTGATGTCCGCCGCGGCAGCGGATGCCTCGTGCCGATCCGGTGTGCCAGCTCGGCGGCAGCGCCTTCAGCAGGCTGATCGCTCCCTCATGGCTCTGCACGAGCAGCTCGGTCATCCCGGCGGCACCGCCCAGGTTGCCGTCGATCTGGAAGATGTTGCCGCCGGGCCAGTCGCCATGCGGGTGCAGATCGAGCAGGGATTCCGAGCTCAGCTCGTTGAGCAGGACCGAGATCGCCCGCTCGGCGAGCTCCGCGTCACGCAGGCGGGCGGCCAGGCAGAGGGTCCACGCCTGGCTCCATCCGGTGTAGCCGCTGCCGTGTTCCAGGCGGTGCCGCAGCGCCCGGCGAGCGGCCGCGAAGTGGTCCGGTGTGGCCGCTTCGGTGATGCGGGTGCCTGGATACAGGCCGTACAGGTGGGACAGGTGGCGGTGGCCCGGCTCGCGCGGTGGGCGCTCGTCGTACCACTCGAGCAGCTCGCCACCCGATCCGACCGCCACAGCGCGCAGGTCGGCCAGCGCGGTCCGGGCCCGTTCTACCTGGTCTTCCTCCTCAGAGGAGTGGCGCAGGGCCAGGCTCACGTATCGCGCCAGCACCTCGCGGACCAGTTCCTGGTCCATCGCCGTTCCCTCGGACACGGCCGCGTGAGCCGAGGCGCCGACGAGGAAGTGGTGCTCGGGCGAGGTGGAGGGGCTCATCACGAGCTCGCCTCGCCCGTCCGGAACCAGCATGTCCAGCGCGAATCGCGCCGCCGCCCGGAAAACCGGCAGAGCGGTCTCCGCGGCGAACTCGTCGTCCGCCCCGTAGTCGAGGTGGTCCCAGAGGTGAGCCGACAGCCACAGGAGCCCCGACGGCCAGTTGGCCCACTGGGGATCGCCGGACACCGGCGTGGAGAACCGCCAGAGGTCGGTGTTGTGATGCACGACCGAGCCGCGGGCCGCGTAGTACCGGCGAGCCGTCTGCTCTCCGCTCCGGGCGAGCTCGCGCGTCAGCCGGAACAGCGGCTCGTGCAGTTCGGGGAGCCCGGTGGACTCCGCCGCCCAGTAGTTCATCTGGAGGTTGATGTTGGTGGTGTAGTTGCAGCTCCAGCCGGGACGGACGTCGACGTTCCAGATGCCTTGGAGGTTGGCCGCCTGGGTACCTGGGCGTGAGCTCGAGATCAGCAGGTACCGGCCGAGGTGGAAGAAGAGCTCGGCCCCGGCTGCCTCGGGCCCGGATCCCGAGAGGTCCAGATCGGCCCGGTCGAAGTAGCCGCGGTAGTCCTCGCGATGTCGCGCGCGCAGCTTCGACGTCTCGGTGGACAGGGCTCGCGCGACCCGCTGCTCGGCCTCGGCGGCTATCGACCGGCGATCGGTACTGGGCCGCTGATCGTAGCCGCGGAAACCGCTCGCCGCGGCGGCGATGAGCCGCACCTCTCCGAGGCCGGTCCGGTGCACCGCCACGGCCACGGCGAACCCCATCCCCTCCTCGGTCGCGTAGACGACGGCCGGCTCCGCATCGACGTAGTTCGGCAGCACGTGTGCCGGCGCGCGCCCGGTGGCCACGAGCCAGTGGACGCCTTCCTCCTCCCGCTGCTCGATCTCCATGGTCGGGTGCTCCGAGCGGAAGGCGGGCGCGGCGACCTCGTCCCCACCCGTGGCCGACATCACGAGGACTCCGTCGGGTGCCGAGACGAAGCTCTCCACCCGCACCGGCCCGTAGGTCGTGGTCGTGACCGCCTCGGCCAGGTCGAGCTCGCGGAGGTAGCCGTCAAGGGGACGGTCCGCGGCGTAGCTCCATTCCAGCCACCCGAGTGGCTGGTAGGACTGGGTGTAGCCGGGCCCCTGCAGGGAACGGGCGAGCTGGTCGGCGCGCAGGTGGTCGCGCTCGCGGATCGCCTGCCGCAGCTCGGGAAGCAGCTCGCCGGCCGGAGGGCCGCTCTCCGGGCTCCCGGGACCGCCCGACCAGACGGTGTCGAGGTTGAGGTCGACGCGCTCGACCCCGGCCCGCCCGTACACCGTCGCGCCCAGACTGCCGTTCCCCAGGAGGAAGGCGTCGTGGAACGCGGCGGCGGGAGCGGCCAGCCGGATGTGGTGTCGTTGGTCCATGTCGTTTCTCACTGAGCGTCGTAAGCCTGCTGCTGGATCTGCAGGTATCGCTGCAGGCCGAGGCCGTTGAGACCGTCCAGGTAAGCGGTCCAGTCCTGGTCGCTGTCGATGTTCTTCTTGCCGGTCACGAACTCCAGGTTGGACTGGCCCACGTAGTTCTGGATGTTGGTCTGCAGCGTCGCGGCCTCGGCGGTGACGTCGGTACCGAGCCACAGGTTCCAGGACGGGAAGATCTGGTCCTTCGGCACCTTGCCCTCATACAGCTTGGTGGCGTCGAAAAGCCTTCGCTCGTAGCCTTCCGGTTTGTCGGTGTCGGTCGGCTGGACCTGGGCGTCGCGGAACGCCCTGGTGCTGTTGTACTGCGTGAGCGCTCCCCATGAGGCGTTGGTGGGCGCCGCACCCGGCTTGCCGGGGATCACTTTGTACAGGGGCTTCAGATTCTTGTCGAGGGCCACGTCGCCGCTATCCGGCTTCTTCCAGCCGACGCCCTCCTGGCCGAACTGGCCTTGCACTTGCCCCTCGTCGGTGAAGATGTAGTCGAGCATCTTGATGGCGGCGATCTGGTCCTGCTCGGTGGCCTTGTTCGTCAGGACGAACGTGGCGCCCGGAAGGCTGGGCGAGCTGTAGGACGTGTAGCCGACTCCTTCGGGGCCGGTCAGCGGGGGCACCGCGTCGTAGTCCTTGTCCCGTCCGTCCTTCTGGTCCAGGGTGACCATGAGCGCCGGGTGGAGCATGGTCCCGGCCCCGACGATCACTGCGTCGGCGTTGTCCCCCTTGGCCTTCAGCGCGTCCCCGTTCTGAGTGAAGGCACCCGGGTCGATGAGTCCCTCCTTGTAGAGGGAGGCGATGTAGCGCAGTCCCTCACGCCATTTGGCCTGCGCGGCCTGGAGCTGGACCTTGCCGTTGTTCAACGCGAGCGTCGAGGCGGCGACGCCGGCCCCGCGCGGGTCGTAGATGAAGGCGTTCATGAAGTAGGTCAGGAGCGGATCGCCGGTGGCGGCCGTGAGCGGGATCTCGTCGGCCTTGCCGTTGCCGTTGGGGTCCTTGGTCTTGAAGGCCCGCAGGACGGTGCGCATCTCCTCGGTCGTCTTCGGCATGGACAGTCCGAGTTTTTTCAGCCAGGCCGTGTTGAGCCAGAGTTTGGCCTGGTAGGAGCAGTGGAAGCAGTCGTTCCACTCCGGCAGGCCGTAGATCTTGCCGTCGGGCGCGGTGGCCATCGTCTTGTAGGCGGGGGTCGTCTCCAGCGCCTTCTGGATGTTGGGCGCGTACTTGGCGATCAGGTCGTTGAGCGGCAGGATCACGCCCTGCTTGGAGAGCTTGAGCAACTCGGGCTGGGCGAACTGATCCACCCACGGGACAAGCAGGTAGAGGTCGGGGTAGTCGCCGCTGGCCAGCGAGATCTGCCGCTTCTCCGCCGCAGGGGCGGCATCGTAGGTCGTCGTCTGGAACTTGAAATTGATCTTGAATTTGCCGCTGAGCAGCTTGGTGTAGGCGTTGGTCTGGAGATTCTGGTCGGCGCCTTGCGGGATGAAGACCGTGAGCTCGGTCATTCCTCCCTGGCTTGCCGAGCCTGCGGACTTCTCGCCGGACGACGAGCAGGCGGCAACGGGCAGGGCGGCCAGCGACAGTGCGGCCAGCAGGGCCGCTTGCTTTCTGGGCAGGGTGGACATGGGTCATGCCTTTCGGGGGGTGAAGGACGGCCGCCGGGCTAGCCCTTGATCGCGCCGATCATGATTCCCTTGGTGAAGTAGCGGGCGACGAACGGGTAGATCAGCAGCACGGGAACCGTGGAGATGACGATCAGGGAGTATTTGAGCAGGTCGGCGAGCTGCTGCCGCTGCATCATGATGGCGGCGTCCATCTGGCCGCCGGCCTGGGTGTTGAGGATGATCAGGTTGCGGAGTACGAGCTGGAGCGGGTACAGCTCGTCGCTCTTGAGGTAGAGCAGCGCGTCGAAGTACGCGTTCCACTGCCCGATCGCGTACATCAGGGCGACTACCGCGATCATGGGCTTGGCCAGCGGCAGCACCACCGACCAGAGCACGCGCAGGCTGCTCGCACCGTCGATCTCGGCGGCCTCGTAGAGCGAGTCGGGGATGCTGTTGCGCAGGTAGGCGCGGGCGATGATGACCTGCCAGACGCCGATCGCCCCCGGCACGATCAGCGCCAAGCGGGTGTCGAGCAGGCCGAGTTTCTGTACGACGAGGTAGGTGGGGATGAGCCCGCCCGCGAAGATCATCGTGAAGACGATGAACGCGGTGATGACGTTGCGGCCGTAGAAATCCTTGCGGGAGAGCGGATAGGCGATGGCGATCGTGAGCACGACGCTGACGAGCGTGCCCACGACGGTGTAGAAGAGCGAGTTGGCGAACCCCGTCACGATCTGCGGATTGCCCAGCGCCACCTCGTAGCCCCGGATCGAGAAATCGACCGGCCACAGCCACACCCGGCCGGACGAGACGGCGTTCGGGCTGCTGAAGGAGCTCGCCACGATGTACATCAACGGCAGGAGGACGACCGCGAGGAACGTGATGAGCAACAGGTAGACGCACGCCATGAAGAGCCGGTCGACACCGGAGTCCCTGACCCGGCCGGGGCGCAGGCGCCTCTTCTCCGCGGTCCGCGTCATTGTGCCGGTCACCACAGACCACTCCCGGAAACACGCTTGGCGATGAAGTTGACCCCGATGAGCAGCAGCAGGTTGATCATCGAGTTGAACAGGCCCACCGCGGTGGCCTGGCTGAAGTCGGCGTTCAGCAGGCCGACCTTGTAGACATAAGTGGCGATGATCTCTGAGTTGCCGAGGTTGAGCGGGTTCTGCAGGAGGAACGCCTTCTCGAACCCGACCGCCATGATGTTGCCCACGCCCAGGATCAGGATGATGATCGCCGTCGGCATGATGCCCGGGATGTCGACATGGACGATCTTCTGCAGGCGCGTCGCTCCGTCGACTCGGGCCGCCTCGTACAGGCTGGGGTCGATGCCCGACAGCGCGGCCATGTAGACGACGGCCGAATAGCCCGCCGTCTGCCAGATATCGCTCCACACGTAGATGTGGCGGAAGTAGTCCGCGTCACCCAGGAGGTCGGGCGCGTCCACGCCGAAGAAGCCGAAGGCTCTGTCCATGAGCCCGATCCGTGGCGACAGGATCAGAATCACCATGGAGACGACGACCACGGTGGAGATGAAGTAGGGCGCGTAGGTGACCAGCTGGACCGTGCGTTTGAAGGCACGCAGCCGGACCTCGTTCAGCGCGAGGGCCAGGATGATCGGGATGGGGAAGCCGGCCAGGAGGAAGTACACCGACAGCAGGAAGGTGTTCTCGACCAGCTTCCAGAAGACGGGGTTGGCGAAGAATGCCGAGAAGTGCTTGAGACCGACCCACTCGCTGCCCCAGATCCCGTCGACGACGCTGTAGTCCTTGAACGCGATGACCGCGTTCGTCATCGGGATGTACTTGAAGATCACGAAGTAGGCCAGCGGCACGACGATCAGCAGGTAGAGCTGCCAATAGCGCCGGAAACTCCGCCTGGCGGCACTCCACTTCATAGCCGCGTCACCGCACCTGGGCGAGGCGGACCAGGAGTGAGCAGGTGTGGGGGTACAACCGGTGGGCCGGCCATGCGTCGGGGCCGCAGGAGGCCGAGCCGAGCCCGTAGTGGGCGATGTCGAGGTTGAGCCAGAGCCTGCCGTCCGGGACCAGGTCGGTGGGGTGCCGCGCCGCGTCCAGTGCCTCGCTGGTCCAGGGTCGCAATGTCACGTCAATGCCGGAGGGTGCGGTGATACGCAATCGCTCGCCGGTCTGCCAGGAGATCTCCGCGGATCGGACGGCGCCGCGGTTGCCGTTCTCCTGGGGAAAGACGTAGGGGGTCTGCAGTTCTGCCACCTTGGCCCGGTGACGGCCGAGCCGGGCCGCCAGCCGGCTGTCGCGATAGTTCTCCCCCGGGCCGAGTCCGTACCATTCGAGAGTTCCGTCACCGCCGGGGAGCCCGAGGCGTAGGCCCAGGCGAGGTACGGTGCCTCGCTTCACACGGCTGGAGTCGTGCATGAGCGCGGCCAGATCGGTGTCGAACCGGCCGACCGGGCTCAGGTGGAGGCGCAGCTGGAGGTCGCCCTCGGGACTCGCGGACCAGATCATCTGGGTCCGCATCCCGGCCTCCCGTCCAGCGGCCATGCTCACCGTCTCGACGACAAGTTCGCCATCCCCTGGCTGCACCCGGGCGGTACGGTGTTCGAGCCGGTCCAGGCCGAGATCACGCCAGGCTTTCGCCTGCCCCAGCCAGGCCCGGTCATTGTCGGTGGGCGCACGCCAGAGATCCAGCCGAGGGCCGAGCACGGGCAGCTCGCCGAGCATGACAAGTCGCCCGTCGGCGTCGAATTCGGCGGTGCCCAGGCGGTACCCATGGTGGGACACCTCGATCGGAAGGCCCACGGTGAAGCCGTGCTCCTGCCGCCGGGCTTCGGCCAGGATCCGCTGGGCGAAGGCGATCTCGTGGCCGGCGGGCACGCCGTCACGCTCCTTGGCCCGCGACGCGCGAACGGTGAGGACGACCTCGCCCGAGGCGTCGCCGGCCAGCTCGGCGATGGTGTCGTCGAGCCGGACCCGGGTCGTGCCGCGCGGAGCAACCGGTGGGACTTCGACGATGCCGTGGCCCAGCTCGGCGCCATCCTCTTCGAGGAGCCATCGGAAGTCCAGCCCGGAGGTGTCGATGTGATCGAACCTGCTCCGGACGGTCAGCGTGCTGTCGTCGTCGATGGACAGGACGACCGGCGCGATCGCCGCCTTGTACTCCAGCAGCCCGGGAGACGGAGTTCGATCCGGGAAGACGAGGCCGTCGGCGATGAAGTTGCGGTCGTTCACGACCTCCCCGAAATCCCCGCCGTAGGCGTAGAACAGCTGCCCGGCGTTGGGACCCTCTGCCGCGCGCTGCAGAATGCCGTGGTCGATCCACTCCCAGACGAATCCACCGTGCAGCCGCGGGTACCGGTCGAACAGCTCCTCGTACTCCGCCAGGCCGCCCGGGCCGTTGCCCATGGCGTGGGCGTACTCGCAGAGGATGACCGGAAGCGCGCGACGATGGGCGTCCGCTTGGGCATCAACCGTGCGCTCGTCGGCGCCCTTGCCGATGAGCTCCAGTTCGCCGATGTCCACGTACATCCGGCTGTAGACGTCGGCGTAAGAGCTGTCGTAGTCGCCCTCGTAGTGAATCAGCCGGGTGCTGTCGCGGAGGCGGGCCCATTCGGCCATCGCCCGCAGGTTGTCGCCGACGCCGCACTCGTTACCCATCGACCACATGATCACGGAAGGGTGATTCTTGTCGCGCTCGACCATGCGCTCGACCCGGTCCAGGTAGGCAGATAGCCAACGTGGGTCCGCGGAAGGGTTGCGCTCCCAGCCGACCTGGACGAAGCCATGGGTCTCGAGATCGCATTCATCGATGACCCACAGGCCGTACTCGTCACACAGGTCGAGGAAGCGGCTGTCCGGCGGGTAGTGGCTGGTCCGCACCGCGTTGATGTTGTGCTGCTTCATCAGCAGGACATCGGCCAGCATCGTCTCCGGGTCGAGCGTGCGGCCCGTCTCCGGATGCCACTCGTGCCGGTTGACGCCGCGGAAGCGCACCGGTGACCCGTTGACGGTGATGAGCCCGTCCACGACCCGAACGGTCCGGAATCCGATCCGGAGCTCGATGGACTCCCCCTCGCTTCTGAGCACCCCGGCGTACAACCTCGGGGTCTCGGCGCTCCATGGGCCGACGCCGGGTATGCGGAGGCTCTCGCCCGCCGGCAGGCCGGTGATGCCCAGCTCCGGGATGTCGACGACGGCCGGGACGTCGCTCTCGACGCGGAGGATGCCTTCCCCTGCCTCGTGATCGAAGTCGGCTTGGACGAAGTGGTCGCCGATCGCACCCACTGGACGTTCCAGGAGGGAGACCGAGCGGAAGATCCCCGAGATCCACCACATGTCCTGGTCTTCCAGGTAACTCGCCGCCGACCACTGGTGCACCCGGACGGCCAGGACGTTCGGCCCCTCCCGCAGGGCGTGCGTCACGTCGAACTCGGTCGGCAGCCTGCTGCCGGTGCCCCAGCCGAGCTCTACCCCGTTGAGCCACACCGTGAAGTGCGAATCCACGCCTTCGAACCGCAACACCCAGCTGGCGACTCCAAGCGTGTCCACCTCGAAGGTCCGGCGGTACTCCCCCGTCGGGTTGGCATCCGGCGGGTGCGGCGGGTCGATCGGGAACGGGTAGATCACATTGGTGTACGCGGGGCTTCCCCATTGCGCCTGCCCGCGCTCCAGCAGGGTGCCGTCGGGACCGCGGAGGCCTTCCATCTGCCACGACCCGGGCACCCGCAGCGCGGCCCAGGCGGAATCGTCGAAGTCAGGACTCTCGAAGCCGTCGCTCATTTCCCGAAGGCGGGGAGCCAGGTGAAATGTCCAATAACCGTCCAGGGGCATGGAGCGGGCACTGCTGGCCGAGCTGGCGCGGGGCTTCAGTCGGCCTGCGCCTGGCTCGAAGGATGAGACGTTACGGTCTGCTTCGCTGAAGGACAATGTTCCACCGGCCCATGAAAGATGATGGATGGGATCCGCACGCTCGCCCGCTACCTGGTGAACCACCCCTTCGGGTGGGGGGAGCGCTGGGGCTGCCGTGGCACAGGTTGCAGGGGCGGGGCCGGTGCCGTGAAGGTTCACGAGGCAGGTACCGTGAACGTTCACGACACTGGCGTGAAACACAACCTAAACATCGGTGGTTTGGCTGTCAATAGTCGGCATTCGGGCAGATTCCGCAGGTTGTCACGAGCGACGACGGCCTGTGGCCCTGTTCCGTCAGTACGATCAATCCAGGCAACAAACCTAGGACGGCGATGGCGAAACGCGTGACGATCAACGACGTGGCCCAGGCCGCCGGGGTCTCCCGGCAGACCGTGACCCGGGCCATCAACGACATGGGGGAGATCAACGAACAGACCAAGCAGCGCGTGCTTGAAGCCTGCCAGCGGCTCGGATACCGGCCGAGCCGGTTCGCCCGCAACCTGGTCGTGCGGAAGAAGACCCGCGCGATGGGGTATCTGGTGGCCTCCTTCCGCAACCCGTACTTCACCGAGATCGCCGGCGACCTGCTCAACACCGCGGCCGAGCGCGGCTGGCACGTGGTGATGGCCTCGACGGAGACGGAGGACGAGGCGAGCGCGCTCGACATGCTGTCAGGCCAGGTGGACCTGTTCGTCGGGCACTTCGGCCAGGACGACGACGATCTCGTCAAGACCAGCCGCGGCATCCCGCTCGTGATGCTGGAGCGGACCGGCAGCCTGCCCGGCATGCACTCCGTCGAGGTCGACATCCGCGAAGGCGTGCGGGAAGCGATCGAGGCCCTGCGCGGCAAGGGCGCGCGGCGCATCGGCATGATCGATTCCGCCTACTCCCTGCGCTTCTCCCCCACCTACGCGCCTTCCCCGCGGCGCGGGTACTTCGAGGAGTTCGCCGGGGCCGAATCGGCGGACATGATCGTCATCGGCGAGGAATCGATGGCCGGTGGCGGCCGGGCGTTCGCCGAACTCGTCGGCGCTCATCCGGAGATGGACGCGGTGCTGGTCTTCAACGACCTCATGGCGATCGGCGCGGTGCAGGCCTCGCACGCCCTCGGCATCGACGTCCCCGGCCAGGTGCGGATCTGCGGCATCGACGGTCTCACCCTGGGCGAGGCCGTGCATCCGACGTTGACGACGATGTCCATCGATCGCCACGCGCTGGTGAGCAACGCACTGGACATCGCCGACGCGCTCGCCGCCGCCGACTTCGGCGAGCTGCCGTCCATGCGGCGTACGGTGCGCCCACGCATGCTGTGGCGCGAATCCGCTTGACGCACGCTCATTGACACATGGGCACTCGCTCTTTACGGTGAGGTTTCGCACGGTGGCCGTGAACGTTCACGGTCACCATGATTCCCCCTCGGAGAGCTGTTCATCGTGCCCTTGCCCTGCAGCACAGTCCGTCGCGTGCATCGGGTTTTCCCGCACGTGCGCCTGACCGCCGTCAAGACCGGGACGGACGCGTCATGACCCGTCGTCGGGAGCTCATCAACCGGGCGTGGAAGTTCGCCTACGGCGACCCCGCCGGCGCGGTCGCCGAGGACTTCGACGACGGAGACCTCTACGACGTCGGCCTGCCGCACTCCTTCGGCATCCCGTACTTCATGGAGACCGGCTTCTACGTCGGCCGCGGCGTCTACCGGCGGGTCCTCGACATA
Organism: Nonomuraea sp. NPDC003709; assembly: GCF_040610775.1. Classification (NCBI taxonomy): domain Bacteria; kingdom Bacillati; phylum Actinomycetota; class Actinomycetes; order Streptosporangiales; family Streptosporangiaceae; genus Nonomuraea; species Nonomuraea sp. NPDC003709. Next base: position 53,419 of record NZ_JBEXMW010000043.1, on the reverse strand, counting down.
CGCCCCGAGGATCTCGGCAAGTATCTCGCGCTGGAGTTCCAGGGCGTGTTCCAGGACGCCGAGGTGTACGTCAACGGGAGTCAGGTGGGCCGGCACCTCGGCGGCTACACGGCCTTCGCGATCGACATCTCCACCGCCGTACGCGCCGGGGCCAACCAGCTCGCCGTACGGGTCAGCAACGAATGGAATCCGCGGCTGGCGCCCCGCGCCGGAGAGCACACGTTCAACGGCGGCATCTACCGCGACGTCGCGCTGATCGTGGCCGAGCGCACCCGCATCGCCTGGTACGGCACGTTCGTCACCACCCGACAGCTGCTGGACGGCGACGCCGTCATCGACGTGGCCACCGAGCTGGTCAACGACGGCGACGCGGACTTCGAGGGCGACCTGACCGCCGAGATCCACCTGGCCGGAGAGCCGGTCCTGCGGTTACGCCAGAGCGTGTCGGTGCCGGCCGGAGCCACGAGCACGTGCCGCCAGGAGTTCACCCTGCGTCAGGCGCGACTGTGGCATCCCGACACGCCGCACCTCTACACGCTGGAGCAGCGCCTGACCCAGGATGAGCGCTGCCTGGACGAGGCCGTCACCACCTTCGGGGTGCGCACCGCCGAGTTCACCACTGACAAGGGCTTCTTCCTGAACGGCGAGCACCTGCCGATCCACGGCGCCAACGTGCACCAGGACCGTGCCGGGTGGTGCGACGCGGCGACCCACAGCGGCATCCGCCGCGATGTGGCGCTCATCCGCGAGAGCGGCATGAACTTCATCCGCGGCTCGCACTACCCCCACCACGAGCAGTTCGCCGCCGAGTGCGACCGCCAGGGCGTGCTGTTCTGGTCGGAGCTGTGCTTCTGGGGCATCGGCGGGGAGAGCGCCGAAGGGTTCTGGACCGCCAGCGCCTACCCACCGCACGAGGCCGACCGCGCGGAGTTCGAGGACAGCTGTCTTCGCGCGATGGCGGAGATGATCCGCGTCAACCGCAATCACCCCAGCATCATCGCGTGGAGCACCGGCAACGAGGTGTTCTTCAGCGACGACGAGGTGATCCCGCAGGCCAAGGACCTGACCCGTCGCCTGGTCGACCTGGTGCACGAGCTCGACCCCACCCGGCCGGCCGCGGTGGGCGGCGCCCAGCGCCGTGGCTTCGACGAACTCGGGGATGTGGCCGGCTACAACGGCGACGGGGCATCGCTCTACCACAAGCCACCGTGGCCCAATCTGGTCTCCGAGTACGGCAGCCTCATCGAGGATCGCCCCGGCGCCTACGGCCCGCGGTACGCCCACGGCGTCGAGACCCCGCACCCCTGGCGGTCGGGCATCGTGCTCTGGTGCGGCATGCATCACGGCAGCATCGTGGCCGACATGTCCCGCATGGGCTTCATCGACTACTTCCGCCTCCCGCTGCGGTCCTGGTACTGGTACCGTCGCGAGCTTCGGGGCGTCGAACCGCCCCCGTGGCCGCTCCCCGGCACCGCGACCGCCCTGCGGCTGAGCGCGGACCGCATGACGATCGCCACCGACGGCACCGACGACACCCAGATCATGGTGGAACTCCTCGACGCGTCAGGCCACGTCGTCGCCGACGAACGCCCCGTGCGCATCGAGGTCGTGGAGGGCGGCGGCGTCTTCCCCACCGGAACCTCGATCACGCTGTCCCCCGAAAACCGCGGCCTGCTCGACGGGATCGGCGCGATCGAGTTCCGCTCCTACTTCGCCGGCCCCAACACGCTGCGGGCCGGCGCGGACGGGCTGGCCCCGGCGGAGCTGACCATCGAGGCCGTCGGCGGGGAACAGTGGCGTGGCCGGCCTCGCCGCCTGGCCCCCGGCCCGCCCTCGCGCTCGTTCGTGCCCTCCTCCGACGCCCCGCGCCTGCTGTCGGCCAAACGGCCCGTCTTCAGCAGCGGCTCACTGGCCGACCGTCCGGCGCACCTGATCACCGACTACTCCACCGGCGAGGGCTGGATCAGCGCCACGAACCGACCGGGCGCCTGGATCCGCGTCGACCTCGAGGGCCTGTGGCGAGTGGACACCGTCACGGTGCTCCTCGGCGAGCCGGACGCCGTGCCGTACCGGCTGGAGGTCTCCGGCGGACAGGCCGCCGAGGAGGTGGCCGCCGGCACCACCGAGCGGCGGATGTCGTTCGACCTGCGAGGCCGCGCTCTGCACGCGGTGAAACTCGTGTTCCCAGAGGCTCCGGCCGAGGTCAAGGAGGTGAGAGTCCATGGTCGCTGACCACCTCTGATCACAGCCTTCTCCAACACGCTTCAGGCCATGGGGGGCAGATCGAGCCGGACGGGCTCGTCGCGGTCGCAGTACAGTCTGCCGTCGACGACTTGTGCGGCGGCGACCTGGAGCGAGGAGCGGCGGGTAGCGTGGGCGCCGTCGTCCTCGGTGGCGGTGCTGGAGCGGCCGGGATGCGTTTTCGCGGAGCGGCCATATGCCGCACTTCGTGGTGGCGACTTTCCCCGCGCACCCGTCCTTTCCCTCTGCTCAGGAGCATTTGTGCATCAGCCGAAACCGGTCTACGCCGGCTATCTGCTCGTCTACTTCGTCGGCAGCCCCGCCGCCGACGACGAACGGATCCGGATGGCGCTCAGCCTCGGCAACGATCCGTTGCACTACCGGGAGTTGAACGCCGGAAAGCCGATCCTGTCCTCCACCCTCGGCACCAAGGGAGTGCGCGACCCTTTCCTGATCCGTTCCCCCGAGGGCGACAGGTTCCACCTGATCGCCACGGATCTGCTGACGTCCGGCGGCGACGAGGACCCGGTACCGCTCACTTGGGACAGAGCCGAGCGCACCGGCAGCAAGTCGATCGTGGTCTGGGATTCCACGGACCTGGTCAACTGGACCGGTCAGCGCCTCGTCAAGGTGTCCGGCGACACCGCGGGCAACACCTGGGCACCGAAGGCGTGCTACGCCGAAGAACTCGGCACGTACGTCGTCTTCTGGGCCTCGAAGCTCTACGCCCAGGACGACCCGGACCACACCGGAACGACCTACAACCGGATGCTGTACGCCACCACCACCGACTTCCGCAAGTTCAGCGAACCCAAGATCTGGCACGATCCAGGGCATGCGGTCATCGACTCGGCCGTGATCAAGCACGACGACGTCTACTACCGTTACACCAAGGACGAGCGGGACCAGACGCCTTCCGCGCCCAGCGCCAAGCTCATCACCGCCGAGAAGTCCCGAGAACTGACCTCCACCACTTATGACTTCGTGGCCGACCGCATCGGCGACGGGGAGATCGACCGTGGCGAAGGCCCGGCCGTGTTCAAGTCGAACACCGAAGAGAGGTGGTACATGTTCATCGACGAATTCGGGAGGCGCAACTACGTCCCGTTCGAGACCACCGATCTCGACTCCGGAAAATGGAGGCCCTCGACGAGCTACCAACTGCCCCCTGGAGCCAAGCACGGCTCGGTACTCCCCCTCACCCGGGCGGAGTACGACCGACTGCTGAGTGCTTACGGCGGCCAAGAGAGCGATTCCTGATCACGCACGATCGACCGCGGTCCTCTCCGCCCCTCGCCACGCGCCGGTCATGGTGGCGCTGGGCTTCCGGGTGGACAAGACGCGTTGGGCGCACCGCCACAGCGGTGCACCCAACGCGACCGTTCATGGCGTCGTCGCGCACAGGCCACAGCCATCACCGTGACCCTCGCCCTGGTAGCCGCCGGACCACAGGCCGGTGGTGCGGCAGGTCGCTGCGCAGGGCCGTCGGTCGACGGAGTGGACGGTGCTCCGCCGGTTGACGTGGGGGACAGATCGTGCGTTGTGGCCTGGGCGCGTTCGCCAGGCTCAGGCGCGGGTCCAGCGTTGGTTGGCGCCGCCGTTGCACGACCAGATGGTCAGCTTGGTGCCGTTGGCGGTGGCGTTGTTCGGCACGTCAAGACACTTGTTCGCCCCGACGGCGGTGATGGTGCCGTCGGAGTTGACGCGCCACTGCTGGTTGGTCTGGCCGTTGCAGTCCCAGATGATGACGTTGGTGCCATCGGCGGTGCCCCGGTTGTACACATCCAGACACTTACCTCCGTAGACTCGCAGCTCACCGCTCGCGGTCGCCGTCCACTGCTGGCCGGCCTGGCCGTTGCAGTCCCAGATCTGCGCCTGCGCGCCGTTCGCCTGCGAGACATCAAGACACCTGCCCGACCCCACGCCCTTGATCGCACCCGTGGGCGGAGGCGTGACGATGCCCCCGCCGGTCACGACGTACATGGACGCCCCGTGTCCGGGGACCGACGCGCTGATCGTCCCGGACGAGGAGGACGTCGTGTGCGCCCACAGGTCGCGCACCGAGTAGGAGGACGCGGACCCCAGCCCCAGGGCGGCGGCGGTGGTGGAGACCGTCGAGGTCGAGGTGCCCCGGTTGAGCAGAACGACCGCGACCGAGCCGTTCGACATCGGCTTGCGCCAGACTTCCAGGTTGCCGTTGTCGCTGATCTTGTGGCCCTGTCTGCCGCCCCAGTCCTGGTTGACCGCGATGACCTCGGTGTTGGTGAGGATCGTACGCGTGTCGGCGCTCATCGTACGGATGTCGTTTCCGGCGATGAGCGGCGAGTTCAGCAGCGACCACAGGCTGAAGTGCGCGCGGCCCTCGGTCCCCGTCACCCCGCCGACGCCCACCTCCAGCATGTCCGGGTCGTTCCACCCGCCGGGGCCCGCGTACGCGTCGAGCCCGACCTGCTGGTCCAGGATGCCCATGATCGAGTTCCAGTTGGCCGCGATGTCGCCGGTGTTGCGCCAGGAGTTGCCTACCGGCATCCCCCAGGTCCACACGCTCTCCTGGCCCCAGTTGCACAGGCTGTACACGATCGGACGCCCGGTGGCGGCCAGCGCGTCCCGCATGGCCGTGTACCGCTGCTGCCCGTTCTGGCCCCGGTGATCACCGCAGTTGTCGTACTTCAGGTAGTCGATCCCCCAGGACGCCCACAGGGCCGCGTCCCGTCGCTCGTTGCCCAGGCTGGCCGGGTACCCCGCGCACGTCGTGGTTCCGGCCGAGGAGTAGATGCCGAGCTTGAGCCCCTTGGAGTGGATGTAGTCGGCCACGGCCTTGATGCCGTTGGGGAACTTCTGCGGATCCGGCACCAGGTCACCGTTGGAGTTGCGGTTCTTGGTGGACCAGCAGTCGTCGATGTTGACGTAGGTGTAGCCTGCCGCCGCCATGCCGCTGGAGACCATGGCGTCAGCCGTCTGACGGATCAGGGAGTCGTTGACGTTGCAGCCGAAGCTGTTCCAGTCGTTCCAGCCCATCTGGGGCGTACGGGCCAGGCCGTTGTCCAGCGCGGCGGCCGGCGACGTCTCACTGCCGATCGCGACGACGGAGCCGGCCGCGAGTACCGCCGCCACTGCTAAGCCAAGGATTCTGCGCATCTGATTCCTCTACCTACCGGGGTGTCGGGGGAGATCTCCGGGCGATCCACCGGGATGTCATGCGTCAAGAGCGGGTCCAGCGCTGGTTGGCGGCGCCGCCGCAGGACCAGATCTGGAGTTTCACGCCGTTGGCGGTGGAGTAGTTCGGCACGTCCAGGCACTTGTTCGCGCCCACGGCGGTGATGGTGCCGTCGGAGTTGAAGCGCCACTGCTGGTTGGCCTGGCCGTTGCAGTCCCAGATGATGACGTTGGCGCCGTCGGCGGTGCCGGCGCCGTAAACGTCCAGACACTTGCCGCCGTAGACCCGCAGCTCACCGCTCGCGGTCGGCGTCCACTGCTGGTTGGCCTGGCCGTTGCAGTCCCAGATCTGCGCCTGCGCGCCGTTCGCCTGCGAGGCGCCGGAGACATCAAGACACCTGCCCGACCCCACACCCTTGATCGCGCCCGCACCAGGGGTGCCGCTCCCCGGCTGGCCGATGCTGCCCGATACCGATTGAAGCGCGCCGTACCAGGCGGCGGCCATCTTGTCGTAACCACCGGCGGTGGGGTGGATGCCGTCGATCAGGTCGGAGGTGGTCAACTTGCTGTGCATGTCGACCAGGTGGACACGTTTGCCGCTGTTCACCTTGCTCTGGACGATGCCGGGGATCGCCGCATTGAAGGTGCGGGCGGCCGACTCCTGGCCGGAGTTGGACAGCGGGATGATGGTGGCGACGAAGACGTCCGCGTCGGGCACGGCTGTGGTGATGTGGTCGATCAGCGTGGACAGCCGCTGCGGGGCACCGGCCACGTTGTAGTTCTGCAGGACATCGTTGGTACCGATGTGCAGCAGCACCGTGCGCGGTGTGTACGTACGCAGCCAGCCGGTGATGTTCGCGTCGATCTGGTCGATCCGCCACCCGGGATGGCCCTCATGATCGTGATCGCCCAGGCTGCCCGGCCCGTTGAACTGCGACCCGACGAAGTCGACCGTGTAGCGGCCGGCGGCCAGGCGCTGCCATAACCCGATCCGGTACCCGCCCGGCACCTGCGTGCCCTCGGTGATCGAGTCGCCCAGCGGCATGACCCGCACCCCGCCGTTGGACTCCGCGCTGGCTACCCCCGTCCCCATCGCCGTACCCGCCACCACCAAGGCCACGGCCATCAGCGCGGCGGCGCACCATCGTCCCCACGTACGCATGCTCAATCCCTCGCGGCGGTCAGGAAGCGGGTCGAATCGAGTAGCAATGTTCGCGCTAACGCAGTTGCGCTCCGGCCCACTTGTTGTGGACACGAGGACCTCCTTTTGATGGATCGGCGACTTGGGATCGTGCTGAGTGGTCGCCGTAACCGGCCCACGGTGGGCACGGTCGGGTACTGTCCCCTTCGGCATGCCGGCGGCGGCTCCCGATACCGTTGTTAGCGTTAACATCGCTTTGGCCAATCCGGGACTCCTTCCACACCGGCCTGCTGAGGAGGTGGTGTGGCGGAGCAAACATGACGCGAGAAGATCCGTCAAGGGCTCGCTCTCTTCCGCCGCGTGCCGAAGCGGGCCGATCAGAGCTGACCGGGCGCGGTCGCACTGTCACGGCGGGCGAGCTGATGAAACGTTCATCCGGTGGCGGCGTGGCATGACCAGGACGCACCAGCGCACCGGCCTCCTGGGCGCCGACCGCCCAATCGAACCGATTCGCCTGCATCTTGACATGTTTCGTAGCCGCTTCCACACTGAGTCCGCAAGGCGGCTACCTCCTGCCGGAGTCGGTGGTGAACAGCAGGAGTCCTCAACGGTGACGCGTGGATCGCGGCTGCCTCCCCCGATGTCTCATTGGAAGGTCGTGCAACCCGCGGTCCAGGCGGGTTCCAGGTCGGCTCCGGGCGGAAACCGGCCGTCGAGTTCGAGCATCACCATCCCGTGCGCGAACGCCCACACCGCGCGGGCCAGATCCGCGCGGCCGTGCATGGCGCGCAGGATGGGACCGGCGGCCCGGTCCTCGAGTCCTTCGGGCAGCAACAGCCGCGGCAGCGGATTGGTGGTTGTCAGCCGGTAGAGGTGCGGCCGCGCCAATGCGAAGCTCCGGTAGGCGCGTGCGCAGGGCAGCAGCCCGGGCTCGGCGGCCTCGAGCGCCTCGGTCATCTCGGTCAGCCCGATCACGGTCAGCTCCAGCTCGACGGCCGCCTTGTCGGGAAAGTGCTTGTAGAGCGACGGCGCCCGGATGCCGACGCGCTCGGCGATGCTCCGCATGGACATCGCCTCGCGGCCGTCGGCCTCCAGCAGCTCCAACGCGGCCGCGACGATCTGCTCGCGGCGCTCAACCACGCCGCACCACCCGTCCGACTACGAGCCGCGTCGCCCAGCCGAGCCCGGCGGTGAACAGCGGCGGCCAGGCGATCGGTGAGAGGGAGTAGCCGACCAGGATCACGACCGGAATCCAGCCGGAGTTCGCGACCGCGACGATCCAGCGCCGCCCGCCCGCGACCTTGCCGGACAGATCCGGCAGCAGGAAGAACGCCACCGCCGCCGCCGTGGTCGTCAGCCCGTACTTCGCCGACTCGAACACGGCGAACGCTCCGAGGAATCCGGCGAGCAGCACCCACCCCGCCCAGCGCACCCACGCGCCCCATCCCCGGCCCCGCATGGCCTCAACGCTCATGACGTCCCCCTTCGCAATGGCTAACGGTGTTAGCTGATATCGAGAGCGTAAGCTAACACCGTTAGCCTGTCTAGAGTCGGGCAGCCGCTCGCCAAGGCACGGCAGGCGGCCTCATCAGCAACACCTGACGGCCCTCACGTCGCGGTGGTGCCACGGCCGGCCACAAGTCCTGCCCCAGCTCGCTCGAGAAGGAGCGGGGCGTCAGGGCGTCTGCGTCGAGAAGCGCCGCCCAGCCTCGGTATGGCCCACACCGAGCCGTCTGCGCCGACCAGATCAGGCCGAACGGGCCGGGGTTAAAGGTCTTTCGCCCCTGAGGGGATCAGCCGGCGGGAGGGAGGATGGACATTGCCCGCGAGGCGGGCGAGGGAGTCACTCGCTCCGCGGGTCTGACCGGTTTCGTCTCCAGACCCTCATGAGGAGCCCGGATGGAGCTCGTCGAGGAAACCTCCCATCGATTCCGCGTCGACAGGCATGGGGCCATGCGAGTGCCCGGAATCGTGTTCACCTCCCGCGCACTGCTGCCTGAAGACGAGGCGCTCCAGCAGGTGATCAACGTGGCGACCCTGCCAGAGATCGTCGGCGCCTCGTACGGGATGCCCGACCTCCACTGGGGGTACGGCTTCCCGATCGGCGGCGTGGCGGCCACCGATGTGGCAGCGGGTGGTGTCGTCTCGCCTGGTGGGGTCGGGTTCGACATCTCCTGTGGGGTGCGGCTGCTGGCCGCGGACGTGGACAGTGAAGGGCTGCGCCGCGACCGGCTGATGGATCTCCTCGACGTCACGATCCCGCGGGGCCCGAGCAGGGACGCGGTCTGGCAGTCGCCCGGCCGTGCCCGGCTCGAGAACATCCTGTACGGCGGCGCCCGCTACGCCGTCGAGCAGGGCCACGGCGTCGCCCGCGATCTGGAGCGCTGCGAGGACCGCGGAGCGGTCGCCGACGCCGATGCCTCTCACGTGAGCACGCGGGCCATGGAACGCGGCCAGGGTCAGGTGGGCAGCCTGGGCTCGGGCAACCACTTCCTGGAAGTGCAGGCGGTCGACCAGGTCTACGACGAGAAGGCGGCAGCCGCCTTCGGGCTGCGCGCCGGCCAGGTGTGCGTGATGATCCACTGCGGATCGCGCGGGCTCGGGCACCAGATCTGCACCGACCACGTCCGCGCGATGGAGGTGGCCATGCCCCGATATGGCATCGAGGTTCCGGATCGGCAGCTCGCCTGCGCGCCGGTCGGCTCGCCCCAGGGCCGGGCGTACCTGGGGGCGATGGCCGCTGCCGCCAACTATGGCCGGGCCAACCGTCAGCTGCTCGGCCAGGCGGTGAGGCGCGCGTTCGCCGAGGTCACAGGCGCGGAACTGGAGCTGGTGTACGACGTCTCGCACAATCTCGCCAAGATCGAGAAGCACGACGGCAGGCTGCTGTGCGTGCACCGCAAGGGCGCCACCCTCGCCCTGCCGCCCGGCCATCCAGATCTGCCCGCCGACCTGGCGGCCGTCGGGCAGCCGGTGCTGATTCCCGGGACCATGGGCACGGCGTCGTACGTGCTGGTCGGCGTCCCCGGCGGCGAGGCGTTCCATTCCACCTGCCACGGCGCGGGCCGTACCCAGAGCCGCCACCGGGCGGCGCGCTCCATCAGCGGCCGTGAACTGCGCGATCGGCTGGAGGCCCGCGGCATCGCGGTGCGCGGCTCCACCTGGCGCGGCCTGGCCGAGGAGACCCCGGCCGCGTACAAGGACGTCGACGAGGTGGTGACCGCCGCCGAGTGCGCGGGATTGTGCCGCAAGGTGGCCAGGCTGGTGCCGCTGGGCGTGGTCAAGGGGTGAGAGATGACCCGCGGGCATCGTACGCTGCCGCACACGGCCGACACCCGCATCCAGGCCTGGGCGCCGACGGTCATGGAGTGCATCGCCGAGGCGGTCCTCGCCATGAGCGGCAGCTTCCTGGACACGGCAGGTGGGGTCGCGTGCGCCGAGCAGCGCGTGCACCTCGTGCCGGGCCGCCCGGAGGACCGGCTCGTCGCCGCGCTCGATGAGGTGATCTACCGGATGGACACCACCGGTCAGGTTCCCATCCGCGCCACACCGGTGGAGGACTGGCTGCTGCTGGCGACGGCAGAGGTCGGGACGATGGCGCAGACCGGGGCGGTTCCCAAGGCGGTCACCCTGCACCGGCTGGCTTTCGAGCAGCGCGGGGACCAATGGATGTGCACGGTCACCCTTGACGTGTGACCGCCGGCCGACGCTCGGGTCCTGCCTCCGGAGTCGGCATGCCGAATGTGGGAAGAGCGTCCCTTGAGGGGAGAGGACCAACGGAGGTGCATGATGAAGGCTGTCGTTGGAGACAAGCTGGTCATCGAGGGCCGTCACGAAAGTGATCCGCGCCGGGTCGGCGTCATCACCGAGGTGGAGCACACGGACGGCTCGCCGCCTTACATGGTGCACTGGTTCGACCCAGAGCACGACACCCTGGTGTTCCCAGGGCCCGATGCGAGGGTCGAGCACGTGAACGCATGAGACACCCCAGAGTTCGTCGAACGATTTTTACATCTTCCGGCGGCACGCCTGCCCATGCTGGGACCAGCACGGGTAGGGGCAGATGAGAGCGCTTCGTACCCTCTTGGGGAGGCGAGCGATGGATATAGGCGAAACCGGAGCGAAAGCCCGGGACGTGATGCACGAGGGGGTCCAGTGCATCGGCGAACACGAGAGTTTGCGCGTCGCCTCGCAGATGATGTGCGATCTCGGCGTCGGCGCGCTGCCCATCTGCGGGGACGATGACCGGCTCAAGGGCATCGTCACTGACCGGGACATCGTGGTCCAGTGCTGCGCCCACGGCGGGGACATCGACCAGACCACCGCCGGGGAACTGGCTCGTGGGCTGGTATGGGTGGACGCCGATGCCAGCCTCGAGGAGGCGCTGTTCAAGATGGAGCAGAACCACGTCAAGCGCCTGCCCGTGATCGAAAGTCACCGCCTTGCCGGCATCATCAGCGAGGCCGATCTCGCGAAAGAACTGCCCGACAACAAGCTTGCCGAGTTCGTTCATCGCGTTTACGCACTCGACTGACACGCCGGTCTGATACTCCGCTGCCAGCGGGGTGGTGGACAGCGATGACTCTGCAGCGAGCCGGCCCCGGGTGACGGCGGAGCGGTTCCAGGCGCTTGCTTCGGTCAGGACGTGGCGCCTGATCGTGCTCGATCCGCCCACGGCGCGGCGCCGGAGATCGTCGTGGCCGCGACTCACGGCTTGTTCGTGGAGGCAGCGGCGGAGCGTCTCGATCGTGCCGGGATCCATCGAGTGCTGGTCACCGACACCGTTGCCCGGCCGCCTACGCCACCGATGCGGCTTGGGGTGTGCTCGGTGGCCTCGCTACCGGCCGATTCCATCGGACGGCTCCAGCGTGATGAGCCGCTGGACGACGTACTTGCCCGGACCTGAAGGTTCTGTGGCGGCGGGCACGCACAGGGAGGGAACAATGCCGCACACACGAGTACAGAGCATCGAGCACACTGTCCAGACCACCAACCGATGGCTGGGCGATCTGGCTGACGCGATCGGCACCGAGGACCGGGACTTCGCCCAGCGGGTGTTGAAGGGCTGGCTGCACGCGGTCAGGGACGGTTTGACCGTGGACAGCGCGGCCCACTTGGCCGCGCAACTGCCCGATCTGCTCCGTGGGGTGTACTACGCCGGCTGGGATCCCAGTCGCGTGCCGATCCGCAGGGGCCGGGAGGAGTTCATCGAGTACTTCGCACGCTCAGCCCGCGTCGCGCTCAGGGATGTGCCCCAGTTCGCTGCCACTGTCACGGAATTCCTGTGCGGGGAACTCTCGGAGGTGTCGGTTACGCATGTGCTCGACCGGCTCCCTCGGGACGTGCGTACCGTGTTGCAACCCACCGGGACGGCCGGGGGAGGTTGATCGCATGTCCGAGCCGATCATCGTAGGGGTGGACGGTTCCCGGGGAGCGCTGGCCGCGGTGCTGTGGGCGGCGGACGGCTGCTGGCAGAGGCCGCCGCTCTGGCGGCCGAGTCCCACGACCACCTCCACGTGAGCACCGAACTGCTCTACGGGGACACCACCGACCTGTTGCGCGCGCAGGCCGGCGAGGGCGCGGCCATCGTGGTGGGCAGCCGCGGGCTGGGCTGGTTCGCCGGGCTCCTGATGAGCTCGGTGGGGCTGGGCCTTGCCGGGCACGCGCCCGGGGCAATGATCGTGGTCCGCGGCACACCCAGCGTGGTGCAGGGCAAGATCGTGGCCGGTCTGGACCCCGAGGACGCCGTGCACCCGGCCATCGATTACGCCTTCGAGGAGGCGCAGGCCCGCGGGGCCCGGCTGTGGGTCGTACATGCTTGGGATCAACCGTCGAGCAGGGTGGTCGCGAGCTCCCCGCCCGATCTCGAATTCATCGCCCAAGCGCGGCAAAAGCATGTTCATGACGTTCTGTCGCCATGGGCGAAGCGGTATCCCCGCATAGAGGTGACCGAGTCGGGCTTCCGTGGAAATCCCATCGCAGCGCTGTGGGCTCGCGGGGTCGGGGGTGATCCGCTCAGCCATGCTCGGCTCGGTCAGCCACGGTATCCTGCACTACGCATCCTGCCCGGTCGCCATCGTACGGCCACGTGTCCGAGCCGACTGAACACCTTCGGGGGTCGTTGCTTTACTCAATGGAGCCGGTGGTCAGAGTTCCCCGGGCTGCACACGACAAAGACCTGTGAGGCGCTCTCCCTTCGCCGGTATGGTCCGGATCAGGTGGCTAGGGGTCGCCGGTCGGTCTTTCGGCTTTCCGACCTCTCAGCCCTTCCATTGATCCTCCATCGAGGCTCTCAGGTCGGACTCCCTCGCTCGTCTCACAGGCCTAAAACCAACCTCCCGCCGTCCGGTTCGTCTCGCTAGGGACGGAAGTCCTTCTCTTTGAGGACCAATGGCCCTACCGCCGCGGCCCAAGCCCGGGTCGGCCGGGAACGCCTCAGGGACGGTAAGGCACCCGCCGATCTGGGCTTTCCGGAGAGGACTTCCACATCGTTCTCTCCGATCTCGAGCGGGATCGCCGTACGTCAGCGCGTTCTTCGGATCGGTCAGCCATGCCTCGTCCAGTGCGACAAGGGCCCGCTGGTCGTGATCGCCGTGGCGGACAAAACCTGATCTTCGACTCTCGCTGTACGCCGAGTGAAACGTAACGGGCTACCCGTCAGGTTTGTGGCGGCGCCACCGCGCGCACGCCTCCGCCCAGGAGGCGTCCCACGCCGCGTACCGCCCTCTGTCGAGCAACCCCCTGAAGGCCCGGAAGGCCAACGACAGGGTAGCCGCTGATCCCACGACGACCAGGAAGGCCGCGACCGTGGCGCCCGTCAGTGTTTCCGCGTGGCTCGTCGGAGGAGTGGTCAACTCGCCGTGACCGTCGATCCATACCTTTACGGACGTACCCGCTCTGGTGCCCGCGGGCACGGCCACCTCGCCCATCTTCCAGTGACCGGACGGAGCCATCCACCGCGCGGGAGCGTGTGATCCCGGCTCCGCGCCATCCTCGCCACTTCCGGTAGGAAGGGTGTACGGCGCATCCCGGGCCAGAGTCGCCGTCACTGACTGGCGGATGCCCTGGCCGGCTCGCTCGGCCTGCAGTCCTCTCTCATAGACCGACCGCCCCACGACGACGGCCGGCCAGACGCTGAACAGCAGCAGAATCAACGTGGCAGCCACAGCTGCCGCTTCCAGCCGATCGGAGCGACGACGCAGCGGATTCCGTCCCAGCCAGTACCGGCGCACTCGAAGCAACACCCACTGACTCGCGCGCCTCATCACGCACCTCCCCCTATCCTTCAGCCTCCGGCGGAGGCAACGGTTCACGACAGGGGCATATGACCCGACCTCAGCGGGCCCTTGGACCTCCTGTTCACAAGGGAGATCTGGCCTCAGCTCACCGAAGGCGGACGACTCCGGGTGAACGGCCGGCCTTGAGGATCTTTGCCGTGGTTTTGCCACGCTTCGGGCAGAAGGCCCGTACGACGTCCTCAACGGCTAGCGAAAGGCGCAACCATGAACGACGTCATCGTCGTGGGGACTGACGACTCGCCGGGCGCCGACACCGCCATCGCTTGGGCTGCCGCCGATGCCACGCGCAAAAGGCTCCGGCTTGAGCTCGTACATGTGATCGAACACGGCTCCTACGAACTTCCACGTTTCCCGATCCCTGGCCTGCTGGACGGCCTCAGGGAGGCCGCCGAGGCCATGCTGGAGAAGAAGGCCCAGGCTGTCATGGCCCGCTGGCCCGGCATCGAGGTCGCCACCAAGGTGAAGATCGGATCGCCGGTGGCCGAGCTGCGGGCGCAGGCGGAGCCGGCCGCTGAACTGGTGGTCGGCTCGCGCGGCCGGAGTAGATTCGCCAGCGCGTTGCTCGGCTCGGTGAGCCTGCGATTGGCGGGCCACGCCCACGGCACGATCGTCGTCGTACGCTCGATCGCGGCTGACCATGGGCGGCTCGTGGTAGGTCTGGACGAGACCGACTCCTCAGAGTCCGCCCTGGCCCACGCCTTCAACGAAGCGTCCCTGCGCGGAGTGCCGCTGCACGTCCTCTACGCCTACGCCGTCCCCCTTCACGCGGTCTCGCTCGACCTGGACCGGCTGCAACGAGCCCAGTACGACTTCGTCCACGATCGGCTCACCCCTTGGCGGGCCAAACACCCTGAGGTCGACGCGATCGCGGATATCACCTCCGTACATCCGGTCGCGGCGCTCACTGAGGCGTCCAAAGACGCGGACCTGCTCGTGGTGGGCAATCGCGGGCGTGGGATAGCGGTGCTCGGCTCCGTCAGCCACGGCGTGCTGCACCACGCTCAGTGCCCGGTCGCCGTGGTCCGCCGCCGTAGTGACGATCAACCTGGCCGCTGACCCTCTTTTGTTGAGTGGTTCGCCGACGCCGGCGATGAACCGCAAACCGGGACAGATCGTAGGCAGGGCATCGGGGCGGTGTACCAGACGGTCACCCGCTGGTCCCGTTCGGCCCTCGGCCGCCCGGCAGCCCACTGAGGAAGGCCCGCTGAGCCGTCTCCCGGGCAAACGTGCGGCATTCCTTCCGACGGCGGGCCGAACAGACCTCGGCACCCAGGGCCAAGCCTCAAAAACCCGATAGGACATGGAGGTATCCAGGCCAGAGGGACGGCACATCCCCATCGAGGGCGCCACCCAGCCGAAGGAGTGATCAGCCTAGGGACGACGAACGACCGGGCCGACGGAGTCGCCGTGCGGCCGCGGCGCCCACCGGCCCTGATCGCGGATGTGGCGGTGCTTCACACCGCGGCGAGCGCTGCTCGCACCTGCGTGCACACCCGGGTGAGGGAGGGGCTCTGACGCACCGGGGGTGGAACGGGGTCATGCAGTGCGCGGGCGGCTTCGGGAAGCCGGGTCAGAGCGGCGGCGCACCGCTTCGACACTTCGGCCGGCGGCTCGGCAGGCGTGAGCCGATGCCCTTCACGCATCACGGCAACGAGCTGCGGCACATGGCCCGGAAGCGCCTTCTCGGAGCGCAGTCCCACGGCGCCGGGTTTGTTGGAGACCGCCCGCTGGTTCGAGTGTGCCGTGGCCCGCACGTCGGTGACTGGTTCGGGTGGGCGACCGGGTGAGCCAGACGGCGCAGCCGTCCATCGCCTCGTCCCGCAGCTACCGCAACGCGGCGAGCCTGCTGGCCGAAGAGCAGGTACGGTCCGAAACTGCCCGCGGAGGCACCTGGCCCGTATCGAAGGGAACCGTCATGATGACAGTCAACGGAGCGCCTGCCCGGTATGACGATCTGCGGGCGCTGTTCATCAACTGCACCCTCAAGAAGAGCCCCGAGCGCAGCCATACCCAGGGCCTGATCGATCTCAGCGCGCACATCATGGACACGCAGGGTGTAAGCGTCGAGCAGTTGCGGGCGATCGACCACGACATCGCCACCGGTGTGTGGCCGGACATGACCGAGCACGGCTGGGAGAGCGACGAGTGGCCCGCCCTCTACCAGCGGGTGCTCGCCGCCGACATCCTGGTCATCGCCGGGCCGATCTGGCTGGGCGACAACAGTTCGGTGACCAAGAAGATCATCGAACGGCTGTACGCCTGCTCCAGCCTGCTCAACCGGGCCGGCCAGTACGCCTACTACGGGCGGGTGGGCGGCTGCCTGATCACGGGCAACGAGGACGGCGTCAAGCACTGCGCCATGAACGTGCTCTACAGCCTGCAGCATCTGGGCTACACCATCCCGCCGCAGGCCGATGCCGGCTGGGTGGGCGCCGCCGGACCCGGACCGTCCTACCTCGACCCGGGCTCGGGTGGGCCGGAGAACGACTTCACCAACCGCAACACCACCTTCATGACCTGGAACCTGCTGCACCTGGCACGCATGCTCAAGGACGCCGGCGGCATCCCGGCCCACGGCAACCAGCGCTCGGAATGGGACGCCGGATGCCGCTTCGACTTCGACAACCCCGAGCACCGATAGAGGCGATTCGGCTGGTACGCATGCTCCGGTGGAGGCGCTCAACGGCGGTTGGGCCGTAGCTCCCGCAAACGACCGGCACCTCCGGCTGGGCCCACCGTTCAGCCCGGCCAGTCCGCCGACGTTGGTGGCGGTCTCGAAATTGCGCGTCCAGCGCGCCGAGCCGCCGCATGTCTCCACCTCAAGCCAGCCGGAGCCCAGGCCCCTGCATCAAAACGCTCCACCCTTCGCGGTTGACCTCATCGATCTTGTCGACCTCGAACGCGATCTCGATGTCCACCCCTTCCAGCCCCGAACGCAGGTCCTGGTCCATCGGGCCGCAGGCAATCCTCCGGGTCCAGCGCCTCCATCGTCGGGTTGGCCATGACGGGGCCGTGCCCGGGCGGGCGGTCCTGGTCGCGGCTTCCGAGATCTCCGGCGCCACTCGTGATCGTTTCTCCTCCCGTATAGGTACGGCGCGCGGTGCCGTTCACGCGTGCCTCATGGTGGTCGGCGTCGATGAAGATCTGGCGCCCGCGGTAGCGGATCGGCATGGACAGTACGCCGAGCCGGCCGGGCAGCAGCGGGTCCAGCCGCAGCCCGTCCGGCCGCGACTCCAATCCCAGGTAACAGCGTTGCAGGAGGTCAAGGGTGCCGCCCATCGCGCCCAGGTGGATGCCCTCCGCGGTGGTGCCGCCCTGGACGTCCTTGATGTCGCTGAAGAGGCCTCGGTGAAGAATCTCCAGGACTGTGCCCTGTTCGAGCGTGCCAGCACCCAGGCGTGCACGACCGCGCTGAGTGGCGAGCCGTGGCTGGTGCGGGCCAGGTAGTAGGAGACGGTACGGGAGATCAGCCCGTGGTCGACCGGGTAACCCAGCCATTCGCAGGAGGCCGGTCAGCTCGTCGCCGGTCAGGAGGTAGCAGAGCATGAGGGCGTCCGCCTGTTTGGAGGCCTTGTAGCGGTTGACGTCGTCGCCGTCGGCCTCCAGCGCCCGGTCCAGGCGCCGGACGCCGCGGTAGCGCTCCCAGTCGAGCTCCAGCAGGTCTCCGTAGCCGGTGAACTGGCTGATCACGCCGTCGTGGAAGTCCACCCGCAGGCGGCGGCCGATGTCGTCCCAGCGGGCCTTGCGCGCACGCGTATCGGCCCCCACCAGTTCTCGGTGGTGAACGTGGTCTCCAGGGCAGCCAGGTACGGGCCTGCCATCGACACGAGGCGACGCTGCCGTACCCGCGTGACCCGGTCCTCGCCATCGCGCCAGCGCAGCTCGCGCGCCAGCACGCCATGCCACAGATCGAGCTCATGCCGGTAGGCCGGCAGCGCGGCCCGCTCGGGCCGGAACCACTCGCACCCCGGGGTGGCGAACGTCAGCGGCAGCCAGTCGGGCAGGTTGACGATGTCCTCGTTGGTCACGGTGCGTCCGGCGACCTCGGAGTCGAGGCGGTCGTAGCAGCCCGCCACGTACGTGCCCGGCGTGCGCGACTCGCCGTCTGGGGTGGCGCCCCGGGTGGCGAACCTGCCGTTGCCGAGCGTGCACAACGCCTCCCTCAGCCCCTCTCGACCGAGATCGAAGCCGTCGTACACGATCTCCCAGGCGGGGCCGATGCCGCCCATATCCAGGACGCTACCCGCACAAGCCCTGTCCAGCCCTCTCCGGACGGCCTGCCCCCGTGACCCCAAACCGCTCTTCCGAGCGGCACCGCCTACGTGCGCGACCCGGCTCCGCGCGTGATCACTTAACCGGGTTCCCGCACGTTGACTGCCTACTTGAGGAGCTGGCGGGCCATCACCAGGCGCTGGATCTGGTTGGTGCCCTCGTAGATCTGGGTGATCTTGGCGTCGCGCATCATCCGCTCGACCGGATAGTCCCGCGTGTAGCCGTACCCCCCGAGCAGTTGGACGGCGTCCGTGGTGATCTCCATGGCGGCGTCCGAGGCCGCGCACTTGGCCGCGCTGGAGAAGAAGGTCAGCTCCTTCACCGGAGTGCCGCGCATGGCCGTCTCGGACATGCCCGCGGCCGTGTACGTGAGCTGCCGGGCCGCCTCCAGTTTCATGGCCATGTCGGCGATCATGAACTGCAGGCCCTGGAAGTCGGCGATCGGGCGGCCGAACTGGCGGCGTTCCTTGACGTAGCCGATCGCGTAGTCGAGGGCGCCCTGGGCGATGCCGAGGGCCTGGGCGGCGATGGTGACGCGGGTGTGGTCGAGGGTGGCAAGGGCGGTCTTGAAGCCGGTGCCCGGCTCGCCGATCATGCGCCAGGCCGGGATGCGGACGTCCTCCAGGATCACCTGGCGAGTCGGTGAGGCCTTGATGCCGAGCTTCTTCTCCTTGGGGCCGAAGGAGACGCCCTCGTCGGACTTCTCCACGACGAAGGCGGAGATGCCGCGCCCGCCGGCCGAGGGGTCCGTCACCGCCATGACCGTGTAGTACTCGGACACGCCGGCGTTGGTGATCCACATCTTGGTGCCGTTGAGGACGTAGTCGTCGCCGTCCCGGACCGCCCGGGTCTTCATCGCCGCCGCGTCCGAGCCCGCCTCCGGCTCGCTCAGCGCGTACGAGAACATGGCCTCGCCACTGGCCACCGAGGACAGGTAACGGGACTTGAGCTCCTCCGACGCCGACAGTAGGAGCGGGACCGTGCCGAGCTTGTTGACGGCCGGGATGAGCGAGGACGAGGCGCACGCCCGCGCCACCTCCTCGATGACGATCACCGTGGCCAGCGCGTCCGCCCCGGCGCCCCCGTACTGCTCAGGGATGTGTACGGCGTGGAAGTCGGCCGCCACGAGGTCCTTGTAGACCTCCCAGGGGAACTCCTCGCTCTCGTCCGCGGCGGCGGCCTGCGGGGCGATCTTCTCCTCGGCGAGGGCCCTGATCGCCTCGCGGAGCATGGGGTACTCCTCCGCCACGTCGTGCAGGTGGCCGGCCAGGCTCATACGCTTCTCCCAACTCAAGGACAGGCACTCAGTGACTTAAGATAAGGCACTGAGTGACATGACGCCAGAGCAGGTGTACGGTGAAGCCCCCGTTGGCGGATGGAAGGGAGCAGATGTCCGCGAGGCGAGACGCGCGCCGGGAGTTGATGTCCGCGGCCATCAGCATGTCGCTCGAGGCCGGGTTCGACGCGACCACGGTGGACGAGATCGCCAAGGCCGCCGGAGTGGCCAGGCGGACGTTCTTCCGGCACTTCCGCACGAAGGAGGACGCGATCCTCCCCGACCACGACGCGTGCCTGGGGCGGGTGACGGAGTTCCTGGAGTCGGCCTCCCCGCTGCGCTCGCCGCTTCTCGTGATCGCGGACGCCGCCGGGATCGTCCTGGACATGTACGCCGAGGACCCGGAGACCGCCGTCAAGCGGTACGAGCTGACGCGTCGGGTGCCGGCGCTGCGCGAGTGGGAGATCGCCGCCACCAGCCGCTACCAGCGGGCCTTCGTCGGCTACATGAACGGCCGCCGCGCGAAGGACGACAGGCCGGAGTTCCGGCTGCGCCACGAGGTCGCCTCCGCCGCCGTGGTGGCCGCGCACAACCACGTGCTGCGCGGCTGGCTGCGCTCCGCCGGCCACGGGGACGTACGCGCGCGGCTCGCGGCGGCGATCTCGGAGGTGACCAGGGCCCTCGGCCCCTGGGTGGACGGCCTCGAGGCCGAGGCCGCCGCGGACGAGGTCATGGTCGTCCTCACCACCCGCCGCACGCCGCTGTGGAAGATCGCCGAGGAGATCGAGGCCGTCACCGGCCGCCCCGACGACCCCGCTACTCGATGACCAGGTTGACGGGGATGTTGCCGCGGGTGGCGTTGGAGTAGGGGCACACCTGGTGGGTGGCCTCGACGAGCTCCCTGGCCGCCTCCGGCGCGATGGAGTCGGGCAGCTCGACCCGGAGCGTGGCCTCGAGCTGGAAGCCGCCCTTGCCGTTGGGCGACAGGCCGATCTCGGCCGTGACCGACGCGTCCGAGACGTCGAGCTTCTGCTGCGCGCCCACCAGCCGCATCGCCGAGGCGAAGCAGGCGGCGTAGCCGGCGGCGAAAAGCTGCTCGGGGTTGGTGCCCTCGCCGTCGCCGCCCAACTCCTTCTGCATGGCCAGCTTGACGTCCAGCTTTCCGTCCGAGGAGACCGCGCGGGCGTCGCGTCCGGCGGAGGTGGCGATGGCGGTGTAGATGCTCATGTCATTGCCCTTCGTTAGACAGACCTGTCTGTCTGCCGCTAGGCATGAGAATAGACAGGTCTGTCTGGTACCGTCAACTCGTGAGCGCAGAAACGTTGGAGGGCCGTCGCCCCAGCCCGGCGCGCGAGCGCGTCCTC
Organism: Nonomuraea sp. NPDC003709; assembly: GCF_040610775.1. Taxonomy (NCBI): domain Bacteria; kingdom Bacillati; phylum Actinomycetota; class Actinomycetes; order Streptosporangiales; family Streptosporangiaceae; genus Nonomuraea; species Nonomuraea sp. NPDC003709. The sequence continues at coordinate 32,671 of NZ_JBEXMW010000043.1, read as the reverse complement.
GAGACCGCGACGCGCCTGTTCTACACGGACGGCGTCCACACGGTCGGGATCGACCGGATCATCGCCGAGGCGGGCGTCGCCAAGGCGACCTTCTACCACCACTTCCCGGGCAAGGACGACCTCGTCCGCGCCTACGTGGTCCACCAGACCTCGCTGCAGCGCACCCTGGTCACGACCCTGCGGGCCACCTCGCCGCGCGAGAAGCTGCTGGAGATGTTCGCCTACATGTGCGAGTTCGGCGCGGGCACCAGCTATCGCGGCTGCCCGTTCGTCAACACGGCGGCCGAGTATCCCGACCCCGCCCACCCCGTACGGCAGGCCATCAGCGAATATCGCCACTGGGTCCGCGACCTCTACCGCGACCTCCTGGCCGCCGACGGTCACCCCGACCCGGAGCGGACCGCCGACATCGTCCTGCTGCTCAGGGACGGGCTCGTGGTCGGCTTCGACCTCGACGATCCCGCCACGGTCCGCGCCGCCGTCCAGGAGGCTCTCACCAGGGTGCTGGCCACCTGAGCCTCCTGGCCGGCGGGCTCAGGGCTCAGCCGGCGAGCAGGTTCGCCGTGGGGATGATCTGCCGCTGTACGGTGGGGCTGGACCAGTGGAGCTGGGCGATGGCGTCGTAGCCGCTGTCGTAGAACTCCATCTTGATGTCGTGCGCCCCGGCGCTCAGCGCGATCTGGCCGCTGTCGTCGCGCTTGGAGTGGTCCGTCCAGTTGTCCACGAGGAGCGTGCCGTCCACCCAGAGCCGCACGCCGTCGTCGCTCGTGGTGATGAACGTGTACGTCTCGGCGCGCTCGGCGATCACCTTGCCGGTCCACCGCACGCTGAACGTGTCGGCGGACACGGCCGGGTCGGGGGCGTTCGCGCCCCAGTCGAAGTCCACCGCCGGGTCGATCCGGGTCAGCTTGGGCGCGGTCAGGTCGGCGTTGTCGAAGTAGGTCGCCGACAGGCCCTGCTGGTCGATGACCAGGGTGGTGGCCGAGCGCGCGGGGAGCGTGAGCGCCGCGGCGCCGCCCGCGACGGCGGCCGTGCCGGTGCGGTGCGGGGCCCACGCGTCGGAGGTGCTCTGCCAGATCGCGGCCGTGCCCGCCGTCAGGCCGGTGAACGCGAGCCTGGTCTCCAGCGGCTGGGCGCCGACGTTGACCAGGACGACGTTCTTGGACCCGTCCGAGGCGAACGCGTACAGCTGGTCGGTGTCGGCCGTCGCCTGCACCATGGTCGTGCCGAACGGGCGGAACAGGCCCTCGCCGGTGAACATGCCGATGCCGTGGTAGATGGGCAGCGGCTCGCTGCGCGGGATGCCGCCCTCACCCTTCGTGCTGGTCAGGCCGAGCTGGCCGTTCTTGTCGCCGTACTGGTAGGCGGCGGCTCCGGCGTGCAGGATCCGGCCCAGCGCCGCCGCGCCCCAGAGCGTGTTGAAGTGGGTCAGCGTACGGTGGCCGTCGGGGTCGTCGAAGTCGGAGTTGAACTCGCCGATCTGGAGGTCGATCTTGCGGCCGAGCACGGACTCGGCCAGCGCGCCGACCTCCTTCAGGTCCGTCTCGTAGCTACGGATGGCGGCGCCCAGCAGGTCCTCGTCGCTGATCGGGTCCGTGCCGTTGCCGTAGTCGTGGTAGTCGAGGAAGTCGACCCGGTCCCGTGAGCCCTCCAGGAACGTCCTGATGTACGACAGGTCGTTCCAGGCCGTGGCGGGGCCGCCGACGCGGACCGCGGAGTCCACGGCATCGAGGGCGTCGGTGATCAGGTTGAAGCGCCGGCTGTACTCAGATGCCGACATTTCCGGCTTTTCTGGGGTGCAGGTGCAGTTGAGTTCGTTGCCCAGAATGAAGCGGCGCACCGGCGTGCCCGAGGCGGCGAAGTGCCGGTAGAGGGCGACCGCGTCGTCCCGGTTCACCTCGGCGGTCTGACGGCCGTCCACCTGGAGGATGACGACCGGCTCGGCACCCAGGTCGCGGATGGCCGCGATCCAGGCGTCGCCCGTGATGGTCGTGTCGCATTTGTACCCGCCGCACACGATCGGGCTGGAGCGGTTGCCCGGCTCCTGGTAGTGCAGCTCTATGCGCATCCGGCCCGCTTTGAGGTTGCGCAGGTTTTCGCGGTGCCGGGAGTCCTTCGTGATGTAAGAGCCCTCGCCGTACCCGGTGATGCCGACGCCGTAGTCGCCGGCGGACAGCGTACGAACCGGCTTGGTGAAGTCCACCGACACGGCGGCGGGCACGGCCGCCTCCGCGGGTGCCGCCACCGGCCAGATCGCCACGGCCGCGGCCAGGCCGCCCGCGAGAGCGGCGCGGAGCGCGCGGCGCGCTAATGCAGTCATCCTTCTCCTGTCACAAGATCCGTGAGAACCCGTGGATCATGACATATGCGGATGACAGTGGAGTGAACGCCGCTGTGGCGGTTCATACTCGAACGCGTGGATCTCACCGCGGAGGGATGAGCGTGGTCACGGAGCTGGTCGCGTACGTGCGAGAGGCGTTCGGGTGGGATGACGACGTCGTGGTGTCGGCCGGGCCGCGCGGCGCGCTGGGGCAGATCTGGCGGCTGGAGGTGGACCCGGCGCGCTACGCGCTGAAGGAGATCTTCGGCGAGCCGCCGTCGGAGGCGTTGATCGAGGCGGAGTTGGCGTTCGCGCGGCGGGCGGCCGAGGCGGGAGTGCGGCTGCCGGCCGGTCGGCCCGACCGCGAGGGCCGCCACCTGCTCAGCGCGCCCGGTGGCGGGCCGTGGCTGCGCCTTTACGACTGGATCGACCTGCGCCCGGTCGATCTCGCGGCGCGGGCCACGCCGCGGGAGCTCGGAACGCTGCTGGCGCGCCTGCACCGATGCGCTCCCGCCGCGACGGCGGAGGCGGACGGCGGGCCACCCGCCGCCTGGTACCACCAGGTCCCCGCCGAGCGGGAATGGGCGCGGCCGGAGTATCACCAGGTCCCGGCCGAACAGGAATGGGAGCCGGCGGACGCGGCCGGGCAACCGGCCGCGCAGGAATGGGCCGGGCGGCTGGCCGAGCGGCTGGCCACGCTGCCCGAGCTGTGCGCGGCGGTCGCGCCGGCCGATCCCGCCGAGCTGATCGTCTGCCACCGCGACCTGCACCCGGAGAACGTCCTGGCCGACCCCGCGGGCGCCCTGGTGGTCGTCGACTGGGACAACCTCGGCCCGGCCGCGCCGGGGCGGGAGCTGGCCAGGGCGCTGTTCGACTGGTTCTGCGACGGCCCGGACGCGGACCTCGACGCCATGCGGGCCATGTACGAGGCCTACGTGCGCGACGGCGGGCCGGGGCGCATCACGGAGGCGGCCGACTTCTCGATGCTGCTGGCGACCCGGCTGAACTTCCTGCTGGTCCAGACCCGCGTCGCGCTGGACCCGGGGGCCGAGCGGCGGCACCGCGCGTGGGCGGAACGCGAGATCGACGAGTCCCTGCGCATCCTGCCGACGCCGCGCCAGCTCGCGGACGTGCTGGCGCTGACAGCCTCCCGCTGACCCGCGGGGCGGTTGGTGTGGCTATGACCGCAATGGGTATGCCACCCATGATTACTCACAGTAATCGCCACACTACGTGTCGAAGAGGGCGAACCAGATGAGAGTCGTCGTTGATCTCACCCGTTGCGAGGGCTACGGGCAGTGCGCCTTCCTCGCGCCGGATGTCTTCGCGATGCGCCGTTCCGAAGCCCTCATGTACGAGCTCCACCCGGACGACTCGGAGCGCACCCGCGTCCTGCGCGCCGCCGCGGCCTGCCCGGTCCAGGCCCTGGTGGTCGACCAGGTCCACACGCTCGGAAGGCCCGCCAAGGCCGCCCCGCCCAGGCCGGTGAACGGGAAGAGGCCTGTGGAGGTCGGCCGCGTCGTCATCGTGGGCGCCTCGCTGGCCGGGCTGCGGGCGGCGACGACGTTGCGCAGGGAGGGCTACGCCGGGTCGCTGACCCTGATCAGCGCGGAGCCGTACGAGCCGTACGACCGGCCGCCGCTGTCCAAGCAGGTCCTGACCGGGCAGGTGGCCGCCGACGACACCGCGCTGCCCCGGCGGGCCGAGTTCGAGGCCGAATGGCTGCTGGGGCAGGCGGCGACCGGCCTGGACCTGGCGGCCAGGCAGGTGCACCTCGCGGACGGCCGGAAGGTGGACTTCGACCGCCTGCTGATCGCCACGGGAGCACGCGCCCGGCCCTGGCCGAACGCGGCGGAGGCCGCCCTCGACGGGGTGTTCGTGCTGCGTACCAACGAGGACGCGGCCCGGCTGCGGGAGCGGCTGACCGCGGGCCCTCGCCGCGTGCTGATCATCGGCGCCGGCTTCACCGGGTCGGAGATCGCCTCCGTCTGCCGCGAACTGGGCCTGGGCGTCACCGTCACCGAGCGCGGGAAGGCGCCGCTGTCGGGCGCGCTGGGCGGGACGATCGGGGCGATCGCGGCGGACATGCAGCGCGACCACGGCGTGGACCTGCGCTGCGGGGTCACCGTCGAGGCGCTCGAAGGGGACGGGGACGGTCGCCTGCGCCGCGCCCGCCTGTCCGACGGCACCACGCTCGACGTGGACGTGGCGGTGGCCGCGCTCGGCGCGGAGCGCAACGTCGAATGGCTGGAGGGCTCGGGGCTGGCGGCCGGGGTGTGGGGAGTCGCCTGCGACGCAGGCTGCCGCGCGTTCGACGTCAACGCCCTGGTCACCGACAACGTCTTCGTCGCCGGCGACGTGGCGCGCTTCCCGCACCCGGTGTACGAGTACCAGTTCCTGTCCCTCGAACACTGGGGCAACGCGGTGACCCAGGCCCAGGTCGCGGCGCACAACATGATCAGCGCCGAGAGCGACCGCTGGCCGCACGTGTCCCTGCCGGTCTTCTGGTCCGCCCAGTTCGGCGTCAACATCAAGTCCGTCGGCGTGCCGACCTTCGCCGACGAGGTCGTCATCGCGCAGGGCTCGGTCGCCGATCGCCGGTTCGTCGCCGTCTACGGCAACCGGGGCCGCATCACGGCCGCCGTCGCCTTCGACCAGGCGATGTGGCTCGACTTCTACCAGGCGCAGATCGAGCGGGCCGCGCCGTTCCCGCCCGGCCCCGGCATGGTCGGGCAGCCCGACGGCCTCCAGGTCATGCCGGCCGACGTACCGCAGCGGATCTCCCCCACCTACGGCGCGACCGTGGTGCTGACCGGCCACAACCCGGACGAGCGCCGCGTGACGCTGCAGCGGCGGCAGTGAACCACACCGAGCAAGCACATCAGGGAGCCGTCACAGTGGCAGAGGAAGTGGCAGGGGCAAGCGTCTACGAGCAGATCCTCGACTACGCCAACCGCGCCGATCCGTACCCGCTCTACGCCGAGCTCCGCAGGACCCCGGTGGCGCGGCAGGCGGACGGCAGCTACGCGGTCAGCGGCTACCGGGAGATCGTCGCGCTGCTGCACGACCCGCGCGTCAGCTCCGACGTCCGCAACATTCCCGACATCGCCGCCGAGCAGGAGTCGGGGACGGCGCTGCCGTCGTCCTTCATCAGGACCGACCCGCCGGACCACGACCGGATCCGCTCCATGATGATGCGGCACTTCGGGCCGCCCCACTCCCCCGGCCGGGTCGACGGCATGGAACCCCGGATGATGCGGATCGTCACGGACCTGATCGACCGGTTCGCCGGAATGACCCGGGTCGACATCGTCGAGGACTTCGCCTATCCGTTGCCGGTCACGGTGATCTGCGACCTGCTGGGCGTGCCCCGCGAGGACGAGCCCCGCTTCCACCGGTGGTCGCAGGCCATCATCGAGACCATCGACCCGACGACCGGGACCGTCGCCGAGCGGGAGCGGCGGAACATGGAGGTCAGGACGGAGCTCGGCACGTACATGAAGGAGCTGACGGACGCCCACCGGCGGCGGCCGGGCGACGACCTGCTCTCGGCCATCGTCACCGACCTGGCCATCGACCTGCGGCTGGAGGAGCTGCTGAGCGCCGCCGCGACGCTGCTCGTCGCCGGCCACGAGACCACCGTCAACCTCGTCACCAACGGCATGCTCACCCTGCTGCGCAACCCCCGCGTGCTGGACCGGCTGCGCCACGAGCCCGACCTGGTCGTCGGCACGGTCGAGGAGCTGCTCCGCTTCGAGCCGCCGGTGCAGCTGCTCAGCCTGCGCCGCTCCGCGCTGGCCGACATCGACATCGCGGGCACGACGATCCCGAAAGGCGCCATCATCAGCCTCGTGCTCGCCGCCGGCAGCCGTGATCCCGCGCGTTTCCCCGATCCCGACCGTTTCGACCCCGACCGGCAGGACAACCAGCACCTCGGCTTCGGCAGCGGCATCCACTACTGCTTCGGGGCCCCGCTGGCGCGGCTGGAGACGCAGCTCGCGCTGGGCGAGCTCGCGCGGCGGCTGGTCAATCCGCGCCTGGTCGCCGACCCGCCGCCGTACCGGCCGAACCCGGGGCTGCGCGGGCCCCGGCACCTCTACGTGGAGTTCGACGACGTCCTTCCCGCATGAGCGATCCGCGCCTCGCCGACGGGGTGATTCAGTCGGGGCCGTTCTCGTTGCAGACTGGCCCGATGGGGGTGCGGGTCCGGGTCGAGGGCGTCGTTCAGGGAGTGGGGTTCCGGCCGTTCGTGCACGGGCTGGCCACGCGGCTCGGGCTGGCGGGCCGGGTGGGCAACGACGCGCACGGCGTCTTCGTCGAGCTGGAGGGCGGGCACGGCGAGATCGCGGAGTTCCTGGTACGGCTGGAGCGCGACGCGCCCCCGCTGGCCGCGATCGAGCGGGTGACCGTCACCTCGCGTGCGGTGCGCGCCGACGGCCGGTTCCGGATCGTCGCGAGCGACCCGTCGGGGGCCTCACGCACGCTGGTGTCGCCCGACATCGCGACCTGCGCCGACTGCCTGGCGGAGCTGGCCGACCCCGCCGACCGGCGCTACCGCTACCCGTTCGTCAACTGCGTCAACTGCGGGCCGCGGCTGACGATCGTACGGACGATGCCGTACGACCGGCCCCTGACCACGATGGCGGGGTTCGCCATGTGCGACGGCTGCCTGGCCGAGTACCACGATCCGGCCGACCGGCGCTTCCACGCGCAGCCCATCTGCTGCCCGGCCTGCGGCCCCGCGCTCAGGCTCGTCGGTGCGGCGGGCGAGCCGCCGGCAGAGCTCGTCGGCGCGGCGGGCGACCCGCCGGCAGAGCTCGTCGGCGCGGCGGGCGACCCGCTGGCCGGGGCCGTGCGGGTGCTGCGGCGGGGCGGGGTGCTGGCGGTGAAGGGGCTCGGCGGCTACCACCTGTCGGTGCCGGCCGCCGACGAGGACGCCGCCGCCGAGCTGCGGCGGCGCAAGCAGCGCGAGGACAAGCCGTTCGCGGTCATGATCGCCGACCTGGCCGCGGCCCGGCGGCTGTGCGAGGTGGACGAGGCCGGCGCCGCGCTCCTGACCGACCGCGCGCGGCCGGTCGTCCTGCTGCCGCGCCGCCCGGACGCGGCGGTGGCCGGGGCCGTCGCGCCGGGGAGCCGCGAGCTCGGGCTGATGCTGCCGTACACGCCGCTGCACCACCTGCTGCTCGCCGACCTGGGCGCCCCGATCGTGCTGACCAGCGGCAACCGCTCGGACGAGCCGATCGCGTACGACGACCGCGACGCCCTGGAACGGCTCGGCGGCATCGCGGACGCGTTCCTCACGCATGACCGCCCGATCCACCTGCGCGCCGACGACTCGGTGGTGCGGCCCTTCCGGGGGAAGGGGATGGCCGTGCGGCGTTCGCGCGGCCACGCCCCGCGCCCGTTCACGCTGGCCTGGGAGGCACCCAGGCGGATCCTCGGCTGCGGCGCCGAGCTGAAGAACACCTTCTGCCTGGTGAAGGGGCGGCACGCGTTCGTCTCCCCGCACATCGGCGATCTGGAGGACTACGAGACCTTCCGGTCATACGTGGAGGGGATCGAGCATTTCGCCGCGCTGTTCGACGTGCGTCCCGAGGTGGTGGCCCACGACCTGCACCCGGAGTACCTGTCCACCAAGCACGCCCTGGGCCTGCCGGACGTGGAGCTGGTCGCCGTCCAGCACCACCACGCGCACGTCGCCGCCTGCCTGGCCGACAACGGCGAGCACGGCCGGGTGATCGGTGTCGCGTTCGACGGGCTCGGCTACGGGCTCGACGGGACCCTGTGGGGCGGCGAGTTCCTGCTGGCCGACCTGGTCGCGTTCGAGCGGGCCGGACATCTGGCGCCCGTGCCGATGCCGGGCGGCAGCGCGGCGATCAGGCAGCCGTGGCGGATGGCCGCCGCGTACCTGGACGGCGAGGGCGAGACGTCGGCCGTGGCCCGGCGCAACGAGCGGCGGTGGGGGCAGGTGAGCGCGCTGGCCCGGCGCGGCGGGACGGCCGCGCCGCTGACGTCCAGCGCGGGCCGGCTGTTCGACGCGGTGGCGGCGCTGCTCGGCGTGCGCGACGCCATCACGTACGAGGGGCAGGCCGCGATCGAGCTGGAGCAGCTCGCCGACGCCGCCGAGCGTGGCGGCTACCCGGCGGCCGTCTCGCGCGACGGCGGCGTGCTGGTGGTGGCGGGCTCGGACCTGGTACGGGCCGCCCTGGCGGATCTGGCCGCGGGCGTCGGCGTGCCGGTCATCTCCGCCCGCTTCCACAACGGCGTGAGCGATCTCATCGTGCGCTGCTGCCGGATGCTGCGCGACGGGACGGGGCTGACGACGGTCGCGCTGTCCGGCGGCGTCTTCCAGAACCTGCTGCTGCTGCGGCGCACGGTGGACCGGCTGGTCGGGGCCGGATTCCGGGTGCTCACCCACTCCGGCGTGCCGGCCAACGACGGCGGCATCAGCCTCGGCCAGGTGGCCGTCGCCGCCGCCCGGGACCGGCTCGGCCCGGTCAGTCCATAGGGCGCTCCATGGGGCTTTCCGGCACGTCCCGGTGAGGCCACGGGGAGGCGCCGACCACGACCCCGTACAGCAGGTGGTCGGCCAGCAGCGCCAGGCGCTCCCTCGTGGTGCGGGGATGACGCGGCAGGCCGAGGGCGGGCGCGATGGCCGCCTCGAAGGCGAGCCAGAACGCCACGCCGTAGGCAGGTCCCGCCCAGGCGCGGCGGCGCAGCCGGTACGGCAGCAACCCGTACAGCGCCCCTCCGGCCGTACCGTACCCCCAGTGCGCCAGCTCTACCATCGCGGGTCGCCGCCGGTGGTGCACCCGGCGGAACAACCGCGGGACGGTGCGCTCCAGCACTGCCTCGGGCGGCACCTTCGCCACGAGGCCGATCGCCGTCGTGAACTGCCGCAATCCGGACATCGCCATGGAGCCGATCGCTCCCCGCGCGGCGGCCCGCACGAGGGCCTGCGCAGGCCGGGTCGAGACGCGTTCGCGCAGCTCATCACGGGCGCCGGTACGGGTCGGCAGGGTCTGCGTCATGGTTTACAACCTCCGTCATCACGGTATGTCCGCTACGTAGAGTCGCAGGTCGGATACCAAGTGATATGGGGGCCTAAACCTCTACGCGGGCCAAGAAGGGGGCTTGGGCCATGACAACCACACAAACACCGAAAGCTCTGGACGAGGTGCACATCCTGTGGACCTCGGAGGGCATGAGCTGCGACGGCGACACGGTCTCGGTCACCGCCGCCACACTGCCGAGCCTGGAGGACGTCCTGCTCGGGCTCGTACCGGGACTGCCCAAGGTGCACCTGCACAACAAGGTGCTGGCCGCGGAGACGGGCGACGCCTTCATGGCCCCGTTCCACCGGGCCCACGAGGGCGAGCTCGGCCCGTTCATCTTCGTGGTCGAGGGTTCCATCCCGAACGAGAAGATCAACGGCGACGGCTACTGGACGTCCATGGGCAACGACCCGGCCACCGGCCAGCCCATCACGGTCAACCAGTGGATCGACCGGCTCGCGCCCAAGGCCTGGGCCGTGGTCGCGATCGGCACCTGCGCGGCGTACGGCGGCATCCACGCCATGGCCGGCAACCCGACCGGATGCATGGGGCTGGCCGACTACCTGGGCCGTGACTTCCGCTCCGCGGGCGGGCTGCCCATCGTCAACGTGCCCGGCTGTCCCGTCCAGCCGGACAACTTCACCGAGACGCTGACCTGGCTGCTGTACCAGGCTGCGGGCATGGCGCCGACGATCCCGCTCGACGACATGCTGCGCCCCACCTGGCTGTTCGGCAAGACCGTGCACGAGGGCTGCGACCGGGCCGGCTACTACGAGCAGGGCGACTTCGCCCTCGACTACAACTCCCCCAAGTGCCTCGTGCGCGTCGGCTGCTGGGGGCCGGTGGTCAACTGCAACGTCACCAAGCGCGGCTGGATGGACGGCGTCGGCGGCTGCCCGAACGTGGGCGGCATCTGCATCGCCTGCACCATGCCCGGCTTCCCCGACAAGTTCATGCCCTTCATGGACGAGCCTCCGGGAGCGTCCGTCTCGGTCGCGATGAGCGGCGCGTACGGCGCGATGATCCGCAGGCTTCGCGCGATCACGAACAAGGCAGCGAACAAGGAGCCGAAGTGGCGCCACAACCGCCGCCGGCTGACGAGCGGGTTCGACCCGCGCTGGGGAAACGGCTGAGAGGGAGAGCGGCGAGGTGGCCATCCGTACGGCAGGTGAGAAGAAGCTCAAGGGCGAGGCCCGCGAGCTGGTGGAGATGTCCTGGGACCCGATCACCAGGATCATCGGGAACCTGGGCATCTACACGAAGATCGATTTCAAGAACCGCGAGGTCGTCGAGTGCAAGAGCACCTCGTCGCTGTTCCGCGGCTACAGCGTGTTCATGAGGGGCAAGGACCCGCGCGACGCCCACTTCATCACCAGCCGCATCTGCGGCATCTGCGGTGACAACCACGCGGTCTGCTCGATCTACGCGCAGAACATGGCGTACGGCATCAAGCCCCCTCCACTCGGTGAGTGGATCATCAACCTGGGCGAAGCCGCCGAGTACATGTTCGACCACACGCTCTTCCAGGACAACCTCGTCTTCGTCGACTACTGCGAGCAGATGGTCAAGGAGACGAACCCGAGCCTGCTGCGCCGGGCCGAGACGACCCAGGCGCCCAACTCCGCGATCCACGGCTACCGGACGATCGCCGACATCATGCGCGCGTGCAACCCGTTCACCGGTGACCTGTACCGCGAGGCGCTGCAGGTGAGCCGGGTCACCAGGGAGATGTGCTGCCTGATGGAGGGCCGGCACGTGCACCCGTCCACGCTGTACCCCGGCGGCGTGGGCACGGTTGCCACCCCTCAGGTGTTCACCGACTACATGGTGCGGCTGCTGCGCGTCCTCGACTTCGTCAAGCGGTCCGTCCCGATGAACGACGACCTCTTCGACTTCTTCTACGAGGCCATGCCCGGCTACGAGGAGGTCGGCCGCCGACGCGTGATGCTCGGCTGCTGGGGCGCGTTCCAGGACCCGGCGGTCGTCGACTACGACTACCGGAACATGAACGACTGGGGCCGCCGGATGTTCGTCACGCCGGGCATCGTGGTGGACAACGAGCTGATCACGACGAACCTGGTGGACATCAACCTCGGCATCAGGATCCTGCTGGGCAGCTCGTATTATGACGACTGGCAGGCCGAGGAGACGTTCGTCACCCACGACCCGCTGGGCAACCCGGTGGACCAGCGCCACCCGTGGAACCAGACGACCCTGCCCAAGCCGCAGAAGCGCGACCTGGAGAACGGCAACTACAGCTGGGTCATGAGCCCGCGCTGGTACGACCAGCGCACCGGCGACCACCTGGCGCTCGACACCGGCGGCGGCCCGCTGGCCCGGCTGTGGACCACGGCGCTGGCCGGGCTCGTCGACACCGGCACGGTGCGGGCCACCGGCCAGAGCGTGGAGATCAACCTGCCCAAGAGCGCCGCCTTCCCGGAGACGCGGCTGGAGTGGAAGATCCCGCGCTGGGCGAACACCATCGAGCGCAACCGCGCCCGCGTCTACTTCGTGGCGTACGCGGCGGCGATGGCCGTCCACTTCTACGAGCAGGCGATGGGCGAGGTCAGGGCCGGGCGCACGCAGGTGTTCACCGACTTCGAGGTGCCGGACGAGGCGATCGGCTGCGGCTTCCACGAGGCGGTGCGCGGCGTGCTGTCGCACCACGTGGTGATCCGCGACGGGAAGATCGCCAACTACCACCCGTACCCGCCGACGCCGTGGAACGCCAGCCCGCGCGACAGGTACGGCACGCCGGGCCCGTACGAGGACGCGGTGCAGGGGTTGCCGATCTTCGAGGAGAACGGCGCCGACTCGTTCAAGGGCATCGACATCATGCGCACCGTGCGCAGCTTCGACCCGTGCCTGCCCTGCGGGGTGCACATGTACCTGGGCGGCGGCAAGGTGCTCAAGCAGGTGCACTCGCCCACGTTCGGCGCGAGCGTCTCCGGCTGATGAACGAGCGCGTCCGCAGGATCGAATCCCTGCTCGACAAGGCCGACGGGGCCGCCACGGAGCTCGTCGCGGAGGTGCTCGGCCTGTATGGCGAGGGCCTGGCACGGGTCATGACACTCGTGGGCGACGAGGCGGCGGCCCGCCTGGGCGCCGACGAGCTGGTCTCGCCCCTGCTCCTGCTGCACGATCTGCACCCGCTGGACACCCGGACCCGGGTGGAGCAGGCGCTGGCCGGCGCCGCCGACCTGCTCTCCGTCGAGGGCGACCTGGTACGGCTGCGCTTCCGCCCGACCGGCTGCCGCTCCTCGGCGGCCGGGGCGGCCTCGGCCCTCCGGGACGCGGTGCGCGAGGCGGCCCCGGAGATCGAGCGGGTCGAGATCGAGGTCGCGGACGCGGCCCTGATCCCGGTCGAGAGCCTGACCGTCCGCCCCGCCTCGCGGGCCCCGGTGCCATGACGGGCCTGCTGCGCCGGCTCGCCGCGCAGTCGGTCGAGCCCGCCCGGCGAGAGCCGCGCACACAGCGCTGCGAGCTGTGCGCCGAGCCGCTGCCGGCCGTCCACCGCCACCTGCTGGAACTGGCCGGGCGCGAGCTGCGCTGCGCGTGCCGCGCGTGCCAGGTGCTGTTCGACCACGCGGCGGCCGGCGGCGGGCACTACCGGCTGGTGCCCGAGCGCCGCTGGCGGCTGAGCGGCTTCCGCCTGGAGGAGGGGGCCTGGGCCCGGCTGCGGGCCCCGGTGCGCACGGTGTTCCTGATCCACGACTCGGACACCGGCGACCCGGTCCTGTACTACCCGAGCCCGGCCGGGGCCGTGCGGGCGCCCGCCGACCGGACCGCCTGGGAGCTGCTGCGGCGCGACAACCCGGTGCTGCGGCGGCTGGAGCCGGACGTCGAGGCGCTGCTCGTCGACCGCGAGGCCTGGATCGTGCCGGTGGACGACTGCTACGCGCTCGTCGGAGCCATTCGCGCGCACTGGCGGGGCCTGACGGGTGGCAAGGACGTACGCGAGCACATCACCCGATTCTTCACCGATCTCGGCGGCCGGTCCGTCACCGTACCGGCCACCGGCAACGACAGGAGTCCCGCGTGAACAAGAAGTCGACGATCAAGACCGGGCGGCGCGACGTGCGCCCCGACGCCCCCTCCCACGTCAAGGGCGTGGCCGAGGGCAACGCGCCGGGCGGCTACGGCAGGCAGAAGGGCCACCTGCCCGACGGCCGCTCCACGGCCCGGCGCTCGACCGGCGTCAACCCGCGCATGCACGACCCGATCGACCCCGACATGCCCAACCTGTCGCCCGCGTGATGCCGCCGACCACACCGGTTCTGCAGATCGAGGTGCGCGACGTCGAGCCCGCCACGCCCGCCGTCGCGCCCGCTCTGTGTTTCCGGCTCGACCTGCGGGCGGACGCTCCGGTCCAGGCGATCACGCTGGCCACGCAGATCCGCATCGACGCCATCGCCCGCGGCTACGACGGGCAGGCGCCGGAGCGGCTCAAGGAGCTGTTCGGCCCGCCCGAGGACTGGGGACGCAACCTGTCCAGCCTGCTGTGGACGCAGACCGTCACCCACGTCCCGGCCTTCACCGGCGGCACGACCACGCCGGTCACGGTCGCGTGCACCTACGACTTCGACGTGGCCGCGGCCAAGTACCTGCACGGCCTGCCGGACGGCGAGGTGCCGCTGCGGTTCCTGTTCACCGGGACCGTGTTCTACCTCGACGACGGGCGCCTGCAGGCGGCCTGCCTGCCGTGGGACACCGAGGCGGACTTCCGCATGCCGGTGACGGTCTGGAAGGACCTCATGGACCGCCATTTCCCGGACACCGCCTGGATCCGGCTGGAGCGCGGCACGTTCGACCGCCTGTACGCGCATCGGGTCCGGCACACCCTGCCCGGCTGGGACGACGCGGTGCGGTCGCTGCTGGAGACGGGCGGAGGCTGATCCACATGGACCCTGTCAGGCAGATCGCGCAGGCCGTGCTGTACGAGGGCTACCTGCTGTGGCCGTACCGGGAGTCGTCGCTGAAGAACCGGCACCGCTGGACGATCGGCGGCGTCCACCCCGAGGCGTACGGGCGGGCCAATGACGGCAACCCGTGGCTGACGCGTACCGAGTGCCTGCTCGAAGCCGGGCCCCGCGACCTCGTCGACGTGTCCGTGCGCTTCCTGCACGTCGTCACCCGGCTCCGCGCCGGAGAGCCGGAGGCGACCGGCGAGGAGGCCCAGGAGCGTGAGGTGAGCATGCCGGGCCTGGTCCTGGAGGACCTGCTGAACGGCCCGGTCATCGAGAAGATCGACATCCCGGCACGAGATCAGTCTCCCGAAGGCGGCTGGCGGGAGCTGAACGGCCGGATCGAGGCGAGCGCGCGGCGGCTGCGCCCGGACCTGTTCCGGATCACGGTCGAGGTGGTCAACACCACGCCCTGGCCCGGGGGCGGCCGCGAGGAGGCCATGCGGCGCACGCTGGTCTCCGCGCACACCGTGCTGCGCGCGCCGCGGGCGAGGTTCGTCTCCCTCATGGACCCGCCGGAGGAGTTGCGGGCGGAGGCGGCGGGCTGCGACAACGCCGGCGTCTGGCCGGTGCTCGCCGGGCCGGAGGGCGACCGGCACACCGTGCTGTCCGCGCCGATCATCCTCTACGACCACCCGCGGATCTCGCCGGAGAGCCCCGGCGACCTCTTCGACGCGACCGAGATCGACCAGCTCCTCACGCTGAGCGTGCTCGCCCTCAGCGACCGGGAACGCGAGGAGATCCGCCACGGGGACCCGCGCGCCCGCGCGATCCTCGACCGCTGCGACTCCCTCACACCCGACGAGCTGATGCGGTTGCACGGCATCATGCGCAGGACGGAGCCACACGAATGACTGGATTCTGGACCCGGATGGCGGGCCGCGGCCCGGCCGAGATCGTCATCGCCGGCGTGCCGGTCGGACCCGGAAGCCGGGTACGGCTGCGGCCCCGCGCGCAGGCCGACGTCTTCGACCTCGTGCTCGACGGCCGCGTGGCCGTCGTGGAGAGCGTGGAGCAGGACGACGAGGGCGCCTTCCACATCGCGGTCACGCTCGACGACGATCCCGGGCGCGACCTGGGCGAGGCCCGGCTGCCCGGGCACCGGTTCTTCTACTCCGCCGAGGAGATCGAGCCCCTCGGGGAGCAGGACGGCCGCCCGGCCCCCGGCCGCGTCCTGGTGGCCGGGATCGGCAACGTGTTCCTGGGGGACGACGGGTTCGGCGTCGAGGTGGCCCGCCACCTGGCCGGGCAGGCGGGCGTGCCGGGCATGGAGGTCGTCGACTTCGGCATCCGCGGCATGGACCTGGCCTACGCCCTGCAGCGGGACTACACGGGCGTGGTCTTCGTGGACGCCGCCCCGCGCGGCCTGGCTCCCGGCACGCTCACCGTCCTCGAACCCGAGCTGCCGGACGGGGACGACGCGTCGGTGGAGACGCACGGCATGGACCCGGTCCGGGTCCTGCGGCTGGCCCGGCAGCTCGGCCGGCTCCCCGCGCGGGTGCGGGTCGTCTGCTGCGAGCCGGCGTCGGTCGAGGAGGACCCGTTCGAGCTGAGCGCGCCGGTGCGCGCGATGGTCGGCGAGGCGGCCGGCCTAGTGAAGTCCCTGGTTATGGACATGATTGCGGAAAGTGCCACTCCGGACGCCCGCGATCCGGCACCCACGGTGAGGTGATGTGAGATGTGGAAGTCGCGCACGGTGAAGCTGGTCGTGCTCTGCGGGATGGCGCTGGTCGTCATCCGCCTGTGGCCGGACATCCGGCGATACATCAAGATGGAGCGAATGTAGGGGCAGCATGCATGAGATCGGGATGTGCGAGGGGCTCGTCGAGCTGATCGAGCAGCAGGCGGGAGGCAGGGCGGTCGCGGCCGCCCGGGTACGCGTCGGCGCCCGGCACGCCGTCGTCGACGAGGCCTTCGGGCAGGCGTTCACGCTGGCCGCGGCCGGCACGGCCGTGCAGGACGCGGTGGTGGAGCTCGTCATCACGCCGATGACGGTCGGCTGCCGCAACTGCGGCGAGCGCTCCGAGTCGGTCGACACGCTGGCGGTCTGCCCGGGCTGCGGCGACGACGGCGTCGACATCAGCGGCGGTGAGGAGCTTGTCCTGGAGTCGCTCACCTTCGCCACGTCAGGCGCTTCCGGCGGGGAGGTGTCCGGTGTGCCTTGGCATTCCAGGTGAGCTCGTCGAGCGCCTGCCCGAACACGAGGACCTCGCCGTGGTGGACGTCAGCGGCGTGCGCCGGCGCATCAACGTCGGCCTGCTCGCCGACGAGGCGCTCGCGCCCGGCGACTGGGTGCTGGTGCACGTCGGGTTCGCGCTGTCCAAGATCTCCGAGCTGGAGGCGCAGGCGGTGCTCGACTACCTCAACGGGCTCGGGCCGGCGTACGAGGACGAACTCGACGCGCTGCGCACCTCGGACATCGCCTAGGAAGGACCTCTGATGCGGTTCGTCGATGAGTACCGCGACGCGGGCACGGCGCGGGCGCTGGCCGCGCAGATCGCCGCCCGCTGCCGGCCGGGGCGCCGATACACGTTCATGGAGGTGTGCGGCGGTCACACGCACACCATCTACAAGCACGGCCTGGAGGACCACCTGCCGGCCGAGGTGAACCTCGTGCACGGCCCCGGCTGCCCGGTCTGCGTGATCCCGATGGGCCGGGTGGACGACGCCATCCACATCGCCCGCCGGCCGGACGTGATCATGACGTCGTTCGGCGACATGATGCGGGTGCCCGGTGGGCAGGGCTCGTTCCTGGACGCCAAGGCGGCGGGGGCCGACATCCGGATGGTGTACTCGCCGCTGGACGCGCTCAAGATCGCGCGGGCGAACCCGGATCGCAAGGTCGTCTTCATGGCCATCGGCTTCGAGACCACGGCGCCGTCCACGGCCATGACCGTGCTGCGCGCGGAGGCCGAAGGGCTGGCCAACTTCTCCGTCTTCTGCAACCACGTCATGATCATTCCGGCGATCAAGGCCATCCTCGACTCGCCGGACCTGCGGCTCGACGGGTTCATCGGGCCCGGCCACGTGTCGGCGGTGATCGGCTGCCAGCCGTACGAGTTCATCGCCCGCGACCACGGCAAGCCGCTGGTGGTGGCCGGGTTCGAGCCGCTGGACATCCTCGACGCGGTGCACCGCCTGCTGACGCAGCTCGCCGAGGGCCGCTGCGAGGTGGAGAACCAGTACTCCCGCGTCGTGCCGTGGCAGGGCAACCGCATCGCGCTGTCGGCCATGGGCCGGGTGATGCGGCTGCGGCCGCACTTCGAGTGGCGCGGGCTGGGGTTCATCGCGCACTCCGCCCTCGCCATGTCGGACGAGTACGCCCGCTTCGACGCCGAGCGCGTCTTCGACCTGCCCGGGGTCCGCGTCGCCGACCCGCGGTCGTGCCAGTGCGGCGAGGTGCTCAAGGGTGTGCTCAAGCCGTGGGAGTGCAAGGTGTTCGGCACCGCGTGCACCCCGGAGACGCCGATCGGCACCTGCATGGTCTCCTCGGAGGGCGCGTGTGCCGCGTACTACAACTTCGGGCGCTTCAGCCGGGAGGAGATGCGCGCGACCTCCGCCGGCCGGCCGCCGGCGGAGGAGGCGAGCCGGGCATGAACCGCGAACAGCAGGTGCTCGCCCGCATCGAGCGGATCCGGCGGCGCAAGCCCGTCGTCAGGGAGGAGCGCATCACGCTCGCCCACGGCGCCGGGGGCAAGGCCACCCACACGTTGATCGAGGCCGTCTTCCTGGAGGCGTTCCGCAATCCGCTGCTCGCGCCGCTGGACGACGGCGCGCTCCTGCGGGTGGGCGGCGAGCGCCTGGCCTTCACCACCGACTCCTTCGTGGTCTCGCCGCTGTTCTTCCCCGGCGGGGACATCGGTGACCTGGCCGTCAACGGCACGGTGAACGACCTGGCCATGTGCGGGGCCCGACCGGCCCACCTGTCGGCCGGCTTCGTCCTGGAGGAGGGCTTCCCCGTCGCCGACCTGCGGCGCATCACCGACTCGATGGCCGCCGCCGCGGCGGCGGCCGACGTCACGATCGTGACCGGCGACACCAAGGTCGTCCAGCGCGGCAAGGCCGACGGCTGCTTCATCACCACGGCCGGGGTCGGGCTCGTCGAGCTGCCGGTCACGCTGTCGGCCTCGCACGCGCGGCCGGGGGACGCGGTCATCGTCTCGGGCCCGATCGGGGAGCACGGCGCCGCCATCATGCTGGCCAGGGACGACTTCGGCATCGAAGCGCCGATCGTCTCCGACACGGCGCCGCTGCACGCCATCGTCGCCGAACTGCTGGCCGCGATGCCGCAGCACGTCCGTACGCTGAGGGACGCCACCCGGGGAGGGGTGGCCACCGTCGTCAACGAGGTGGCCAACGCGTCGGAGGTGGCCGTCGTCCTGCGGGAGGACGACATCCCGGTACGGGCGGAGGTCACCGGCGTCTGCGAGCTGCTCGGCCTCGACCCTCTCTACGTCGCCTGCGAGGGCCGGTTCGTCACGGTGGTCGACGGCGAGCACGCCGGGCGGGCCCTCGAGGTGCTGCGCTCCCATCCGCTGGGCGCCGAGGCCGCGATCATCGGGACCGTCGCCGCGGCACCGGCCGGGCTGGTCCTGCTCCGGACCGCCTTCGGCGGCACCCGGGTGGTCGACGTCCTGGTGGGCGACCCGCTACCCCGCATCTGCTGAACCCTGGTGTGAGGAGGTCTCGCGGGCGGCCGACACCAGCTCGGCCAGCACGTGGTAGAGGGTCGCCTGCGCCTCCTGGATGCGGTGCACCGACGACGACGGGATCACGAACAGGTGCTCGGCCAGCCGTTCCTCCGCCATGCGGCCGCCTCCGGAGCCGGCGAACCCGACGGTCACCATCCGCAGGCCCGCGGCCCGCTCCAGGCCGCGCAGCACGTTGGCCGAGCCGCCGCTGGTGGACAGGGCACAGGCGATGTCGCCCTCGCCGCCGAGCGCGGCGAGCTGGCGGGCGAACACCACCTCGAAGCCGACGTCGTTGCCGAGCGCCGTCACGAGCGCCGTGTCGGCCGCCAGTGACACCGCGGGCAGGCCACGTCCGATGAACAGGTCCGCCACCGACTGCGCGTCGGTGCTGCTGCCGCCGTTCCCGAACGTGAACAGCCGCCCGCCGCCGCGGAAGGCGGCGGCCAGCGCCGCCGCGCACGCCACCAGCGGGCCCTCCATCTCGTCGAGCACCCGCCGCCGCAGCTCCAGGCTCTCGCGGGCCTTCTCCACGGTGGACGCCGTCACGTCGAGCGGGTCGCGGCGCAGGAACGGGTAGAGCGTCTCGGTCATCGGGCGTCCTTTCCGAGTACGGCGATCGCCTCGCCCGCGTGCACCAGCACGGTGTCCCCGACCTGTGCCTCCACCAGCGCCACGCTGATCTCCTCGGTGCCTGCGCCGGTGTCGGCACGCGCCAGCCCGTCGGGCAGCAGCCCCACGACCCGCACGGCCACGGCCACATCGCCACACGTCACGCAGGAGTCGCAGACCTCCTCGTCCGCCGGCTCACCGTTCACGCGGGGCACTCCGCTTCCTGGAACACGTGGACCAGCTCCCACAGCAGGTGGTACATCGTGATGTGGATCTCCCTCGCGACCAGCGGATCCGTGCTCCGCGCGGTCAGCACGTGCTCCGCCTGCGCGCAGTCCTCGTCCGCCGTGAGGGCGACGGTCAGCATGCCGAGCCCGCGGGCGGCGGCCAGGTCGCCGTCGAGCGGCCGGATACCCACGGCGATGTCCTGGGGGCGTCCCAGCACCGGCAGCGAGGAGGGCTCGGTGCCCAGGCTGAGCGCCGGAAGGGCGCGCTTGCCCACGATCACCGGGTGGGTGAACTCCACGGCCACGTGCGCCGCGTCCGAGGCGGCCTCGCCCCGGCCGAAAGCCAGCAGCCTGCCACCGCGCCGGAACCGCCCGGACATGGCGGCCGCCGCCGCGACAACCGCGCCGACGTCTTCCACCAGCGCCGTTCCGGCGGCCTCACGGACCCGATCGAGCACTTCGGCATCCCGTCTTCCTGCGCTGCACGACATCGCCCATTCCACCGTGGTCCACCACGAACGGCGCGGCTTTCCCCGCCACCGATTCGGCAAGGTCCCGGCAAGATTCGCCCACCCGAGGCGGCGTAAGGCTCCGACAGGATTCACCCACCCGAGGCGGCGTGCGAACCCCTAGACTCAGCGCTCGTGACTCAACTGGACGAGCAGGGCCGCCACGAGCCCCCTCTGGCTGCCGACGAGACCGCGACCCTCCTGGGCTTCCTCGACTATCAGCGCGAGACTTTGGCATGGAAGTGCTCGGACCTGGACGCGGGCGGGCTGAAGGCGACCGTCGGCGTGTCGTCGATGACGTTGGGCGGGATGCTCAAGCACCTGGCCTACGTCGAGAGCTACTGGTTCAGCCGGGCGCTACGCGACGGAGAGTGGCCGCCTCCGTGGGACACGGTGGACTGGAAGTCCGACGGCGACTGGGACTGGAGTTCGGCCGCCGACGACTCCCCCGAACAGCTCTTCGCGCTCTGGCAGGAGGCGGTGTCCCGCTCGCGGTCCGCGGTGGCGGAGGCGCTGGCCGACGGCGACCTCGGCCAGCTGGCCAAGCGCAGCTGGCCCGACGGCAAGACGCCCAGCCTGCGGTGGATCCTGTGCCACATGATCGAGGAGTACGCGCGGCACAACGGCCACGCGGACCTCATCCGGGAGTCGGTGGACGGGCTGACCGGGGAGTAATCGAATATTGTCGGTGAGCTGCTCTAACCTCGGGGCGATGGACATCATCCTGATTCCCGGCCTCTGGCTCGACGGCTCGTCCTGGGACGAGGTCGTCCCCGCGCTCGAGCAGGCCGGCCACCGGCCCCACGCGCTCACGCTGCCCGGCATGGAGTCGAAAGACGCCGACCGCTCCCAGATCACCCTGCGCGACCACGTCGACGCGGTCGTCAAGGTGATCGACTCCTTCGACCCCGCCGGCGGCAAGGTGGTGCTGGTCGGCCACTCCGGCGGAGGCACGATCGCCCACGTCGCCACCGACGCGCGTCCCGACCGGGTGGCCCGGGTCGTCTACGTCGACAGCGTGCCTCCCGGCGAGGGCGGGCTCATCAATGACGAGCTCCCGGTCGAGAACGGCGAGATCCCGCTGCCCGACTGGGGGCTCTTCGAGGCGGAAGACCTCGTCGACCTCGACGACGAGCTGCGCGCGGCCTTCCGCGAGCGGGCGATCCCCTCGCCGGCGCGGGTCGCGAGCGACCGGGTGCGGCTGTCCGACGAGCGCCGCTACGAGGTGCCCGCCACCGTCATCGCCTGCGAGTTCTCGACCGCGACGATCCAGAAGTGGATGGAGCAGTCGCTCGCGTTCACGCGGGAGCTCGCCCAGATCCGCCACGTCGACTACGTCGACCTGCCCACGGGCCACTGGCCGCAGTTCACCCGTCCGGAGGAGCTGGGACGCGCGATCGCGACCAGCGTCGGCCCCGCCTGACGGCCCGGTCGTGGTGGCGCGGTCGTGGCGGCGCGGTCGTGGCGGCGCGGTCGTGGCGGCGCGGTCGTGGCGGCGCGGTCGTGACGGCACGGCGGGCGGGGGTCAGCCCGCCGGGGCGCGGCCGGTGGCGGCGTCCTTTGGGCAGGGCGGGTCGTAGGGCACGTCGGGCAGATACTGCCGCCACTCCGCCGGGGTGATCGGCGGGAAGGCCAGCGCGCAGATGCGCCGGGCGGCGGCGCCGGGGTCGACCGGCCACAGGCGGGCGGTCGAGTCGCCGGACACCGTGGCCAGGGTGGCGCCGTCCGGGCTGAAGACCGCCTTGTTGACCTGCCCGAGGTGCCCGGTCAGGGTGGCCAGCGCGGTCGCTCCGGCCGGGTCGGCGATGTCCCAGAGCATCGCGGTCCGGTCGTCACTGGCGGTGGCCAGCGTGCGGCCGTCGCGGCTGAAGGCCACCGACTGCACGCTGTCGGCGTGGCCCCGCAGGACGGCGATCGGCCGGTCGAGGGAGTGTACGTTCCAGAGCCGGGCCGTGCGGTCGCCGCTGCCGCTGGCCAGCAGCGTGCCCGAACGGTCGAAGGCGAGGTAGTAGACCGTGCCGCCGTGGCCTGTGGCGACGCCGAGCGGGGCCAGGTCGGCGGTGCGCCACAGGCGGATGGTCCGGTCGCCGCCGCCGGTGGCCAGCAGCCGGCCGTCGGGGCTGAAGGCCACGGCGTTGACGGCGGCCTCGTGGCCCTTGGCGACGGCCCGGCGTACCGGATGCGCGGGGTCGGAGATGTCCCAGACGTACACGTCGAACTTCTCGCCCGCCACCACCAGGCTCCTGCCGTCGGGGCTGATGGCCGCGGCGAAGATGTTGCCGATGCCGGCCGCCGTCTCGGACAGGAGCCGGGGGCGGGCCGGGTCGGTGAGGTCCCACAGGCGTACCGAGCTGTCCAGGTCGGCACTGGCCAGGAGCGTGCCGTTGCGGGCGAAGGCGACGGCGGTGACGCCGTTGGCGTGCCCGGTGAGCGTGGCCAGCGGGCGGGGATCGGCCGACACGTCCCAGATCTTGATCAACGGATGGCCGGCCGTGGCGAGCAGGCGGCCGTCGGGGCTGTAGGCGAGCGCATAGACCGTGCCGCGGTGGCCGCCGAGCAGGGGCCGGCCCAGGTCCCACACGCGTACGGTGTCGTCGCGCCCGCCGGACACGAGCACGCGGCCGTCAGGGCTGTAGCGGACGGTGTAGACGGTGCTCGAGTGCCCCGTCATCACGATCGGGTCGGCGCGGAAATCGGTCAGGTCCCACAGCCGGATCGTGCGGTCGTAGCTGCCGGTGGCCAGGGAGCGGCCGTCCGGGCTGAAGTCGATGGCGACGACGCCGTTCTCGTGCCCGGAGAGCGTGGCCAGGGCCCTGCCGTGCCGGGGATCGCGCAGGTCCCACAGCCGTACCGTGTTGTCGAAGCCGCCCGTGGCCAGGGTGTCGCCGTGGAAGGCGGCCGCCAGCACGGCCCCGGTGTGACCGCGCAGGTCGGGCAGGCGTTCGGGGTGGCGCGGGTCGCCGACGTCCCAGAGCATGACGTCGTTGGAGAAGGCGGTGACGACCAGCGTCCTGCCGTCCGGGCTGAAGGCGACGTCCGACAGCTCCTTGGGAGCGCCTTTGAGCGTGCTCTGCAGGTACGGTTTGCTGGGATTCGTAACGTTCCATAACAGCGTGGTGGCGTCGTAGGAGGCGGTCGCCAGCATCGTCCCGTCGGGGCTGAAGGCCACCCCGATGATCCCCATGCTGTGCCCGCCCATCGTGGCCAGCGCCACGGGGTGCCGGGGGTCGCGCACGTCCCACAGGTCGGCCGTGTTGTCGTTGCCGGCGGTGGCCACCAGCTTTCCACTCGGCGCGAACGCGGCTGCGGCGAGGCCCTTCGCGTCGCCCATCACCGACGACAGCGCGCCCGGCCGCAGCGGATCGGTCACGTCCCACATCCGCAGCGTGCCGTCGAGCGCCACCGTGGCCATCCGCCTGCCGTCGGGGCTGTAGTTCACCGCGTAGACCGCGCCGGCGTGGGCGGTCAGCACGTTGGCGTACGGGTTGGCCGGCGTGCTGAGCACCGCGCCACGTGACTCGGTGGTCGGCGTGAGCCGCTGGGCGGCCAGAGCGAGCTGCGCGGCCAGTGCCGGGTTGCCCGCCCGCAGCGCGACCGACTCGTTGGCGACCTTGCCGGACAGCGCCGCGTTGCGCTGGTCGCCGATGTCGCGCTGCCCGCGTACCGCGACCACCACCGCCACCGTGGTCAGCAGCAGCAGCGCCGCCAGCACGGCCACCAGCCGGCGCAGCCGCCGGGTGCCGCGCCGCCGCGCGGCGGCCTCCGCCTCCTGGCGTTCGACGGACGCCGCCAGGAACCGTCTGGCCTGCGGTCCGGGAGCGGCGTGCGGTCCGGCGCCCTCGGCCCAGAGGCGGGCCACGGCCAGCCGCGAGCCGCGGTAGAGCGCGCCGGGGTCGTCCCCTTCCTTCGCCCACCGCGCCGCCGCCTCGGCCAGGTCGCGGCCGACGACCAGCCCCGCCCGGTCGCTCTCCAGCCAGCCGGCCAGCCGGGGCCAGGCGGTGAGCAGGGCCTCATGGCTGATCTGCACCTTGTCGAGGTCGACGGTGATCAGGCGCTCGGCCACGAAGCCGTCGAGCACGTCCTCCGCCTCGGCCGCCACGGCGGGGTCGTGGTCGGCGAGGACCTCCGCGATCGTCATGCTCCTGCGGGTGGCGGCGGTGTCGAACGCCACGTGGACGAGCGTCAGGAACAGCCTCCTGGCCAGCTCCTGGCGGTGCTCGCTCAGGCCCAGGTAGACCTTCTCCGCGCTGTCGGCCACGGCCCTGCCGATGCCGCCGACCTTGCGGTAGTCGGCGATGGTCAGCCGCCTGCCCTGGCTTTCGCGCCACATCGCGTAGAGGGCGTGGGAGACCAGCGGCAGCGTGCCGGCCTCGTGCGCCTCGCCGTCGGCGCCTGCCGGGGCGACCTCGCGCAGGAGCAGCTCGACCAGGCCGTTCTCGATCTCTATGCCGGCCTTGCGGGCCGGCTCGACGACGGCGGCGCGCAGTTCGTCCTCGCACATCGGGCCGACCACGAGCTGGCCGGAGCGCATGGCCGCGAGCAGCTCGGGGTGGCGCATGGCCTGGCCGTAGAAGTCGGCGCGCAGGCCGGCCACGACCACTGCCCGCTCCGCCGCCTCGCTCAGCGCCGCGACGAACCTCGTACGCTCGTCCTGGTCCTCGCAGACCGTGAAGACCTCCTCGAACTGGTCCACGATCAGCACCTCACCCCGCTGCCGCGCCAGCGCGGCCATCGGGTGCGGCCCCGGCGTGAACACGGCGGCGCTCCTGCCCAGCGCGGGGACCACCCCCGCGCGCAGCAGCGAGGACTTGCCCGAGCCCGAGGCGCCCACCACGAGCCGGAGGCCCGGCTCGGTCAGGCGGGCGACGAGCTGCCCGGTCAGCGCCGCACGGCCGAAGAACCACTCGGCGTGCTCGGTCTCGAAAGCCGCCAGCCCCCGGTACGGCTCCGGCCCCGCCGGCCGCCGGCCGGGCGCGCGGCGTACCCGGTGCCAGGCGTTGAGCCACTCCTCCACGGCCGCGTCGTCGCTCACCCCGCACACCCGCAGGACCTCGACCAGCAGGTCGCGGGAGGAGAGGGAGGGCAGGCCGCGCCCGGCGAACCAGTCGCCCAGCGTGCTGGAGGCGATGTCGGCCCCCACCTTGGCCGCCACCTGGCGCACCGACACCCCGGCCGATTCGCGCAGCCGGGTCAGCGCCTGGCCGAACTCCTCGCGGGTCGTGATGAGTGCCTGCTCCTGCACGAGCGCCTCCTCAGGCCCGGCTCGCCGTCATGGTAACGGGCTGCATACGGACTTGTACGGATAATCGCGGACCACTCCCCCGGCGCCGGTCGAAGGCGCTGACGTTGATCGACGTACTCGCCCGCCGATCCCTTCCGAGCGGGACAGCTCGCGACCAGCGGCACGCCGGCCTGCTGACGACGTTGATCCTGCTGGAGACGGCCGACCGGCTGGAGGAGGGCCGGCCGGCCGAGCGCGACGGCGCGGCCCTGCCGTACCAGCTGCTGGGCGGACACACCCACGGCAGGCACGGCGTCCGGGCGCAGGCCGAGCCGGCCGAGGCGCGCAGGGGGCTGGACGGAAATCTCACGTTATGCGAACATGTGTTCGATTGACGAAGATCGTCAGCGGGAGCGGGTCCCGTAGTCATGCCGGGGTGCTCGACTCTCCCCTTCTCCTCCAGAACGGAGTGCCTGTGCGCCCACCAACCTCTGCGCGTGCTCCCCTGTCCCGCCGATTAGTCGCCTGGGCCGGGACCCTGCTCCTGACGGCGGCCCTGCTCGCCACTCAGGCGCCCGTCGCCGCGACCGCCGCGACCGCCGCGACCGTCACCGATCTCGGCGTCGCCGGGACGGGCGGAGACGTGGTCGCGCGCAGCAGCAAGGTCTTCGTCGCCGCCGGCGACCAGATCGTGGTCACGTCCATCGACGGCAAGGTCATCAACACGATTACCGGCCTGTCCGGTGCTGTCGCCCTGGCCTCGCCGGAGACCGGCAGGAAGGTGTACGCGGCGCTGCGCGATTCGCATGAAGTGATCGAGATCGACACCACCACGCTCGCCATCACCAAGCGCATCGACCTCACCGCGTACCCGTGCCCGTCGAGCCTGGCGCAGTCGTACGATCGGCTGTGGATCGGATTCGGTTGCGGCGAAGCGGGAGAGGGAGGCGTTCTCGGCCTCATTCCGGCGGCGGCGACACCCACCCCCGTCCGGGTCGGGCCGGCCACGACCCAGGCTCCGCTCGTCGCCGTCGCCGGGAGCACACTGGTGGCCGGGGAGCCGGGAGTCAGCCCCGCCACAGTCAAGGTGTACGACATCAGCACCACGCCTGCCACTTCGCGCGGCGAGATCCGCGGAGACGCGAACGGGCTGCCGGCCCTGCGGGATCTCGCACTCGCCGATTACGGGTCGGCGGCGCTGTCGGCGTTGGACGATACCCGCCGGTTCGACGCCTGGGACACGACAGCCCTGACGCAGGGCCGCGCCTACGACAGCAGCGGATTCGGCGAGCACGGTCTCCCCACCGCTGTCGCGGCCAGCCCGAACAGCGCCTACGTCGTGGGCGGCTGGAACTCCTCCGCGGGCGACGCGGCGGAGCTCGTGGTGTACGACGCGACCAACGCGGAGGTCATCTACACAGCCGCCCACCAGGGGAAGGCTGTGGTGGCGGGCAGCATCGAGTTCTACGGCACGCTCACCTTCGCGGTTCTGAAAGAGCCCGGCACCGGGCGGATGCACCTCTGGCGGCTGCCGCCCTCGCCCTACCACTCCTCCACGCTGACCTTGACGGCTCCCTCCAAGGTGACCGCGCTCAAGCAGTCGACCCTCAGCGGACGACTCACGCTGAGCAGCGGACTGCCGCCCGGCGTACAGACGCTCGAACTGTACCGCTGGCTCCCCGACGGCACCTCCAGGCCGTTCCAGGAGATCACCACGGCGGCGGACGGGACCTACCGATTCACCGACGCCCCGCCGTCCATCGGGGCGTTCAAGTATCAGGTGTACTGGCCGGGCAACTCGTGGTTCCGGGGTAGCGGCTCCTCGGTGACCGTCACGGTGGCCTTGTACGAGCCGACGCTCACCGTGACCGGACCGGCGACGGGCAACGTCGGCGAGCGACTCGAATTCAGCGGCACCTTCGGCGCCGACGGCATCACCTTCCCGCGGACGATCGTCACCGTCTCGCGCAAGGTCGTCAGCCCGGATGGCACCGTCACCTCGAAGGGCCTGGTGAAGTTGGCCCCCGCCGCCGACGGGTCGTTCAGCTTCTCCGATACGCCGACCTCGGCCGGCGAACACACGTACACCGTCAACTTGCTCGGCAACTCGACCATCGAGTCAGCGAGCACCACCCACGTGGTCACCGTCCTCCAGCCGCCCGCGTAGCATCCCGCCGCCCGGGTGACGGCGACCCGACTCGCCGTCACCCGGGCCGCCGCTCGATGCCGGGGCTTACAGTGCCCGACGCAGGCTCGCCGTTCCGCACGAGGACGTCAACGGCGTCATCGCCGCCCCGCCCCGATCCGGGCGGCCCGCAGCGGTTGGTGTCCACTGCCTGCGATCGATTCCGGTGACAACCGATGCCTTGCCGTCCTGCGAATTGTTGGAGTGCTGCAATTGCTGCGCCACTCCGAGGCGGGCTCGATGTGGGCACTGATCGTATGAAGCCGGGAAAGATTCCGCCGGCACGTTGAATCCCTGTCGCAAGTTCCTGACCTGCGGATTCGATTGTCCTAATAGCTCTGGACAATGTTTGGATGATTGGACGGGTCAGATCGCTTGCCGGTGCCGGGCATTGGCGGTCAGAGTGGTGCCGTTCCCGGCGACAGTGTTCGGTGTCGGCGCCATTGGCAGGTGTTCGGATATTCCGCTGAATCGCTGTGCGCGGTTGATCGGGGACTCCCGAGTCGGAAAGTGCAGAGGATTTCTTTGAAAGGAGATCCGATGATCGGACGAAAAGGGATTACAGGAGTGGCTCTCGTCGTCGGGCTGACGGCCGGGCTCATGGCGGGGTCGTCCGCGTCGGCGCAGGCGGGGCTGGGCGTCACCGCCGCCTCGGACAGCTCGGCCGTCCTGGCGCCGGGCTGGTCGGCGAAGTCCTACCTGGGGATCGGGTACCACGACCGCTGCAAGGGCTGGCAGCGGATAAAGACCCCGTACCGGACCGGGGCCTACATCACGACCAGCAGGCAGGTCCACTGCGAGAAAGGCGAGTGGGGCCGCCGGGCCGTGGTCAAGACGAGCCTCC
The DNA here is from genome assembly GCF_040610775.1 of Nonomuraea sp. NPDC003709. Lineage (NCBI taxonomy): Bacteria > Bacillati > Actinomycetota > Actinomycetes > Streptosporangiales > Streptosporangiaceae > Nonomuraea > Nonomuraea sp. NPDC003709. The sequence goes on along the minus strand of NZ_JBEXMW010000043.1, from coordinate 4,046 downwards.
AGCAGTATCGCGGGCTGGGTTTCTGGCGGACGAAGGCCACCTCGGAGGTGAAGAAGGGAAGGGCGGCGTTCACCGTGACGACGACCCCTTCGTGGAAGTGCTCCGGCGGCAGTCAGCTCTACCGCAACCAGACGAAGGTGCATCTCTACTCTGTCCTGCGCGGCAGCGAAGTGGCCACCCTGTACAAGCGGTCGCAGGAGCGCCGGATCCGGTGTTGATCCCGAGCTGGGACGGGGACGTAGCTCGGCCGGACTTCGGCCCTTGGCGCTCGCGAGAGCGCCAAGGGCGTTTTCTTCCGAAGGAGTGAGCGGCGATGAGATCGCGTGAGAGAAGGCATGTCCCGGCGTGGCGCGTGATCGTCGGCGGGGTCGTGCCGGCCCTTGCCTTCGTGCTGTGGGCGACGGTCTCGGTGGCGGAGGAGGAACCGTACGAGGACGTCAAAAGGCAATACATCGCCGCCGTGGACGCGGTGTGCGAGGAAGCATCCCGGCAGTCGGATCTCCGCGAGGAGCCACCTGCCAACCTGCGCGAGGAGGTGGACGAGCTGCGCCGCGCGTCGGAGTCGATGACCGGCACCATCGCCGCGATAGAAGCGATCGCGCCGCCCGATGGTGACGTCCCGCAGGTGCGGAACAGGTTCTTCGTGCCCGCCAGGGCGCTGGCCGCGAGCCTGCGCGAGCTCGGTGGACGCGCGGAGGCGGCGATGCGCGCGGGCAGGGAGGGCGAGGCGAAGAAGGCGGTGGAACAGTCCTTGGAACCGGACGAGAACGAGAAGGCATTGCGATCCTTCGCGGCGGAGTACGGCTTCCGGGCATGCGCGGGTGAATGACCAGGGCGTCCGGGTAACCCGCAGATTTCCGGACTTATTCGGACAATTCAGGTAATCTCATTTGCTCTCAGGCGTCACAGGCCATGCCGGGGTCGTCGGCACGGCCGGATGACGGCGCCGGATAGGGCAGGTGAAGATGCCGGAATTACCGGGGACGTCAGGCTCGCAGGAAGACGAGCCTGACCCGCAGTGGACGGGCAGAGGAGCTCGGCCCGGGCGAAAGCCGGTCCGGCCAGAACCGGCCGCGGGCCCGGTGGCCGCCCTCGCGTACCGCCTGTGGGAGCTCAAGGCGGAGGCGGGCGACCCGTCCTTCGCGGAGATGTCGTCCCGTATGGGCGCGGCGGCCTCGAAGTCCTCGCTGGCAGCCGCCGCCCGGGGGCAGGTCCTGCCGACCTGGGAGACGACGTGGGAGTTCGTCCGGGTCCTCGCCGTCGACCGGTTGAGGCAGGACGCCGAGGAGGCCAGGCGCGAGTGGCGAGCCCACTGGGAGCGGGCCGCGAGCGCCGTCGCACGTAGCGAGACCACCGAGGGCCGTACGAGTCACGACGAGACCCGCGCCGGACTCGCCGAGGCCCGTGCCGGGCACATCGAGACAGAGGTCCGTATGGCGGAGCATCCCGAACGCCGAACCCGACCTCCCCTTGCCAGGAGGCCGGCCATGATCGCGGCGGTCGCGACCGCCGCTGCCGCCGCCGGTGCCGCCCTCTTCACCTGGTTCGCCCCGCTCTCCGGAAAGGACGAGCCCACCGCGCCGAACACCTCGGCACGGGCCACCTCTCCCCACGACGATTCCGCCTTCGAACAGGACGTCACCCATCCGGACGGCACGGTGGTGAAAACGGGGACGGAGTTCACGAAGATCTGGCGGATCAGGAACACCGGCACCATCCCGTGGCGGGGACGCTATCTCACCCGGCTGAACGACACCCCGTGCCGCGCCCCCAAACGGGTCGAGATAAGCCCGGTCCAGCCGGGCGAGCCCGTCGACATCGCGGTACGCGTCCGCGCATCGGACTCCCCCGGCAGATGCAAGATCTACTGGAAGATGACCGACGAGGCCGGGACCCAGTTGCTGTCCGCCAAGAAGCCGATCTTCCTGGACGTGGTCGTCGGCTGATCAGCTCTCGAAGCGTGTCTAGGTCCGCAGCGCGTGAAGGAGATGGCGCTCGTTCCAGATCAAGGTCCGGTCCAGCAGGGACCTGGGTGTGGTGCCCACATCCTGCAGGTCCATGACAAGGTTATGGCCGAGTGACGCCGAGGAGACGGACACGGCGGGCGGCATGCTCGATGACCGCCAGAACGTACAGGCGAGCGCCGGCGAGAGTACGGACCTCGAAGAAGCCGCACGCCGGCAAGACACCTGCCTGGCTGAGCAGGAACGCGGCCCAGGTCGTAGCGGTCCGCTCGGGAGTCGGGTCGATGCCGTGCGCTTTGAGGATCTCCCAGACCGTAGAGGCGGCGACCTTGATACCGAGCGCGGCCAGCTCACCATGAATGCGCCGAGCCGTTCTCCCCTGCCAGCCGCAACACCAGCAATCGGATGGACCGGACGGTACGCGGACGTCCGCGCCGGCGAGGCAAACTGGCTCCGGCGTGACGGCGCCGCAGCAGATCGCGGTGCCGGCGCAGGACGGTGTCCGGGCAGACCAGCAGCGCAAGGCGCCGAAGCCTGTCCTTCGGCAGGCGGTGAAGCAGCCCAGCAAGGAGCCGATCAACTCGCATGAATACGGGCTTGGCCACCTGCCACTGCAGCACCATCGTGAGGTAGGCCAAGCGCAGTAACACGATCGGCCATCATGCCGTGCGGGCGCCCAGCCGGAAGCACAAGAAAGCGCATCACCTCCACGACCTGCATGGATGAATATTCGGCACCCGCAACGTTCTGGAGCTGCTGCTGCACGCCAACCATGCCCTGTTCGCCAAGGCCGTCACCACCCTGGACCAGTTCGCCGGGCCCGGCTGCCTGCGGCTGGGGCTCGCCCCGCCTCGTGGCACTCGGTGATGTACGCGCTCGGACCCGATGCCAAGACCGCGATCTCCGACGCGATCGCCAGCGACGAGTACGCGCAATACGGCATCTCCACCGCCTACACCGAACCAGAACAGCTCACCGCCGCGATCGCCACTTCGACCAGATCGGCTGTGACGAACTGATCTTCATAGGCAACGATCCCGACCCCGCCTGGCGGACGCCACCGGCGTTGCTCGTCCGGCCCAGGCGCAAGGCCCGCCACGCGGTGGTCCACCGATCCAGGTCTTCCTCGATCCCTCCGCAGGGGCTTTCGCGGGGAAGGTCAGGAGCCGACGTTCCAGTAGGTGCAGTGCCAGGAGCCGCGCGTCTTGACGCAGGCGCGGAAGCTCCGGTAACCGCCCGGGTCGTCGATGGCCCACGTCTGGGCGCCGGTGCGGCCGCGGTGGACCGTGCCGTGGCAGGCGTGGTAGGTGCGGCCCTTGGTGTCGGACCAGTCGAGCGAGACCTTGTCGCCCGGGCGCAGGCCGTAGCCCTTGACGAAGTAGATGTCGCGTCCGCCGTAGGCGTTGGCCTTCATGAAGAGCCTGACGTTGTAGCCGCTGACGCGGTCGACCTGCCGACCGGAGCGCGGGGTGTCGATGTGAGGTCCGCAGGAGTAGTTGATCGGGCCCGCCGCTGCCTGGGCGGGTACGCTCGCCACCGCCAGGCCACCCGCCAGCACCGCAGCCCCCACCAACACCTTCATCGTAGAGATCATGGTGTCCCTCCCCTGATCCGAAGTTGATGATCGAAAGGTAGGGGAGCGCGTGTTGAGGAACTGTTGAGATCTTGCTCAGTCGCGGCCGACCCTGGCCTACTGCCGCGGCTGAGCGACTGAAACCGGCACCTTGGACCCTCGCACGCACACCACGGAGGCGACCGGAAACGATCATCGGGTCGGGTGAGGGTTTCAGGCTGCGGATCGCCCCAGCGGATGCCCTTTCGCTGCGGATGCGGATGCGGGCGCGTTCGCGGCGTTGGGCGGCCAGCACGTCGGAATGGCGAGCGTGGGTGTCGCCAGGCCAGGTAGGCGTGCAGAGCTCGGGTCTGGATGGTGTGGTTGGGATGGTGGGAGTTGGCCAGGGTGAGCTGACTCAACGGTGCGAAATGTGCCTCGTCGGGTAGCTCCGGCGCTTTGCAGCGCCGGAGCCCCCTCAGAACCGGCCGTGCCCGCTTTCCAGGCAACCGGCTCAGGCAAGCCCTGAA
>NZ_JBEXMW010000042.1:0-76325 GCF_040610775.1 Nonomuraea sp. NPDC003709 | reverse complement strand
AGGGTGACGTGGCGGAAGCGGTGCCAGGCCCCGCCGCCGTCCACGGCCACGGCCTGGTAGTAGTCGCGGGGGATGGACAGGATGCCGGCGATGTAGATGACGGTGGCGATGCCGACGCCCTTCCACACATCCACCAGGGCGACCGACAGCAGCGCGGTGCCGGCGTCGCCGAGCCAGTCGGGGCCGTCGATGCCGACCACGGCCAGGGCCTTGTTGACCAGGCCGGTGTCGGGTCTGAGCAGGGCGCTGAAGGTGATGCCGACCGCGACCGTGGAGACCAGGACGGGGAAGAACACCACCGAGCGCAGGAATCCGCGCAGCCGCAGCTTGCTGGTGAGCAGCACGCCCAGGAGCAGGCCGAGGATCACCTTGAGGCCGCTGGTGACGACGGCGTAGAACAGCGTGTTGGTGAAGCCGATGCGCAGGTTCTGCTCGGACAGGAAGTCGCGGAAGTTGTCCAGGCCCACGAAGGTGCTGTCGAACAGGGTCCAGCGGGTCAGCGCGAAGTAGAAGGCCATCACCGTCGGCACCAGGAAGATCACCAGGTAGACGACGGCCGCCGGCAGGTAGAGCGCGTACGGGTAGGCCGACCTGCGCTTGGCCGGGCCGGCGGGCGGCCGCGCGAGTGCCGGGCCGGGCCCCGAGCGGGGCCCGGCGTCCTGCCTGGTCACCACCCCGCGAGCCCCAACTGCTTGGCCTGCTTCTCGACATCCTTGTCGTACTGGGCTGCCCCCTCGGCGGCCGGCGTCAGCCCGGAGCCGACGGCGACGGTGATCTGCTCAAGAGACGGACCCTTGACCGGGGACAGGAACTCCAGCGCGGGCGCGGTGGCGCTCTTGTCGATGTACGCCTGCAGGTCCTTGGCCACCTGCACGGCGTCGTCCGGCAGCTTGGCGCCCGTGATGCGGTAGGGCCCCGAGGGCTGCACGACCTTGCTGACCGCTTCGGTCGCGGCCGGCGAGGCGACGAAGGCCAGGAACTTCTTGGCCGCGTCCAGGTTCTTGGTGGTCTTGGGGATGTAGACGCCGCCCGGCTCCCAGAGGGTGGCGCCGTTCTTGGCCGGGTCGGTGCCAGGGATGCCGAAGAAGCCGACGTCGGTGGCCGCCTGCGGCATCGTGTCCACCAGCGGCGGCACCTGGGCGCTGAGCATCGGGTAGTGCGCGCCCTTGCCCTCGACCAGCATCTTCATGCCCTGGTCGGCGGTCGCCGAGCCGAAGCCCTCGTTGAGGTAGCCCTTGGCCTTGACGTCGGCCAGGTGCTGGAACCCGGCCAGCGCCGCCGGCGTGGTGGCGAACTTGGCCTTGCCCGCGGTGTAGTCGGCGGCGAAGTTCGGGACCGCGGCCTGCACGTTGTAGAAGTCGCCGAGCACGAACAGCTGCGAGGTCCAGGTGTCCTTGAACGTCGAGATCACCGGAGCGATCCCGGCCGCCTTGATCTTCTCGTTGTTGGCCATGAACTCGTCCCAGGTCTTCGGGACCTGCAGGCCGAGCTTCTCGTAGACCTTGCGGTTGTAGAGGATGCCGCCGCCCAACGCGGTGCCGGAGGGCACGCCGAACACGTGGTCGCCCTGGCTCACCACCGGCAGGAAGTCCTTCTGGACGTTCTGGATCGCCGGGTCGCCGGCCAGGTCGACCAGGGTCTGCGACGGGTTGAGCGCTTGCAGCAGCGACCCGGAGTTGTACGCGAACACATCCGTCATGTCGCCCGTAGAGAGCCTGGTCTTGACGATGTTGTCGCCCTCGCTGCCGGGCGGTCGCGTCTCCATCTCGATCTTGATCTTGGGGTTGGCCTTCATGAAGGCTTCCGTCATGGCCTTGGCCGTGTCGACCGAGCCCTGGCCGTTGTCCACGAGGTATTTCAGGGTGACCGTGCCGTCGGCTGCCGGCTCGGCGCCCGAGCTTGAGCCGCAGGAGGTCAGGGCCGTCATCGTGAGAACGGCCAGAGCCGCTCCCAGCGCGCGGTGAGAGGTCTTCACAACGCCCCTCCGGGTCCGTTGAATCGTTTTAACGCCCCCCGATGCGAGTTAACGTAAGCGTTACAGGGCCTGGCGGTCAAGGCTCGATTTGAGGAACGGTCCCCAATCGTGATCCACGTTGAGTGGGTGGACTCTTGGATATCCGATCTCTTGAATGGGTAACGTTATTCATCGCGGCACCGGCCTGGAGCTCGTACAATCGGGTCGCGTCGAGTCGAACGGGGTGCGTCACATGGTCACGCGCGACGGGCGGCGACGGGTGACGATCACCGATGTGGCGAGCCACGCCCGGGTCTCCACCACCGCCGTGTCGAAGGTGCTGCGCAATGCGTACGGGGTCAGCGAGGCGATGCGCGTCAAAGTGCAGGCCGCCATCGACGAGCTCGGCTACCGGCCGCAGGCCGCGGCCCGGGCGATGCGGGGGCGCACGTTCACGTTCGGCGTGGTGCTGCCGCACATCAGAAACCCGTTCTTCGCCGACATCCTCGACGGCTTCGACGAGCAGATCGCGGGCGCCGGCTACCAGGCCATCATCGTCCAGGGCAGCGGCAGGGACGCCGAGGCCGAGGTCCGCGCCATCGACGCCCTGGTGGACCGGCAGGTGGACGGGATCCTCGTCGTCGCCGCCGTCATCGCCAGGGCCCGCCTCGAAGAGATGGCCAGGAACACGCCCACCGTCGTGCTCGGCCGCCACGACCGTTCGGCGGTCTACGACTCCGTGCTCGACGACGACGAGGCGGGGGCCGAGCTCGCCGTCGAGCATCTCATCGCGCTCGGCCACCGCCGCATCGCGCACATCACGCAGAAGGACGTCGGGGCCGTCCGCTCCGTGACGCTGCTGCACACCATCAGGGCCAGGACGTACGAGCGCGTGATGGCCGAGCACGGCCTGGCCGAGCACATCGCCCTCGCCGCCACCGCCTACACCGAGGAGGGCGGCCACCAGGGGACGCGCGAACTGCTGGCCCGCACGCCCCGGCCCACGGCCATCTTCGCCGGCGCCGACCAGGCCGCCTTCGGCGCGCTCGCGGCCATCCACGAGGCCGGGCTGGCCGTCCCCGGCGACGTCTCCGTGGTCGGCTACGACAACGCCCGCGCGGCGGCCCTTTCCCACATCTCGCTGACCAGCGTGGACCAGGACGGGGTCATCATGGGCAAGACGGCGGGGCGGCTGCTGCTGGAGCGGATCGAGGGTCGCACGACGGCGGTGCGCTTCTCCGTCACACCCACCCTGGTGACCCGCCGCTCCACCGCCCCGCCCGCCTGACGCGCGGGCGTCAGGTCAGAAGGAATACGGACCGAAGCGGCCCCAGGCCACGACGGCGGCCAGCAGGAGGAGCACCGCGTTGATGGCGATCCCCTGGTATTCCTTGCGGCGGACGTGTACGACCGCGGCCCCGATCATGACGATGGCCAGGCCGGCGGCGGCCAGCGGCGTCAGCACCGGGACGATGCCCAGCGCCGCGGGCAGGATGAGCCCGATGCCGGCCAGCACCTCCAGGGCGCCGATGCCCTTGACGGCGCCGGCGGAGAAGTCCTCCGTCCAGGCCAGGCCGGAGGTGGCCAGCTTCTCCTTCGGCTGGGACAGCTTCATCAGCCCGGCCCCGAGGAAGGCCAGGGCGAGGAGGCCGGCGATGATCCACAAAACGACGTTCATCGGGAGTCCGATCGATGGCGAGATGACTTAAAGCTTCAACCGGAAGATACGCACGTCGCACTTGAAGCGTCAAGCGTGAGTCGACGCGTGATCACTTGATTCATCAAGTTAGAGTGGAGAACATGGAGCACCCTCAGGAGCCGCGCTGGCTGACCGCCGAGGAGATGGAGAGCTGGCTGGCTCTGGTCACCGTGCTGATCAAGCTGCCGGCCGCGCTGGACGGGCAGCTGCTGCGCGACGCCGGGATCAGCCACTTCGAGTATCAGGTGCTGGCGGGGCTGTCGATGACCCCCGAACGCACCATGCGCATGAGCGACCTGGCGGTGATCTCGGAGGGGTCGCTGTCCCGCCTGTCCCACGTCGTCAACCGGCTGGAGAAGCGCGGCTGGGTGCGCCGCACGCCGGACCCGGACGACGGCCGCTACACCCTGGCCATTCTCACCGGGGAGGGCTGGGAGAAGGTCGTCGAGACCGCCCCGGGGCACGTCGAGGCCGTACGCGGCTTCGTCTTCGACCCCCTCACCAAGGCGCAGATCCGGCAGCTGCGCGAGATCGGCCGCCGCATCACCCACGCCATCGACCCCGGCGACGGCTGCCTCGACCGGCACCCGGCCACCGCGCGCCCGGAACCCGACCCCGACCCCGACCGGGAGCCCTCATGACGTCCATCCTCAACCCGGACATCCCCGCCGGGGCCTACGACGCTTTCCTGCCCGGCGCGCTGCCCCGGGCGCGCGTCCAGCGCCCCTGGACGCCCGCCGACCGCCCGCTCCCCGCTCTCTACCTCAGTCACGGAGCGCCCCCGCTCTTCGACGACGGGCCCTGGATCGGCGAGCTGTTCGCCTGGGCGCAGTCGCTGCCCAAGCCCAGGAGCATCCTCATCGTCTCCGCCCACTGGGAGGCCGCGCCGCTGGCCCTGTCCGCGCCCGCCGCCGGCACCCCGCTGGTCTACGACTTCGGCGGCTTCCACCCGCGCTACTACGCGATGACGTACGACACCCCCGATGCCGGGGCGCTCGCCCGGCGGGTGGCCGCGATGATGCCCGACAGTGAGCCGGTCCACCAGCACCCCAGCCGCGGCCTCGACCACGGGGCGTGGGTGCCGCTGATGGCCATGTATCCGCTGGGCGACATCCCGGTGCTGCAGCTCAGCATGCCGACCCACGACCCCGACCGGCTGCTGGAGCTCGGGGCGCGGCTGGCCCCGCTGCGGGAGGAGGGCGTGCTGGTGATCGGCTCGGGGTTCATGACGCACGGGCTCCCGTTCGTCACCCCGGAGATGCTCCACCGGGGCGTCGTCCCCGCCTGGTCCTCCGACTTCGACGCCTGGGCGGCCGACGCCCTGGCCAGGGGTGACGTGGGGGAGCTGGCGGCGTTCCGGACCCGCGCGCCCGGCATGCCGTACGCCCACCCGACGGTCGACCACTACATCCCGCTGTTCGTCACGCTGGGGGCGAGCGGCCGGGTGGACCGGCCGGTGACGACGGTCATCGACGGTTACATGATCGGATTCTCCAAGCGGTCCTTCCAGACGGTGGCGTAGCGCCGATACGTACGGCAAGAATCCAGAAAGTTTCGGTCAGCGTGACGGCGGCGCGGTGCTGGCCCGGACGATCAGCTCGGTGCCCAGCTCGACCCGGGTCTGCGCCAGCGGCTCGCCCTGCGCGAGCTTCATGAGCATGGCGGTGGCCGTGGCGGCCATCTCGATGAGCGGCTGGCGGACCGTGGTCAGCGGCGGGACCGCCCACTGCACCGAGGGCAGGTCGTCGAAGCCGACGACGCTCAGGTCACCGGGGATGCGCAGGCCCAGCTCGTAGGCGGCGCGATAGACGCCGACGGCCTCCCCGTCGTTGGAGGCGAAGATCGCGGTCGGTGGGTCGGGCAGGCGCAGCAGCCGGTGGGCCTGGGCGAGGCCGCCCTCGATGACGAAGTCGCCCGAGCCGATCAGCTCGGGGTCGACGGGCACCCCGGCCAGGTCGAGCGCGGTGCGGTAGCCGTCGAGCCGGGCCCGGCTGGACAGGGCCCAGTCGGGCCCGGTGATGAGGGCGATGCGGCGATGACCGAGGTCGAGCAGGTGGCGGGTGGCCGACAGGCCGCCGCTCCAGTTGCCCGCGCCGACCGAGGGGACGCCGGGCCCGGGGTCGCCCGACGGGTCGAGCAGCACGATGGGGATGTCGCGGGTGACGAGCTGGTCGCGCTGCTCCTCGGTCAGGCCGGAGAACACCGCGATCACGCCCGCCGGGCGGCGGCTCAGCACGCCTTCGATCCAGCTGTGCCCGGAGCCCGAGCGCTGCTGCATGTCGGAGATCACCACGGCCAGGTGATGCTCGCGGGCGACCTGGTCGACCCCCCTGATCATCTCGATCGGATAGTCGCCGCCCAGAGCGTGGAACACCACCTCCACCAGGGCGGACGCGGTGACGCGCCGGCGCTGGCGGCGGTAGCCGTGGCGGCGGATGAGGCCCTCGACGAGGGCGCGGGTCTCGGGGGCGACCTCGGAACGGCCGTTGACCACCTTGGAGACGGTCGCGGTGGACACGCCGGCCAGCTCGGCGAGCTGCGTGATGGTCAGCGGCTGTGGCGTGGCGGACGGCTCCTCGGTGGCGGTCATGGCCGCAGTCTAACGGGATGGTTTCGGAATATGGGACCGATTGTTTCGGCGGTCTTACGAGGAGGTTCTTGACGGGTTTCGGGAATTCGACCTAGAGTCCCGGCTTAACGATCGGACCTTCGACCGAAACTTTCCGACGCGCTGGCGAACCCCCCATTCGAAGGAGCGCGGCATGCATCGACCTGTCTCCAAACGCGGCGTGACGGCCGCGCCCGCCTACTACGACATCGCCCCAGCGCTCCGCTCCTGAGCGCCGGCCCCCACCGAAAGAGACCGACGTGAAGCTCCGCAACGTAACCCCGGTCGTGCTCGCCGCGGCCCTCGCCCTGTCCACGGCCGCCTGCGGTGGCGGCGGTGGCGGCACCCCGTCCCAGCCGTCGGGCGGCGACAGCAAGTCGTTCGAGTTCTGGTCTTTCTCCGGGATCGACCAGAAGGCCTCCGTCGACGACTACCAGAAGCAGAACCCGGGCTGGCAGATCAAGCTCACCGAGGTGGGCAGCTCGGTCGAGACGGCGCAGGCGCTCACCACGGCACTGGCCGGCGGCAAGGTGCCCGACCTCGTCCTCATCCAGGGCGACGACCTGCCCAAGTTCGTCCAGCAGCCCCAGAACTTCTACGACCTGCGCCAGCTCGGCGCCGACAAGATCAAGGGCGACTACCTCGACTGGGTGATGAGCGCGAGCACCGCCAAGGGCGGTGAGATCATCGGCATCCCGACGGACGTGGGCGGCATGGCCGTCGCCTACCGGGCCGACCTGTTCAAGGAGGCGGGGCTGCCGACCGACCGCGAGGAGGTGGGCAAGCTCTGGTCCACCTGGGACGCCTTCATCGAGACCGGCAAGAAGTACACCGCCAAGACCGGCAAGGCGTTCATGGACAACGCGGCCACCAGCGTGTTCTACCAGGCGGTCAACCAGGGGCCGCAGAAGTACTACGACCCCTCGGGCAACGTGGTCTACAGCACCAGCCCGCAGGTCAAGACGGCCTTCGACCTGTCGCTCAAGGCCGTGCAGGCCGGGATCACGGCCAAGCAGGGCTCGTTCACCGAGGGCTGGACCGCGGGCATGGGCAAGGGCCAGTTCGCGGTGATCTCCGCGCCGTCGTGGATGCTGGGTGCGATCCGCAGGAACGCCCCCGACACCAAGGGCAAGTGGGACGTCGCCACCATCCCCGGCGGGGCGGGCAACTGGGGCGGCAGCTACCTGGCGATCCCCAAGGGCGCCAAGAACGCCAAGGCGGCCTGGGAGTACATCACCAAGACCCAGTCGCCGCAGGGCCAGCTGACGCACTTCCTGGACTCCGGCTCGCTGCCCACGACCCCGTCGGTCTACAAGGACGCCAAGCTCACCGGGCTGAAGGACGAGTTCTTCTCCGGCGCGCAGATCGGCGCGATCTACACGAACTCGCTGCTCGGGCTCAAGCCGTTCTACATCGGCCCGGACAGCTCCGCCATCGGCCAGGAGCTGCAGAACGCGATCACGAACGTCGAGCAGGGCAAGGGCGATCCGGCCAAGGCGTGGGACACGGCGCTGGCCAACGTCAAGACGGCCATCGGCAAGTAGGATCAGCGTGACGACGAGCCTCAGCACGCCGCGGGCGGTGGAGACGCCGCCCGCGCTCACGACTCGGGTGCGGCAGAGCATCGGCGAGCGCATCGCCCCTTACTTCTACATCGCCCCGTTCTTCCTGATCTTCGCGGTCTTCGGCCTGGTTCCGCTGCTGTTCACGTTCTACGTGGCGCTGTTCGACTGGAACCCCATCGGCGAGCACGTCTTCATCGGCTTCGACAACTTCAGCCGCCTGTTCGCCGACGCCCGGTTCTGGAACGCGCTCAAGAACACGATCAGCATCTGGGTGCTGTCCACCATCCCGCAGCTGGTCCTGGCGCTGCTCCTGGCCCACCTGCTCAACCACGCGCGGCTGCGGCTGGCGGTCTTTTTCCGGATGTCGATGCTGGTGCCGTACATCACCTCGGTGGCGGCCACCGCGATCGTCTTCGCCCAGATGTTCGACCGCGACTACGGCCTGCTCAACTGGCTGCTCGGGTTCGTCGGCGTGGAGCCCATCGACTTCAAGCAGTCGGTCTGGGGCAGCCACCTGCTGATCGCCGTGATGGTGACCTGGCGCTGGTTCGGCTACACGACCCTGCTCTACCTGGCCTCCCTGCAGGCGATCCCGCGCGCGATCTACGAGGCGGCCGCGGTGGACGGCGCCGGCGGGTGGAAGCAGTTCCGGCACATCTCCATCCCGTCGCTGCGTCCCGTCATCGTGTTCACGGTCGTGACCTCGACGATCGGCGGGCTGCAGATCTTCACCGAGCCGCTGCTGATCTCCCGGTCGCAGACCTGCGGGGCGATCCGGCAGTGCCAGACGCTCACGTTGTTCCTGTACGAGCAGGGCTTCGGCCAGTTCCAGTTCGGTTACGGCGCGGCCATCGGCGTGGCCCTGTTCGTCCTCGTCATCGTCGCCGCGACGGTCAACTACCTCCTGTCCACCCGCATCCGCCCGGAGCGCTGATGACCTCCAAGAGCAATCGGGTCCCCTGGTGGACCTACCTCCTGCTGGGGCTGGCCGCGTTCGCCTGCATCTTCCCGCTGTACTGGATGTTCGTGGTGGCCACGACCGACTCGGCGACCGCCACCCAGCTGCCGCCGAAGATCACGCCGGGAGGCAACTTCTTCCACCTGGCCGAGCTGGTGTTCACGACCGTGCCGTTCGTGCGCTCGATCGTCAACAGCCTGATCGTGGCCGGGACGATCGCCGTCGGGCACGCGGTGCTCTGCTCCCTGGCCGGGTTCGCCTTCGCCAAGCTGCGCTTCCCCGGCCGCAACGTGCTCTTCCTGATCGTCGTGCTCACCATGACCGTGCCCACGCAGCTCGCGGTCATCCCGCAGTACATGATCATCTCTGCCCTGGACTGGGTGGACACGTTGCAGGCCCTCATCGTGCCCGGCCTGGCCAGCGCGTTCGGCATCTTCTGGATGCGCCAGCACCTGTCCACGACGATCAGCGACGAGATCCTGCAGGCGGCCCGCATCGACGGGGCGAACACCTGGCAGATCTTCTGGCGCATCGCGTTCCCGCTGGTGCGGCCGGCCGCGTTCGTGCTCGGGCTGCTCGGCTTCGTCACCTCGTGGAACGACTTCCTGTGGCCGTTCATCGTGCTGAAGTCGCCCGAGATGTACACCGCGCAGATCGCCATCAAGGCACTGCAGAACAGCCTCGACGTCGACCTCGGCCTGGCCATGTCGGGCTCTTTCCTGGCCACCCTGCCGCTGCTGGTGCTCTTCGTGTTCGTCGGCAGGCGGATGGTGGCGGGAATCATGGACGGCGCCTTCAAGGGCTGAGAACTCATATTAAGGAAGTCATGACATTCGTGAATGAGCCGTGGCGTGACCGCGGCCGCCCGTCCGCCGAACGCGTCGAGGCCCTGCTGGCCGAGATGACGCTGGAGGAGAAGGTCGCGCAGCTCGGCTCCGTGTGGATCCAGACCGACGACCCCGGCAACGTCGCGCCCCTGCAGGACCGCTTCGCCGCGGTGGAGGGCCTGGAGGAGCGGTTGCGCGACGGGCTCGGGCACCTCACCCGCGTGTACGGCACCGAGCCGCTGTCCGCGGCCGAGGGCGCGGCCCGGCTGCGGGAGCTGCAGGAGCGCGTGGTGACCTCGAACCGGCTCGGCGTGCCCGCGATCGCCCATGAGGAGTGCCTGACCGGGTTCGCGACGTTCGGGGCGACCGCGTACCCGACGCCGCTGGCCTGGGCGGCGACGTTCGACCCCGGTCTGGTCGAGCGCATGGCGGCGGCGATCGGAGCCGATCTGCGGGCCGCTGGCGTGCACCAGGGCCTGTCGCCGGTGCTGGACGTCGTACGCGACTATCGCTGGGGGCGGGTCGAGGAGACGCTGGGCGAGGACCCGTACCTGGTGGGCAAGATCGGCGCGGCCTACGTGCGCGGGCTGGAAAACGCCGGGATCATCGCCACTTTGAAGCACTTCGCCGGCTACGCGGCCTCGCGCGCGGCCCGTAACCACGCACCCGTCAGCATCGGGCCGCGCGAGCTCGCCGACGTGATCCTCCCGCCGTTCGCGACGGCGCTGCGCGAGGGCGGCGCGCGTTCGGTGATGAACTCCTACACCGACCTCGACGGCGTCCCGGCCGCCGCCAGCGCGGACCTGCTGCGGCGGCTGCTGCGGGACGAGTGGGGGTTCGAGGGGACGGTGGTGTCGGACTACTGGTCCGTCCCGTTCCTCGCGTCCATGCACCGGGTGGCCGAGGACGTCGCGGCGGCGGGTGCGATCGCGCTGTCGGCCGGGATCGACGTGGAGCTCCCCGACACCCGCGGGTACGGCCGCAACCTGCTCGAGCAGGTGAAGGCGGGCCACGTCGACGAGGCGCTCGTGGACGAGTCGGTACGCCGCGTGCTCCGGCAGAAGGTCGACCTCGGCCTGCTGGACGGCGGCCCGCTCGTCCCGGACGGCGCCGAGGACGTGGACCTGGACAGCGCGCGCAACCGCGAGCTGGCCGCCGAGGTCGCGGAACGTTCCATCGTGCTGCTGTCCAACCCCGGCCGGGCCCTGCCCGTCGACCCGCTCGTGACCCGGCGGCTGGCGGTCATCGGGCCGTGCGCCGACGACCCGCGTACCCTCATGGGCTGCTACTCCTTCCCCAACCACGTGCTCGACCGCTTCCCCGAGAGCGGCATGGGCCTGCCGGTCGCCTCGATCCTGGAGGGCCTGACGGCCGAGTTCCCCCACGCCGACGTGCGCCACTGCCTCGGAGCCGAGGTGTCGGGCGACGACGCGTCGGGGATCCCCGAGGCCGCCGAGGTCGCCGCCCAGGCCGACCTGGTGCTGCTGTTCGTCGGCGACCGGGCCGGGATGTTCGGCGGCGGCACGTCGGGCGAGGGCTGCGACGCGGCCGACCTCCGGCTGCCCGGCCGCCAGGCCGACCTGGTCGAGGCGGTCCTGGCCACAGGCACGCCGACCGTGCTGGTCGTGGTGTCGGGGCGGCCTTACGCGCTCGGCGCCTACCAGGACCGGGTGGCCGCCGCGGTCCAGGCGTTCTTCCCCGGGGTCGAGGGTGCGGCCGCGGTCGCCGGCGTGCTCAGCGGCCGGGTGAACCCGTCCGGGCGGCTGCCCGTGCAGATCCCGTACTCGCCGTTCGTGAACCCGTCCACCTACCTCCAGCCGCCCCTGGGGCAGAAGGCGGAGGGCATCACGGTGCTCGACCCGACCCCGGCCTTCCCCTTCGGGCACGGGCTGTCGTACGCGGCGATCACGTACGAGGCCATGCGGACGTCGAGGGCGGAATACGGCACGGACGGCGTGGTCGACGTGCGGGTGACCGTGCGCAACGACGGTGACCGGCGCGCCGAGGAGGTCGTGCAGGTCTACGCCACCGACCCGGTGGCCCAGGTCGCCCGGCCCGTCCAGTGGCTGGTCGGCTTCGCCCGCGTGCCCCTGGACGCGGGGGAGAGCCGCGAGGTGGTCTTGGAGGTGCCCGCCGAGGCGTTCTCGTTCACCGGGCTCAGCGGGCGGCGGCTCGTCGAACCGGGGGAGATCGTGCTGTCCTCCGGGCCGTCTGCCGCCGACCTGCCGCTGAGCGCGTCCATTCGGCTGGTCGTCGATCCCGGGAAGGAGGGGTGAACGTGCGTACATACGGCAACCCCGTCGTCGCCGGGTTCCACCCGGACCCCAGCGTGTGCCGGGTCGGCGAGGACTACTACCTGGTGTGCTCCAGCTTCGAGTATTTCCCGGGCGTGCCGATCTTCCACAGCCGCGACCTCGTGCACTGGCGCCAGATCGGCAACGTCCTCGACCGGCCCTCGCAGCTGAACCTGCCGCCGGACGTGTCCGCCTCCGGCGGCATCTACGCGCCCACCATCCGCCACCACGACGGGCGCTTCTATGTGATCACCACCAACGTGAGAGCCGGCGGCAACTTCATCGTCACCGCCGAACGCCCCGAAGGCCCCTGGTCCGAGCCGGTCTGGATCGACCTGCCCGGCATCGACCCCGACCTGACCTGGGACGAGGACGGCGCCTGCTGGTGCGCCTTCTCCGGCACGCAGGTGGCGCGCGTCGATCCGGCCGAGGGGAAGGTGCTGGAGGGGCCCTACCAGGTCTGGTCCGGCACCGGCGGGAAATATCCGGAAGCGCCGCACCTCCACCAGGTGGACGGCTGGTGGTACCTGCTCATGTCCGAAGGCGGCACCGAGCGCGGCCACGCCGTCTCGATCGCCCGCGCCCGCTCGCCACGCGGCCCGTTCGAGCCCGGCCCGGTCAACCCGATCCTGACGCACCGCGGCACCGACCGGCCCATCCAGAGCACCGGCCACGCCGACCTCGTGCAGGCCGCCGACGGGACCTGGTGGATGGTCCTGCTCGGCACCCGCCCGCGCGGCTACACCCCCGAGTACCAGGTGCTCGGGCGGGAGACGTTCCTCACGCCCGTACGGTGGGAGGACGGCTGGCCGGTCGTGGGCCCCGTCGAGGAACGCCACCCGGCGCCCGCCGCCTGGCACCCGCTCCCGCCCGAGCCCTCCCGCGACGACTTCGACGAGCCCTCGCTGCGGCCCTGCTGGATCTCGCCGCGCGGCCGACCGGACGGCTCCTGGTCGCTGACCGAGCGGCCCGGCCGACTGACCCTGCACGCCACCGGCCCGACCCTCGACCGGCCCGGCCACACCTTCATCGGCCGCCGCCAGCAGCACCACGACTGCCGCGTCACCGCCCTGCTGGAGCCGGGCGAGGGCACGGCCGGGGTGTCGGTCCGGATGGACGAGGCCCACCACTACGACCTGGAGGTCCAAGGAGGGCTGGTGCGGGTGGTCGCGCGCATCGGCCCGCTCCGGCAGTGCCTGGCCGAGCGTCCGGTGCCGCCTGGGCCGCTCACGCTCGCCCTCGACATCCGCACCCGCGACATCCTGCCGCCGTCGGTCATCTCACCGGCCGACGAGCCGGTGGGGGTGGACGGCCGGGGGCCGGACACCATCGCCTTCTCGGCGGACGGCACGCTCCTGGCCGAGCTGGACGGGCGCTACCTGTCCACCGAGGTGGCCACCGGGTTCACGGGGCGGGTGATCGGGATGTACGCGACGGAGGGGAGCGCGAGCTTCGACTGGTTCGACTACCAGCCCGCCGACCACTGACCGGACCGCCCACCCTTCGGGAGGAGCGGCTCAGGGCGTGATGGGCGGCGGAGGCGGGCTGCCTCCGCTCCCCGGAGGACGGCGACGCCGCACGGGGTCCTCTCCTCCCGAGGGACGGCAACCCCGTGCGGCGGCCCCTCATCTCCCCCCGGAAGGACGGCAACCTCGTGCGGTGGGACGGGCGTTTAAGGTGCTTCCCTTATTAAGGCAGTCGCCTTAGGGTTGAGGGCGACTCGTCAACGACAATGGGGGCGTCATGACCGAAACCATGCCCGATTACCCCTTCCCGCGCACGACGGCACTGGAGCCGCCGAAGGAGTGGGCCGAGCTGCAGGACCGCTGCCCCGTGGCCCACGTGCGGCTGCCCAGCGGCGACGCCGCCACGCTGCTGACCCGCTACGACGACGTCCGCGCGCTGCTCACCGACACCAGCTTCCAGCGCGGAGGCGAGGGCGCGGCGCGGGTGTCCACGACGGACGACGGCGGGATCTTCTCCCGCAGCAGCACCACCCGCATGCGGGAGGGCGAGGACCACCTGCGGTGGCGGCGGCTGCTCAGCAAGTCCTTCACCATCCGCAAGATGGAGTCCTGGCGCCCCCGGGTGCAGCAGATGACCGACGAGCTCATCGACGACCTGCTCAAGTCCGGCTCGCCCGCCAACCTGTCGGTCCAGCTGGGCCTGCCGCTGCCGGTGCGGGTCATCTGCGCCCTCGTCGGCGCCCCCAGCGAGGACCAGGACAAGTTCGCGCACTGGTCCCAGGTCATGCTGACGCTGACGCGCTACACGCAGGAGGAGGTGCTGAAGACGTACGAGGAGTTCGGCGCGTACACCTCCGCCCTCGTCGAGGAGAAGCGGACGGACCCCGGCGACGACCTGCTCAGCGAGCTGACCCAGATCTCCGACAGCGAGGACGGCCGGCTCAGCCACGAAGAGCTGATCACCACCGTGATGGCGCTGCTGCTGGCCGGGCACGAGACCACGTCCAACATGATCGCCATCATGGCCGCGATGCTGCTCGCTGATCCGGAGCGCTACCAGGCGGTCGTCGACGATCCGGAGCTGATCCCCGGCACCGTCGAGGAGGTGCTGCGGCTGGACAGCACGCTGAGCGTGGTCGGCTTCCCCAGGGTCGCCACCCAGGACTCCGAGTTCGCCGGCACCGCGGTGCCCGTGGGCAGCACCGTCATCCCGTGCCGGCCCGCGGCCAACCGGGACCCGCGCAAGTTCGCCGATCCGGACGCGTTCGACCCGCGCAGGGACAACGCCAACCAGCACCTGACGTTCGGCGCGGGCCCGCACTACTGCCTCGGCCAGCCGCTGGCCAGGCTGGAGCTGCAGGTCGTGCTCGGCACGCTCGCCCGCAGGCTGCCCACCCTGCGCCTGCGCGACAGCGCCGACGAGCTGAAGCTGCGCACCGGGCTGCTGTCGGGCGGGCTCCAGGACGTGTGGGTCACCTGGTGAGCTCGCGATGACCGTTCAGGCGTCCGCGCGCGCGGTGACCGCCAGGAGCGCGATCATGCGTGCGGCGGAACGCCTGTACGCCACCGAAGGCTTCGCCGGGGTGTCGATCCGGCAGATCGGCGAAGCCGCCGGGCAGCGCAACAAGTCCGCGGTGCAGTATCACTTCACCTCCCGTGACGAACTCGTCAAGGCCATCCTGGCCGAGCACGCCGAGGCCATGGAGGTGCACCGGCTGGCGATGATGAGCCGGCTCGGCGATCCCGGTGAGATGTCGCCGCGCGACCGGATCCGCTGCGTCGTCCTGCCCCACATCGAACGCCACGTCGACCTGGGCGTCCCTTCCTGGTACGGCCGCTTCCTCGCCCAGGTCGTCGTCGAGCCCGCGCTGCGCGAGTACGCCGTCAGCGTCCACCTGGAGCGGCCGTCCCTGCGTCGCCTGTACGACGCCACGCGGGAGCCGGGCGAGCCCGACCCCGGCCGGGCCGCACGGCGGGAGGCCATGACCCGCGTGCTCATCGTGCACATGTGCGCCGAACTGGAACGCGACCTGGCCGCAGGCGACACCACCGCATGGGGACGAGATCTGGCCACCGGTCACGCCACCGCCGCGTCCGCCGCGACGGCCTGGCGGCGGCTGGGCGACGACCTCGTCACGGCCGTCTGCGGCCTCCTCGGCGCCCTGCGATCCGACCCGCGCTGACCCCCGACCCGCGCTGACGGCCGACCCGCGCTGGCCGCCGTCCAGCGCTGACTCCGTCCAAGGCCGACCTCCGTCCGGCGCTGACCAGCGGGCAAGAGCTGACCGCCGTCCAGGGTTGACCGCCGTCCAGGGCCGGCCGCCGGGCAAGGCCGGGCGGCGCGCTTGTCCGTGACTTGGCCGCGGGTTGGGCGCGGCTCGGCGCGCGTCCAAGAAGTCGCGAAGTCCGCGACAAGTGCGCCTGCCTAACGTTGCCCCGTGGACGCCCAGCAGGGCATCCGGACCCCCGCCGGGCGGCGGGGTGCTCATCCGACTTCTCCCGGGAGGGGCCGCAGATGCCAGGCGAGACTTTCATCCTCACCGCGGACGGGAACGCGCGCGCCGAGCGGATGACCGTGCTGATCGAATCCCGCTGGGCCGAGATCGCCGACGGCCGGACGGCGCCGCGCGGCAACCCGTACCTGAGGGGCCTGATGTCCGCGCTGCTGTGGGCGGCGCTGGCCGTGCTCGGGTCGGTCATGTACGTGTTCGGCTGGGTGCTGTTCGGCGGCGGCGGCGCGTGAGAGGGCAGGTCACGGGGCTATGCTCGCAATGAGCTAGTGTGCTACAGAATCAATAGCACGCCCGGTTCCGGGTGGTACCGGGAGGTAGGCTGGTCCCCATGGCTGAACACGTCTCCGAGACCGTCGCGACGGACGGGAGCCCGCATGGCATCTCGTGCGACGTGCAGTTCGTCGATGTGTTCAAGGTGCTCGGCAAGCGCTGGAACGGCATGATCCTCGTCGCGCTGATGCAGCGGCCCGCGCGCTTCGGCGAGCTGGCCAAGTCGATCTCCGGGATCACCGACGGCATCCTGTCCGATCGCCTGCGGGAGCTGATGGCGGCGAGCCTCGTCGAGCGCCAGCTGGCCGACGGCCCCGCCACGGCGGTCCTCTACCGGCTCACCCCCATCGGCGAGGACCTCCGCGGCGCCTTCCAGGAGCTGCACGCCTGGGCCGCCCGCAACAACATCCACGAGCAGTGCGCTCCTTGACCTGCGGGCTTCACCGCCGGGCGAGGTCGATGAGCTCGGCGTAGAGGGAGAGCGTCTCGTCGATGCCCGGCTCGCTCTCGGGGCTGTGGCCGGACGTGGCGAACAGGACGTGGTCCACGCCGGTGCCGTCGAGCCCGGCCAGGTCGTCGGCGATCTGGCGCGGCGAGCCGCCCAGGAACGGCCGGTCGTCTCCCATCGGCTCGGCGGTGATCGGCACGTTGGCCCTGGCGACCACGGTGACCGACTCCGGGTCGCGGCCGGACTCCTCGACCGCCGCCCGGAAGGCCTTGCCGAGGCCGAGCAGCGCGTCACGCGAGACGGCCACCGGATTGAGCCCGTCGGCGATGCGGGCGGCCCGCCGTACCCCACCCGGCGTCATCGCGCCCAGCAGGATCGGCACCCGCGCCTGCACCGGCTTGGGGTTGATCTCCGACTCGGCGATCCGGGTGAACTTCCCGTCGTACGAGACGGGGTCCGGCCCCCAGCAGGCCCGCATGGCGGCGACGACCTCGTCCATGCCGGGCCCGATCCGGCTCATCGGCACCCCGGCCGCCTTGAACTCCTGCGGCATCCACCCCTGGCCCAGCCCGGCGACGACCCGCCCGCCGCTGAACTGGTCGAGGGTGGCGAAGCGCTTGGCCAGGACGGCGGCCGGGTGCAGCAGGGCGTCGATGATGCTGGTGCCGAGCTTGACGCGTGAGGTGAGCGCGGCCACGTAGCTCAGCGTCTCCAGCGGCTCGTAGGTCTGCCGGTAGACCTCGGGCACGGGTTGCGGCTCCCCGCCGCCCATCGAGACGGGCGCGACGGGCCGCAGCAGCCTCTCGTAGGTCCACACCGAGTCGTACCCGAGTCGTTCGGCCTCGCGTGCGACGCGGGCGATGTTCTCCGGGCCGGCCAGCGGGCCCGACGTGGGCAGGGCGATACCTAGTTCCATGCTCGAAGCGTACTATATTTTTCGTAGCTCGCTAGGCAAGGGTAAGTAAACTTCGGGGCCTGTAGTTTCGCTGTGCGCGGCCCGGAAGGCGCGGATCGGCCGGTCGTGCAGGATGTTCCGCCTCCGGCATTGACCGCGAGGGCGGCGTGTCATACCTTCCCTACCGAAATGTTCGATTTCTGCCCGAAATTTTCGGGAGGCCAGATCTATGGGTAGGGCGCTGAAGTTGGCCGTCGTCGCGGTTCTGGGACTCGCCATGGGCACTGCCGGGGTGGCCGACGGGGCGGCGTCGCCCGGTGGGCACTGGGTCACCACGTGGACGGCGATGCCGCAGCTCACCGAGCCGGGCAACCTGCCGCCCGCGCCGTACACGCAGGAGAACCTGGTCCTGGCCGACAGCACCGTACGGCAGACCCTGCGGGTGTCGGTCGGCGGGCAGCGGTTCCGGCTGCGCCTGTCCAACGCGTTCGGCGGCGCGCCGCTGCCTGTCACCCGCGTCACCGTGGCGCTCCCGGGCGGTGGGAAGGCCGGGGTGAGCGCGATCCAGCCGGAGACCGTACGACCGGTGACGTTCTTCGGCCGGCCCTCGGCGGTCGTGCCGGTCGGGGCGCAGGTCGTGTCCGACCCGCTCGACCTCACGCTGGCCGCGGGCACCGTACTGACCGTGACCCTCTACCTGGCCGACGGCCAGGCCTCCACCGCCGTCACCTCGCACCCCGGCTCCCGGACCACCTCCTACCTCGCCAGGGGCAACCAGGCCGACGCGGCGGACCTCACCGGCGCCACCCCCGTCGACCACTGGTACTTCCTGAGCGGCCTCGAGGTCTGGGCCAAGCCCGCCACGGCGACGCTGGCCCTGGTCGGCGACTCGCTGACCGATGGCAGGGGCTCCACCACCAACCAGAACAACCGCTGGCCCGACCAGCTCTTCGACCGCCTGCAGGCCGACCGCCGCACCGCGGGCGTCGCCTTCGCCAACCAGGCGGCGGGCGGCAACCGCGTGCTCAACGACGGGCTGGGCCCCAACGTCCTGGCCCGCCTCGACCGCGACGTGCTCGCGCAGAGCGGCGTGAAGTGGCTGATCCTCTTCGAGGGCGTCAACGACATCGGCACCGCGGACGCCACCCAGGAGGCCCAGAAGAGGATCGCCGACGAGCTGATCGCCGCCTACGACCAGATCGTCGCGCGCGCCCACGCGCAGGACATCCGGGTGTACGGGGCCACGATCACGCCCTTCGGCGGCAGTTTCTACGACGACGCCCAGGGCTGCCGCGAGGCGGCCCGGCAGACGGTCAACGACTGGATCCGCACGAGTGGCGCGTTCGACGCGGTGATCGACTTCGACCGGGCGCTGCGGGACCCGGCCGATCCCCGGCGGATGCTCGCGACCTTCGACGTGGGCGACCATCTGCACCTGAACCCGACGGGCTACAAGGCGCTCGCGGACGCGGTGCCCGCGCGGTTGCTGCACCGGTAGCGCCCCCGTTCCCCGACCCGCCGCACCTGGGCGACCCTCCGTACGGAGGGGCCCATCGGAGGAGGGGCGGGGGAGCGGGCGTCAGTCCCAGGGTTGCCGGTAGGACGGCTGGAAGGCGTGCAGGCGCAGGCGCAGGGTGAGGGTGACGGTGGTGCCGGCGGGCAGCTCCACCGTCAGGTGCGGGCCGTTCACCGGGGTCTCGGTGACCGACCGCACCGGCTCGTGGTGGACGTACTCGGTGTCGTGGCCGGTCCAGCCCGGCTCGGCGGCCGTGGCCGCGACGCCGGCGATCTCGTGCTCCCCGAACGCGCCCGCCTGCACGACCAGCACCCGGTCGGCCGTGGCGGAGAGGTTGACGAGCGTGACCACCGTGGCCTCGGGCTCGATCGAGCTGACCAGTGCCGCCACCTGCTCGGGCACGCCGGGACGGCGGCGTACGGCGTCGAAGTAGCGGACCCTGGCCTGCTGCAGGCCCCCGTTGTAGATGACCTGCGGCCCGCCCCACATGAGCTGCGTGAGGGCCTCGGTCACCACGGGGTTGACGTTCTGCCAGAGGTGGATGTCCGACTCGGGCAGGTCGCGGTCGGCGTTGTCGAGCAGCAGGGCGATGCGGCGGCGGGCCTGGGCGTGCGCGGCGGCGAGGATCCGCTCGGGATAGCCGGGGTTGTCGCCGCACAGGTACGCGTACCAGGGCTCCTCGTGCCCGGCCTCCTCCTTGTCGCGGAACGGCCGCACCGTGGCCCAGTCGTAGCCGGTCGCGGCGCGCAGCGCGTCCAGGCGGGCGCGGTCCTCCGGGGCGCCGGTGTGGTGCCAGAGCGCGAGCGGCACCGAGGTCTGGACCGGGTTGTAGTCGAACCAGCCCTTGTCGCTGTGCCGGTAGGGGACCAGCAGCGTCGGCACGTCCACGTCGGAGCCGAGGTGGGCGCGCCAGCGGCCCTGGTTGGCCGAGTCGCTCTGACTGAACGGCAGCTTCACGCCCCTGGCGATGACCGCGTCCAGCAGCGACCTGATGAGGTCCAGGTAGCCGTCGTCGCGGGTGGCCAGGGCGGCGCTGAGGGCGCCGACGGCCGTCGCCTGGCCGATGCTGTACATGCCGTGCGGCCAGGTCCAGCCGTAGTGGCCGCCGTACCAGCGCCCGTCGAGCAGGCTGCCGACCACGCCGTCGAGGCCGACGTTGTCGGGGACGACGCCGCCGTTCTCCTCGGCCCGGCGCCGCCAGGCTCCGACGTACTCGCGCAGCCAGGCGGCGTACCGCTCGTCTCCCGAGACGAGGTAGGCGTTGCAGACCAGGCCGGCCACGCTGAGGTTGCCGACCGCGTCGCCCCGGCCGAGGCGGCGCTGCATCTCGGCGCCCAGGCGGGGGTCGTCGGCGAGCGGCGGCACGGGCTCGCCGTCGGGGACGAGCCAGTCCAGCGGGTAGCCGTACTGCGCCGCCTCCGCCGCGGTCCACGGGTACGCGGGCGAGCCGGACACCCCTTCCCGCGCCCCCCGGCTGCCGTTGTGCGGGGCCTTGATGATGCGGTGCGCCGGGTCGTAGTTGCCCTTGGCCGGGTCGAGGTAGAGGTCGGCGAACCTGGTCGCCCGTCCGGCCCAGGCCGCCGGGTCGGCGGCGGTCAGGAAGTACGTGAACAGCAGGCTCTCGCCCTGGTGGAACCAGTCGTAGCCGATCTCGAACTCGTCGGCGAACATGCCCAGCTCGGTCATCTGCCCGACGACGCCGTGCCAGTGCCGGGCGCTGCCGTCGAGCAGGTCGTCCGCGCCGCCCAGCAGGTAGAGCTGCGGCCAGTTGAAGAACGGCTCGAAGAAGTCGTCCGCGCCGTCGCGGGAGGACAGCCGGCCGGAGTACCGCAGCGAGCCGTCCGGCCTGGTGTAGCGGTCGGAGAACAGCCGCCACCCGCTGTCCAGCAGGTCGAGCAGGGCACGCTGGGCCAGCGCCCACGCCGGGGGGTCGAGGACGGGGACGCTGGCTTTCACGACGGTCATGTAACTCCTAGGAGAGGCGGTCATCCCTTGGTCGCGCCGGCGGTCAGCCCGGCGACCAGGAAGCGCTGGGAGAAGAGGAACACCAGCAGCACGGGAGCGATGGACAGCAGGGTCGCCAGGACGAGCTCGGGCGGCTGCACCTCGGCGTTGGCGCCGACGACGGGGTTGAACGTGGGGGTCGCGGCCAGCATCTGCGTGAGCCCGACCTGCATGGGGTAGTTGTCGCTGTCCGGCAGCATCACGTACGGCAGGAAGAAGTTGTTCCAGTTCGTCACGAAGCTGAAGAACGCGACCAGCGCGACCACCGGCTTGGCCAGCGGCAGCGCCACCCGCAGGAACGTCGCGCTCTCCCCGCACCCGTCCAGCCGCGCCGCGTCGAGCAGCTCGCCGGGGACGCTGGTGGAGAAGTAGATGTACGTCAGGTAGACGCCGAACGGGAAGAACGACATCGGCAGCACGACCGAGGCCGCCTGGTTGACCAGGCCGACGTAGCTGAGCTCCAGGAAGATCGGCAGCACCAGCGCGGTCCCCGGCATGAGCATCACGACCAGCGTGACGATCAGCAGCAGCCGCCGGCCGGTGAAGCTCATGAGCGCCATCGCGTAGCCGGCGGGGATGCTGACCAGCAGGGTCAGCGCCACGGAGAACGCCGCGTACGTGACGGAGTTGCCCATCCAGGTCAGCACGGCGCCGTCCTGGAAGGACATGAGGTGCTGCCAGTTGGTGACGAGCGAGCCGAGCGAGCCCGGCGACAGCGGGTTCCCGTGGATCAGGTCGGCCGGGCTCTTGGTCGAGGCGAGCACCAGCCACAGCATGGGGAGGACGAAGAACACCGCGAAGACCAGCAGGAACGCGATGACGAGCACTTTCGCGACAGCCCGCGCGGGGTCAGTCCGTGTCAAAGAGACCTCCCCGCGCGACGAACAGCCCGGCGCAGCACAGCGCCACGATGAGCAGGTCGACGGCGATCGCCGCGGAGCCGTTGAAGTCGTTCTGGTTGAAGGCGTACAGGTACGCGAGCTGGTTGATCGAGTAGTCGTTGCCCACCACGCCGAAGCTGGCCTGGGAGATGAGCTGCGGCTCGACGAAGAGCTGCGTGCCCGCCGCCAGGGACAGGATCAGCATGTAGACGATCCACTTGCGCAGCATCGGCAGCTGCACCCGCAGCGCGATCTTCACCGGCCCGGCGCCGTCCACCCGGGCGGCCTCCATGATCTGGTGGGGGATCGTGTTCAGCGCGCCGTACATGACCACGATCCAGCCGCCCGCGCCGGTCCAGAACGCGATCAGGGTGAAGATCCACGGCAGGTGACCCGGCGAGATCACCTGCACGAAGGTCTCGCCCCAGAGCGCGCGGACGAGGTCGTCCACCGGGCTCACGGACGGGTCCAGCATGAACAGCCAGAGCAGCACGCTCGACGCGCCCGCCAGCGCGCCGGGGACGTAGTAGACGAACCGCAGCGCGGCCCGCGACCAGCCCGCGGTGAGCCGGTGGACCAGCAGCGCGAGCAGGAGGACCAGCACGGTCAGGGTGACCAGCCAGAGCACGAGGTAGGTGGCCACGTGCTCGACGGCGGCCAGGAACCGGAAGTCCTGCGCGGTCCTGACGAAGTTGGCGAAACCGGTGAAGACGCCGCGGGCATCGGTGAAGGCCAGATTGAGCGCGTACACCGTGGGCACGATGCCGAACGCGACCAGCAGCACCACGTACCCGGAGACGAAGACGTGCCCGGCGGAGAGCCGCAGTCTCGATCCGGTCACTTGGTGACCTGGTAGCCGAAGACCTGGGCCTGCTGCTCGATGGCCGTCTGCCACTCCGGCAGCAGCGACTCGACCGTCTTGCCCGCGGTCTGCCCGGGGATGACCGTCTTGGCCCAGACCGCCTCCTGGCTGAACTCGGGGGAGCCCCAGCCGGGCCACACCTGCCCGGCCGCGGCCGAGATCGGGCCGGCGAGGTCGCCGGCGTAGTAGCCGCTGTCCTGCTGCTTCTTGATCCACTTGGTCGCGGCGGGCGCGTACGCGGGATAGCCGGGGGAGAGCTCGACCTGGTACGCGTCGGCCGTCGCGACCCAGCCGATGAAGTCCTTGGCCGCGTCGAGGCGCGCGCTGTGCCGCGACAGCCACCAGGTGCCGCCGCCGACGTTGCCGGTCACCGGCGTGCTCTGGTCGGACCAGCGCAGGGCGTCACCCACGGCCAGCTCACCCTTCGGGGTCTTGAGCGTGCCCTGGAAGACCGCGCCGCCGTACCACGCCGGGCCGGGCAGCATGAGCACCTTGTCGCCCTGGCTCTTGGCGAACTCGGGGCCGAACAGGGACAGCATCGACATGGCCTTGTTCGCGACGAGCTTGTCCATCATCTTCGCGGTGCGCACGCACTTGGGGTCGGTCGCCTTGACGGTGATGGCCTTGGGCCCGGTGACCTGGTTGGCCGGGCACTCGCCGCCCCACATGTAGATCTCCGGCGCCCACGCGTCACCGGCCGTGCCGATGATGTAACCGGGGTGCTCGGCGGCCACCTTCTCGCCCAGCGCCTGGTACTCCTCCCAGGTGGTGGGCAACGTGTAGCCGAACTTGTCGAGCAGCTTCTTGTTGTACCAGAGCACCACCTGGGCCAGGTCGTTGCGCAGGCAGTAGACCGTGCCGTCCACGGTGCACACGTCGAGCGCGCCCTTGGCGAAGCCGCTCAGCGTGGCGTCGTCGAGCAGGCCCTTGTTGAGCGGGGCGACGAACGCGTTGTCGCCCTGCGAGGCCCAGGACGCGGTGTTGTTGTCCGTGGTGAACACGACGTCCGGCCAGCCCTCGCCGGCCCGGTCGAACAGCTGCACCTTGGTCTTGAGCGTGTTGGAGCCGTTGGCGTTGCCGTCGTAGGTGACGATGTCCAGCTGTACGTCGGGGTGTGCCTTCTGGTACGCCTTCGCGGCGTCGAGCCGGGTGGAGTCCACCCACACCAGGAGCTTGCCGGCCTTCTGCTCGGCGGGGGCGAAGCCGTACTGCGATCCGGCGGAGCCGGTCGGCTTCGCCTGGGTCGGGGCGTTGGGGGGAGCGCAGGCCGCGACGGCGAGCAGGGCCGCTGCCGCGGTGACCGCCAGGTGGGTGCGTCGTCTCATGGGGGCTTCCTTCGGACAAGGCGGCTTGAGGTACGTAAACGCCGTGTTTCGGGATATGACATCATACGTGTGACGTATTCACAATGCCCTACACTGAAGGGCGTTCAGGCGGACGGGAGGATGCGTTGACTCAGCACGCGACTACGGGGCCGTGGGATTCGACGCGGGATCCGCAGCCGCCCGAGCGGGCCGGCAAGCGGCCACCGCGCCGGGTCCGCGGGGCCAAGCTGGGCACCACCGTGGTCGAGCAGCTGGTCGACGACATCGTGCGCGGGGCGCTGCCGCCCGGCACGGCGCTCCCGCCGGAGGCCGACCTCTGCGAGGAGTTCGGGGTCAGCCGGACGGTGATCCGCGAGTCGGTCAAGGTGATCCAGGAGAAGGGCCTGGTCAGGATCGAGCACGGCCGCGGCACCCAGGTCACCGACCCCCGGCAGTGGAACCTGCTCGACGACGTCGTGCTCACCGCCGTCATCGCGCACGACGAGAACGTGACGTTCCTGGACGAGCTGGTGTCCGTGCGCACCGCGCTGGAGGCCGAGATGGCCGCGGCCGCCGCCCTGGCCCGCACCCCCGACGACGAGGAGCGCATCGGGGCCGAGCTGGCCGTCATGCGCGCCAACCTCGCCTCCACGCCCGACTTCGCCGCCGCCGACGTGCGCTTCCACGACATGATCATGGCCGCGTCACGCAACCGGCTGGGGCGGGCCATCGTCAACAGCATCCACGACAAGGCCCGTACGAGCATGCTCTACCACGGCGAGTACAACGAGGCCGTGATGCGCCAGACGCTGGCCGAGCACCAGGCCATCAAGGACGCGATCGCGGCCGGCGACCAGGAGGGGGCGGCGGCCGCGATGCGCAGGCACATCACCGATTCCTGGAACCGCCGCCGCCCGTAATAAGCCCCGTAATAAGCCCTGACGCCATAGATCCGCGGGTCCGGCTCCATCTGGACGGGTGAGACCAGAGGAGAGCCCTTTTGCACCCCGACCAGCAGCGAGATTTCACCGAGTTCGTCGCCACGCGCTCGGACAGCCTGATCAGGCTCGCGTACGTGCTGACCAACGACCAGCACGCGGCCGAGGACCTGCTGCAGACGGCCCTGGCGAAGACCGCCGGACACTGGCGGCGGATCCGGGACAACCCGGAGGCGTACGTGCGCCGCGTCATGTACCACGAACAGGTCGGGCGATGGCGAAGTCCGCGCTGGGGCCGCGAACGCGTGGTCGAGGCGCCTCCCGACCGGGCCACGGGCGACCGGACCGGCGAGGTCGACACCCGCCTCAGCCTGGATCAGGCGCTGCGCGCCCTGCCGCCGCGCAAGAGGGCCGTCCTGGTGCTGCGCTACTACGAGGACCTGCCGGAGTCCGAGGTCGCCAAGATCATGCGCTGCTCGGTGGGGACCGTGCGCAGCCAGACCCACCAAGCCGTCGCCCGGCTGCGCGAGCTGGTCGGCGAGAACGTCACCCTGGAGGCCTGAGATGACCATCGACGAACAGCGGATCGCCGCGGAGTTCCGGCGGATGGCCGCCGAGGCCAGGCCCGTCGACGCCCTCGCGCACGCCCGGCGGGCGCGGACCGGCGCGCTGCGGCGCCGGCGCGCGGCGTGGTCGCTCGCCGGGCTCGCGGCGGCCGCCTCCCTGGTCACGGCGGTGCTCGTCGTGCTTCCCTCCGGCGGCTCCGGCCCGGACACCGCGGCGGAGGTCGCCCGGCTGCCGGAGAACACCCCCGAGCAGTTGCAGGTCGTACGCGAGTGCATGCCCAACGGCGGCCCCGTCCACAACATGGACGGCAACCTGCGCCTCCCCGAGCAGGGCTCGGTGGAGGACTTCCGGGTGCTGGCCGAATACCGGGACAAGAAGGGCATGACCGCCCTGGTCGGCAGCATCGCCGGCTTCGTTCTGTGCACCCCGACCACCCAGAAGGACATGGCGGAGCGGGCGGTCTTCACGTACTGGGGGTTCAAGCCGCCCGGGGACCTGACCGGCTTCCAGGGGGATCTCCAGGTGGACGCGTACACCTCGCACACGCATTCGTACGCGACGGGGCCGCAGCGGGTCCAGCACGACGACATGTACCGGGTCGTCGTCGGCCGGGTCACCTCGGGCGTGCGCCGGGTGGAGATCGACTGGGCGGACGGGCGGCGCACCGACGCGCGGCTGGCCGGCGGCTTCTTCATCGCCCGGGTGCCGGGGAAGCCGGTGCCGGATCCCGAGGACAAGTCGGCCGAGATCCTGGACTCCCCGCCGGTCACGGTCACCGCGTACGGCTCGCAGGACCAGGTGCTGGGGCGGCAGAAGGACGTGGCGTTCGGCCCCCTGGGCTAGGGGAGCGGCTACTGAGATCGTCGGCGGTCGTCGGCAAAAAGTTCGTGCGGACGTCCGCGACACGCCGTAGCGAACCGCTCTTTGCTGGCATTAGTGGGCACTTTTCGACGTAACTCGACATAAGAGGTCCGTGTCGGGTTCGGGGGACAAGAAGGGCCGGGCCGGAGGATCACTCATGTACCGTCTGCTGGGTGCCGTCGTCATCACCGCACTGGCCGTCATGGCGAGGCCCGCCGCTGCCGCGCCGTGGGAGGTCGACAACATCGCGCATCGGGGCGGATCCGGGTACGCGCCCGAGAACACCATCGTGGCCTGCGAGGTGGCCCGGACCCAGCGGGCCACCATGTGCGAGTACGACGTCCAGCAGACGAAGGACCAGCGGCTCATCCTGATGCACGACGAGTCGCTGGCCCGCACCACCAACGTCGAGCAGGTCTTCCCCGGCCGCTCCCCGTGGAAGGTCGCCGACTTCACGCTCGCGGAGATCCAGCGCCTGGACGCCGGCTCGTGGTTCTCCTCCCAGTTCCAGGGCGAGAAGGTGCCCACCCTGGAGCAGGGACTGCGGGAGATGAGCAGGAGTGGGGTCGGGATGCTGCTGGAGATCAAGCACGATCCGGCCAGCACGGACATCGACGAACGGGTGGCCGCCGAGCTGAGGAAGTACCGATCCCTGTGGAAGGGCAGGCGGCTGGCCGTGCAGGCGTACAACTGGGAGTCGATGCGGAACCTGCACGACATGATGCCCGACCTCCCCGTCGCGCTGATGGGCAAGCCGGACGCCTCCCGGCTGGAGGACCTGGCCGGGTTCGCCGCCGCGGTCACGGTGCCGCACAGCGGCCTCACCGCGACCTACGTCAGGCAGGTCCACGAGCACGGCATGCGGGTCTACACGTGGACGACGGACCGGCGGGCCGTCATCCGCCGCCTCATGACGTACGGCGTGGACGGCATCATGACCGGGCGGCCCGACCAGATCGACGCCGTCAAGCGCCGGGCCATGCGCGTGGTCATGAGGGCTGGCGGAGGTCGGCTATGAGGTCGTCGCCGGACGCCGCGAGCCGGTGCTCGATGACGTCGGCGAGGTCGGTGTCCATGTCGGGCCCGTAGAAGTCCTCGGCGAGGTCGAGGTGGCGGCGCATCGCCTCGCGGGCCCCGTCGGGGTCGCGGTCGAGGATGGCCTCCAGGATCACGGTGTGCAGGGGCTCGCCGGCCTCCCGGACCTCGCGGTCGCTGAGGCTGCGCAGCATCAGCCCGTACGTGAGGTCCTGGATCGCGGTGAACATCATGTGGATGACCGGATTGCCCGAGGCCCTGGCGATGGTCTCGTGGAAGGCGAGATCGACCCGCGCCCTGGCGTGCACGTCGCCCGGCCGGGCGAAGAGCTGGTGGACCCGCAGCAGGTCGGTACGGTCGCGCTTGCTCGCGTTGGCCGCGGCCAGGCTCGCCGCCTCGGTCTCCAGCATCACCCGCGCCCGCATGAGCTGGCGGGCGGTCACCCCGGCGGCGCGGGCCGCGAGGTTCATCGGCCGCATCAGGTTCTCGGCCGTGTAGTGGCGGACGAAGCTGCCCCGCTGCGGTGAGACCTCGATCAGCCCGCGCTCCTGCAGGGCCTTGAGGACCTCCCGGATGACCGGGCGGCTGACCGCGAACTCGGTCGCCAGGTCCCGCTCGGAGGGCAGGCGCACGCCGGGGGCCCAGTGTCCGGTCAGGATCCGGTCTTCGAGAACGGCGATCAGCGCACCCGGACTGGTCGGCGGCTTTCCCCCGATGTTGGGTTCGGCGGGGCTCTCGAGTGACGGTTTCCTCCCGCGCTCAGCGGTCATGCCGACCACGGTAGCGGCTCGCCGCCGGTGCCGAGCCGCGCTCCGTGCCAGCACGCCCGCCCATCCGGGCCGAACAGGTGAAGATCGGTCAGCGGCACATAAAAGGTCGCGCGTTCCCCGTCGCGCGGCCCGGTGCGGGGCGGCACGCGGGCGACGATCGCCCGGCCCGTGTCGTCGCGCAGGTGCAGGATGCTCTCGTTGCCGAGGTTCTCCCGGTACGACAGCGTCGCCTCGATGGGCAGGGCGGCCCCGTCGTCGGCCCGTACGCGTACGGACTCGGGCCTGAACCCGACGCGCACCGACTCCGGCAGGTCGTCCGGCAACCGGGGCAGCCGCCAGCGCAGGTCACCGCTGATCAGCTCCACCCCGTCCGCGCCGGCCCGCGCGGTGGCCTCGATCAGGTTCATCTGCGGGCTGCCGAGGAACGTGGCGACGAACACGGTGGCCGGCTGCTCGTAGATCTCGGTCGGGGTGCCGATCTGCGCGAACTCGCCCTCGTTGAGCACCGCGACCCTGTCACCCATGGTCATGGCCTCGACCTGGTCGTGGGTCACGTACAGGACGGTCCCCTTGGTGCGGCGGTGGAACTCGATCAGCTCGGCCCGCATCTGCACGCGCAGCGCGGCGTCCAGGTTCGACAGCGGCTCGTCCATGAGGTATGCGGCCGGCTCCCGGATCATGGCGCGCCCCAGCGCGACCCGCTGCCGCTGGCCGCCGGAGAGCTGGCCCGGCTTCTTCCTGAGCTGGTCGGCGAGCCCGAGCACGCGGCTGGTGTCCTCGATCCGCTGCCGGATGACGTCCTTCGGCACGTGATGGGCGCGCAGCCCGAACGCCAGGTTGCCCTCGACGCTCAGATGCGGGTAGAGGGCGTAGTCCTGGAAGACCATGCCGATCCCGCGGTCGCCGGGGTGGGCGTGGGTGACGTCCTTGCCGCCGACCGTGACCCGGCCGGCGCTGACCGGCTCGATCCCGGCGACGATGCGCATCAGCGTGGACTTCCCGCACCCCGACGGGCCGACGATCACCAGGAACTCCCCGTCGCGGACGTGCAGGTCGACGTCGGCGAACAGCACCTGGCCGCCGTACCGCTTGGTGACCCGCTCGATGCGGATGCCGTCGGTCATCGCTTGACTCCTCCGAGGGTGAGGCCCGAGACGTAGTAGCGCTGCAGCAGGGCGAACAGGACGAGCGGCGGCAGGATGGACAGCAGCGCCGCCGCGGTCTGCAGGTGGTAGACGATCCCGTGCTCCCCCTCGAAGGACGACAGCGCGAGCGGCAGGGTCCACAGCTCCTGCTCGCTGGCCGCGATCAGCGGCCAGATGAGGTTGTCCCACTGGGCCAGGAACTGCAGCAGCAGCACCGTGAGCAGGGCCGGGCGCAGCAGCGGGACGGCGATGAGGAAGAAGATGCGCAGCTCGCCGGCGCCGTCCACCCGCGCGGCGTGCAGCATCTGCGCGGGGATGCCCAGCGCGAACTGCCGGACCAGGAAGACGCCGAGCGCGCTGGCCACGAACGGCGCGATCAGGCCCTGGTAGCTGTTGAGCCAGCCGATCTCGCTGAGCGCCACGAACACCGGGATCATGACGACCGCCGGGGTCAGCGACAGCGCGATGATCACGAGGTTGAGCAGCGCGGCCCGGCCCGGGAAGCGCAGCCGGGCCAGCGCGTACCCGGCCGCCGCCGAGATCGCCACGTCCAGCACGGAGACCGCCGAGGCGATGACGAGGCTGTTCAGCAGGTAGCGCGGGAAGCGGCCGTCGGTCATGATCTCGCCGAGGTTGTCGAACAGCGCGAACCCGTGGAAGCGCAGCCCGGACAGGTCGCTGTCGTCGGGCGCCGAGGCGAGCACGACCATGGAGTAGAGCGGCAGCAGCATCAGCGCCACGAAGCCGACGAGGGCCACGACGGTGAGCGAGCGGCGGATTCTCATTCCTCGTCACTCCTGATCAGCTTGAACTGGGTGAAGGCGAAGATCAGCAGCACCACGAGCAGCACGATCGCGATCGCCGACGCGTAGCCGAACCGGGAGAAGGAGAACGCGTTGTTGTACAGGTAGAGCGGCAGCACCTGGGTGGCGTTGACGGGCCCGCCCTTGGTGAGCAGGTAGGCCGGCACGAACGACTGCATGGCCCCGGTGACGGCCACCACGATCACGAAGGTGAAGGTGCGGCGCAGCAGCGGCACGGTGATCAGGAAGAACGTCCGCAGCGTGCGGGCGCCGTCGATGGCCGCGGCCTCGAAGACGTTGGCCGGCAGGGCCTGCAGCCCGGCCACGAAGATGATCACGTAGAGGCCGACGTACTTCCAGATGACCATCACGAGCAGCGCCCAGATGGCGTAGTCGGAGTCGGTGAGCCACGGGCGGGCGCCGACGAGGGTGTCGGCGAGCCCGCCGGTGGAGTAGATGACCTGCCACAGCACGGTGGCGCCGACCAGCGGCATCACCGCGGGGACGAAGATCAGGCCGCGCAGCCAGGCCCGCAGCCGGCCGGGCTTGGCCAGCGGCACGGCCACGACCAGCGCGATCACGATGGTCGGGCCCACCGCGAAGACCGTGTAGAGCACGGTCACCCACACGCTGCTCCAGAACTCCGCGCTGGTCGCCATCTCGCGGTAGTTGTCCAGGCCCACCCACTGCGGGGTGCCCGACAGGTCGTACGAGGTGAAGCTCAGGTAGAGGGCCGCGAGCGCGGGCAGCGCCCAGAACAGGACGAAGTACACGATCGCCGGGGCGGCGAGGCCCGCGCCCGCGCGGGCCTCGACCCCGGCCATGGTGGCCCGCCGCGCAGCGGTCATTTGAGAATCCGCCCCACCGCGGCGTCGAAGGCGGCCGCGGCCTCCTGAGCGGACCGCTGCTTGTGGATCACCGACTCCAGTGCGTCGAGCAGCGCCTTCATCGTCTCGGTCCACTGGGGCAGGACCGGGCCGAAGTCGGTGTACGGGAGCTGCTCCTCCAACTGCTGGCTGGCCTTGTCGCGGGCGCTCGGCAGCTTCTGCCAGCCGGCCGCCGGGGTGACCAGGCCGGTGGCGGCCAGCTGCTGGTCGACATGCTCGGACGTGGACAGCCAGTTAACGAAATGCCAAGCCGTATACGGATTTTTCGCCTTTTTGGCGACCATCCACCCCCATGAGTAGCCAGAGGCCACCTTCTCCTTGCCCGCCCAGTTCGGCACGACGGTGCTGTCGAAGGTCTTGCCCAGCTCGGCCTTGGCATTGAGCGCCGGGATGAGGCTGGAGGTGAACCGGCCGGACACCAGCATGGCCGCCGTGCCCTTGGCGAACAGGCCGAACGCGCCGACCGGGTCGTTCAGCTTGGGGTTGCCCTGGCGGCCGTAGTATTCGAGCGCCTGCAGGCCCGCCGGGGTGTTCAGCCCGCCGCGTCCCGTGTTCTCGTCCACGATCTTCCCGCCGAGGCCGTTGATCAGCGGGATGAAGTTCAGCATTGCCCAGATGTTGTCGGCGAGCTGCCACTGGAGCCCGACCTGGGAGCCCGTGGTGAGCTTGGCGTTGAACTCCTCGACCTCCTCCCAGGTCGTCGGAGGCTTGTCGGGGTCGAGCCCGGCCTGCTCGAAGCGGTCGCGGCGGTACCAGAGGTGGACCGAGTTGAAGTCGATCGGGACGCCGTAGACCTGGTCCTTGTAGGTGAGGGCGGCGAAGGCGTTCGTGTCGAACCTGGTCTTGAGCTCGTCGATGGAGCCGGCTCCGAACTCCGCCGGCGGCAGCGGCGCGACCTGCCCCTTGGACGCCCGCTCGGCGAGGGTCCAGGCGCCGACCTTGATCAGGTCCGGTGGCGAGCCCGTGGTGAACGCGGTGGAGAGCTTGGTGTCGAGGTTGGCGATGGGGATGTACAGCGGTTTGACGGTGACCTTCGGGAACTGGCGCTGATACTCAGTGATCTTGGCGTTGAAGTATTTGGTGTTCGCCTGCTCCTCGTGCATCCAGACGTTGACCGTGCCCTGGGGCCCGGACTCCTTGGAGCCGGCCGGGGCGCCGCTCGACCCGCAGGCGGCCAGCGGGGTCGCCAGGCTCAGCAGGGCGGCGCCGCGCAGGAGGTCTCGACGGGGGATATCACTCATGTGTCCGGTTCCTCTCAGGGGACGGTCGTGAATTCGGTGACCCCCGCGTGGATGGCGTCGGTCATGCGCCGGTGCCAGGCGATGTCGCGCCACATGCCGTCGAACTGGGGGCCGCAGAAGTTGCTGGTCGCCAGCGCCTCCCAGCGCCCGGTGGCCAGCGCGGCCCGTACCCCGATCTCGCACAGCTCCTTGACCCAGCCCCAGTCGCGGCCGGGGCCGTCCTTGTAGTTCACGATCCCCCAGCATTCGGTGGTCACCAGCGGCTTGCCGGCCGCCCGCGACCACGCCGCGACCTCCCCGATGTGCTCGGTCAGGCGGCCGGCCCACCGCCGCGGGTCGGACCGGTACAGGCGCTCGGCCGGGCCGGACAGCGGCTCGTAGGCCCGCGGGTCGAACTGGGAGTGGTGCAGGTCGTAGCCGATCTCCGCGTAGAAGTCGGTGGTGGCCTGCGGTGTCATCCACACGTGCGGTTCGAGCAGGTCCAGCTCGGACAGGTCCTCGCCCGGGGCGCCGGTGGTCTCGGTGCAGCCGGACAGCGTGTAGCGGTAGCGGGGGTGGGCGGCGCGCAGGGTGGAGATCGCCTCTTTGGCCCAGGTCTGTACGGCCGCGTCGCCCCGGGACAGGGTCTCGGCGCTCGCGTCGTTGCCGTACAGGAAGGGCGCCCACATCGCGAGCGGCCACTCGTTCACCAGGTCGACGAAGTAGACGGCGTCGGCGAGGCCGGCGTCCTCGATCGCCGAGAGGGTGACGTCCCAGATCCTGGCCAGGTCGGCCGGGGTCCTGATCCGCGAGCGGACGTCGTGCTCGTCCTTCCTGAACCACGAGGACAGCGCGACCCGCAGCCCGCGGTCCGCGCATGCCCGGATGAAGTCGAGCAGGCCGGGCAGCACGCGTACGGAGACCGGCTCGGTGGCGCCCCAGGACTCGAAGTGCCACACGGGGAGCAGGCGCCAGGTCCGCTCCGGATCGGCCGCCACCAGGTGGGGGAAGGCGTCGATGCGTACCGCGTCGTAGCCCCGTTCGGCCAGTTCGTCGAGTGCGCGGTCCCAGTCCTGGTAGCCGGCGCCGTCCCAGCGCCGTTCGAGCCAGGAGAAGTCCCACATGGTGATCGCTAGGGGACTGGTGGTCAACGTCATAGTCTCAACATCCGTTCGATGTTGGTCTTACCAGATTGGTAGATCGTGGCTGGCCGAAGCGTGACTGTCAAGGCTCCTCTTGGTCCTTGCGGGTTACTGGTCTAACCAGCTAGCGTTCTTGGACCATGAGCACCCGAGCCGTCGCCGGCCTGGAGACCATCCGATGCCCGATTCAGCCCAACGTGCTCCTGATGCGGCTGCACGCCGACGACGGCCTGACCGGCCTCGGCGAGTCGTTCTTCGGGGCGGAGGCGGTCGAGGCCTACCTGCACGAGACCGTCGCACCACTCCTCGTGGGAGCGCCGCTGCCCAGCCCCGAGCGGCTGCGCCGGCTGCTCACCGGCCATGTGGGCTTCCAGGGCAGCGGGGTCGAGACCCGGGGCAACGGGGCCGTCGACATCGCCGTGTGGGACCTGCTCGGCAAGGCCACCGGGCAGCCCGTCGCCACCCTGCTCGGCGGCCCCTACCAGGACAGCCTCCCCGTCTACAACACCTGCGCGGGCCCCTCCTACGTCAAGAACGAGCCGCGCCAGGCCGTCTCCAACTGGGGCCTGGCCGACACGTCGCGGTACGAGGACCTGCGCGGCTTCCTCGAACGGCCCGGCGAACTGGCCAAGGAGCTGTGGGACGAGGGACTGCGCGCCATGAAGGTGTGGCCGTTCGACCAGGCGGCCGAGCGCACCGGCGGCATGCGGCTGGAGCGGGCCGACCTGCTGGCCGGCCTGAAGGTGCTCGACGACATCAAGAACGCCGTCCCCGAGATGGACGTCATGGTCGAGCTGCACGGCCTGTGGAGCCTGCATGCCGCGCTCGGGCTGGTCAAGGAGCTCGAACGCGTCAGCCCGTACTGGGTCGAGGACCCGCTGCGGTCCGACAGCCAGGCCTCCTACGCCACGCTGCAGGCCGCGACGCCGGTGCCGCTGGCCACCGGCGAGACGCTGACCGGGCAGCGCGCGTTCCGGGGGCTGCTGGAACGCGCGGGGATCCGGGTGGCCATCGTGGACATCGGCTGGACGGGCGGGCTGACCGAGGCCCGCAAGATCGCCGCGCTCGCGGACTCGTATGACCTGCCGTTCGCGCCGCACGACTGCACCGGGCCGATCTCGTTCGCGGCGTGCGTACACCTGGCCCTGAGCCAGCCCAACGCGCTGGTGCAGGAGAGCGTGCGCGCCTTCCGCCACACCTGGTACGGGGAGCTGGCCACCGGCCTGCCGCTCGTGGAGGACGGCCGGGTGCGCCTGGAGGACCGGCCCGGCCTGGGTGTGGAGCTCACCGACGGCCTCACCAGCCGCCCGGGCGTCACCACCCGCCTGACCGGCACCCGCCCATGAGCCGCGCCCGGCGGAGCGGGGTGCGGAGATGACGCGGATGGCGGCGTTGCGCTGGTACGGGCGCGGCGACGTGCGACTGGTCGAGACCGAGATCCCCAGCCCCGGTCCCGGCGAGGTCCTGATCGCGGTGACGCTCTGCGGCATCTGCGGCAGCGACGTCGAGGAGTACCGGGCGGGACCGATCGTCGTGCCGGTCACGCCGCACCCGCTGACCGGCCGGACGGCCCCGCTCACCCTGGGGCACGAGGTCGTCGGCGTGGTCGCCCGCCCCGGCCCCGGCGTCGACCTGGCCCCGGGCACCCCGGTCGTCCCGGACGTCGTGCTGGGCTGCGGCCGGTGCTGGTGGTGCGCCCGCGGGGACTACCCGCTGTGCGAACGCGGAGCGGCGCTCGGACTGCAGGACGATGGAGGGCTGGCCGAGTACCTGGTGGCGCCGGCCGACCGTTGCGTCCCGCTGCCCGAGGGCATGCCCGCCGCGGTCGCCGTCTTCGCCGAGCCCGCGGCGGTCGCCGTACGGGCGCTCGACAAGGCCGGTGACGTGTCGGGGGCCGTGGTCGCGGTCGTCGGGTCCGGCGCCATCGGGCTGCTGGTCGCCCAGGTGGCCGCCTGTCGCGGGGCGGCGGCCGTCGTCGCGGTCGACCCGGACCCGGGCCGCCGCGCGCTGGCCGATTCGTGCGGCTTCACCGGCGCGGCGCCCGGCGAGGCGGCGGACGCCGTCCGCGAGCTGACCGGCGGCCGTGGGGCCGACGTGGCCGTGGAGAGCGCGGGAACGCCCGCCGCGGTGACGGACGCGCTGTCGCTGTGCCGCCGCGGCGGCACCACGGTCCTGCTCGGCGTCACCCCGGAGCCCGCCGTCCTGTCCACGCTGGACGTGGTGCTGGGGGAGAAGCGCATCGTGGGGTCGGCCTCGCACCGATGGGACACCGACGTACGCGCCGCCGTCGCCCTGCTGCACGCCGGTCACCTCCGGGTCGATCGGCTCCCCGTCCAGACCGTCCCGCTCCAGGACGCCGTACGACGCGGCCTGGCCGACCCGCCCCGCGACGTCCTGAAGACCATCGTCACCGTCACAAGCGCCTGAGCGGACGGCACTCCGCCCCGCGTGCCGCCGTCAGTGTTCGATGCTGGCGTTGAAGTGGGCCAGGCCCCGGGCGAACGCGGCCAGCTCCTCCGGGGTCCAGTCCTTCAGGACCGTGGCGAGCCCATGGATCCGGTACTCGCGCTCCCCAGCGACCCGCCGCAGCCCCTCCTCGGTGATGCGGAGCTTGCGGGCCATCCCGCCCTCGGGGTCGGGGATGCGCTCGGCGAGCCCGTCGCGGAGCAGGACGGCGGTCTGCCGGTTGACGGTGGAGGTGTCCAAGCTGAACGCCTGCGCGAGCTGGCCGATCGACATCGGCCCCTCGGCCTCCAGCCGGCTGAGCAGGATGTAGCTGCTGCCACGCTCCAGCCGTCGTTCCGAAGCAGGCG
This sequence comes from Nonomuraea sp. NPDC003709, assembly GCF_040610775.1. Taxonomy (NCBI): domain Bacteria; kingdom Bacillati; phylum Actinomycetota; class Actinomycetes; order Streptosporangiales; family Streptosporangiaceae; genus Nonomuraea; species Nonomuraea sp. NPDC003709. The sequence goes on along the minus strand of NZ_JBEXMW010000042.1, from coordinate 40,080 downwards.
CGGCCGACGACGCCAGCTCCTTATATCGGCCGATGAGCATGAGCTCACGCTCGATGTCAACGATCTCCTCGCGCATGATTACCTCCCCACGGCGGTCAGAATATCCCTCTATATGGTGATGTGTAGGATACATACCATATGCATCGTGCATATAATTCTGCGAGATACGGGAGAACTCATGAGTTCAACGCGTGCCGCACCGTCCAGTGGAGCGATCATCAGCGTCCTGGCGGCGGCGGGCATCACGGTCTCGCTGATGCAGACCCTGATGGTGCCGCTGATCGCGACCCTGCCGACCCTCCTGCACACCACGGCCGCCAACGCCTTCTGGGCCATCACCGCGACCCTCCTGGCCGGCGCGGTCGCCATGCCCGTCTCGGGGCGGCTCGGCGACCTGTACGGCAAGCGCCGCGTCATGATCGTCAGCGCGGTCCTGCTGGCCGTCGGCTCCCTGGTGTGCGCCCCCGCCAACTCGCTGGCCCCCATGGTGATCGGCCGCGCGCTGCAGGGACTCGGGATGGGCGTGATCCCGCTGGGCATCGCCATCATGCGGGACGTGCTGCCGCCGCAGCGGCTCGGCTCGGCCATCGGCCTGATGAGCTCCTCGCTCGGCGTGGGCGGAGCGCTCGGCCTGCCCGCCGCCGCGTTCGTCGCCCAGTACGTGAGCTGGCACGCGCTGTTCTGGGGAGCCGCCGCGCTCGGCGTGCTGATGAGCGTGCTGATCTTCATGATCGTGCCGGAGTCGCCGGTCAAGTCGCCGGGACGCTTCGACTTCGTGGGGGCGGCGGGGCTGGCGGCCGGTCTGGCCCTGTTCCTGCTGCCGGTCTCCAAGGGCAGCGACTGGGGCTGGACGAGCGGCACCACGCTCGGCATGTTCGCCGCCTCGGCGGTGATCCTGCTGCTGTGGGGCTGGTGGGAGCTGCGCGTGTCCGCGCCCCTGATCGACCTGCGCACCAGCGCGCGCCGTCAGGTGCTGCTGACCAACCTGGCCTCCATCGTCATCGGCTTCGGCATGTACGCGATGTCGCTGATCACGCCGCAGCTCCTGCAACTGCCCGAGGCCACCGGGTACGGCCTGGGCCGGTCGATGGTCGAGGCCGGGCTGTGGATGGCCCCGGCCGGGCTGGTCATGATGGCGATCTCGCCGGTGGCCGCCCGCCTGTCGGGGGCTCGCGGGCCCAAGACGTCCCTGCTGCTCGGGACGCTCATCATCGCCTCCGGCTACCTCCTGGCCCTCGTCCTGATGGGGCACGCGTGGGGTGTCCTCGTCTTCTCGTCCGTGGTCAGCGCCGGGATCGGCTTCGCGTACGCGGCCATGCCGTCCATCATCATGAGCGCCGTGCCGCGTACCGAGACGGCCGCCGCCAACGGGCTCAACAGCCTGATGCGCTCGATCGGCACGTCCTGTGCCAGTGCCGTGCTCGGGGCGGTGCTGGCCAACCTGACGGTCACGTTCGGGTCCGTGACGCTGCCGTCCGAGGCCGGGTTCCGCACCGGCTTCCTCATCGGCGGCGGGGTCGCCATGGTGGCGGCGCTCATCGTCCTGACCATCCCCGGTCGCCGCGCCGCGCAGCCGCAGCCGGCCGGCCTGCCCGCCGACACCGACCAGCAGGTCCGCACCCGCTGATCCACGTGGGGTGGCAGGCCGCCACCCCACGCGGGTTACGTCGTGCCCAGCCGGCCGCGGCGCAGGCGGGCGGCCTTGGCCATGTTCCAGCCCAGCACCGCCGTGACCACGCCGTCGAGCCGGTAGAGGGCGACGAAGCGGTTCTGCTCGGGGTCGCCCTCGACCACGCTCACCTCCGCCTCGGGCGACGGCAGCCCGTGGACCTGGAGCTTGACGTCGTACTGGTCGGTCCAGAAGTACGGGACGGGCGTGTAGGCCAGGTTCTCGCCGAGGATGTTGGCGGCCACGACCTGGGCCTGCTCGACGGCGTTGGTCCGGTTCTCCAGCCGCAGCCGCCGGCCGAGCCCCTCGTGCTGCCAGGAGGCCACGTCGCCCACCGCGTAGACGCCGTCGCCGGCGCGGCAGCGGGAGTCGCACTCCACGCCGTCGCGCAGAGTCAGCCCGCTGTCGCCGAGCCACCCGGTCGCGGGGCGGGAGCCGATCGCCACCACCACCGCGTCGGCGGGCAGCAGCTCGCCGGACGCCAGGCGTACCCCGGTCACCCGGCCGCTCTCGGAGGCCAGGCCCTGGACCCCGACGCCGAGCCGCAGCCGGACGCCGTGCTCGGCGTGCTTCCTGGTGAGCAGCGCGGCGGCCGGGTCGCCGAGCTGGTCGGCCAGGACCGCGCGGCCGAGGCCGACGAGGGTGACGTCCAGGCCGAGGCCGCGTGCGGTGGCGGCCACCTCCGCCCCCAGCACCCCTTCGCCCACGACGACGAGGCGCGGTCCTTCGAGCAGGTGGGCGCGGAGCGCGAGCGCGTCGTCCAGGGTGCGCAGCACGTGCACGCCTGCCAGCCCGTCCTGGCCCGGCAGCCGGGACGGGGTCAGCCCGGTGGCCAGCACGACGGCCTGCGCGCGCAGGGTCCGCCCGGAGGCGGCGGACACCTCCCGCGCCTCGGGGTCCAGCCGCACCGCGGGGTCGCCGAGGATGAACGTCGCGCCCAGCTTGTCCAGCTCGGTCTCGGCCCGCAGGTGCGCCCGCTGGCTCTCCCACGTGCCGGCCAGCACCTGCTTGGACAGCGGCGGGCGATCGTAGGGCGGGTGCGGCTCGGCGCCCAGGACGGTCAGGCCGCCCTGGTGGCCCTTGCGGCGCAGCGCCTCCGCGACGGCCAGGCCGCCGGCGGAGGCGCCCACGATCAGGACGTCCGTCAAGACTGCCCGTCCAGGGTGATCGCGGCGGCCGGGCAGACGGCGGCCGCCTCGCGTACGGCGGCGTGCAGGGGCTCGGCCGGCGACGGGTCCAGCAGGATCACGATGCCGTCGTCCTCACCCTGGTCGAACACCTCGGGGGCGATCAGCACGCAGCTGCCTGCCCCGCAACATTTGTCCGTGTCGACGGTGACGTTCATCAGAGGGTTCCTTTCGGTTCTACCAGCGCCGCAGGTCGCCGACGACGAGCCCTTCGCGGCGCTTCAGCTCCTCGGCGGTCAGGCCGCCGACCAGCCGCCGTCAACCGGGACGATCGCGCCGTTGACGAACGAGGCGGCGTCCGAGGCGAGGAAGAGCGCGGCGTCGGCCATCTGCTCCGGCTGGGCCAGCCGCTCGCCGAGGGCGAGCACGGGGCTGAGCCGGGCGGCGCCGGTGGGGTCGAAGGAGGCGTTCGTGGCGATGTTGGTCATGGTGGGGCCGGGCAGGATGGCGTTGCAGCGGATGCCGTCCTTGGCGTGCGCCCAGGCCACGCTGCGAGTGAGGCCGACCACGCCGTGCTTGGACGCGGTGTAGGCGGCGCCGGCCGCCCCGCCCCGGATGCCGGCCTCCGAGGCGGTGTTGACGATCGCGCCGGAGCCCTGGCGCAGCATGTGCGGCAGCACCGCGTGGGTGACCAGGAACGTGCCGGTCAGGTTCACCCGCAGGACCCGCTCCCAGAGCTCGACCGGGATGTCGGCGGGCAGCGCCATCGTGTCCATGATCCCGGCGTTGTTGCACAGCACGTCGATGCGGCCGTACGCGCCGATCGCCGCCTCGGTCAGCGCGGCCACCGACGCCTCGTCGGAGATGTCGGCGGAGACCGCGACGGCCGCCTCGCCGATCTCCTCGGCGGTCCGCCCGGCCGACTCCTTGTCGATGTCGCAGGCCACGACGCGGGCGCCCGCCTTGGCGAACGCCACGGCCATCGCCCGGCCGATTCCGGACCCCGCACCTGTGATCAGGGCGACGCGATCGTCGAATGTGCTCAAGAGCCCGTCCTTTCGCCAGCCGTCCTCCGGCCCGCCATGCTTGCGGCACGGTAACCGGACGATGTTGTCCGGTTGCTACGATACCCGCTGTGCCGGAGTCACGTCGACCGAACAGAGGACCGAGCGCCGCAGCCGAGAACCGGGCGGCGCTGGTCGCGGCCGCCCGTGAGGTGTTCGCCAGCGCCGGATTCAACGCGCCGCTGAGCACGGTCGCCCGCGCCGCCGGGGTCGGGCAGGGCAGCCTCTACCGGCACTTCCCCGACCGGATCAGCCTCGCGATGGCCGTCTTCGAGGACGGCGTCACGGAGTTGGAGGCGCTGGCGGCCCGGCCCGGCACCACGCTCGACGACCTGCTGGCGCTGCTGACCGAGCAGGCCATCGCCTCGACCGCGTTCATCGAGCTGGTCAGCACGCGGCCGAGCGAGCCCGATCCCCGCATCATCGACGTACGCGATCGCGTGGCGGGAGTCCTGGCGGGTGTGCTCGGCGACGCCCGGCGCGCGGGAGACGTCCGTGACGGCGTCTCGGCCGACGACCTGGTGCTGGCCATCGGCATGCTCGCCGGGGTCCTGGCCAAGACCCCGGCACCCGACCGGCGCGCCACCGCCGACCGGGTGTGGGCGCTGCTGCGCGAGGGCATCGCGCCCTGAGCGAGCCCGCGCCCGTCGCCGGGAGGGGTCACCGGCTGACCGCCCGCTTGTACAGGCGCGTGGCCAGCGGCACGAACACCACCAGGATCAGCACCGACCAGGACAGCGACACCGCCACCGCGTGCTGCAGCGGCCAGGCCTGCGGGCGGGTCGCGGCCGCGTTGCCGAACAGCTCGCGGGCGGCCTGGATCACGGTGGAGACGGGGTTCCACTCGGCGACGGCCCTGAGCGGCCCCGGCAGGCGGCCGGTGTCGACGAAGGCGTTGGACAGGAAGACCAGCGGCATCGACACGATGGTGGCGATGTTGTTGAACACCTCGGGCGTGCGCAGGGCCAGCGCCACCGCCGCCGTCACCCAGGAGAAGGCGTACGCGAAGAACAGCAGCAGCAGGAGGCCCAGCGCGGCCTCCAGCGGCGAGGTGTGGATGCGCCAGCCGACGGCCAGGCCCACCAGCGCCATCACGACGATGCTGGTCACGTTCATGAGCGCGTCGCAGACGGTCTGGCCGACCAGCACCGCCGAGGGCGCCATCGGCAGCGTGCGGAACCGGTCGAAGATGCCCTTCTGCAGGTCCTGGGTGAGGGTGTAGCCGGTGATCTGCGCGCTGGTGACGATGGTCTGGACGAAGATGCCCGGGATCATGTACTCGCGATAGGACATGCCCGGCAGCTCGATCATGCTGCCGAAGACGTACGCGAACAGCAGCACGAACACGATCGGCAGGATGACCGCGCCGCCGAGCAGGTCCGGGGCCCGTCTGATCTTGAGCGCGTTGCGCTTGGTGATCGTCACGCCGTCGGCGAGCGCGATCTGCAGGGCGTTCATCGGGCGGACTCCTTCTCGGCGGTGACCTCGTGGCCGGTGAGGGTGAGGAAGACGTCGTCCAGGGTCGGGCGGCGCAGCCCGGCGTCGCGGACCGTGACGCGTTCGGCGGCCAGCAGGCCGAGCGCGGTGGTGAGCGCGGCGGTGCCGCCGGTGACCGGGACTGTCACGTGCAGCGCGGTGGGGTCGATCCGCACCTCGCCGAAGGAGGCCAGGGCGTGCCGCGCGGCCGCCAGATCGCCGGCGCCGGCCACGGTCAGCTCGATCCGGTCGCCGCCGACCTGGTCCTTCAGCTCGTCGGCGGTGCCGAGCGCGATCACGTGACCGTGGTCGACCACCGCGATCCGATCGGCGAGGCGGTCGGCCTCCTCCAGGTACTGGGTGGTGAGCAGCACGGTCGTGCCGCCCGCGACGAGCTCGGAGATGACGTCCCACAGGCCCGCGCGGGCCCGGGGGTCCAGGCCGGTGGTGGGCTCGTCGAGGAAGAGCACGGGCGGGTCGGCCACCAGCGCGCCGGCCAGGTCGAGCCGGCGCCGCATGCCACCGGAGTAGCCCCGCACCGGGCGGTCGGCCGCGCCGGTCAGGTCGAAGCGTTCCAGCAGTTCCCGGGCGCGCTGCCTGCTGCGCCCGGCGCCCAGGTGGTAGAGGCGGCCGACCATCTCCAGGTTCTCGGCGCCGGTCATGTGGTCGTCGACCGCCGCGTACTGGCCGGACGCGCCGATGCGCGAGCGCAGCCGGTCGGCCTGCGTGACGACGTCCAGGCCGGCGACGGTGGCGTGTCCGGCGTCCGGTCTCACCAGGGTGGTCAGGATCCGTACCGTCGTGGTCTTTCCTGCGCCGTTGGGGCCGAGCAGGCCGAGCACCATGCCCTCGGGGACGGACAGGTCCATCCCGTCGAGGGCGACGACGTCGCCGTACTTCTTGACCAGGCCCTCGGCGTGAATGGCGGGGGGCATCGCGGGATTTCTCCTTTTATTGGGAGGTTAACCATGATTTATGGGCATGACGGGATGGCGGACGGTCGCCCGCCCGCTTCGATCAGCGGGTGCTAGATGTCCAGGTCCTCGACGGCGGGCCGCTCGGCCAGGTCGGCGATCAGGTCGTAGAACTCGTCAGGGATCTTGCCGCGCAGCTCCTCGACCGTGTCGAAGACGTCCAGCGTGGCCGCGCCCTGCACGAAGCCCCATCTCGTCTCGCCCAGGCCGAGGTAGCCGCGCCAGGTGCTCACCCAGTCGTCGGACTCCGAGCCGCTCACCCAGTCGGGCGAGCGGTCGACGTGCAGGACGAACTTGCCCTTGCGCGAGCGGTACACCCGGAACATCTCCACCCGCCCGCTGCGGCTGGTGCGGCCCCACTCGCCGAGCAGCACGCCGGAGAAGCGCTGCTTGCGCCCGGCGCCCTGGCCGACCTGCACGATGATCTCTTCGTAGCCCTCCTGGCGGCCCTCCTCCATCTCGACGTAGCGCCGCAGCGCCACGCTGATGGCGGTCGACAGCTTGCCGCCGGCGAGCTCCTGCGCCCGCTGGAAGATCGGCAGATCCTCGTCCGACACGTAGATCGTTTTGTTCGGCATCGTCTCACCCTCATCCCGTATACGTATGAGTCTACGTATACGGGACGAGGATGGCAACGGGGCTCTCAGTCGCGGTCGTCGACGGTGCCGTAGGAGGAGGCCCTGAAGAGGAAGGAGGCCCAGGACCGGTAGGGCCGCCACGCCTCGGCCAGCTTCCGGTACGCGCTCGGCGGCGCGTCCTCCGGCAGGCCGTACGCCTCGCGAAGGATCGCGAACAGGCGCGGCTCGTCGCCGGGGAACGCGTCCGGCGCGCCCGCGCCGCGGATAAGGATCAGCCCCGCGGAGAACGGCCCCACGCCGGGCAGCGCGCGCAGCTCGGCCAGGGCATCCTGCGGGTCGAGCGCGCGCAGGTGCTCGGTGGTGAGCACGCCGTCGAGCGCCGCCCGCGCCAGGCCGCGCAGCCACTCCTCCTTCTGCGCCGGCAGCCCCAGGCCACCGGCCTCCAGCAGCGACACGGGCGGGGGGAAGGCCGGGTGCTCCTGCCCGTCGACGGTGACCTTCGCGCCGTACCGCTCCGCGATGCGCTGCTTGATCCGCGAGGCGATGAGCATCGACGAACGCTGCACGATCACCGCCCAGCACGCGGCCTCCCACGGGCTCCAGAAGCACACCGGCCGCAGGCCGGGGCTGCGCCGCTGCAGGTCGCCGAGCACCGGGTCGGCCTCGCCGAGCTTGGCGAAGCCGGTGCCGTCGACGTCGAGGGACAGGATCCGCGCCACCTCGCCCCGGATCCCCGGCCCGGCGGGCCGCGTCGTGGCCACGGCGACCCCGCCCGGCGCGCCCGTCACGGTGACGCCGATCGGCAGCCAGTCGGATTCCGCGCTGTAGGCGAAGCGCATCGCCCGCCCGTCGGAGGGCAGCGCGCTGGTGGCCGGCCAGTCCTCGATGAAGCGCAGCGAGGCGTCGAAGTCGAACGGGCCCTCGGCGGCGAGCGTGAATCCGTGCGTGGTCATGCGCGAATAGTAGGCGCCGGCAAGGACGGTCACGCGCCGGAGCGGCCGCATGACAAGCGTCCGCGCCAGGCGGCCGGCCGTCGGGCCAAGCGGGACGGCCGGCCGCGGTGCTCAGCCGATCGGGCGGGGGAGGCGGATCGTCAGGATGCGGCTGGGGATGCCGGTGTCCACCAGGCGGCCGTTCGCGTCGAAGGTGCCGACGCCGAAGTCGTTGTCGTTGGCGATGGCGATGGTCCTCGGGTCGAGCACCGCGACACCCTCGATCTTGCCGGGCAGCCCGTCGATCGCCGCCAGGTCCACGGTCAGCGACTTGGCCGCCACGGTGACGTCCGCGGGAAGGGAAGCCTCCAGCGACGGCGTGGTCGCCGGGTCGTCGTGGCGGCCGCCGAGGAGGTCGGTCGCCTTGCGGAGGTCGACGGTGTAGAGGCGGGCCACGGCATCGGTGCGCTCCTGGAGCAGCAGGCGGCCGGGCTTCAGCACGCTGAGCGCGGAGATCTTCATGTCGCCCTGCTCGGCGGCCGGGTCGAAGGTGGCGACGTCCTCCATCTTGTGGGCCCACTCGCCGGTGGGCCGCCCGGTCCGCAGGTCCACCCGCAGGATGCGGGCGATGCTGGAGGCCTTGCCGGTCTTCTTGTCGGGGTTGGCCAGCGGGCTCTGCACGGCCAGGTAGAGGGCGCGCTCGGAGGGCGAGACGCCGAGCGCCTCGATGCCGCGGTTCTGCTGGCGACTGGCGAAGATGGCGGGCAGCGTCTCGCGTACGGGGTAGCCGGCTCCGGTCAGGCCGAGCCCCTTGGGCACGTACCGGGTCAGGATCCGCCCGTCGCCGGCCACGTGCAGGAGCGAGGGGGAGTACTCGTCCACCAGCCAGAAGCCGCCGCGCCCGTCCGTGACGATGTCCTCGGTGTCCAGCCCGTTCGGGTCGTAGGGGAGCGTGGTCAGGCCGTCCCAGGTGTAGGGGGCCTCGTCGTGGCCGGACTGGTTGGACAGGCCGGTGATCGGCGTGCCGTCGGACTTCTTCAGCGGGATGCTGCGCACGATGCGCGCCGTGCCGTGCCGGACGGCCACGCGCACGATCGCGGGCGCGAACTCCGGCACCGGGAACGTGCGCCGCTTCTCGCCGTTGACCTTCGGCTCGCCGTTCGGGCCGCGGTCGGTCACCATCCAGTACTCGCCGTCGCGCCCGGCGGGGTACAGGCCGCTGCCGACACCGCCCAGCTTGACCCCTCGGGAGTCCTGGACGATTCCGGGCTCGAACGCGGCCAGGTCCGGCGCGGGCAGCGTCACGTCGGACAGGATCCGCGGCTCCTTCACGGGGGAGGCGGCGGCGGGCGCGGCGAGTGAGCCGGCAAGCGCCGTGCCGATGGCGAGTGCGGCGACAAGGTGACGAGACATGGCGCTTCCCTTAGGGGCAAATGTGCTGATTCGGGGTGGAACCTACAGAGGTTCGATGTCCAGCCGCCGAAGCGCACATGAACGCGCGTTGACGTCACCGCACGGCAATCTCAGGCGCCGTCGCGTGACGGCGCCTGGGCGCGCGGTGGGTCAGACCCGGACCAGGGAGGCGCAGGCGGCCGCCGCCGCGTCCGCGTCACCGATCACGACGGCTCGGGCGAGAGCCGTCAGGCGCTCGCCCGAGACCCGGGCGTCGTCCAGCGGCGCGGCCTCCGAGAGCAGGTCGTCGAGATCGGCCAGCAGGCTCGCCCCCGCGAGCCTGCGCACGCAGGGCCAGGTGTCGGAGAAGCGCACCGGCCGGCCGTCGGCGTCGAGCAGGGCGAGCCGGAGGCTGCGGTCGGGATGCGCCGCCGCGCTGCGCGCCAGCCCCGCCATGATCGCCTCCCGTGCCCGCGCGAGCTCCATCGGGTCGCGCTCGGCCAGCGATAACGCCGGATCCAGCGGTGACTCCTGCCGGGTCTCCTGCAGCGCCGGCGCGAGCACCACGGCGCCGTTGCCGTGCTGGACCTCGACCATGCCCTGGACCTCGAGCGCCACCAGGGCGCGGCTCAGGGTCGCCCGGCTGACGCCGAGCTCGGCCGCCAGGCGACGCTCGGGCGGCAGGCGGTCGCCGGGGGAGAGCCCCTGAGCCTCGATGAAGCGCGCGATGTGGTCGGCCAGCTGCACGTAGAGGCGGGGACGCTCCATCCGCTCGGGAACCGCGGCGGTCTGCGGGCGCTTCTTGGTCACGGGGGACAGTCTATTGACATCCGGCGCAGTGGCGCAGAGGCTAGGCCAATCCGGAAATACGCACGTAACCGGAGAGTCACCTGACCCGAGGAGTCGCCGATGTCAGCGGAAGTCGTTGCGTTGGTTGTGTTGGTGTTGGTGTTCCTGATAGCCACCGTCCGGTCCATCAACATGGGGGCGCTGGCGCTCGTGGCGGCTTTCGTCGTGGGCACCGCGGTGTTCGGCGTGGAGGTGTCGGACGTCCTCGGCGGCTTCCCGGCCAACCTGTTCGTCATCCTGGTCGGCGTCACGTACCTGTTCGCGCTGGCCAGGAACAACGGCACCGTCGACTGGATCGTGCACCGGGCCGTGGTCGCGGTACGCGGGCGCGTCGCGCTGATGCCGTGGGTGATGTTCGTGGTGTGCGCCGCGATCACGGCGATCGGCGCCGCCAGCCCGGCCGCGGTGGCCATCGTGGCCCCGGTGGCCATGGGCTTCGCCGCCCGCTACCGGATCAACCCGGTCATGATGGGCCTGATGGTGGTGCAGGGCGCCACCGGCGGAAGCTTCTCGCCGATCGGCATCTTCGGCGCGATCACCAACGGCGTCGTGGACAAGAGCCACCTTGCGGGCAACCCGGCCGTGCTGTTCTTCAGCGCGATGGGCGCCTGCGCGCTGATCAGCCTGGTCGGCTTCCTCACCCTGGGCGGCACGAAGCTGCTGCAGCGCGACCGCGAGACGCCGAAGCAGCAGGTCGCGACCCTCGCGCGCGCAGGCGCCGCCACCGGATCCGCGGGTGACCCCGCCGCTGCCCCCGACCCCGCCGACGACGCCCTGCCCCGCCTCGACGCGCAGCGCTCCCTCACGCTGGTCGGCCTGCTCGTGCTCGCCGTGGGCGCGCTCGTCTTCGACCTCGACATCGGCTTCCTCGCCCTGGCGGTGGCGGTCGCGCTCACGCTGATCTTCCCCTCCGCGGCCCGCGGCACCGTCGACAAGATCAGCTGGGGTACGGTGCTCCTCGTCGGCGGCATCGTCACCTACGTCTCCCTGCTGGAGGACCAGGGCACGGTGAAGTGGCTCGGCGACGGGGTCGCCCACGTCGGCGCCCCGCTCGTGGCCGCGTTCCTGATCTGCCTCATCGGCGCCGTGGTCTCCGCCTTCGCCTCGACGACCGGCATCCTCGGGGCACTCATCCCGCTCGCCGTGCCGTTCCTGCAGACCGGTCAGGTCGGCGCCGTCGGGCTGGTCACGGCGCTGGCGATCTCCTCCTCGGTGGTCGACTGCAGCCCGTTCTCGACCAACGGGGCCCTGGTCGTCGCGAACGCGGACGTGTCCGAACGCGACAACGTCTTCAAGCGCCTGATGACCTGGGGCATGACCATCATGGTGGTCGCGCCGGTGCTGTGCTGGGTGATCCTCGTCGTGCCGGGGAGCCTGTCATGAGCGGCCCGCTCGCGGGTTACGTCGTCGTCGACCTGACCAGGGCGCTGGCCGGGCCGCACGCCGCGATGATGCTCGGCGACCTGGGCGCGCGGGTGATCAAGGTGGAGCAGCCCGGGAGCGGCGACGACACCCGGGGCTGGGGCCCGCCCTTCGCCGGCTCCGAGTCCACGTACTTCCTGTCGTGCAACCGCAACAAGCAGTCGATCGCCCTGGACCTGAAGGACGAGGACGGCCGGGCCACCCTCGAGGCCCTGATCCGCAAGGCGGACGTGCTGCTGGAGAACTTCCGCGCCGGCGTGCTCGACCGGCTCGGCTTCACCACCGCGCGCCTGCTCGAACTCAACCCGCGGCTGGTCGTGCTGTCCATCACCGGGTTCGGCCACGACGGGCCGGAGGCCGGGCGGGCCGGCTACGACCAGATCGCGCAGGGCGAGGCCGGGCTGATGTCGCTCACCGGGTCCGGACCCGACGACCCGCAGCGGGTCGGCGTGCCGATCGGCGACCTGCTGGCCGGCATGTACGGCGCGTACGGCGTGGTCTCCGCGCTGCTCGAACGCGAGCGGACCGGCCGTGGCCAGGTCGTGCGCACCTCGCTGCTGGCCGGGATCGTCGGGGTGCACGCCTTCCAGGGCACCCGCTGGACCGTGGCCGGCGAGGTCGGGCGCGCCCAGGGCAACCACCACCCCTCCATCGCCCCGTACGGGCTGTTCCGGTGCGGGGACGGCCACGTGCAGATCGCGGTGGGCAGCGAGGGACTGTGGCAGCGCTTCTGCGCCGAGTTCGGCCTGGACCCGCGGGAGCCCGGCCTGGCGACGAACGCGGAGCGGGTGGCCGCGGGCCGGCGGCTGGTCGAGCTGATCGAGGCCGCCTTCACCCCCTTCGGCGCGGACGAACTGCTGCGCCGGCTGGCCGCCGCGGGCGTGCCCGCCGGCCGGGTGCGCAGCCTGGACGAGGTGTACGACTGGCCGCAGACCAGGTCGCAGGGCCTGCTCATCGACGTCGAGCACGCGGGCATCGGCGGGATCACGCTGCCCGGCCCGCCTCTGCGGTTCTTCGACCCGGCCGGGCCGGAAGGCGAGGTCGAGATCACCCGGACCGACCACGCCGCGCCTCCCGTGCTGAATGCCGACGAGGAGGAGATCCGCTCGTGGCTGGCCGGATGACCGCGCTCGAACTCGTCGAACTCGCGCTCGACGACGGCTCCTTCCGCAGCTGGGACCGGCCGCTCGGGCCGGTGGAGGACGCCGACGTGACCGCCGCCAGGCAGCGGACGGGCCTGGACGAGGCGGTGATCACGGGGGAGGGGCTGCTGCACGGCCGCCGGGTGGCCGTCGTCGCCTGCGAGTTCGGGTTCCTCGCCGGGTCCATCGGGGTCGCCGCCGCCGAACGCCTGGTGTCGGCCGTGGAGCGGGCGACCGCCGAGCGGCTGCCGCTGCTCGCCGCGCCCGCCTCGGGCGGCACGAGGATGCAGGAGGGCACGGTGGCGTTCCTGCAGATGGTGAAGATCTCGGCCGCGGTCACGCAGCACAAGGCCGCGGGCCTGCCGTACCTGGTCTACCTGCGCGATCCCACCCTCGGCGGTGTGCTCGCCTCGTGGGGCTCGCTCGGCCACGTCACGGCCGCCGAACCCGGCGCGATGATCGGCTTCCTCGGCCCGCGCGTCTACCGGTCCCTGTACGGCGAGCCGTTCCCGGAGGGCGTCCAGGTCGCCGAGAACCTGTACCGGCACGGCCTGGTCGACGCCGTGCTGCCGCCGCAGGCGCTGGCCGCGATCGCCGACCGCGCGCTGCGCATCCTGCTCGCGCCACCGGTGGAGCCGCCCCTGGGTGAGATGCCGCCGTCCGAGCCGCTGCCGGACGTGCCCGCGTGGGAGTCGATCATCCGCTCCAGGCGGGCCGACCGGCCCGGCGTCCGGCAGTTGCTCCGCTACGCCGCCTCGGACGTCCTGCCGCTGAACGGGACCGGCGAGGGAGAGCAGGACCCGGGGCTGTACCTGGCGCTGGCCCGCTTCGGCGGCGTCTCGTGCGTGCTGCTCGGCCAGGACCGCCGCACCCAGACCGACGTGGGGCCGATGGGCCCGGCGGCCCTGCGCGCGGCCCGGCGCGGCTTCCGCCTGGCGCACGAGCTGAACCTGCCGCTCGTCACCGTCATCGACACCCCCGGCGCGGCGCTCAGCCCCGAGGCGGAGGAGGGCGGGCTGGCCGGCGAGATCGCCCGATGCCTGTCCGAGCTCGTCACCCTTGAGGCGCCGACGCTGTCGATCCTGCTCGGCCAGGGCTGCGGCGGCGGCGCGCTCGCGCTGATCCCGTGCGACCGGGTGCTCGTCGCCCAGCACGGCTGGCTGTCCCCGCTGCCGCCCGAGGGCGCCAGCGCCATCGTGCACCGCGACGTCGAGCACGCCCCGGAGCTGGCGGCCGCGCAGGGTGTGCGCTCCGCCGACCTGGTCGCCGACGGCATCGCCGACCGGGTCGTCCCCGAGCGCCCGGACGCGGCCGACGAACCGGAGGCGTTCTGCCGCCGCGTCGGGCGCGAACTGGAGCGGGAGCTTGCCGCGATGCTGCCCCGCCGCCGCCCCGACCTGCTCACCGAACGGCTCCGGCGCTACCGCGCCCTCGGCACCACCCGCGACCGGGCCCAGGCGGCCGGCTAGAAGCCTCGGCTGCCTGTTTAGGCGTCTCTGCGCAGTGCCCATTCGACGCCCGGACAGCGGTCCATGACGACGTCGAGGCCGGCGCTCAGCGCGCGTTCGGCGGCCGCCTCGTCGATGACGCCGAGCGGGAGCCAGATCGCCTTGGCCCCTGCCGCGATCGCCTCGTCCACCGACTCCCCCGCCAGCTCGGCGCGCCGGTAAACGGCGACCACGTCCAGCGGGTCCGGCACCTCGGCCAGCGACGCGTACCCGGGCTCGCCCAGCACGGTCTCGGCGGCCGGATGGACGGGAATGACCCGTCTGCCCCGAGCCTGGAGCAGCCGGGCCTGGTCATAGGCCGTGCGCTCCGGATTGTCGCTCAGGCCCACGAAGGCCCAGTGCCGCGCCCCGTGAAGCAGGCGCTTGATGACGTCGCCGTCGGCGAAGCGGTCTCCCATGCTCGGCACCAACACGGCACGCCCGCCGGAACTTCCCGCATTCATCTTCCGCTCAGCGGTTGCCGCGCTTTCGACACCGTCGACCGCCGCATATGGTCCAGAGCGTTGAAGAGCGCTCTCGCGACCGGCCTTTCTGTCCGCGTGCTGGCGAAAGCCACGCCCGTTCCACAGAGGTAGAGCATGAGATCTTCTCTCGTTTTCGTCGCGCTGGCCCTCGCCGCCGCGCTGGTCGGCGGCGCGGGTAGCGCCCAGGCGGTCGCCGACCCGCTGCTGTCCCAGGGCAAGCCCGTCACCGCGTCGTCCGCCGAGAACGCCGGCACGCCCGCCTCGGCGGCCGTGGACGGCAACGCCGCCACCCGCTGGTCGAGCGCCTTCGGCGACCCGCAGTGGCTGCGGGTCGACCTCGGCGGCACCGCCGCCATCAGCCAGGTGGTGCTCAGCTGGGAGTCCGCGTACGGCAGGGCGTTCCAGATCCAGACCTCCGCCGACGGCCTGACCTGGACCACCGTCTACGCGACCGGCACCGGCACCGGCGGGACGCAGACCCTCGCCGTGACCGGGAACGGGCGGTACGTACGGATGTACGGCACCGCCCGCGGCACGGCCTACGGCTACTCGCTGTTCGAGTTCCAGGTCTACGGCACGATGGGCGGCACCACGCCGCCTCCAGGGGGCACCATCCCCGACCCGACCACCCAGTCGCTGGAGGCGACCACCGGCCCGCTGGCCACCGCGACCTACACCGTCCCCAACCCCAGCGGCTACAAGGCGGGCACGATCACGTACCCGACGGCCGGCGGCTCGTATCCGGGCATCGTGCTCATGCCGGGCTACCAGGGCACCCAGCAGAACCTGAGCTGGCTCGGCCCGCGCCTGGCGTCCTGGGGCTTCGTCGTCCTCAACGTCGACACCAACACGCTGTCCGACAGCCCCGACCAGCGGGGCACCCAGATCAGGGCGGCCGGTACCCAGTTGCTCAACCTCGGCAACGCCACCGGCAACCCCATCTCGGGCAAGCTGAACGGCGTGCTCGGCGCCGCGGGCCACTCCATGGGCGGCGGCGGCACGATGGTGGCGCTGCGCGACGACGCCCGGTTCAGGGCGGGCGTGCCGTTGGCGCCCTACCACCAGAGCGGGAGCTTCGCCGGGGTCGCCAAGCCGACCTTCTTCCTGACCTGCGCGAGCGACGTCGCCGCGCCCGGCGGCACGTACGCCAGGCCCTGGTACAACAGCATGACGCAGGCCGAGAAGCTGTACATCGAGGTCCCCGGCGACCACCTCTGCCCGATGACCGGCTACGGCAACAAGGCCAAGCAGGGCAAGTGGATCGTGTCGTTCTTCAGCCGCTGGCTGCGCGACGACGCCCGCTTCACCCCGTTCCTGTGCGGCAGCGTGCGTGACGCCGACCGGAACAACACCTCGCTGGTGACCCAGTGGACGGACACCTGCCCGTTCTGAACGACGTGACCCGGGCACGGCTCCCGAGAGGGGGCCGTGCCCGGCCCGGGCTAATTGAGCGCCGAGTGGCGCCGGCTGTAGGCGAAGTAGACGACCAGCCCGATCAGGAACCAGACGGCGAAGCGCAGCCACGTCACCGGGCTCAGGAACGTGATCAGCCAGATCGAGAAGAGCGCCCCGACGCCCGGCACCACCGGCATCCCCGGCAGGCGGAACTGGCGCGGCAGGTCGGGCTGCCGGTAGCGGAGCACGATCACCGCCACGCACACGACCACGAACGCCAGCAGGATCCCGATGTTCGTCAGCTCGGCCGCCTCCCGGATGGGCAGGAACCCGGCGATCAACGCCGACGCGACGCCCACGATCCAGGTGACCCGCGTGGGCACCCGGCGCACCGGGTGCAGCTTGGCGAACCAGTGCGGCAGCAGCCCGTCCCGGCTCATCGAGAACCAGACCCGGGTGACGCCGAGCATGAACGTGAACATGACCGTGAGGATGCCCACCACGGCGCCCGCCGCGATCAGGGACGCGAGCCCGGGCAGCCCGACGGAGGCGAACGCCGAGGAGAAGCCGCTCTCGGGATCGATCTCCCGGTAGTTCTGCATGCCGGTGAGCACGAGCGTGGCCAGCACGTACAGGACCATGGAGATGGCCAGCGAGTAGATGATCGCCTTCGGCATGTGCCGCTGCGCGTCCCGTGACTCCTCGGCCGCGGTGCTCATCGCGTCGTAGCCGAACACCGCGAAGAACACGGTGGCGGCACCGGTGATCGCCCCGCTGACCCCGAACGGGAAGAACGGCGTGTAGTTGTACGGGTTGATATAGAAGAAGCCGACCACGATCACCAGCAGCACGACGGCGACCTTGATGCCCACCACGGACGTCTCGAACCTGGCCGCGGCGCGGATCCCGAGATTCAGCAGGAAGGCGATGAACAGGCACAGGATGGCCGCGAACAGGTCCACCACGTGCCCCGTGCCGGTGCCGGGCGCGCCGAGCATCCACGCGGGCAGCGTGAAGCCGAGCTGCTCCACGAGGAAGCCGAAGTAGCCGGAGATGCCGATGGCCACGACCGCGACGATGGCGGTGTACTCCAGCAGCAAATCCCAGCCGATGCACCAGCCGACGATCTCCCCGAGGACCGCGTACCCGTAGGTGTAGGCGGACCCGGCCTTCGGGATCAGGCCTGCGAACTCGGCGTACGAGAACGCGGCGGCGGCGCTGGCGATCCCCGCGATGAGGAACGAGACGAGCACGGCCGGCCCCGCGGTCTGGTTGGCGACCGCGCCGGCCAGGGCGAAGATGCCCGCGCCGATGATGCCGCCCACGCCGATGGCGGTGAGCTGCCACAACCCGAGCGACCTGGCCAGCTCGCCCTCGTGCTCGGTGGCGATGAGCTCCACCGGTTTGCGTCTGAAGACGCCTCCTGAAGTTGTCATGACGCCCCCGATGCGACTATGTGCGTCCGTCCGGCCCACCAGGGCCGTCCCTATGCGAATGAGCCCTGGTGGGCGGGGTCACGGGCGCCACGTGCCGCCCGTCCGCGAGGTGCTGCTGCAGCTCGACATGCCGGAACTGGTAGTACGGCCCTTCCGTGCGCAGCAGGCCCAGCCGGTGGGCGTCGTCCAGGAAGTCCATCGCCCGCAGCGGCAGGCTCCCCCGGGTGGCCAGGCGGGGGATCGTCAGCTTGTAGGCCAGCCAGGCGTGGTGGCGGCCCAGGACGAGCCCGAACAGCAGCCCCAGCACCAGGCCGACCAGGATCGACATGTCCGGGGGGATCCCCGAGTACAGCAGGACGCCCGCGGTGGCGAGCCCGACCACGAGCCCGCCGATGATCCGGATGGCGGTCAGGTTCCGGTCGGCCTGCCAGGTCGAGCGCGGGGATCTGGCCGTCAGGTCGGCGGTGGGGCTCTCGACCCAGCGGATCAGGCTGAGCAGGGCGACGAACCCGACGAAGGACAGCAGCCCGATCTGCACCGAGGATCTCAGGGCGAAGACCGGCTTCCCGCTCGCGTAGGCCATGAGCCAGCCGACGATGGCCCCCAGGGCTCCGACGATCAGCCCGTCCCGGAGGGCGGGAAGGAGCTCGGCGAGCCTGCCGCGCAGGTGGAAGTCGGCGTGGCCCGGCGACTCGGTGAACCAGGAGCCGATCAGGGTCTCGGCCACGAGCGCGGAGAACAGGCCGGCCATCGCGCTGAAGAAGAGCGACTTCGTCAGCAGCCCGAAGGCCAGCCCGACCACGACCCCGATCACGGCGGCGGCCCCGAACCGGACCGTGCGGCTGGAGGTGTAGCGGGCCAGGTGCCACCACGCGACGTCGCGCGGGTCCTCCTCGTTGCGTTCGAGCTGGCGGGACAGGTACGTGAGCCAGCGGTCGACCTGCTCCGGTGTCCAGGCATGCTGGGGCCGGAAGGGCTGCGGCGGGCCCTCGGCGGGCGTACGCGTGCTCACCAGCGCCGGGATGAGCTGGTCGCACAGATGGTCGTGCAACGTCGCCGCGCTGCCGCGCCCGAGCGCCAGCAGCGGCATCGGATCCATCCGCGGCGCGATGTAGGTGGCGCGGACCAGCCAGAGCCCCAGAGACGTCGAGGTGACCTCGGCCAATGCGGGGACGGTGCTTTTGCGCAGCTCCTCCAGGACCTGGGGCCAGACGGAGTGGGGCACCGGCGGCAGGCACGCCTCCAGGTAGTCGGCCGACGCGGCGGGGGACATGGGCTGTGGCTCGATGACCGCCGCCGCCGTGAGGGCGTCGCCGATCTCCTCGACGGACTCGGCGAACTGATCGGTACGGCAGGTGAGGATGAGCTGGTCGGTCTCGTACATCGACCGGTTCAGCGCGGTCAGCATGTCCGCGCGGGCGGTGTCGGGCAGCTCGTCCAGGCCGTCGATGACGGGCAGCACCTCGCCCCGGGCCACGAGCGTCTCCGGCATGTCCGTGCCGAGGCCCTCCGCGCGCAGCGCCGGATAGTCCAGCGCCAGGCTCGCGGCCAGCCAGTCCTGCAGCCGCCCATAGAGGCGGTCGTCCCAGCGCGCGGCCGACAGCAGCACCGGGACGGGCTCCTCCGGCTCCCGCGTGCGCAGCAGTTCGAGGACGAGCTGCACGGCCAGGGTGGTCTTGCCGGTGCCCGGGCCGCCCAGAATGACCAGCCGGCGGCAGCGCAGGGCGCGGAAGTTACGTGCCATGTCCGCGATGTGCACGTCCAGGCCGGGGAAGGCCACGGTGCCCTTGGCGATGATCTCGGGACGGTCGGCGAGCTCGCGGCGCTCGGTCGAGTGCCACGGCAGCGGCATGGGCTCGGGATCGCACAGCGAGCGCAGGACCGTCTCGTCGCGCCACTGCTGGGTCACCAGCCCGGAGAGGACGTCCTTCGCGGTGGCGACGTCGGCCGAGGTGGGGGCGGCGGTGGCCGCGCCGCGCTTGCGCCACCAGGTCAGGAACTGCACCAGGCCGTTGCCCAGCCCTATCGCGCCCGTCACCGCCGCGATGATCTGAGCGGATCCGGCCGTGATCCCCCAGTCCTTCGGCAATCGGGTGGCCACGGTCAGGATCATGGTGGCCAGGGCCAGGAGCAGAACGCCGAGCACCACCGACATCTTGGCCTGGCGATTCTGCCAATATCGTGCGCCCATAAATCCAGTATGTGCGGATAAAGAGGCTGGTAATTCTCCACGCAAGGTCGATAAAGCGGAAAAACCATTCACCTCATTGATGGGGGCCGCCAATCCTGTGGCAGCGTTTCGGAAACCCGTCCGGCCGCGACGGCCAGCCCCCTGCGGCCGGGCAGGACGAGGTTGCCGTCGGTGACCAGCATGAACCGCTCCAGCTCCGGCACGATCACGTGCACGGCGGTGATCCCGCAGGGGAGGACGCGCACCATGCGGTGGTAGGCCGGGTGGCCCCGCGCGGCCAGCGTCGCGGCCACCTTCCGCAGCTGGGCGCCGGGAGTCCCGGCCGCCGCGGCGGCCTGCGGAAAGGGGACCACCTGAGCCTCTCGCAGGGCGTCGGTGAGGTCGAAGCGCCCGCACGCGTGCAGCGCGGGGTGCGCCGCCAGCCCGGCCAGATCGCCGCGTATGGCTCCGGAGTGCGGCAGACCCTCGCCGAGCGTGGCCTGGACGAGTTCCGTGAGCGCCCGCCAGGCGGCGTACGCCGGGTCCAGCGAGGTGCCGCCGCCGCGCCGGTGCGGACGGCGGTCGGCCGGAGCCGTGTACGCCAGCATCGTCGGCACGCCGAGGTCGCTGGTGATGTCCAGCAGGTGCACCGGTGACCCGGTCAGCTCCTCCGCCGTCGCGTAGGCCCGCGCGAGGCCGTGCGGAAGCGTCCCCGGGTCGATCAGCCTGAGCCGGAAGCCGTCCCCGCCCAGGAAGGCGCGTACGAGGAGCAGCGAAAGGGCGTCCCGCTCCACGGCCTCGTTGAGGGCGTGCAGCAGCGCCTCGGCGGCGGTGATGCCGACGGCCGAGCCGCTGTTGCAGCTGTAGCGCATCAGGTCGGCGTAGTCGCAGTCGTCCCCGGCCAGCTCGCGCAGCGGCGCGGCGCCGGTCTCGGCGTACCAGGGGGCCGACAGGAACAGCGGCACCAGCGCGTCGGCGCGCCTGTGGGGGAGGGGTGGCCCGTCGAGGAGGCGATAGCGCAGGCAGGCCATCCGCCGGCCGGGCGTCCCGGTCAGCAGCAGCGCGCAGGCGTCCCCGCGCAGCGGGCCCGTGGCGAGGGCGGCGGGCGCGACGGGCCGTACGGCGGCGGGGTCGAACCCGGCCGGGCCGGTGAGGTAGTGCTCGACGGCCTCGAACAGAGCGCCCACGCGGGCCTCGTCCGGGCGTCCTTTGCCCATCCCGCACGCGACCGGCGAGAGGTCCCCCGCGCCGCCGAGCAGGCGGCACCACCAGGCGGTCGGGTCGCGGCCGTCGCCCGCGTCCACGAGCTCCGCCCGCAGGCCGAGCGCGGTCAGTGCCGCGGACGCCCGCCTCCCGGCCTCGTCCAGCGGCACCGCTCGTTCCGCCGCGCAGAACGGCCGCCCCGCCCGTCGCGGGGATTTCGGAAATCGACGCGGCCTACCTTCTGCCATCGCCGGTCGTGGCGGACAGCAGCTCGCCCAGCCGGTCGAGTTCGGCCTGGGTCAGGTGCTGGGTCGCGCGATCCAGCGACTCGGTCACGATATAGTCCACGACATTTCCCATGAGCCTCCCCCTTCCTTTCCGCCTTAATTGTAGCGCCGCCTCTGCAAAAGCCTAGAAAGGCTATTTGCGGACTTATTTACATTTTCTGGGGGATGGCCGCGGCCGGGGTGGGTACCCACCCCTGTCATCCGGAGTCCCAAGATCGTCACTCTGAGTGAGATGACGGCCGTTACGGTCACGAACCGTGTGCTGACAAAGAGTCAACCCGCCATTCGTGATGTTTCTTCGCATCTGTACCTTGAAGTACATCTGGCCCATCGGCATAGTGGACGCACCACAGGCGTGCCAGTCGTGGCGGACATTCTCGGGGTAGTGCCGGTTCGCGACTGCCCGGCGGCGCATCATCCGGTGCGCGGAATTGGACATGATGGATGAGTTCGCCCCCGCCGATCCGTACCAAGCTGCTCAGGATTCTCCTGCTTCCGCTGGTCTCCATGGTCGCTCTGTGGGGGTTCATCGCCTACTCCAGCGTTGAGGAGATCGTCACCGTCTCCCAGGCGCAGGACCGCTGGGAGGGCATCGGGTCGCCGGTGCTGCAGCTGATCGTCGAGTTACAGCGGGAGCGCCAGCTCTCGGCGGAGGCGGTGCGCGGCACCGGCTCGTACGACCCGCTGGCCGAGCAGCGCCGGATCACCGACGGCAAGGCCAAGCGCCTGCGCGAGGTGATCAGCGCCCTCGACGTCGGGGCGGCGGACGGGGAGACCCCGGCCCAGGTGCAGGCGCTGCTGCAGGCGCTCGACGGGCTGCAGTCGCTGCGCGATTCGGCCGACGGCGGCGTGCTGGCCCCGCCGCTGACCATCATCGAGGCGTACAACAACCTGATCAGCGTCGCCAACGGGCAGTTCAGCGACCGCGACGCGCTCAGCGACGTCTCGTCCTACCAGGCGGTGCGCGGCATGGCGGCCTACAGCGCCGCGGCCGAGTATCTGGGCCGTGAGCACGCCGTGCTCACCACCACGATCGTGCACCACAAGATGACCCCCAGGGACCGGGCGTCGTTCGTCTCCGCGATGACCAGCCGCCGGCTCGTCTTCGCCAACGCCGAGCGCGACGTCGGCCCCGAACTGCGGGCGAACTACGACCGGCTGATCGCCAGCGCGTCGTTCAAGCGGCTGGTGGACGCGGAGGACCTGCTGTTCGGCTGGGACACCAGCGGCGGCGCGCCGCCCGTGGACCCCACCGTGTGGAAGCGGGACGCCGACGCCATCTTCGGCGCGATCAGCCGCGACACGCAGACGGAGCTGGCCCGCACCGCGGAGGAGGCGCAGTCCCAGAAGTCCGGTGCGTACTGGCGGATCGGCCTGGTCCTGCTCCTGGGGCTGTTCGCGGTGGTGGCGTCGGTGGCGCTGTCGTACCGGTTCGGCCGCTCGCTGATCATCGAGCTCAGCCGGCTGCAGGAGTCGGCCGTGGAGCTGGCCGAGCGGCGGCTGCCCCGGCTGGTCGAGCGGCTGCGCCGCGGCGACGACGTGGACCCGGCCACCGAGGCGCCCGGCCTCGACCGCGCCGACACCGCCGAGGTCGACCGGGTGGTGCACGCCTTCTCCGCCGTACGCCGTACGGCGGTCGAGGCGGCGGTGGGCCAGGCGACCCTGCGCAAGGGCGTCGGCCTGGTCTTCCTCAACCTGGCCCGGCGCAACCAGGCGCTGCTCCACCGCCAGCTCACGCTGCTCGACACCATGGAACGCCGGGTCGAGGAGCCGGAGGTCCTGGAGGACCTGTTCAAGCTCGACCACCTGACCACCCGCATGCGGCGGCACGCCGAGAACCTGATCATCCTGTCCGACTCCGCCCCCGCGCGGCGCTGGCGCGACCCGGTGCCGCTGTTCGACGTCGTACGCGCGGCGGGGCTGGAGGTCGAGGACTACACCCGCGTCACCGTCGTACCGATGCCGAACGCCCCGCTGCTGGTCGGCCCCGCCGTCACCGACGTGATCCACCTGGTCGCCGAGCTGGTGGAGAACGCCACCGTCTTCTCCCCGCCCGACACGACCGTGCACATCCGCAGCATGACCGCGGCCAACGGCTTCGCGCTGGAGGTGGAGGACCGGGGCCTGGGGCTGAACCAGTCCACCCTCGACGAGCTCAACTCCCGGCTGGCCGACCCGCCGGAGTTCGACCTGGCCGACAGCGACCGGCTCGGCCTGTTCGTGGTGTCCAGGCTCGCGGGCCGGCACGGGATCAAGGTCTCGCTGCGCCGCTCGCCGTACGACGGGACCACCGCGATCGTGCTGCTGCCGGCCTCCCTGCTCGTCAACCTCCAGCCCCCGGTCGTCGTCGCGCCCGCCACGGACCGCGTCGCCGCGCACATAGCCAGGCCCATGCGCGCGCTCGGCACCGGGCCCGCCGAGCCCCGGCCCCGCGGGGTGGCCGTCACCCCTGAGCCCTTCCCGCCCCTCGGGCCGGACGCGCCCGCCCGCGCCCCGGAGCGCGGGACCTGGTTCGAGGCCGGGCCCGCGCCGACTCCGATCATCCAGGCCGGGCCAGTGAGTGGGCCTGTGAACGGCTCCGCGAACGGGCTCACGGACGCCTCTCCCAACGGGTCGACGAACGGACTCGCGGGCGGACCTGCGGACGGGCTCGCGAACGGGCTCGCGAACGGGCTCGCGGGCGGACTCGCGGACGGGCTCGTGGACGGGCTCGCGGAGGAACCGGACAGCGGGCCCGCCACTGGACCGATCCGGATTCCGACGCCGGTCCCCGGCCCCGCCACCCCGCCCGGCCCGCCCGCCGACTGGAGCGTCACGGTGCCGGCCGAGGACGCGGACGAAGACCTCGACGGGCTGCCGATGCGGGTACCGCAGGCCAGCCTGGCTCCCCAGCTCCGTTCCGCAAGACGCGCGGACCGGCGCAGCACCTCGGCGCGCTCGCCGGAGGAGCTCGCACAACTCATGTCGTCCATGCAACGCGGCTGGCAGCAAGGCCGTCGCCAGGCGGAGCAGGGACCAGACGTGTGGAACCGAAAGGACGACCATCCCGATGCCCGACCCCAGAAGTGAACTGAGCTGGCTGCTGGACGACCTCACCCAGCGCGTCCCCGGCATCCGGCACGCCATCGTGCTGTCCGCCGACGGGCTGGCCATGGGCGGCTCCCGGAACCTGACCCGCGAGGACGCCGAGCACCTGTCCGCCATCTCCGCCGGCAGCCACAGCCTGGCCATGGGCGCCGGGCGGCACTTCGGCATGGGCGGCGTACGGCAGACGATCATCGAGATGGAGGACGGCTTCCTGTTCGTCACCGCGGCCGGCCAGGGCGCCCGGCTGGCCGTGCTCGCCACGGGCGACGCCGAGCTGGGCATGGTCACGTACGAGATGGCGCTCATGGTCAAGCGGGTCGGCGAGCACCTCTCCGCGCAGCCGAGGGGAGCGGCACCGGCACCCGCCTGGAACGGCGCGAGACAGTGACCGGGGAGGATCCCGGGCCGCTGCTCCGGCTCTTCGGGCTGACCGGGGGCCGGGCGCGCCCGCAGGGCGAGGCGTTCGACCTGGTGGCCATCGTCACGACGGTCGCCGGCACCTACGAGCCAACGGAACTGCTCCCGGAGCATCGCGCCGTGCTGTCGCTGTGCCAGAAGCCCACGCCGGTGGCCGACGTCGCGGCGCACCTCAGGCTGCCGCTCAACATCACCCGGGTGATCCTGAGCGATGTGCGGCGAGAGGGCCTTGTCACCATCGAGCGCCCGCGCCCCGCGGCGCAGACGATCGACGAACGCATCTACAGGGAAGTGCTGCATGGACTACGCAGCCTCTGAGCCGGGGACGACCGCCGTCGCCTCGGCCTTGGCCATCAAGATCCTCATCGCGGGCGGCTTCGGCGTCGGCAAGACCACCTTGGTCGGCACCATCAGCGAGATCCGGCCGCTGCACACCGAGGAACTGCTGAGCGAGCGGGGCATCGGGGTGGACGACACCTCGGGCGTGGAGTCCAAGACCACCACCACGGTCGCGCTCGACTTCGGCCGCATCACCATCCGCGACGGGCTGTGGCTGTACCTGTTCGGCACTCCCGGGCAGGACCGCTTCTGGTTCATGTGGGACGAACTGGCCCTCGGCGCGCTCGGCGCCGTGGTGCTCGCCGACACGCGCCGCCTGGGCGACTGCTTCCCCGCGGTGGACTACTTCGAGCAGCGCGGCGTCCCGTTCGTGGTCGGCGTGAACTGCTTCGAGGGGGCCCGCCGCCACGACCCGGCCAAGGTGCGGCGGGCGCTCGCGCTGAACGAGCGCATCCCGATCGTGCTGTGCGACGTCCGCGACCGCGCGTCGGTCAAGGAGGTGCTCACCACATTGGTGAAGTACGCGGTGGAAGGCGGATGAGCCGGGTTCAGGGGGCCGGCGTGAGTGGCGGGACGGCGTTGCGCGCCCGTTCGAGGGCCTGATCGGGCCACCACTGGCCGGAGGCCGGGGTGACGACGCCGTACACCGGGTCGGCCGGTCCCGGGGTGCCCCGGGTGCACTGGCCGTTGGAGAATCCCGGGCTGTTGAGCCAGAGGAACGCGTCGGCCAGCGGCTTCCCGGTGCCGGCGGACGGCCGGGCGCCCGCACCTCTGCCGGGGGGATTGCACCATTCGTCCGGAACCGGGAAGCGCCCGGCGGGCGGTTGCCACTCGCCGGCCCCGTTCCGGCTCGTGTCGACGACGAAGTGCGGCAGGCCGGGCGCGTCGTCCGGTACGGCGGCCAGGGCCGCGTCGGCGCACGAGGCGCTCCGCGACGCCGCCCTCAGGTAGACGCACCTGGACAGCTTCGCGGCGTACGTGAGCGATCGCGCCGTCGGCCGGTAGCCGACGGCGTTGACGTAGAAGCCGTCGGCGCGCACCGCCCCCGCGTTGACCAGCCGGTCGGCGATCTGCGTGAACGCGGGCCAGCCCGCCAGCCCGCCGTCGAGGTAGACGGCGGTGCGGGCCAGGCCGGTCAGGGTCTCCACGGCGTAGGTGAGATCGGCGTACCGCTGGACGGCGGCGGACTCCCCGCCCTGCGGGCACTCGGGGCTGCCGGGCATCCGCGCCAGGCCGCTGGGCTCCAGGGCGACGACCGCGGGCCGGTTCCCGATGCCCTCGGCCACCGCGTCGATCCACGCCCGGTAGCCCGCGGTGTCGGGAGCGCCGCCGTTCCAGCAGTCACGTCCCGGGATGTTGTTGGTGACGAACACCGGGACGGTCTGCCGGCGTTCGGCCTGGGCGACCGCCTCGCGCGCGGTGCGGGAGACGTCGGCGGGGGAGCCGCCGGCGAGCCAGATCGCCTGGGGGACCTGCGACAGCGCCCGCATGAGAGCGGCGTCGGCCGTCCTGCCCTGCGCCGACCAGGTCCTGGACTGCCGAGCCGCGTCGGTGTCCGGCTGCACGTAGAACCGCACGCCGTCCGCGCGCAGCGGGTTCTCGCCGGGGAGCTTCCGCCACAGCGTGCCCGCCTCTTTCGCGACGGCGGGGTTCACCGCCGGGTTCACCACCGGGGTCACGGCGGGCAGGCCGGGAAACAGGCTGGGGAGCAGGTACGCGCCCGCCGTCGCCACGGCGAGCGCGGCCACCGTGCCGCCGGTCCACGCCCAGCGCCTGGACGTCCCCCGTCGCCGCCCCCTGTGCGCCGGGGCCCCGTGGCTCCGGTCCGGTGTGGTGCGGCCCTTCTCCGCGGCGGGGTGGCCCTGCTCGGGGACGGCGTGGCTCCGGCCCGAGGCGGCGGCGGCCGGGCTCGGCACCCTGGGTTCGTACGGGAACCGGCCGCTCGCCCGGCGTCGTGGAGGGGGCCCGACCGGGACGAGGTCGGGCGAGAGGCGGATCGTCGCGCCCCCGCCGAGCGCGTCCACGAGCTCGGCGGCCGTCGGGCGGGCCGCCGGGTCCTTGCTCAGCGCCCGCGCCACCAGCCGGCCGACCACGCCGCCCAGCTCGGGGAGCACGGGCTCCTCGTGGACCACGCGGTAGAGCACGTCGTGACCCGCCCCCGAGCCGAACGGCGGCCGCCCGCTCGCGGCGAAGGCCATGACACCGCCCCAGGCGAAGACGTCGGAGGCCGGCGACGCCAGCCCGCGCACCTGCTCGGGCGACATGTACGCCGGAGTGCCCATCCTGGTGACGGAGAGGGTCGTGGAGTCGGCGACGAAGGCGAGGCCGAAGTCGATGACCCTCGGGCCCATGGGGGACAGCAGCACGTTCGACGGCTTGAGGTCACGGTGGACGACGCCGGCCGCGTGGATGGCCCACAGCGCCACCGCCGTGCTCATGGCCAGTTCTTCGAGCTCCGAGCCCGACATCGGGCCCCGCTCCACGACCGCGCGGAACAGCGTCGGTCCCGGGACGTACTCGGTGACGACGTACGCCGTCTCGCCGTCCAGGTCGGCCGTGAGCACGGGAGCCGTCGAGAAGGGGGCGACCCGCTGCATGGTCGCGACCTCGCGGCGGAAGCGCCGCCGGAACTCCGGGTCGCCGGCGAGGTGCCGGTGGATGACCTTGATCGCCACGAGCCGCCGCGAACGGCTCTTCGCGAGGTAGACGACGCCCATCCCGCCGGAGCCGAGCCGGCGCACGATGCGGTGGCCGCCGATCCGCCGCGGGTCGTCGCCGGTCCGCCCGTCCACCGCCTCGCCGTGTTTGGTGCCGTTCGCCATCGCCCGCCCATCCCGACCCGACAGTCGACAGGAGGTACGGCCGGGGCGGCACCGGGGTTCAGCTGAACGCGAGCAGGACCTTGCTCGACCGCCGGGCGTCGGCCGCCTCCTCGAACGCCGCCACCGCCGCGCCGAGCCCGAAGACGGACGTGACAATGGGTGCGAACCGCCCGGCGTCCCCGCTCATGATCGACAACGCGGCCGGCATCTCGTGGTAGAAGCGGCTCGACCCCATCAGGGTCAGCTCGCGGGTGACCGCGAGGTGCAGCGGCGCGGTGACCCCGCCCGGGGGCAGGTGCCCCACGTTGACGAGGGTTCCGCCGGGGCGCAGCGCCTCCAGGGCGGAGACGAGCCCGGCCTGGGAGCCGGAGGACTCGATCGCGACGTCGGCGGCGGGGATCGGCTCGCCGAGGTCCGCGCGGACGACGTGGGTCGCGCCCACCTGGAGCGCCAGCCGGAGGGGTTCGCCGAACACGTCGGTCGCCGTGACCGTGGCCGCCCCCGCGCAGGCGGCCAGGGCGGCGCAGAGCAGGCCGATGGGTCCCGCGCCGATCACCAGCACGTCGCGGCCCTCGACGCCGGAGCCCGGCCGGCGCAGGCCGTGGAGCGCCACCGAGGCGGGCTCGGCCAGCGCCGCCGTCCGCAGGTCGAGCCCGTCGGGGATCGGCACGAGGCGGGTCGTGGGTACGACGAGGCGCTCGGCGAACCCGCCGTCCGTGTGCGGCATCCGGGCGGCGCTGCCGAGATAGCGCAGCTCCGCGCAGAGGTTCTGCTCGTCGCGCAGGCAGTGGCCGCAGCGGCCGCACACCTGGGCGGGGTGCACGGCGACGCGGCCGCCCGCCGGCGGACCCGAGCCGTCGGCGGCGGGCTCGGCGACGACCCCGACCACCTCGTGCCCGAGGACCATCGGGGAGCGCAGGACGGACTCGCCCACCCGCCCGCTCCTGTAGTAGTGCAGGTCGGAGCCGCAGATGCCGCCGTAGACGACCGTGACGACGGCTTCGTGCGGTCGCGGCGCCGGGGTGATCCGGGTCTCGATCGTCAGGTGCCCGGGGCCGGTGACGACGAGGGCCTTCGCGTCCATTCAGATCACCGCCGTCATTCCGCCGTCGACGTAGATGACCTGGCCGTTGACGAAGTCGGACGCCGGTGAGGCGAGCCAGATCGCGGGGCCGACGACGTCCTCGACGCGGCCCCAGCGCGCCGCGGGGGTGCGCCGCGTGATCCAGCGGCTGAAGTCGGGGTCGGCGACCAGGGACGCGTTCAGGTCGGTGCCGATGTAGCCGGGGGCCAGGCCGTTGACCTGGATGCCGGCGGACGCCCATTCGGCGCACATCGCCCGGGTGAGCCCGCCGAGCCCGCTCTTCGCGGCCGCGTAGGGGGCGGTGGTGGCGCGCACCAGGTGGTTCTGGACCGAGCAGATGTTGATGATCTTCCCGCTGCCCCGGGGGAGCATGTGGCGCGCGAAGGCGCGGCCGACGAGGAAGCCGCTGGTGAGGTTGACGTCGACCACGCGTTTCCAGTCGTCGACCGGGATCTCGGTCAGGGGGCCGCGGATCTGCACGCCGGCGTTGTTGACGAGGATGTCCGGGCAGCCGTACGCGGTGACGACGGCCTCGCAGGCCTGCTCGACCTGCGCCGGGTCGGCGACGTCGAACGCGTGGACCTGCACGTCGCCGGGCGGCCGGACGGGCGCGAGCTCCTCGCGCAGGGCCGCGGCCGCCGCCTCGAGACGCGCCGGGTCGCGGCCGTTCAGCACGACGCGCGCCCCCGACAGCGCGTAGCCGCGCGCGATGGCATGCCCGATGCCGCGACCCGAGCCGGTGACCAGGGCGAGCCTGCCTGTCAGGTCGAACGCCGGAACGCCTGGAGCGGTCTGGAGGGGCACGTCATCTCTCCCATGCTGGTGCGGATCCGAGAACCTCGACGCGTGACGCGCGGACGAGCGACGCGGCCGCGGCCTCCGCCGCCGCCGGGTCCCCGGCCGCGATGGCCTCGACGACCTGCCCGTGCCGGTCCAGCGAGGCGGCGGTGTCGGCGGTGAAGAACCGGTGGCGGTCGGAGTAGCGGGCGTGCAGGGTGGCGATGAGGGTCTGCACGAGCTGGCTCAGGACCGCGTTGTCCGCGCCCCGCAGGACCGTGCGGTGGAAGCCGGTGTCGGCCGACACGAACGCGGAGCGGCTGCGGCTTTCGTAGGCGTCCCGCATGTCCCGGAGGTGCTCGCGGAGCGTGTCCACGAGGGCTTGCCGGGCGCCCAGCGCCGCGATCCTGGCGGCGGCGGGCTCCAGGGCCTCCCGCAGCGTCAGCAGCTCGCCGAGCTGGGTGTCGGCGTCGGGGCCGTCCGCCCGCCAGGCGATGACCTGCGGGTTGAGCAGCGCCCAGCTCTCCTGGGGCTGGACGGTGGTGCCGACCTTGTGGCGCGGGCGGACCATGCCGAGCACCTCCAGCGAGCGCAGCGCCTCGCGTACGACCGTCCGGGACACCTCGTACTCGGACTCGACGCGCTCGGGGGAGACGATGCCGCCCACGGGGAAGTCACCGTGGGCGATCCGGCGTCCGAGCGCGTCAACGAGCTGCGCGTGCAGGCCACCCGGCCGGGCGCCGGGCCCTCCGAGGCTCGTCATCGGCGGCTCCTTCCACCATCGACAACCCCTCAAAAGTATGATTAAACACATCATATAACGACCTGCCGGGAAGCGATCGTTCGAGGCCGGTGACGGGTACGCGATGTCGCTGGGCAGCGCGAACACCAAGCTCGCCGGCCTCGACGGCTCGCGGCTGGACCTGTACGACGACGACCGGCTCGTCCTGTCCGTCGTCGATCCCACCCTGATCCCCGCCTCCAGCTTCATCGACCTGCAGACCAGCACGGGCCGGGGTCACCGGAGCTGAACAGCGGGTTCGTTACGAGAAATGCTCGCAAATATCAGAACTATGTGTATGGGTATTGGTTTTCTCTGCCTTGGCCACATAAAAGCGTAACCGCAGGTCTATGGGCCACTTCAGTGCTATTCATAACCCCCCTACGCTGTCCCCGTTCCACTTACGGCGAGGGGGATCACGTGCTCGGAATCGACACCTGCCTGGCGGAGGTCATGTCCATACCGGGGGCGCTGGACGCCATGCTGCTCGACCACACCAGCGGCATGGCGGTGGCCTTCAGCAGTGCCTCGGGCGTGGACGCCGACCGGTCGGCCGCCGCGTTGACCGAGGCGCTGCGGGCCACGACCGACGGTCTCGCCCGCGCGTGCCCGGGCGAGGTCGTCCGCATCGACGACATGCTCGTCACGACGGACAAGGGGCACCATCTGCTCAGGCCGCTGGAGACGGTCTTCGAGGGGCCGCTGGTCATCTACGTACGCCTTGACCTGGAACGATCCAACCTGGCCCTGGCGCGCCACCGCCTGCGGTCGGTCTCCAGCCAGCTGACGACGTGAGTCATGACCAGGCTCGACGCACTCCTGGCCGGGCTGGCGCACGAGCGTTCGACGGGCGCGCTCCGGCTCGGGAGGAACGGCACGATCTTCCTCCACGACGGGCGCGTGACGTACATGGAGTGCGCCCAGACCCCGGGCGTCGAGCGCCTGCTCACGGCCCGGGGCCGGATGACGGAGGCGGCGCTGCGCGGGCTCCAGGCGGACGGCGGCTGCGCGCGGCTCCTGGAGGAGGGGCCGCTCACGCCCGGCGAGCTGCAGTTCGCGGTGCTGGGCGCGGTCCTGGACGCGGCCTTCTTCCTGCTGCCGATCAGCGGGACGCGGCCCAAGTTCCGGCCGGGGGAGCGGCACTGGCTGGGCGGGCAGTGGTTCTTCGAGGTGGCGGGGCTGGTGCGGGAGTGCGCGCGGCGGCGGGCGCACCTCGCCGACATCTGGCCGTCCGCGGAGGTGGACACGCTGCCGGTACGGCCGGTGCCGTGGTTGCCCGGGCACGGGGTGACGCTGACCCGGGTCCAGTGGGAGGTGATCGTCGGCGCCGACCACAAGGCCACGCCGCTGGAGCTGGCCAAGCAGCTCGGGCGATCGGGCTACGCGGTGCTGCTGGCGGTCAGGAGGCTGGCGGCCGCGGGCCTGCTCACCCCACCCGACCCGGGCCGGGCCGCTCCCGCCGACAAGCGGCCCAGGCATGCCGAGCCCGCCGGGACCGCCGGGGCCACCGAGCCCGATGAGGTCGCCGACGGTGGTGAAGCGCCTGGAGCCTGGCTGCCGAAGCGAGCGCGGCACCCCTACGAGCGGCCGCCCCACGATCCCGGGGCGGTGGCCCAGCCGCTCGGCCCGCCCGTGACGGGAGACCCGACCGATCTGGCGCTGCTGATGCGGCTCAAGAAGGCGCTCGAGGAGCTGGCGTGAGGTTCCCCGTACTCAGGAGGAGGCCACCGGTGGAGCTGCGGAAAGAGGTTCTGGAGGAAATGACGCTCCTGCGCGAGCGCACACCGGACGTGAGCGGAAGCGTCGCCTGCACCGTGGACGGCATACAGATCGCCTGCGACCTCGAAGGAGACCGCGGCGAGCAGACCGCGGCGCTGTCGGCGGCGCTGCTCGCGATGAGCAGGCGGATGCTGACCATGACCGGCCACGGCGCTCTTGAGGAAACGCTCATCTCGGGCACCGCCGGCTTCGTGGCCTTCTACGCCGCCGGCCCCACCATCGTCCTCACAGTCCTGGCCAAGCCCGGCGCGAACGTCGGGCTGCTGCGGCTGGAGGGCAGGAAGACGGCCGCCGGAGTGGCCGCCGTCGCAGCACGTAGGCACTGAACCGTCCCCTGTCAGAAAGGGAGAGAACAATGGCCAGCATGGACGTCTCGCTCAAGGAGATGATGACGATCGACGGCGCCATCGGTGCGGCGATCGTCGATCACGGGAGCGGCATGGCGCTGGGCACCCTCGGCGGCTCCAAGGACCTGGACCTGCAGGTCGCCGCCGCGGGCAACACAGAGGTGGTCAAGGCCAAGCTCCGCACGATGGACTCGCTCGGTCTCAAGGACAGCATCGAGGACATCCTCATCACGCTCGGCGGCCAGTACCACATCATCCGGCCGATCACGGGGCGCGGAGGGAAGGGGCTGTTCCTCTACCTGGCGCTCGACCGTGGACGCGCCAACCTGGCCATGTCCCGGCACCAGCTCCGGGGCATCGAGGAGAAACTGGAGGTCTGACCCCGGCCCTCGGGTGGCCCGCCCCCGCTCAACCGCGGGCCACCCACCCTTCCTCTCCACCGCGCCGCCCCACCGCGCCGCGGCCGGCCGGTGAGGGGGAGGTCGGTCGTACGGACCGAGACGAGGGTGGCGGCGGCGGTCGCGAGCCGCAGCCGGATGCCGTATTGAAACGGGTTGCAGTTGGTCTTTAGGCTGAGCGCATGATCCTGGACCGCTTCCAGATCGGCGGCGCCGCGGCCGTGGTCACCGGCGCGGGCCGGGGCATCGGCGCGGCCACCGCCGTCGCCCTCGCCCAGGCCGGCGCCGACGTCGCGATCTGCGCCCGCACCGAGGACCAGCTCCACGCCATCGCCGAGCAGGTGAAACAGGCTGGGAGGCGGGTCCTGGTCGTCCCCGCCGACCTGACGCTCCCGGGCACCGCGGAGGAGCTCGCGGAGCGGGCCGCGGCCGCGTTCGGCCGCCTGGACGTCGTCGTCAACAACGTGGGCGGTGCGATGCCCCGCGCCTTCCTCGACACGAAACGGAAGCATCTCGAGAACGCGTTCCAGTTCAACGTCGGCGTGGCGCACGAGCTGACCAGGGCCGCCGTCCCGCACCTGCTGAAGGCGGGCGGTGGCGCGGTCGTGAACGTCTCCTCCGCCGTGGGCCGCGTGGCGGGCCGCGGCTACCTGGCCTACGGCACCGCCAAGGCGGCCCTGGCGCACTACACCCGGCTGGCCGCGCTCGACCTGGCCCCCGCCGTCCGGGTCAACGCGGTCGCCGTCGGCGCGGTCGCCACCTCCGCGCTCGACATCGTCATGAACGACGAGGGCCTGCGCGCCCAGATGGAGCAGGCCACGCCGCTGCGGCGGATCGGCGAGCCGGAGGACGTGGCGGCCGCCGTGCTCTACCTGGTCTCCCCGGCCGCCCGTTACGTGACGGGCAAGGTGCTCGAAGTGGACGGCGGGATCGACCGGCCCAACCTCGACCTGGGGCTGCCCGACCTGTCATGACTTGGTGAGGACGTGGGCGCGGCCGGGGTCGATCGCGACGGTCACGTTCGTGCCCTCGGCCGGCAGGCCCTGCGGATCCGGCCCCGGCACGGTCACCAGCAGGGTGCCCGAGGCGGTCTCCACCTCGTAGTCCACGCTGTGCCCGTGGAAGGCGGCCCGCGGCACCGAGCCGGTCCCGCCCTCGGCGGCCGGCCGGAGCGACAGCGTCTCCGGCCGGACCATCGACTACTACACGCGCCTGGAGCGCGGCAAGGAGACCCGGCCCAGC
The DNA here is from genome assembly GCF_040610775.1 of Nonomuraea sp. NPDC003709. NCBI lineage: Bacteria > Bacillati > Actinomycetota > Actinomycetes > Streptosporangiales > Streptosporangiaceae > Nonomuraea > Nonomuraea sp. NPDC003709. Next base: position 5,919 of record NZ_JBEXMW010000042.1, on the reverse strand, counting down.
CCGTCCGTGGTCGACGCGCTCGCCCGGCCCTCCTGCTGGACGAGCGCGAGCACCTGCGGGACCTTGCCGCGTGCGCCGCCCGCCCCGCGCCCGAACCGTCGTCCCCGCCCAGCAGGTCGGTGCCGTCCGGGATCAAGCTGCTGCTGGAGAGCCTGCGGCCCAACCCCGCGAACGTGGTCAGCCGCACCATGGACGTGCTCGCCTGCAACCCGAGCGGGATGCGGCTGTTCGCCGGGATGGAGAAGTGGCCGATCACGCAGCGCAACGTGGTCCGCTACGTCTTCCTCCACCCCGACGCCCCGGACCTGTTCGACGACTGGGACGAGCAGATCCGGGCCTGCGTCGGCCGCCTGCGCGCGCTGGCCGGCACCGAGCCGGACGCCCCCGACCTGGCCGAACTGGTGGACGAACTGCTGTCCAAGAGCCCGGAGTTCGCCCGCCTGTGGGAGCGTTACGACGTGCGGGCGCACACTCAGGGCCGCAAGACCTTCCACCACCCGGACGTCGGCGATCTCACCCTCGGCTGCCAGTCCATGCAGCTGGAGGGCACCCCGGCCACCGCCTGGTCGCCTACTACGCCGAGCCCGGCACGTCCGAGTACGACGCGATGGTCCTGCTGGACCTGGCCGCCTCCGAGCACGCCTCGAAGCCCGCCGCGGACCACCGCCACCCGTGACGGACGGCATCAGTTCGTGACCCCGGATTCGTAGAACCGGGTCGTGACCCGGCGGAGCTTCCTGGGCGCGCCGGGCGGGTACGGCTCACGGGTGTGCAGCAGGGTCTGGTTGTCGGCGATCACGACGTCGCCGGCCTGCCAGCGGTGGGCGTACATGTGCCGGGGGTCGTAGAGCGCCCGGCGGATCCCCTCGATGATCCGCGCGGCGTCGTGGCCCGCCGGCGGGCGCGGCAGCGTGGTGGTGGTCGGGTTGATGATGACGACGTCCTCGGGAACGGGCTCGGAGAACCTCAGGGTCGGATGGCCGAGACGCGGATGGGGCACGACGAGCGGCACCTCGCGCGTCACCACCCCGCCGCCGGCGGTGGGCCGTTCATAGCGGAACGTCAGGCCCTCCCACAGCGCCCGCGTCTCCGGGTCGGCGCCGGCCAGGACCAGCGTCGTGTCGCAGAACAGCGTCGCCCCGCCCACGGCCGGGTCGGTGGCCCGCAGGCACTGGAAGATCTGCAGGTCGGGCGCGCTCCCGGCGTTCATGTAGAGGCCGTCCCAGTGGATCGGCATGAACCCCGTCTCGAAGAGGTGATCCTCCGGCTCGGCGTGCGCCTCCACGTAGAACGTCCGGCTGCCGTTCCACGCCACCGGCTCGCCCAGCCCACCGGCGAACTCCTCGAACTCCTCGTCGGTCGCGGCCCCCGTGAAGCCCCGCAGGACGACCAGGTGATGCTCGGCGACCAGGTCCAGCAGCCGCTCCGGCGGCAGGCCGGCGAGCCGGGCGTCCCCGCCGCCCAGCAGCCGCGCGCCGAACGGCTCCTGCCGGCGGACGTCGAAGGTCGCATCGGACGGGGGTGAGACGGACATCGACGCGCCTGCCTTCGGTGGTCTCCGGTAGTACGTTCGCCGGATCAATACCCCCGCACGCAGGCTCTCATTTACGGAGAGTGATATACCGTTACGTTCGGCAATCTTTCGTGGTCGGTGAGGAGTGCGATGAGTTCCGCGCCCGAGGTCGTCCCGCCGTCGGCCGTGGTGGTCTTCTCCGGCGGGCTGGACTCCACGGTGCTGGCCGCCCACTACCGCGCGACCCACCGTCTGCTGCTGATCTCCTTCGACTACGGCCAGCGCAACGGCCCGCGGGAGCTGGCGGCCGCCCGGGAGGTGGCGGCCCACCTGGAGGCCGAGCACCACACGATCACGATCACCGGTCTCGGCCCCCTGCTGACCGGCTGCTCGCTCACCGACCGGGCCCAGGACGTGCCGACCCTCGTGCCCACCGGCGCCGCCCTGCGCTCCGTCACCATCCCCAACCGCAACGCCTTCATAGCCGACATGGCCGTGGCCGTCGCGACGGCCCGCCGCGCCGACGTGGTGGCGCTCGGCATCCACCGCACCCCGGAGGGCCATCCGATGCCCGACGGCAGGCCCGACTTCTTCGACGCCTACCGCGAGATGATCCGCCTCGGCGGCCGCGGGTTCCACCTTCCCCGTGTCGAGACGCCTTTCCTCGGCATGCTCAAGGAGGACGTCGTCGCCTACGGCCTGCGCCTGGACGCGCCGATGGGCAGGAGCTGGACCTGCTACCTCGACGGCCCGGTTCACTGCGGCGTGTGCCTGGCGTGCGTGTCACGCAGGGACGCCTTCTCGCTGAGCGGAGCGCCCGACCCGACCGTCTACGAAGGCGAGGCCCGTGATGACGCATCAGATCTGCGTACGGCATAACTTCGAGACCGCGCACCGGCTCCCGCACCTGGCGGGCAAGTGCGTGAACCTGCACGGCCACTCCTGGTGGGCCGAGGTCACGGTGCGGGCGGCCTGCTTGAGTGACGAGCAGACCGTGGTGGAGTTCGGCGCGTTCAAGAAGGCTCTGCGGGCTTTCGTCGACGAGCACCTCGACCATGGCGCCATGCTGGGGATCGACGACCCGCTGGCCTCGCTCCTGGTGGCCCATGGCAGCAAGGTCTACCTGTTCGGCGAGCACCCGTACGCCAGGGATCTGCCGTATCCCACGGTCGAGGCGGTGGCGGTGATGCTCGGCAGGGCCGCGCAGAGCCTGCTGGCCGGCCTGCCGCACGCCGCGGGCGCCGCCGTGGCCAGGGTGAAGGTGACCGAGACGCACGTCAACGCCGCGGAGTTCCGGCCGCAGGCCGGCGCGACGCCCGCCACCCGGCCGCCGGTCGCCGACACGGTCAGCCGCCGTCCTCGTCCGGGCGGCCACGGCTGAGCCCAGCGTGGCCCACCGGCACTGTCCCTTCGACTGGGTCCACCGCGATGCGCACGTCCCTCTCCATGACACAGCGCCGAGGGCGTGGGCCTGCGCGCTTGGGTGAAGATCGCCGGCTCGGCTCGGTCATCGTGGTCAGGGGCCGGAGTGGAGGCCTGCGCTTCGGGCAGCCCGCCCGTCGCCGGGTGATAGCGCGGTGGCTCGGTCGTCGCGGTCAGGGGTCGGGGACGGACTGCGCCCGCGTCCCGTGGTGGGGCGTGCGGTGGGCTCCCGACGCCGGGTCCGGCCTGGTCATCGTGGGTCGGAGCCGGGTGGCGGCTTGTCGTCGAGGCATGCCCCCGTCAGTCGGAGCGGCGGGGCCGTGTGGGTGGAGTCGTGGTGTTGAAGTTGACGACGACTAGGAGGGTGTGCGATCCTAAGGCGGGAGAGAGGTTGACATCAACATTAAATGTTGCCATCCATGTCCCTCTCGGTTTATGCTGCCATTCCGCGCTGCCTTTCGACGCCTCATGTCCCGGTGACTGCCGGGCGCTCGGCATGCGCGCATTCAGTCCCGCCGTCAGCTCCCGGAAGGACATCTGTTGGCAGCCTCGCGCAACGCCTCCGCCGTACCCGCTGGTCCCCGTCGCGTGTCTTTCGCGCGCATCCAGGAGCCCCTCGAAGTTCCTGACCTTCTCGCTCTGCAGACCGAGTCGTTCGACTGGCTGCTCGGAAACGAGAGGTGGAAGGCCCGGGTAGAGGCGGCTCGCCAGGCCGGGCGCAAGGACGTCCCGGCTCAGTCGGGCCTCGAAGAGATCTTCGAAGAGATCAGTCCGATCGAGGACTTCTCGGGGACCATGTCCTTGTCGTTCCGCGACCACCGATTCGAGCCGCCGAAGTACTCAGTGGATGAGTGCAAAGACAAGGACATGACCTTCTCCGCCCCGATGTTCGTGACGGCGGAGTTCATCAATAACACCACCGGTGAGATCAAGAGCCAGACGGTGTTCATGGGCGATTTCCCGCTCATGACGCCGAAGGGCACGTTCATCATCAACGGCACCGAGCGTGTCGTGGTCTCGCAGCTGGTCCGTTCGCCCGGTGTCTACTTCGAACGCAATGTGGACAAGACGTCCGACAAGGACCTGTTCGGCTGCAGGGTCATCCCGTCGCGGGGTGCCTGGCTGGAGTTCGAGATCGACAAGCGCGACAGCGTCGGTGTGCGCATCGACCGCAAGCGCAAGCAGGCCGTCACGGTGCTGCTCAAGGCGCTGGGCTGGACCAGCGAGCAGATCCTCGAGAAGTTCGGCCAGTACGAGTCGATGCGGGCCACCCTGGAGAAGGACCACACGGCCGGCCAGGATGACGCGCTGCTCGACATCTACCGCAAGCTGCGGCCGGGTGAGCCGCCGACCAAGGAGTCGGCGCAGACCCTGTTGCAGAACCTCTACTTCAACCCCAAGCGGTACGACCTGGCCAAGGTCGGTCGCTACAAGGTCAACAAGAAGCTCGGCTCGGACACCGACATCAACGTCACCGTCCTGACTGAGGAAGACATCGTGGCGATGGTCGAATACCTGGTGCGGCTGCACGCCGGTGCGGAGCCAGCGGACCGGCCGCTGGAGACCGACGACATCGACCACTTCGGCAACCGGCGGATCCGTAACGTCGGCGAGCTCATCCAGAACCAGGTCCGCCTGGGCCTGGCCCGCATGGAGCGCGTCGTTCGCGAGCGCATGACCACGCAGGACGTCGAGGCGATCACGCCGCAGACCCTGATCAACATCCGCCCGGTCGTGGCGTCCATGAAGGAGTTCTTCGGCACCTCGCAGCTGTCGCAGTTCATGGACCAGACCAACCCCCTGTCCGGCCTGACGCACAAGCGGCGGCTGAACGCCCTGGGCCCCGGTGGTCTGTCCCGTGAGCGGGCCGGCTTCGAGGTCCGCGACGTGCACCCGTCCCACTACGGCCGGATGTGCCCGATCGAGACCCCTGAAGGCCCCAACATCGGCCTCATCGGCTACCTCGCCTGTTTCGGCCGGCTCAACGCCTTCGGCTTCATCGAGACTCCCTACCGCAAGGTCGTCGACGGCAAGGTCACCGAGCAGATCGACTACCTCACGGCCGACGAGGAAGACCGCTACGTCAAGGCGCAGGCCAACACGGTGCTCCACCCCGACGGCTCGTTCGCCGAGCCTCGCGTCCTGGTCCGTACCAAGGGCGGCGAGACCGAGCTCATGCGGGCCGAGGAGGTCGACTACATCGACGTGTCGCCGCGCCAGATGGTGTCGGTGGCCACGGCCATGATCCCGTTCCTGGAGCACGACGACGCCAACCGGGCGCTCATGGGCGCGAACATGATGCGCCAGTCGGTGCCGCTGCTGAAGAGCGAGTCGCCGCTGGTCGGCACCGGCATGGAATACCGTGCCGCCACCGACGCCGGCGACGTCATCAGCGCCGGGAAGGCCGGCGTGGTCGAGGAGGTCTCCGCCGACTACATCACGATCTCGAACGACGACGGCACCAGCACGACACATCGGCTGGCGACCTTCGACCGCTCCAACCAGGGCACGAGCTTCAACCAGAAGCCCATCATCGCCGAGGGCGACCGGGTCGAGGTCAACCAGGTCATCGCCGACGGCCCCTGCACCGACCAGGGCGAGATGGCGCTGGGCAAGAACCTCCTGGTGGCGTTCATGCCGTGGGAGGGCCACAACTACGAAGACGCGATCATCATCTCGCAACGGCTGGTGCAGGACGACGTGCTGTCCTCGATCCACATCGAGGAGCACGAGGTCGACGCCCGTGACACCAAGCTGGGCCCCGAGGAGATCACCCGGGACATCCCGAACGTCTCCGAGGAGGTCCTGGCCGACCTGGACGAGCGCGGCGTCATCCGTATCGGCGCCGAGGTCACGCAGGGCGACATCCTCGTCGGCAAGGTCACCCCGAAGGGTGAGACCGAGCTGACGCCGGAGGAGCGGCTGCTGCGCGCGATCTTCGGTGAGAAGGCCCGCGAAGTCCGCGACACCTCGCTGAAGGTGCC
>NZ_JBEXMW010000041.1:0-88732 GCF_040610775.1 Nonomuraea sp. NPDC003709 | reverse complement strand
TGCTACTCGAAGGATCACGCGATGGCCGTCTTCATTTCACGACGCCACGCCTGTGACCAGGCCAAACTCGTACACCACTCCCGTGGACGCAACCCAGGCTCCGGGTCCGGTTCGGCGGCCCATCTGCGCCTGGTCCCCGCAACATGCTGGGAGATCCGGTCGACGTGCCCTACGTGTGTCACGTGCCTGAAAAGATCATCTCGCGTTGACCTGTGAGAAGAGGCCATGAACCCCAGATATCCATCGGCGCTGCTCAGGGACAGATCCTCTGGTACGGCTCGTCCGGGAGGTACCGGTCCCATTCCTGCCTGTCGAGCGAGCGGCCCGCCAGCGCGCAGGTTGCTGCGGATGCGTCTGCGGGCAGGGCTGGGTCCCACAGCCGCACGGTCTTGTCGTGGCTGCCGGTGGCCAGGGTCTTGCCGTCGGGACTGAACGCCACTGACGCGACGGCGTCGGTGTGCCCGGTGAGCGGATCGCCGATCTGCTGGTGGGTGGCGACATCCCACAACCGCACGCTCTCGTCACCACTTCCGGTGGCCAACGTCTTGCCGTCAGGACTGAACGCCACCGAGAAGACAAAGCCGGTGTGGCCGGTGAGTTGCTCACCGGCCTGCTGGTGGGTGGCGATGTCCCACAACCGCACAGTCTCGTCACTGCTTGCGGTGGCCACCGTCCTGCCGTCGGGGCTGAACGCCATCGACCCCACGCGGTCGGTGTGGCCAGTCAGAGGACCGCCGATCTGCTGATGGGTGGCGACGTCCCATACCTGCACCTCGCCATCAGGGCTGAGGTCGGTGTTGGGTGGCGGCGCGACGATGAGTTCGGGATGGTTGCTCGCGGTGGCCAGGGCCTTGCCGTCAGGGCTGAACGCCACCGCGACAACGGGTCCGGTGCGGCTGGTGAGGGGGGCACCGATGGGAGCACGGGTGTGGGTGTCCCACAGCCGCACGGTCTTGTCATCGCTGGCGGTGACCAGAGTCTTGCCGTCGGGGCTGAACGCCACCGATTCGACAGCGCCGGTGTGGCCGGTCAGGGGACCGCCGATCTGCTGGTTGGTGGCGACGTCCCACAGCCACACATCGCCTCCGGCCCTCCCGCTGGCTACGGTCTTGCCGTCAGGGCTGAACGCCGCTGAGAAGACGATGCCGGTGCCGATTCGCTCGCCGATCCTGTTGCGGGGGGTGAAGGCGCTGATCTGGTGGAGGGTGGAGGTCGCCCAGAGCCTCGTGGTGCCATCGGCCCCGGCGGTGATCAGGGTCCTGCCGTCAGGGCTGAAGGCTACTGAGGAGACGATGTCCGTGTGACCCGTCAGAGTGGCGATCTTTTCGTGGCCGGCGACGTCCCACAGCCGCACGTCGTTGTCACCACCGACCGCAGCCAAGCTCTTGCCATCGGGGCTGAACGCCACCGTTCCGCCTTCGGGCCCGAAGCTCGCCCCCACCGGTCGGCGACCTCGGTCATTGAGGAGGCTGAGAGGGCGGCCGATCTGCTTGCGGGTGGCGACGTCCCACAGCCGCACGGTGTTGTCCTGGCCGGCAGTGGCCAGGGTCGTGTTGTCCGGGCTCAGGGCCACCCCGATGACCCGGCCGGTGTGGCCGATGAGAGGGCCGCCGAGTTGTGCGCGGGCGGCGGTGTCCCACAGCCGGACAGTCTGGTCGTCGCTGGCGGTGGCCAGGATTTTGCCGTCAGAGCTGAAGGCCACCGAGGAGACGTGCTTGGTGTGGCCGTCGAAGGTGCCGATCTGTCTATGCGTGGCGACGTCCCACAGCAAGACTCTCGCTTCGCTCGCAGTGGCCAGTGCCTTGCCGTCAGGGCTGAAGGCGAGCCAGTTGATGGCGGCAGTGTGGAGCATCGGATCGCCGATCTGTTCGTGGGTGACGATGTTCCACAGCCGGGCCGTCCTGTCTTCGCTGGCGGTGGCCAGGGTCTTGCCGTCGGGACTGAACGCTACGGAGGTGACCGTCCTGGTGTGGCCGGTGATAAGGCCACGAGCGGATGACCTCAGCGCGTTGATCATGGCGTGGCGGGCTTCGTCGGTCTGGGCGATCCGCCATGCCGTGACGGCCAGTCGCGCCGCGGCGCGGCCATCTGTGCCACTGACGATTTCGCTTTGTGTCGCCAATTGTCTCGACTGGGCCTGCCTGCGCTGAGTATCGGCTGCGTCGGATGATCTGACGGCGGCGACGGCCGCGAACGATGCGACGAGCGCGAGGACAGCCAGAGCCGTCACGCCGAGGCGCGCCCAGCGTCTGCGCCGTGATGTGGCTCGCTGGGCCCGATCACCGGCCTGGTCGCAGGCGAGGAGGAACTCTTCGGCGATCCGGTGCGGAGCCGGGTATCGTCCTGGGACGGCTTGCCACATGGCCCGGGCCTGGCGCGCGACGGCCAGACGGGTTCCCTGATACAGGAACGACGGATCCCTTCCGTGGTTATGCCACTCGTCGGCGTCGTCCATGAGCTGGCTGAAGAGAACCCGCCCGGCCTGCGCGAGGCATCACGGTGAACGCCGTCGCGCCCTGCCCGACCGTGACTGACATGAACCCGTGGATGATCGACAACCCGCAGGTCCAGCAGATGGTGGGCAGCGGCAACGCCATCCTCCGGGTCGGTCAGCCCGCCGACATCGCCGAGGTGGTCCCCTTCCTGGCCTCCGAGGCGGGCGGTTGGGTGACCGGGCAGGTCATCGACGCCTCGGGCGGCTGCTTCCTCGGTCCGCGCGTCTGACCACGCCCGTACGGCGCCGACGACATCCGCCGCCCAGGCCCGCGGGTCCGGCTTGCGCTGACAGGCTCGCCGAGCACCGTCAGTGTCCTGTCAGGAGGCTGTCGGCGCGCGCCCCGAGGGTTACATCCGTCAACGACCTCTCAGACATGGAAATGCCATCATGAACAGCAGGACCTGGGCCGCGGCCCTGACCGTCGGCCTGGCCGCCGCCACCGTGGCCGCCGCCTCCGCCTCCGCCACCGCCGCCGACACCGGTGAGGCGAAGGTCGTCGCCGCGCTCGACGAGGTGGCCAAGCCGCTGGCCTCCGCCACCCCCCAGGCAGAACAGCGCGACCTGAAGGCGTTCGGCGCGATGGTGGCGGGCGCGAAGGTGGTCGGCGTCGGCGAGGCCACCCACAGCACCGCCGAGTTCTACACCCTCAACCAGCGACTGCTGCGCTACCTGGTGACCGAGAAGGGCTTCACGACCTTCGCCCGGGAGCTGAGCTGGAGCACCGGCGTGCGGTTGAACGACTACGTCCTGAACGGCAAGGGCGACCCGCGCGCGATCATGCACGACGAGGTCAAGGGCCCCTACGACCTGTTCGACAACCGCGAGTTCCTCGGCCTGATCACTTGGATGCGGTCCTACAACGCCACCCACCAGGCGAAGGTCCAGTTCATGGGCGCCGACCTGCTCTACCCCGGCGACGTGCTGTTCGACAAGGTCCTCGCCTACGTCAAGCAGCACCACCCCGACCTGCTGGAGCAGTTCACCCAGCTGTACGACGGGCTGCGGCCCACCACCACCAACGCCGGGCAGTACATGGGCCTGGCGCTCTCCCAGCCGCTGGCCACCCGCCAGGACCACGCCCAGCGCGCCACCAAGGCCCTGCAACTGCTGGCCAAGCAGGCGCCCGGTGACGACGCCGAAGACTACCGGTTGGCGCTGCAGCACGCCCGGGCCCTGTCGCAGACCTTCACCGACTTCGCCTTCGACCAGGCCACCGCCGAGGGCCGCCGCCAGGCGCAGGTCTACCGGGACAAGGCCATGGCCGACAACGTCATCTGGTGGAACAAGACGACCGGCCACAAGATCCAGATGTCGGGGCTGAACGCGCACATCAGCTACACCCCGATCGACACGATGTTCGTCCCCGCCCCGATGGGCGGCGTCCTGCGCGAGCGTCTGGGCCGCCGCTTCGTCACCGTCGGCACCTCCTTCGACCAGGGCGGCTATAACTTCCTGATCGACAAGGGCGAGTGCCCGGCCGGTTCACGCCCGGCTGAGCGGCCCCTCACGTGCAAGGGCTCGGTGGACGCCGCCGGCAGCGACTACAACGAGTACGTCTTGGACCAGGTCCGCTACCGCGACTTCATCCTCGACACCCGCACCGCGCCTCAGGCCGCACGGACCTGGCTGGCCGAAAGCCGCCCCACCCGTCTCATCGGCGGCGGCTTCTGGTCACCCGAACAGGCCACCAAGGTCGCTCTCGGCGAGTCCTTCGACATCGTGATCCACCTGCACACGGTCAAGGCCGCCGCGCTGCTGCCCTGACACCGGCGCCTCTGACGGGGCATGGAGATCCGGCAGGCGGAAACACTCCGCCTGCCGTTTCCACGTCCGGCCACGCCCGTGCTCGATGGCAGGGCGGCTGCGCGTGCGGGGCCGGATCTCCCGGCGGCGTTCCTGACATCGTCGGCGGCCTGGGCGAACCCCGCGGATCAACGGGGTCGGCACCGACAGGGCAACTCGGCACGCCATCCACGTCATGGACTACCTGAGGGCGCTGCCCCGCCCGAGTACGAGCACTCCGCCCAGATCCTGGCCGCACCCTTCCCCGTGCTCACCTGCCCCGGCAATCACGACGCCGACCGTAGACGTGTCAGTCGGGAACGCCCACCTCCTTGCGCATCTCCATCGTTTCTGGCCCCTGCAGAGTGGGCCGCGGTCGGCCTGCCCCCAGAGGCTAGTGTTCGCCCGATAAGGCGAGCTGGTCCAGACCCGCCACTCCGCTCGGCAGGACCATCTCCCTCATCCATGATCACGGCGCCCCAAGGGGTTGTGACACAGGTACTGAGCGTGCTTGGGCGGTAACTGATATGAAGGATTCGCGGGCCAAGCGCTGAGGAGGGGGGCTGGCCCGCAGCGGGTTGTCTGGCTTGCGGCGCGGCCTCTCGCCAGACGGCCTCCTACTCGCAACCATCCGGCCGAAGGACGGCAAGTCGCAACGAACCCCGCCCATAAGGTCAAAAACCGCGCAAGTATCCGCCCCGAACCGGCCCGGCATGCTGCGCCCCGGTCATGACGACCCGCACCATGACATTGCGGTCTTCCCAGAGTCGACGCAGGCGCGGGGCCGCCCCGGCGGAACACTGATACTCACCGTGCCGGGACCTCAGCCGATGGCTTGAGGCATGGGACAGCCGGGGACGGCACCGGGGGGAGGCCGTCCCCGGCGGGCCCGCGCTACGTTCGGCCGGTCAGGTCGCGCCAGACCTGGCGCACCTCGGCGGAAACCCCGCGCATGCTCTCCAGAGCGGGCCCGCCGTTGCTCGGCGTGAGCCGGATGAAGTACGCCCCGCCCTCGCTCATCAGCTCCAACTCGACCGCGCCCACCATGGCGTGGTCGACCACGCGCGGCCGAGACGAGCGGGACCCGTACGGGTCCCATCTGACACTCTCGACCGCCATCACTGGGCCCTGTTCGGACCTGTCACGCCTGGCGGCCCATACATCGACGATAACCGCGGCTCAGGTTCTCGACTGGCCATCCCCGTATTTCCCCTGCTCAGGACCAAACTTGCAGATCATGCTTTGCGGCTTGATTTTGTCGATGTCTGGCAGCAGCGTTTGCGGGTCAGTTTGGACCGCGCTCTAGCGCGATGCAGTCGGGAGATGTCAGTGAGAAGTAGCAGCGCTGAAGGGCAGGTCTGCCAGAGGCGCCCATCACCTTTGTGTGATCTCAGGATCACCGATAGGCATTTGGTGTCGACTGCTGGAGAGGAGTCGGCCCATGTGCGGGGGGCTGTTCACGGACACTCAACTTGGTGATGCACACGTCATTCAGGATGGGGACGGGCAGGCGTTAAAAGACCCCGACAGGGCGAAGCCGTCGGGGTCTTGGTGTGCAGACTGACGGCCTGATGTGCATCATGCCCGTCGGGGTTCGGGTTTTCATCGGCCTCGAGGGGCGCGTCTAGAAGAGCTGGGGTCTTGGGGGCGCGTTGCGTCAGTTCCCGTACTGCTTGGTGTCCGGGTGCTCGATGAGCAGGACATGAGCGGTCTTGTCGGCAACGGGACGGTGCCGCATTCCCCTGGGAACGACGAACAGTTCGCCCGCATTCAGCACCACCGGGTCTTGCCCCTCCAATTGGATCTCAAAGCTGCCGTCCCAGCACAAGAACAACTCGTCCTCATCGTGGTAATGCCAGGGGAACTCGCCCTCCAATCGAGCCAGGCGAACGACGGTGGTGTCGTTCACCATCGCCAGATTGTGCTGTTGGAAGGGCCCTGGGAGCGCGTCGATGGCCTCAGGCACCGAGACCGCAGCAAGATGACGCGAATCTTCGTGTTGTGTGGTCATGCCACGATCCTTGTCCTCATAGTGGCCTGGCGACAGAGCCAATACATGACAATTGGTCCTCTTCATGGACCAATTATCACGGCCACCGAGCTGGTGCCGCTGCTGCGCGAGCGCGGCGTCGACCTGTCGGCCTCCCAAGTCCACCGCCTGGTCTCCGGCACTCCCGAACGGTTGTCGCTGCAGGTGATGTCCGCGCTTTGCGACATCCTCACCTGCACCCCGGCCGATCTGGTCGCCACCACCGCCGAGAACGCCGGCGTCCGCAAGACCGCCACCGGCGACCTGCCCACTGCGCCCGCCGGAGTCGACAAGCTGCGGCCACGCCCGGCCCGGATCCTGCCTGACACATGACCCGCGCCTACGCCACCGACGAGCAATACGAACGGTGGTTCATGGCCGAGTGCTGCCGCTGCGGCCGTCGCCGCCACAAGGCCGGACACTGGCCGGACGGATACGTCTGCCGGACCTGCGCCGACCGCGCGATCCGCACCCGGGGCACCTGTCCCGGATGCGGCCAGGACCGCGCTCTTCCTGGACGTCGAAGCAGCGACGGCGCCGCAATCTGCACCACCTGCGCCGGCTTTTCCCAGACATTCGACTGTTCGCGCTGCGGGTTCGAGAGCAAGCTCCGGGGCGGGCGGCTCTGCGAACGCTGCACCCTCAGCGACCGGCTCACCGCCGTCCTGGACGACGGCGCCGGCCGCATCCGCCCAGAACTGAGCCCCCTGTTCGACCTGCTCGTGGCGATGGAACAGCCCGGCAGCGGGCTGACCTGGCAGGCGATACGCCGCAACCATCCGGGAAACGTGGCACAACTGCTGCAGCAGCTCGCTCTCGGGCAGATCCCCCTCACCCACGACGCCTTACACGAACTCCAGCCCTGGCGGGTCGCCGCTCACCTGGAAGAACTCCTGGTGGTCTGCGGTGTCCTGCCCGCCGTCGACAAATACATATGTTCCTTCCAGCGTTGGCTTCCAGGCCATCTGGCCAACGTTGATGATCCTGAACACGTCAAAACGATCCGGCTCTTCGCGACCTGGCACGTCCTTCCCGCCCTGCGAAACCGAGCAGAGCGAGGCCACATCACACCGAGCGTTCGCGATGGCGCTGGCGACCAGATCAGATCCGCGACCTCGTTCCTCTGGTGGCTCGATAATCGCGGCCACACTCTCGCCTCCTGTCGCCAGAACGACATCGACGCCTGGTTCGCCGAGAACACCGAGAGCGCTCGCAATCGGCTACGACCCTTCCTCACCTGGGCCATGCAAAGCCGTCACTGTTCCCGGTCCCTGTCCCTGCCCGCGATGCAGATCTCCCGCCGGGCCACCCTGACCGAGGACGAACGCCTGGCAGCCATCCGACGCCTGTTGATCGACGTCGAGATTCCCCAGCGCCTGCGCGTCGCCGCCATCATCGTGCTCCTCTACGCCCAACCCCTTACCCAGGTCGTCCGGCTCACCATCGACGACCTGCTCCGCGATGGCGAAGCCGTGTTCCTGCGCCTTGGGGAACCGCCCTCGCCCGTCCCCGCGCCGGTCGCATCCCTGCTGCTGGACTACATCGCGGCTCGCGACAACATGAACACCGCTACCAGCCGCGCTTCGCGGTGGCTGTTCCCCCGGCCGCCGGGCACATCAGCCCTGCCGCCCCGACCACCTGTCCGAGCTCCTCAACGAGATCGGCATTCCAGCGGCGGTCGCCCGCGGTGCCGCGATCCGGCAGCAACTCCTAGAAATGCCCGCCCCTGTCGTCGCCGACGCCCTTGGATACCACGACAAGACCACCGCCCGCCTCCTTCGGGAAGGTGGTGGAGGCTGGAACCGCTACGCCGCTGGGGAACACGGAACGTCACCATCAGGCCCCATGGGAACGACAACTCGCGACAGTTGAATAGGCGAGCTCACCAGTGAAAAGTAACCAGTAAAGTCCCGAGACCGGATCAGCAGCTACGACCGCAGTTGTCGGTATAAATCCGGAAACCAGTGGTGACGGCACAGTGACCCGGAGCATCCTGATGGCATGCTGATCACCCTTGAGCTGGGCGCCAACCGCCACAGCCTCCTGCAAACGCTGCAGGACGTAATCGCAAGGGCTGAAAATCTCGCCCGCGAACATGACAACGGCCGTGTCCTGCGCGTCGCCTATCTCGACTGGGTGAATGCCACCCGCGCCCGGCTGCGCCGGCAGATCAGCAGTGCTGATCTCGACCGCCTGGTCACCACTCCTCGCTATGTCACTGTGCTGTCGATGTCGATCCCCGAGCCTGTGATGGGGGACAAATCAGCAGGCTCGGGCCGCATGTGGATGCGGGCGAGCGGCTCCGATACCACACCGATCCGTGACACGATCTTGCTTGAACTCGCGGAGCACATCGATCAACTGCTAGAAGCCTTCGAGACGCTGTCCATCTGGTCGAACTTGCTCGACCAGCCAGAGCGGTCAGGCCCTCTCGTCATCGCCGACTCCAACGTGTACTGCCACCACCAAAACCGGCTGGACACATGGGATGTCGGCCAGGACGCTGGCGCCCTACCTGGCCAGGACGTCCACCTGGTCCTGCCACTAGTGGTGCTGGATGAACTGGACCGGCAGAAAGATCGAGGTCAGGGCGCTGCCAGCACCAACGCCCGAGAGACGATCAAGCTCCTGGACAGCCTGCTCCCTCAGGGGGTCGTCCGGCCGAGGAGCAGCGCGCCGGAGAACCCGGCCTTCCCGCGCGGCGCCATCACGATCGACCTATGGCCGGATCCGCCCGGCCATGTGCGGCTACCTCGTACTGACGATGAGATCATCGCCCGCGTCGCAGCATTCCAGGCGCTCGCTGGTCGGAAGGTGAAACTGCTGACCGGCGATCTCGGTATGTCGACACGGGCACGGCTGGCAGGCATCGAGGCGATCCGGCTCATTTTTCCTGACGCGGACCAGAAGACGAAGAAGGAGCCGCGCGGCACCAAACATCCCGCGCGACAGCAGGCCGTCGCGACGAGGGCTACCGGCGAGGCAGCCGCAGCCAGTTGAACGGCCTGGCGGCGGTTTACTCGGCGTCAAGCCCACCCCATGCATCGGATTTTCCGTCGAGCGGTCGACCTGGTGGATGTAGCCGGCCCGCCCGGCGTCCCCACCGCTGGCGAAGCGCGATCCGAGCTGGCCGCCATCACCGTCGCCGCGCTCCCCAGTCCTACTCCTAGTCAGGGCCGGTTCCCCTTGCCGCGCACGCCTGCTGTTTGGAGAGCGACCCGTTGCCGGCGGAAGCACGGAACGTCACTACCGCGAGCCTCGGCATCGCGAACTCGCGATAGTTAAATAGGTGACTCCACCAGTACAGGACCCCGGTACAGCGACGCCGAGTTGGCCGCCGTGCGGGTCGTCAAGACCGACTCCGAGGACGGCGCGTACTGAGTCGTGGCCGCCGACGACCCGCTGGGCACCGTGGGCCCGGCCCATACGGGCTGGCCCGCCCGGCACTGGTCCGGCACGCCCATCATCCGGACCGGGCCACACCCGCGCCGCCGCCGTCGCCGAGCTGGTCGACGACGGCGGCGGCTGCGGCAGTCCCGCCGGACCGCACGTAGATTGCGGGACCCGGCGGGCCCACGACACTGGGAGGGTCGGTCACGGCCGACTTGAACGTGCGGTGAACCGGTAGTTCGGAATGCTCACGTTGCCCGCGAAGCTCTTGGACGGCGTGCCCTTGCAGCCCTTCTTGGACCAGTAGGTCGTGCCCCGGGGACTAGTGATCTTCAGGGACCGTATCTTGAAGGCGTGGTCGAACGTAGTGCACTTGTTCCCGTAGAAGTTGTGACCGCTCATCCTGCCCTTGTACTTCTTCTTGGTGTACGTGCACTCGTCATATCCACACCGTGCCTGCGCGGCCTGAGCGGTTTGCGGAGCGGCCCCCGCAGTGGACTGCGCGGCCGTACCGGCCAGCCGGGTGCGGTCGGCCGGCGGGATGCTCGCCGCGCTGGCGGTGACCGCGTCGGACATGGTGACCCGGGCCGCGGCGCCGGCCGTCTGAGCCGCGGCGGGCACGGCCGGGAGCAGCGCCAACGCGGCGACTGCGGCGGCGGCGGGCAGTTTGTTGTTACTCACTTTCTTGTCCTTTCTGTTGTGAAGGGTCGAGGCGATCGCGGGAGGTTCAGGGGGCATGGGGCAGGTTGAGGAGTTCGGTGTAGCGGCCGACGTCCAGGTCTGCGCCCTTGAGCTGTGAGGTTGTTGCGGCGTCCAGGATGTCGCGCCCGACGACGTCGACCGGGCCATCTTCGAGGAATGGCGCAGCCACCTCGACCCGAAGAGCATCACCGCCGTACGGGACGCCGCCGACACCGTCCGCTACGCCCAGGAGCGCCTGGACGAAGCGGTACGCGCCGCCCACGAGGACGGCCGGTCCTGGGCAGCGATCGGCGAGGCCGCCGGGATGACGAAGCAGCCCGCCCACGAGCGATGGGGACGCTGACCGTCATGACACCCACAGTGCGCAGCGTGCTGCTCTCCGACCTCGACACCGAGCCCACCCACGCCATGACCGAGCTGGAGGAGCTGCTGCTCACCTACTCCATCTGGCAGCAGGAAGGCGACATCGCCCCCGGAGAGCTGCCCGCGCCGCTCGCCGGCGACAGCGCGCTGCAGGCACTACGGCGGCGGTGTTCACCTTTCGTCGGTGCGCTGGCGTGGGGTTAGCCGCAGGCCTTCGGTGTGGTGCCGCTGCCCTTGTTGGCGCGGCCGATCCCGGCCGTCACCGTGCCCGTGGCCTTGGCGCAGACGCCGCTGGGGGCGTAGACCATGTTGCCCCAGTGGTGTCCGCCGTTCCCGGGGCGGTAGCTGAAGGATCTGCTCTTCTTGCTGGTAAAGACCGTGATGGTGCCGGAAGCGCTCGTGCCGACCGACACCTCGCCCCAGTTGGTGCCGCAGTGGCGAGAGTAGAACAGCCGGATCGTGCCCAGGTGGTCTCCGACCTCGTTCCTGAGCGAGGCCTTCTTCCCGGTGTTCACCCTGGAGCGGGCGCACCCGCTGCGGTAGGGATCCTTGCCGTCGTACGGGTGAGCGCTCGCCGACCCTGCGGTCCTCACGACAGGGAGGGAGGCGGCTTGGGCCGCACCGTTCATCAGACCGGTGGTCAGGAGACCACTGGCCAGGGCGGCGCTTGTACCGAAGACGGCCATCGTCTTGGTGATCGACGTCATGGTGTCGTGACTCATAAAGCGACGGCGGGCCTGCTTGTCAGATTGCATCGCCCGGCCCGTTGTTCCGCCGTTTGGGCGTCTGGCCTTTCGTGGTCCACTCTTGCAACAGTGCGGCTCGCGAGTCTGTGTCGAAGTGCACACTGGCGGGACTTCTTTTGGACAGGCCGACAACCGGCTGATGGCTGGCGCTGGGGACGTTGGTGCGCATCCATGGGGCGACCTTGCCGGAGCCGGAGTGTCCCGATAACGGTCTTGGGCTCAAGTGATCAGTGCATCGCCATAAGTTGATCTTGTGGCGATGGAGGGTCATGTGCGGGACTACGGGTTCTCGCCAGCTCAGCAAGATAAGATCTGGCAGCGATGGCGTGCGGGTGAGCCGTTCAACTCGATGGGGCGTGCCCTGGGTGTGCCCATGCACCACGTCCGGAGCTTCCTGGCCGACCCGGCGCTGCGCAGGCGCATCACCGCGGTCACCAACAAGGTCGAGGGGTTCAACGGGTTCTCGGCCTGGCTGCGCTTCGGCAACGACGGCGTCATCGCCGACAACGACCCGGCCGAGCAGGAGAAGATGATCAAGTTCAACTCCCTGCTGGCCAACTGCGTGATCTTCCATAGGGCGCTGGACATGATGGAGGTGATGCGCCGGCTGCTGGCCGAGGGCTGGGAGATCAGCGCCGAGGACGTCGCGCAGCTGTCGCCCTACCTGACCGCGCACATCAGCCGGTTCGGCATGTATGCCACCGACGTGCTGCGCCTGCGTCCCGACGACTTTGACGCCGACCTGCCCGAGATCGACTTCACCACCCTGGCCGAGGCGGCCTAAGGGGACCGGCGGCTTCGGGTTCCTGGCCGCCCCTGCTGTGTCGTCGACCGTCTTGGTCTTGGGGATCCGGGGACGTGGTCATTGGCTGCAGCCAGCTCGGTAAGAGGTTGCTGGTGAACCGCCAAAGCTGGATGGATGATCTAGATTCACCGAAGCACGGTCGCGGTCTGTAGCCACTGCCAGTAGGCGTGAGGCGCCCCCGTGCGCAAGGCGGTCTTCCTCCTTCGCCAGCATCCTCCGCACTCGTCTGCTACCGCAGAGTCCGCGAACGAAGACGAACTCTAAGCCGAACATGGCGTCAGGATGCCAGCACTGACTTATATAAGTGAAGACTGGTATGATCCATGTTTGTGCACGCGTTCGACATCCTCGGCGACCCTCGACGCCGGCGCATTCTGGAGCTGCTCGCCGACGGTGAGCAGACCTCTGGCGCGATCACGGACGTGATCCGGGCCGAGTTCGGACTCTCCCAGCCGGCTGTCTCACAGCATCTGCGCGTGCTGCGTGACAGCGGGTTCGCGTCGGTGCGGGCTGAGGGCGCTCGCCGGTTCTACGCCGTCGAGCCCGCGCCGCTGAGCGAGGTTGACGCGTGGTTGGACCGGTTTCGCCGGTTCTGGGAACAACGCCTCGACGCTCTGGAAACCGAGCTGGCCCGGGGCAGGCGTGCAACTCGGACCCCGGCCGGTGGGGAGCCCACACGACCGGCCGGGCCCGGCACCGATGCGGACAAGACCGATCCACCAGCCAAGGGAACATGACATGAAAGACATATTGGATGAACTGGCCGCTGCGCTCCGGGCAATGGGCAAGGGCAGCGTGCCCGCCGGCGACGCGTACACCATCGAGGTGCGGCGTCGATACGAAGCGCAGATCGACGACGTCTGGGACGCCCTGACCAGCCCCGAGCGGCTGCAGCGCTGGTTGAAACCGGTCACCGGGGACCTGCGGCCAGGCGGGACGTTCGAGCTGGACGGTGGTGAGCACGGCGAGATCCTCCGGTGCGAGCCCCCGCGTCTACTAAAGGTGTCCTGGCTCTACGGGCCGGAGGCCGACGCTTGGCCCGGCACGAGCGAGGTGGAAGTGCGCCTGGTCCCAGGCCCGACCGGCGACACCGAATTCGAACTGATCCACGCAGCGGTCCTCGAGGAGCCCCTCTTCCCGACCTACGGCCCCGGTGCCGGCGGCGTTGGCTGGGACCTGCATCTCCTCGCCCTGGCCCAGCTGTTGGCCGGTGGCGAGACCGCCGACCACGAGGAGGTCCAGAAGTCGCCCGAAGGGCGCGAGTTCATCCGGCGCAGCGCCGCAGCCTGGGGCGAGGCTCACCTGGCCGCCGGTGGCGAACCGGAGCACGTCGCGGCCGCAGTCGAGGCCACCACCAAGTTCTACGCACCCGACCCGACCTGACATCCCCGCTGCGGTGGGCTGACCAGTATTCCTGGGGCCTGCACCGCCGATGAATTGTCAATCGCGAGACGGATGTCAGACCTCTCCGTCGAGGGGCAGGACGGGCAGCACA
The DNA here is from genome assembly GCF_040610775.1 of Nonomuraea sp. NPDC003709. Taxonomy (NCBI): domain Bacteria; kingdom Bacillati; phylum Actinomycetota; class Actinomycetes; order Streptosporangiales; family Streptosporangiaceae; genus Nonomuraea; species Nonomuraea sp. NPDC003709. The sequence continues at coordinate 74,923 of NZ_JBEXMW010000041.1, read as the reverse complement.
ACAGCATGTTGTCCCATACCTAGAAAGAATGCGCGATGAAGTACATCAACTCGATCGAGGTCGCTCTGCCGCGGGAGCGGGTGGCCCAGCTGCTCGCCGACCCGGCACACCTACCGAAGTGGCTGCGGGGCTTGGTGCTGCACGAGCCGGTGCATGGGATACACGGCCAGCTCGGTACCAAGTCGCGGGTCGTGATGCAGTCGGGGCAGCGGACGATCGAGTGCACCGAAACGATCACACGTCGGGATCCGGCAGATCTGCACGGGATCCCGAAAGAGAGCGTCGTTCACTTCGACCGCGAGATCGTCGGCGCGGGCATGTGGAGCGTCGTGCGCGATCGGCTGACCCAAGCCAATCCGGAGACGACGCTCTGGGAAAGCGAGAGCGAATACCGGTTCAGCGGCCTGCTGATGCGGCTGGTGGGGCTTCTCATGCCCGGCTCCTTCCACAAGCAGTCGCAACAGCACATGCAGGATTTCAAGGCATTCGCCGAACAGGGGAAGGATGTCCGCGAAGGGAGGAACTGATCAGCCGCAAACAGCAACGAGAATCTCCGACGGCGATCGGCCGCTGCTTGGAGCGCAGCGCACGGGGATCCTGGCACGTGATCATCATCGGGCACACGCGTTCCCACGTTCGGGTTCCTGGTGAGCGATCCCATCCGGGCGGGACGCATCTGGAATGCCTGATTGTTCAGCCGCCGAAGCCGTTCTGACGTCATGGCTCGCGATGCACGTACGTCCCGTGTCGACCTGTACGCCGCAATACGTCGTGACGCGAACGCTGGCTTGTCGAAACGGGCTCTAAAGCGCAAACACGGCGTCGGGTACCGCACCGTCGCCGCCGCGTTGGAGTCGGCGTGGCCCAAGCAACCGAAACCACCACCGAAGCGGGGATCCCGGCTCGACGCCTACCGGGACGTGATCGACGCCTGGCTGCGCGACGACCTGGACGCCCCAAGGAAGCAGCGGCACACCGCGAAGCCGCGGCTGTCGCCAATCCAGTACGACCACATCAACTTCCTGGGCCGCTACGCCTTCTCCCGAGCTGATGTGGCCGGGGGTTTGCGTCCCTTCCACGACGGCGCCCACGAGAGCAGCTGAGCGTCGGTTCAGGGAACTGATCAGGAGGCCGCGCGAACATGGAGCTGGGTGAGGGTCAGTCGATGGTTGACCGCCACGGTGCATGGGGCTCAGTACGGCGGGCGTCGGCGCGGACGCTCAGGGCGTAGATGGGACGGTCGTTGCCGGGCGCGGTGCCGAGGTAGAGGTGGCCGGTCAGATGGCACCAGGCCGGGGAGCGGCCGGACTAGAGCTGATCTTGTCCCCACCTGCCCCCGTGGCCGGGGGCCAGATCACGTACTCCTGAACAGCCGGTCCAGATGCACGTCGATCGCGGCGAGCGCGTCCTGGGGCTCGATCACGTCCAGTTCGATCAGGGAGGTGAAGCCGGTGAGGGCAAGGAGCAGGTTGGTCTCGGTCGCCGGGTCGCGGCCGGAGTCGATGTGCCCGTCGGCGATCGCCTGGCGGACCAACTGCTCGACGAGGGCCCGCCCTTGGACGAGGCCGCGGCGCGCCTGCTCGTGCACGGCCTCGTCGTGCAGCGCCTCCAGGACGTAGGCGGCGCTCATCCGACTGGTCGCGCGGGCGTCGGCATGCAGGGGGAGCATTTCCGCGAGCGTCAGTCGCAGCACGTCACGGGGGTGCGGACGGTCACCGAGCTTTTCGAGCCCCTGGTGTACGCGCACCGAGGTCTGCTCGGACGCGAAGTCCATGGCGAAGGAGAGCATGGCGGTCCGGGAGGCGAAGTAGTGCTGCAGTTGCCCGAGTGACATGGCCGCCTCCTGCGCCACCACGCGCATCGTCAGATGTGTGACGCCGCGCTGCTCCACCACCCGCCACAGTGCTCGGGCGATCGCTTCGCGGCGTCCGCGGTGATCCACCTGTTTCGGCATCGCCGGCCCCTCCCTCGCACCCCGGGACTTTTTCAATACAGTTGACATAATACACCTGACCCATAATCCTGGGGTCCACTCGAGGGAAGGAATCGTCATGTCCGAACAGCCAAAGGTACGGACCACGGAAGGCGTGGTGCAGGGGCGCCGGCGGCAGAGGCACGCGGTGTTCCGCGGCATCCCCTACGCCCAGCCCCCGGTCGGAGCGCTCCGCTTCGCCGCGCCCGCGCCGCCGCACCGCTGGGAGGGGACGAGGCCGGCGGTCGAGTTCGGCCCCGTGGTGCCGCTGTCCCTGCCGATCGACGTGCCCCCGCAGGGCACCGACTGGCTGACGCTCAACGTCGGCACTCCGGATCCCGGCGCGGCGGGACTGCCGGTGCTGGTGTGGATCCCCGTGGGCGGCTACCTCTCGGCGGCGTCGAGCGACCCGATGTTCGACCCGGCAGCGCTGGCCGAGGCGGGACTCGTCGTGGTGACCATCAACTGCCGCGTGGGCGCGGAGGGTTTCGCGTTCCTCGACGACGTGCCGCCCAACCGCGGATTCCTCGACCAGATCGCGGCGCTGGAGTGGGTGCAGCGCAACATCGCCGCCTTCGGAGGCGACCCCGGCCAGGTCACCGTGGCCGGGGTGTCCGCCGGGGCAGGGTCGGTCGCCGCCCTCCTGACGATGAAGCCGGCGCGCGGCCTGTTCCGGCGGGCCATCGCCCATTCGGTGCCGGGGCTGCACAGCACCCCCGCGCTGGCACGGCAGGTCACCGCCGCGTTCGCGGACCGGCTCGGCGCGGCGGCCCCCACCGCCGCGGCCTTGCGCGACATCGACCCATGGCACCTGGCCGCCGAGCTCACCTCCTTCAACGCCGGCCTCCACGCGCACCGGGAGAGCTGGGGACGCCTCACGGAGACCGGCACCGCGCTGTGCCCCGTCGTCGACGGCGAGGTCCTCCCGGAAACGCCCTGGCCCGCGCTGACCGGCGCGCGCGCGAGCGGGACCGAACTGCTCGTCGGCCACACCCGGGACGAATTCCGGTACTTCAGCGTCATGAGCGGACGGTACGGCACCTTCTCCGAGGAGGACGCCCACGCAGCCCTGGAACTGCATGCCCCGCAGCCGGACGGCGCGCGGGCCTACCGTGCCGCGTTTCCGCAGGCCGGCCCGGAGGAGCTGGTGGAGACGGTGTACTCCGACGCCCTCTTCCGCATGCCGTCACAGAAGCTGGCCGAGGCGAACGCCGCAGCCGGCGGCACCTCGTACCTGTTCGAACTGTGCTGGGTCGCCCCGGCCCTCGGCGGCATCCTGGGCGCCTGCCACAGCCTCGACGTGCCCCTGGCGTTCGGCACGCTGGACAGCCCCGTCGGCACCCAGCTCATCGGCGAGGAGCCCACTTCCGAGGCCGTCGCGCTCTCCCGCGAACTCCAGGAGGCATGGGTCCGCTTCGTCACCACCGGCGACGCGGGCTGGTCCGCCCACCGGCCCGGCGGGCACCTCACCCGCGTCCTGGACACCGAGTCGAAGACTCTGCCCTACCCCGAACAGGCATCCCGCCAGATCTGGGAAGGCCACTCCCCCGCCCCCTTCGATCTCTCGTAATTGTCCGGGTCGGCTCCTACAACTGCGACGCCGCCACTCACCTGCCCATCGGGGACAGCGCGAATTTGCGCACAGCCAGGCAACACCCGGCCCGCTTGGCATCAGATCCCACCCGAGGGTTACGGACGACATCAAGAGCCGGGAGAGGCCGACGGGAGAGGGCCCAGGTCACGGATGATCCCGGCCAGGACCCGGATGGGCTCGCTCTCCGCCTCCCTCCGCCACACCAGCGCGTACGGCAGCGGCTCCAGATCGGTGACCGGCAGGTAGGCGATGTCCGGCCGTGCCCAGCAGCGGGTGACGTGGGCGGGGAAGAGCACCACGAGCCCGTCCATGCTGGCGAGGGCATGGCCTCTTCCGCGTCTCGCACCACGGGGCCGCGCTCGATCTGACGGCCCCGTCGGGTGAAGCGCGGGGCGTCGCCTCGGTGACGCCGGTCTCTCACCCCCACGCCAGCACGGCCTGGCAGGTCGCGAGTATGAAGAATCCGATCGCGCCCGCCACAGGTCCAATACTGGGGACTAAATCGGGATGAGACGGCAGGATGGCCGCACCGCACGCGACAACGTCCGCTGCAGCGAGTGCGGCGCCCAGCACATGAACGCCACCTGACGGCCGGATCAGGGCGATCGCCGCCAGCGACGACGCGATGACCGCGCCACCCGCGAACCCGAACGTCACCAGAAGCATCACCGGAACAGCGCGATGAACGTCCAGATAGGACAGCCCCAGATGGCCGGCCACAGCTTGGCCGAAACCCGGAATGAATCCCTCGGCTTGTACGGCCGTTCCCGGCCGGGCCGGCGCGACCCAGGGCAGCAATCCCGAAACGACCACAGCGCACAGCCCCGCCACCAGCCCGACGCGGGCCGCACGATGGGCCCCGCTCTGATAGCCGCGCGGCCCCGCCGATAACTCGCTCATCCCCCTCCGGACCCGACCGCTATGATCTCCCCGACAGCGGTCGATCGTGCCACGGTCGCCAACCGATGCCAACCTCCACCTCGCCTGGGGCGCCGGCATGCCCGAACGCCTCTGCTCGGGTGACACGCCGAGGGAGAACCGGGCCCGGGTCCATGTCGTCTTCATGGCAGGCCGCCCGGAGGTCACCATCATGGGCATCCGGCCCGACGGTGGCACCGTCGTCCTGCTTTGTGAGGAGAGTTGGCAGTTCAGACGTCATGCGGGCGTGGCGGTCTCCCGGCCCGGGGTGACCAGGCCGGACTCGTACGCCCTGGCCACCGCCTGCGCGCGGCTGCTCAGGTTCAGCTTCGTCATGGCCCGGTTGAGGTGAGTTTTGACCGTGGCCTCGCTGACGCACAGCCGGGCGGCGATCTCGGTGTTGGACAGCGCGTGCCCCACCAGCTTGAGTACCTCCGCCTCACGCGAGGTGAGAAGGTCCAGTATCGGAGTGGGCCGGGTGGCGGTGCTCGGGGCGGCGTGCTGCGTGTACGCCTCGACCAGCCGCCGGGTGACGCTCGGCGCGAACAACATGTCGCCGCAGGCCACGGTGTGGATGGCGGCGATGAGCCGCTCCGGCGGCGTGTCCTTGAGCAGGAAACCCGACGCGCCGGCTCGCAGCGCGTGGTAGACGTACTCGTCGAGGTCGAACGTGGTCAAGATGAGCACCCGCGGTGGCTGTACGGAGCCGGCCGCCAGGATGTGCTCGGTAGCCGTGACACCGTTCATGCCGGGCATCCTGATGTCCATGAGGACCACCTCGGGCCGGGTGGCCGCCGCGAGGGCCACGGCCTCCTCACCGGTCGCCGCCTCCCCAACGACGTCGAGGCCGGGCGCGGCCCGGATCAGCGCGGCCAGGCCGGCGCGGACGAGGATCTGGTCATCGACGACGAGTACGTTGATCATGTGTTCGGCTCACCGTGCGACTCGGCGGGCCGATCGTCTTGGCCCGGGGACGACAGAGGCAGGGTGACCACGACCTCGAACCCGCCCGAGGGTTGGGGTCCGGCCTTGATCGTTCCCTTGTAGAGCTTGACGCGTTCCCGCATGCCGATCAAGCCGTGGCCGTCACCTCCGGGGGCGACGGATGCTCCGGCTCCGTCGTCGTTGATGCGTAGTTCCAGTTCGGCTCCATAGTGCACGCAGATGCGCGCCGTGGCCGGGGCCGCGTGTTTCAGCACGTTGGTAAGGGATTCCTGCACAACCCGGTAGGCACACACGTCGATGCCGGGTGGCAGCGGGCGCACCGAGCCGGTGATCGACACCTCCACCGGCACTCCCGCGGCGCGTACCCGTTCGGCCAGCGCTCCGAGCCGTTGCAGGCCGGGTGCGGGGGCATAGTTGTCGGCGTCGGGGTCGTCGTCGGCGTCCACGCGTAAGACCGCCAGCAGCCGTCTCATCTCGCCCATGACCTCGCTGCCGGTGTCGGCGATGGTGGCCAGTGCGCCGCGGGCGGTGGTGGGGTCGGAGCCGAAGACGTAGCGGGCCAGCCCGGCCTGGATCACGATGACCGACATGTGGTGGGCGACCACGTCGTGCAGCTCGCGGGCGATGCGCACCCGTTCCTCGGTGACAGCCCGCCGGGCCCGGTCCTCCTGCTCCCGGCGCAGCCGGGCGCTGAGCTCGGCCAGCCGCCGGTTGCGCTCGACCAGCATCCGGGTGCTGGTGCCGAACGACCACGCGACCGCCACCATGACGCTCGTCTGCGCGATGTTCGGCCAGATGAAGTCGTCCGGGCCGAGGATGGCGGCGTGCCACCACAGGCCCGCCACCACCAGCGCGCACGGGAGCGATACGGCCGGGAGCCGGCGGCTGGCCACGGTGTAGAGGGCCAGCAGCGGCGCCACGTCGTTGAGCCTGGCGTTGTAGCCGGCCGTGTGGAAGACGGCCGTCACGGTGCAGGAGATCGCCAGTACGGTGAGCGGCGCCTTCCGCCGCCACGCCAGGGCGAGGTTGCCCACCAGGGTCAGCCCTACGCCCACGGCGTCCATCGGACGCCGCGCGTACTCCCAGTCGCCTGCCCCCGCTCTGAGCGCGGCCGCGAAGGCCAGCGTGGCACCGGTGACCAGCAGGCTGAACAGCAGGTCGACGATGAAGGGATTCCTCACGGCGAGCCGTCGCACGGACGACAGCACCTTTGCGTGCATCAGCGCATGCTAGCCGCCAATCCCTCCACCTCTCATGCACCACCCGGTTGATCAGAACGACGACTTGTGCGGTAGACCGGCGGCCTGCCTACCGCGCTGGTTTACCCGCCGGGCCGGCGCCCTACGGCAGAGGTTGCAGCGATCTTCATCCGGCAGGTTGACGCCGGTTCGATCGGCCTGTTTCAGAATGGTCGCGTTTCGGATCGCCGGCACCTTCCCTGCGGCGGGCACCGATGAGTACTCCGTGGAAATCCGTCACGCCGATTCTCTGGAGGCTTCATGCGCCGCCGTACCCGTGGTGGAATCCTTGCCGTCGTCCTGTCGCTGATGGCCGGTTGCCTGGGCGCCGTAGCCGTGACGACGACGCCCGTACGCGCGGCGACGGGGGACGTCCCCGCGCAGACGGAACGGCAAGCCCTCGACCGCGCGCGCAGCACGAAGCAGCAGGTCGAGGTCTGGTCTCTGCGTACGGAGAACCGCCAGGTGTTCGCCAACCCCGACGGCACGTTCACCTCGCAGACCTCAGCGCTGCCCGAACGGGTACGGCGCGGCGGCGAGTGGGCCGACGTCGACCCGAGTCTGGTCTTCGCCGCGGACGGAAGTGTGCGGACGGTGGCGACGCCGCTGGAGCTGACGTTCTCCGGCGGCGGGGCGGCACCGCTGGCCGCCATCGGAGAGGACGGGCGTTCGGTCGCGATGACCTGGCCGGGAAGCCTGCCCAAGCCGGTGCTCGAAGGAGACACCGCGACCTACGGCGAGGTGCTGCCCGGCGTCGATTTGAAGGTCACCGCGTCGGTTCTCGGCTTCTCCGAGGTTCTCGTGGTCAAGACCAGGCAGGCCGCCGCCAACCCCGCGCTGAACCAGCTCGCCTTCGGCCTGCGCGCGGACGGGCTGACGGTGCGCAAGACGGCGACCGGCGGCCTCAGCGCCGTCACCGAGTCGGGAACCGAACTGTTCCACGCGCCGACGCCGAGGATGTGGGACTCCTCCAGTACGACAGCTGCCCCCGCGATGCTCAAGGCCGGGCCGTCGAGCGAGGGCAGGCAAGCCGTCATGGGGGTGGACGTGGCCCGGGACCGCATCACGATCACGCCGGACAAGAGCCTGCTGACCTCTCCCGGCACGACCTACCCTGTTTACATTGACCCGCAGTGGTCAGGCTCGAAGCTCGCCTGGACATACGTGGACAAGTCCTATCCCGCCCAGGAGTACTGGAACTCCAGCCACATGCCGGAAGCCGGCAACTACGGCAGCGGCCTCAAGCGGTCGTTCTTCCGGATGGACTCCAACAACGTCAACGGCAAGCACATCCTCAAGGCCACGTTCCGCATCACGCAGGTCAAGTCCTGGGGCTGCACCTCTGACCCGCAGGCCGTGCAGCTGTGGCTCACCGGCGGCATCTCCACCTCGACGACCTGGAACCGCCAGCCGTCCTGGAGTGACCATCTGGACAGCGTGGCCTCCGACGCCGGTTACAGCTCCTCCTGCCCGGACAAGGGCATCGAGTTCAACGTCACCGGCGCGATCGTCAAAGCCGCCAAGAGCGGCTGGTCGAACACGACGTTCGGCTTGAGGGACTCCAACGACAGCAGCAGCGGCGTGTGGGGGTGGAAGGGCTTCAGCAGCGCGCCGAAGCTGGTCATCGACTACAACACCCCGCCGGCGGCACCGTCGGGGATCGGCACCTACCCGGCCACGCCCTGCGTCACCGGAGCGGCCCGACCGGCGGTCAACGCCGGTGACGCGGCCAACCCGCTCCAGCTCAAGGCCCGGATCTACGACCCGGACAAGGCCAACGACGGCGTACGGGCGGAGTTCGTCCTGCACCACTACAACGCGGCCACCGGCGTGTGGGACGACATCACCTCGACCATGCCCGGCGACGGCAGGACCGCCTACAAGTACACCACCTCGGCCACCGACCACTCGGTCAAGCTGGCCGGGCTCACCACCGGCCACACCTACGGCTACAAGGTCAAGGCCTACGACGGCACCGACTCCAGCGCGTGGAGCAAGTGGTGTGAGTTCACGGTGGACACGATCGACCCGGCCACCGTACCCAAGGTGAGCTCCCTCGACTACCCGGCCGACACTCCGGACGTCTGGCAGGGCAGCGTGGGGTGGGCGGGCGGATTCACGCTGGCTCCCGGCGACGGCGAGAGCGACGTGTCGGCCTTCCGATGGGCGCTCGACGACCCGGCGCTGGCCACCCCCGCCACCCAGATCTCGATCCCGGCCGGGCAGACCATCGTGAACATGCGGGTCGCGCCCCGCCACGACTGGCTGAACGCCCTGTTCGTCTTCCCGGTGGACCGGGCGGGCAACGTCGGCAAGACCCCCGCCGTCTACAGCTTCTACGTCAACGCCGGATTCGGCCCCGAGGGCCACTGGCGGCTCGACGAGACCGCGGGCACCACGGCGGCCGACTCCGCGGCGACGACCCACCCCCTGACGCTCGCCGGTGGCACCACCTGGGCAGGCGGCCGCGTGGCCGGCGGAGTCCGCCTGGACGGCAGCACCGGGTACGGCAGCACGGAGGGCCCGGTGGTGCACACCAACAGGAGCATGAGCGTCTCGGCCTGGGTACTGCTCAACGACAAGACCAAGAACTCCACCGTGGTCAGCCAGAACGCCGTGCGCGGCTCGGGCTTCCAGCTCTACTACTCCTCCGGCTACAAGCGGTGGATCTTCAGCAAGTTCAACGCCGACGTCGACGACATGACCATCGTGCGGGCGATCAGCGACGCCGAGCCGACGACCGGGATCTGGACGCATCTGACCGGGGTGTGGGACGCGCCGGAACGGCAGTTGCGGCTGTACGTCAACGGCATCCTGCAAACGACGACGGGCGCCTTCCCGTACCCGCCGTGGGACGCGACCGGCCCGTTGCAGCTCGGGCGGGTGCAGTCGCACGGCAGCTACATCGAGAACTTCGCCGGCGACATCGACGAGGTGAAGATCTGGCAGCGGGAGTTGTCCGACGACCCGCGTACCGTCAACGACCCCGCGCTCGGCAACGAGATCGCCGCCATGGCCAAACAGCCGCCCATCCAGCGCGGCTGGTGGAAGTTCGAGGAGACTACCGGTACCACGGCGGTCAACTCCACCGACAGCCGCTGGCCCGCAGCGCTCGGCGGCGGCGCCATCTGGACCGGCGACGGCTTCGACGGCGGCGGCGCGCTCAGCCTGAACGGCACCACCGGCTACGCGGCCACCCCGTCGGCGCCGCTCCGCACCGACCACAGCTACGCCGTGACGGCCTGGGTGCGCCTGTCAGGCGACGACACCTGCGTGCTGCCGAGCCACGCGATGACCGTCCTGGCCCAGGACGGAGCCACCTACAGCTCCTTCTACCTCGGCTACCGGCTCATCGCCGAAAACGGCGTCGCGGTGCCGCACTGGTCGTTCTCGACCACCCCTGACGCCGCCAGCGGCACCCTGACGCACGCCACCTCGGCCGAGCCCATCGACTGCTCGGCGCTCAACACCTGGACCCACCTGGCCGGCGTCTACGACGAGCAGGCCAAGCAGATCCGCCTCTACGTCAACGGCCAGCTCAACGACCAGCGCCCTGTCACCGGCGGATGGGCGGCAGGCGCGCTGCAGATCGGCCGCGCCAAGTACAAGAGCGCCGCCGTGGACTACTTCAGCGGCGACATCGACGACGTCCGCGCCTACACCGGCACCCTGACCGACCGCCAGGTCATCAACATCGCGATGAACCTGCCCATCGACGACTAGACCCACGCTCCACACGCTCACCGACGCCCCCTCGGGAGGAAAGCCGTGTCCGGTTCTAGGCGAGGCTGGATCCAGATCGCCGCCATCCTGGCCGTCGTGGTGCCGGCAACGCTGACGGCGCCGATCGCCGCTCAAGCGACCGACGACCCGGCCTGGCAGCAGGCCCAGGAGCAACATCCGGTGCCCGGCCGCACCGCCAAGGCACGCGGGCCCTTGACGGACCCGGGCACCGGATACGACCTCAAGGACGCGCCCGCCGTGTCCTGGCCGCAACCGGGCACCGCGACCGTGACCGTCCCGGCATCCGGCGACACGCCGTCCCACAGCGCAGAGAACCCCGCCACAGCGGGCGCGACCGCGCCGAGCGACGGCAGGGCCAGGTCACGAGCCGGAAGCCTGCCCGTCTGGCTGGGCCGGACCGCGCCCTCCACCCGATCGAAGGGCGCGCAGGGGGCCACCACCGTCCAGGTGCGCACGCTCGACGCACGCACCGCCGACAGATCGCAGATCAAGGGCCTCGGCATCCAGCTCACCGCCCAGAACGCCCCAGCTCGCTTATCCGTCGAGGTCGACTACTCGGCCTTCCGGTACGCCATCGGCGGCGACTGGGCCTCCCGCCTGCGCCTGGTCCAACTCCCGGCGTGCGCAGCCACCACGCCCGACCTGCCCGAATGCCAGACCCGCACACCCCTGCCGACGAGCAACAATGTCAAGACCGGCCGGCTGGCCGCCGACGTCGCCCTTGCCACGGGCGCGACCACGCTGGCCGCCGAGGCCGCCCCGTCCGGCGCGGCGGGCACGTACGAGGCCACCTCGCTGTCGCCGTCGGCGACCTGGAGCGTCAGCAACCAGAGCGGCGCCTTCTCCTGGTCCTATCCGCTCCGGCTGCCGCCCACCCCGGGCGGCCCGACCCCGAACATCGGCTTCGTGTACTCCTCCGGGAGCATTGACGGCCGCACGGTGGCCACCAACAACCAGGCGTCCTGGATCGGCGAGGGTTTCGACTACTGGCCCGGATTCGTCGAGCGCAGGTACAAGGCGTGCGCCGACGACGGCGTGACCCCCAAGCGCAACGACCAGTGCTGGGGCAACCACAACGCCACCCTGTCACTCAACGGCCAGGCGACCGAACTGATCCTGGACGACGCCACCGGCACCTGGCAGCCGAAGGACGACGACGGCTCCAAGATCGAAAAGTTGTCGGGAGCCGACAACGGCGACGACGACGGCGAGTACTGGCGCGTCACCACCCCCGACGGCACGCAGTACTACTTCGGCCGCAACCACCTGCCGGGCTGGGCGAGCGGCAAGGCCGAGACCCAGTCGGCGTGGACGGTTCCGGTGTTCGGCGACGACGACGGGGAGCCCTGCCACAAGGATTCCTTCTCCGACTCCTGGTGCCGGCAGGCCTGGCGGTGGAACCTCGACTACGTCGTCGACCCGCACGGCACCGTCAGCACCTTCTGGTACGGCCGCGAGACCAACTACTACCGCCGCGACGTCACCACCCTGACCGACGGAGTGCCCAACGGCACTCCCACCGTCTACGACCGGGGCGGCTACCTCAAGCGCATCGACTACGGCCAGCGCTCCGACGCGATCTTCTCCACCTCGGCCCCGGCCCGCGTGAACTTCGACGTCAAAGAGCGGTGCATCCCGACCTCCAGCTTCGACTGCGCCGACAGCAAGTTCACCAAGGACAACGCCAAGTACTGGCCCGACGTCCCCTACGACCAGAACTGCGACTCCGGCGACAAATGCCTCGACCGGTATTCACCCACGTTCTGGACGCGCAAACGGCTGGCGTCCGTCACCACCCAGGTACTGTCCGGCAGCGCGTACAAGGACGTCGACACCTGGACCCTCGACCAGCAGATGCGCGCGCCCGGCGACGGCACGGCGGCGGCGCTGTGGCTGGCCGGGATCCAGCACACCGGCAAGGTCGGCGGGACGGCGTCCCTGCCGCCGGTGAGGTTCGCCGGCGTGCAGCGCCCCAACCGGGTCGACGCCCTGGAAGGACGGCCGCCGCTGACCAAGTGGCGCGTCTCCGCGATCGACAACGAGACCGGCGGCGCGTTGTCCATCGCCTACTCCGACGAGGACTGCACCGCCGGGAGCACCCCCGATCCCGACTACAACACCCGCCGCTGCTACCCGCAGTACTGGTCGCCAGAGGGCGCCACCTCACCCAAGCTCGACTGGTTCCACAAGTACGTCGTCACCCAGGTCCAGCAGATCGACCGCACCGGCGGCGCCCCCGACGTGCTGGAGACCTACGAATACTTAGGCGGCGGCGCCTGGCACCACGATGACGACGACGGGCTGACCAAGGAGAAGTACAAGACCTGGTCACAGTGGCGCGGCTACGGCAAGGTACGGGTACTGCGCGGCGCCCCGGGTGAGCAGCGCTCCAAAGCCGAGTTCACCTACTTCCGCGGCATGGACGGCGACGAACTGTCCGGTGGTGGCACCCGCGACGTCAAGGTCATCGACTCCACGGGCACGGCCGTGGACGACGCCGAGCCGCTGCAGGGCCGCGTCCGCGAGGAGATCCGCTACGACGGCCCCACCGGGCCCGCCATGACGGGCACGATCACCGGCTACTGGACGAAGCAGACCGCCAAGCGGGTGCGTTCGTGGGGGACCACCACGGCGAGCATGGTGCGCGAGGACAAGGAGCGCACCCGCACCGCGCTGGCGTCGGGTGGCTGGCGGTACAACACGACCGACACCGACTACAACGGCGACGGCCTGCCCACCCAGGTCAACGACCTCGGCGACCAGGCCACCGACGAAGACGACCAGTGCATCCGCACCACCTACGCCCGCGACGCCGCCCGCTGGATGATCTCCTACGCCACCCGCGTCGAGACTGTCACGAAGGCGTGCACCGTCACTCCCGACCGACCGGCCGACGTGACCTCCGACGTTCGCAAGTACTACGACGGCGGGACCTTCGGCGCGGCACCGTCAAAGGGCGACGTCACCAGGACCGAGAAGCTCGGCTCCTGGAACGGCGGCCCCCAGTACGTCACCGCCGGCTCCACCACCTTCGACGTCTACGGCCGCCCCCTGGTGGTCACCGACGTCAACGGCACCACCACCAGGACGTCCTACACCCCGGCCACCGGCCTGGTCACAGCCAAGCAGGAGACCAACGCCCTCGGCCACGTCACCACCACCGAGATCGAGCCCGCCTGGGGCCTGGCCACCGCGACCACCGACGCCAACGGCAAACGCGCCGACCTGGCCTACGACCCGCTCGGCAGGCTGACGGGCGTCTGGCTGCCCGGCCACGCCAAGACCAGCTACGCCTCGACCCCGAACATGAAGTTCGGCTACCAGATCCGCGCCGACGGCCCCACCACCGTCTCCACCGCGACGTTGCGCGCCGACGGCGCCACCTACACCACCGGGTACGCCCTGTACGACGGACTCCTGCGCCCCAGGCAGAAGCAGGAGCCCGCGCCGGGCGGCGGCCGACTGATCAACGACACGCTCTACGACACCCGCGGCCTGGTCTACAAGACCAACGCCGACTACTACACCGAGGGCAATCCCGGCAGCACGCTGTGGGTCCCGGACAGCGACGACGACGTGCCCGGACAGAACGTCACCGTCTACAACGGCATGGAGTGGCCGACCGCGCAGATCTTCCGCAAGCGCGGCACCGAGCAGTGGCGCACCACTACCACGTACGGCGGCGACCGCATCAGCGTCGACCCGCCCGCCGGCTCCACCCCCATCACGAAGATCACGAATGGGCAGGGCGAGACCACAGAGGTCCGCCAGTACAAGGGCGACGCCCCGACCGGCGACTACGACGCCACCAAGTACACCTACACCCGCGCCGGACAGCCTGCCACCATCACCGACACCGCGGGCAACGTCTGGACCTACCACTACGACCTGCGCGGCCGGATGGTCCAGGTCGACGACCCCGACAAGGGCACCGCCAAGCTCACCTACGACGACAAGAACGACCTGCTTACGACGGTCACCGACGCCCGCGGCTCCAGTCTGTTCCTCACCTACGACGCCCTCGGCCGCAAGACCGCCGAATACGCCGGCACCTCAGCCTCGGGCACCAAGCTCGCCGAGTGGACGTTCGACAAGCTGCCCGACGGCACCGTGGTCAAGGGCCAGCCGACCGGCTCCACCCGCTATGTCAAGAACGCGGCCACCGGCGCCATGGACGCCTACACCAGCTCGGTCACCGGCTACGACAACGCCTACCGGCCCACCGGCACCCAGACCGTCATACCCGCCGCCGAAGGCGGGTTGGCCAGCACGTACAAGACCACCACCGACTACAACCCCGACGGCACCGTGCACCGCACCGTGCTGCCCGCCGCCGGCGGCCTGCTCGGCGAGACGCTCCTGTACGACTACGACCAGCTCGGCAACCCGACCACCATGCGGGGCCTGACCAACTACGTCACCTCGACGACCTACGGCAAGCTCGGCCAGGTCCTCGACATGACGATGAGCACCGGCCTGAAGCGGGTCAAGGAGACCAACTTCTACGAGGAGGGCACCAACCGGCTCACCCGCTCGGTGTTCGAGCGGGAGACCGCCCCCATCTCGGTGGCCGACACCAACTACACCTACGACCCGTCCGGCAACATCACCAAGATCGCCGACACGCCCTCCGGCCAGACACCCGACGTGCAGTGCTTCCGCCAGGACTACCTGCAACGCCTGACCGACGCCTGGACGACGACGACCGGTGACTGCGCCGCCGCCCCTGCTCAGAACATCGTTGGCGGGCCCGCATCGTACTGGCAGTCCTTTGCCTACGACTCCGTCGGCAACCGTACCAAGGAGATCGACCACCAGGCGACCGGGGACATCACCAAGACCTACACCTACGCCGGACCGGGCAAACCGCAACCGCACACGCTGACCTCCGTCGCGTATGAGGGCGGCCCGCGCGACGGTCAGATCGACACCTACACCTACGACAAGGCCGGCAACACCACCGAACGCGGCTCAGGCCGCCTGCTGGAATGGGACATCGAAGGCCACCTCGCCAAATCGACCGACCCCTCCGGCGTCAGCACCTACCTCTACGACGCCGACGGCGAACGGCTCATCCGCCGCGACCCCACCTCCACCACCCTCTACGTCGCCGGCATGGAGATCCGGCTCGACACCAAGACCGGCGCCAAGAGCGCGACCCGCTACTACGACTTCGCCGGGCAGACCATCGCCACCCGTACCGGCAAGGGCGTGACCTGGCTCGGCGCCGACCATCACGGCACCGCTGACACCTCGGTCGATGACACCTCCACGCAGGAGACGAGCCGCCGCCGCTTCACCCCGTTCGGTCAGCAACGCGGCCTCGCACCGGCGTCCTGGCCCGGCCAGAAGGGCTTCGTCGGCGGCATCATCGACGAGGCCACCGCCCTGACCCACCTCGGCGCCCGCGAGTACGACGCCGAAACCGGCCGCTTCATCTCCGTCGACCCCGTCTTCGATGTCTCAGACCCGCAGAGCTGGAACGGCTACGCCTATGCCGACAACAACCCGGTCACCGGCTCCGACCCCACGGGGCTGATGTACGACGGCGGTACCCAGTGCGGTGTCATCCCGTCAAACCCCTGCAACCCGCCTTCCGGTGGAGGAGGCGGAAGCGGTGGCGGTGGCGGCGGTGGCGGAGGCTCGTACTCGCCACCTCCTCCGCCGAGCAGCCCTCCCCATTGCGGTCGCTGGAGCTTCGGCTGCAAGGCGAAGAAGATCTGGCACGAGCACAAGGCCACCATCGTCAACGTGACCGTCTCGGTCGTCGTCACGGTCGGCTGCGAGGTGGCTACGGGAGGAGTCGGCAGCATCGGCTGCGCCGCCGCGGGCGGAGCGGCAGGCAACCTGGCGGGCTATCTGGTCTCGACACCGCGTGACGAATGGAGCGCCGGGGGCGCGTTCAAGGCCGCAGCGGTCGGCGCCATCTCCGGTGCGGTAGGCGGCGCCGTCGGCAAGGGCGTGGGCGCAGCACTCGGCAAACTCGCCACTACAGCGACCGGCAGGGCCGTCGCCGGAGCGGCGAGCAAGGCGGCCAGCAAAGCCAGGAACGCCCTGGGCCGCGGCGGCGGCGCAGCGGCCGGAGGCGGCGAATCCGCGGGCGCCGCGGCGGGCAAGGCCGCGGTGGGTAGGACAGCGGGCAGGGCAGCGGGCAAGACACGAGCCACGTCCGGGGCACGATCCGGCTGCAACAGTTTCGCCGCGGGCACCATGGTCAAGCTGGCGGACGGCACCAGCAAGGCGATCGAGCGGATCAGGCCCGGCGACAAGGTCCTGGCCACCGACCCGCTGACGGGCAGGACCGTGCCGAAGCCGGTTGTCGCCGCCTTCTCGGGCGTCGGCTACCTCAATCTCGTCCAGATCACGGTCGACACCGACGGCAAGAAGGGCGACGAGACCGGCGTCATCCTTGCCACCGAACACCACCTGTTCTGGGACACCAAGGACCGCCAGTGGGTCCGCGCCGATCATCTGACGGGTGCCGATCGTCTGCGCACTCCCAGTGGCGCGACGGCCCAGGTCGTCGGCACCACCGTGCAGCGCAATCACCCGGCCGTCTATGACCTGACCATCGCCGACACCCACACGTACTACGTGCTGGCCGGGACAGCTCCCGTACTCGTTCACAACTGCGGAACCGCCTCTCCTTGGGAATTCGAAAGGACACACTCGATCCAAGGGAATGCTTCCTCTCGGAACGTGCGGGCATTAGCGCAGAGCATGCGCGCTGATGGATGGCAAGGCGACCCGATCTCTGTAGTGGAGCACGACGCCAAACTTTTCGTCGTGGACGGGCACCATCGAATAGCGGCGGCGAAGCGTGCCGAGATCGACGTGCCATACAGGGTGGTGGAGCTTCCGTTCAAGGGCTACCGGGATATCGAAGACGTTCTGGAGTCCTGGTCTGTCGTGGGCTTTGATAGGCTTCGTTAGTGACTGAATGGACAGCGATCGACGCAGTGCGGTCTTTCGAGGCCGCGCTGCGTTCTCTTCGTGATCGGGTCATTGCTCAGATCGCTGATGCCGACAGCATCGAGGACGTGGTCCATATGGCGCAGCGGGGGGCTGTTCCACGGGATGGCACGCTTGAGGACGGGACGCGCTACTCAGTTCACGGAATCGGCTGCTGGATGGCGGATACCCGAGGCCGAGAAGTCGATGTGGATATTGACGAAAAGGGCCGCGAAATTTTCGATGACTGGCGCATGGTCATGCATTGGGAGGCCGTTTCCGGAGAACGCAGCAGTCGAGAGGATATTCTCGCGGAATGCCGCCGGCTCGTTGATTCCGGGGAATTGATCGAGTCCCGGAAAAATTGGTTCTGCTTGCTTGCCTGATCAGGCTCGTTGACCTCGATGACTCACGGGTGGCCGTCCCTCCTGATCAGTTTCGGCTGGTGGAGGTTTCCGCCTGATCGTCCTGTTCGCTGTGGATGGTGGCACGGCAATCTGCCCGGGACGCTCGGGCGGGCGGCGGTTCCACGGGCCGCGATGAAACCGGCACTCCTCCTTCCGGGATCTGGGGGACGCGTTGGCAATGGTCAGGTGGGTGCTGGCAGGGCGCTGAGCCGCTGCCAGCAAGTCAGGAAGGCGTGCTTCCACGGCCAGGTGGTACTGATCTTCACGATCCGCTGGCGGGCGTGACAGACCAGGCGGGCGGGCAGGTGCCTCAGGCAGTAGCGCAGTGTCTGTGGTTCGGCGCGGGCGAGTGCGGGCTCGTCATGCAGACCGAGGAGCCGGGTCCAGGCATCCAGGTCAGCGGCGAGGTTGGCCGCCAGTACCCACCCGACGTTCACATTCCACGTCTTGGAGGGCAGGTTGCGCAGGCCCACGGCCTTGTTGGTGCGTACCCGGTCTTCGACCTCAGCGTGATCGCGATGGACAGCGTCGATGAACTGCACGTGGTGGCTGCCGGGGATGCCGCGCAGTCCGCGCGGGCCGAGGTTGGTAGCGATGATCGCGTACTTCCAGCCGGTCTTGGTCTCCAGTTCCGTCAGTTGGCGGGCGTCGCGAGCCGAGGGCTTGACCCGGCGTACCAGCAGGCGCACGCCCCAGGCTGTGGCGCGTTGGTCCAGGCCGGTCAGTTCGGCGACGTGAGCGTGGGGGTGTACCCGGCCGTCCTGGCGGACGGCGGCGTGCCAGGCGCTGGCGGGGAGCTTGGCGATCGCGGCCTCGTCGACGTCGGTGATCTTCCAGCCGACGGTGAATCGGCGGCCGGCGTACGCGTCGATCCCTCAACGTGACGGCGACCTGCCCCGACGGACCTGGCTGTCCGCGCGGGTTGCCGTCAGGGTTGCCGTCACCGTTCGGTGAGATAGTCACCGGCCCCTGACCGCGTTCGCCTGTACAAGGTCGACAATTGTTATCCGCGGACACTGGTGCGTCGAGGCCCTGCACCACATCCGCGACGTCACCTACCGCGAAGACGCCTCCCGCGTCCGCACCGGCACCGGCCCTAGTGCTGCGTTCCTCAAAGAGCATAGACCAACCGTCGACGTAGGTAGCGGGGAGACGGCGGTGGACGTCCCCATACCCAGGGCTTGGCCTGCTGGTTGAGCTGCGTGGTGGCGATGCGGGTGGCGTAAGCGATGTCGTCGCGGTCGGCGAAGGACACCCCGGCCAAGGCGTGCCGTCGGAAGATACGCCACCAGGCTTCTTGCATATTGAGCCAGCAAGCCCCGATCGGGATGAACGCGTGCCGGATCCGGGGATGGCCGGCCAGCCATTCCCGGGTGGCCACGCTGTTGTGGCTGGACAGGTTGTCGGCGATCACCCAGATGTCGCCGTCTCCAGGGTTGGCGTCCTCTACCTGTTGCAGGAACTGCTGGTAGCAGGCGCTGTTGCGGGACGGAGCGGTCATCGTCAGCGCGGTGCCGTCGGCGATGCGCAGGGCGCCGTACACCCAGGTCTTGTCCGGTCCTCGGGCATAGTCCAGCGGCGCTTTGATCCGGTGGCCATCGGGCGACCAGGCCGGTCCGGGCGCAAAGGAGCGGGGAACGATCGGCCCCAGCTCGTCGGCGCACACCACGACCGCGTCGGCGGGCGGATCGGTGTACAGGCCGACGATCATCGTTCTTTTGCGGCGAACTCGGGGGCCTTGCTGGTCGTCCAGGATCGGGTACGGCGCCATCTCACCCCCTCCTTCAGCAGGATCCGGCGGACCTGGGAGCGGTGCACGTCGATGCCGGCCCCACGGGCCGCGTCGGTGAGCGTGTCCAGCGTCCACACCGCCGGCCCGTTCTCGTCGGAGGCTCTCAGCTCACCGCGGTCTTCCCAGCGCGGATGCCCCGGTGGCGGGCTTTTGGCCAAGGCCGTGAAGTTAAGACGCGCGTGCCTGTAGGCAAGGGATGATCTCGATGTGATGGCTCGCTGAGCGAAAGAAGCGGAGCTCCGGTAGAACGACGTCTGCCAAGACCAACCGTTCGACCTGAGGAGCTCCGCTGTCTGATCAATGTGTCATCACCCGCGAGATCGCGGTAGCCAACGGCTTGCACGCCCCGGGACATCTGGGTGAGTTAACCCAGATCGTGCCGTTTGAGATGGTCGATGCGGCTCTGGCCGAGTGCGGGGCCGTTAAGCGGCGATTGCGTAGTTACCCGCTCGAGTGGTGGTCTATCTGCTACTGACAGCGGCGTTGTTCGAGGAATGCGGCTACCTGGCCGTCTGGCGCAAACTCACCGCAGCGTTGGCCGGCCTGCCGATTCCCCACGTCACCGCCACCGCGTTGTGGCATGCTCGCACCCGGCTCGGCGTGGCTCCCGTACGTGCCCTCTTCGACCTGCTGCGCGGACCGGCCAGCGCGATCCGGACCACAGGCGCGCGCTGGGCCGGGTTGCTGGTGGTCGCGATCGATGGCACCTACCTAGACGTGCCCGACGATCCGGCCACGCGCGCCCGGCTGGGCAAGGGCTCCAACCAGTACGCCACATCTGGCTACCCGCAGATCTTGCTGGTCGCCCTGGTCGCCTGCGGAACCCGAGCCATCATCGACGCCACCTTCGGCCCCCGCACCGCCAGTGAGACCCACCAGGGCACCCGGCTGCTGCGCTGTCTGCGCGAGCAGATGATCGTCCTATGGACCGCGGCTTTGCCACCAACGCCTTCCTCACCGCCGTCGCCGACACCCCGGCGGCCTTCCTGGCCCGGCTGACCGCCACCCGCAAGCCGCCGATGCTGCGACGCCTGCCCGACGGCTCGTTCCTGTCGCTGATCGGACCGGTGCCGGTGCGCATCGTGGAATGCGAGATCACCATCGCCACCGCAGCCGGACGGCGCACCGGTGTCTACCGGCTGGCCACCAGCCTGCTCGACCATCGCCGCTATCCCGCCTTCGACCTGGTCAAGCTGTATCACGAGCGATGGGAAGTGGAATCGGCCTACTTCGCGATCAAGAAATCCATGCTCGGCCGCCGCGTGCTCCGCGCCCGCACCATGCCCGGCATCGCCCAGGAGGTCTACGCCCTGCTCAGCAATTACCAGATCATCCGGATCGCCATCGCCGACGCCGCGCACGCCAGGCCCGACCTCGACCCCGACCGGGCCAGCTTCAGCATCGCCCTGCAAGCCGCCCGCGATCAGATCATCCAGGCCGCGAACGTCCTCGCCGGCACCATCATCGACCTCGTCGGCACCATCGGGCGGGCCGTTCTCGACCAACTCCTGCCCGCCCGGCGACAAGCATGACCCGCTCCCAGCTCACTCCTCATGTGGGGTGCCAAACTGGCGGCAGAAACGGCCGCCAGCTGAGGTAATGGCTGGTCAGTGTTCTGAGATTGCCGTGTAGGTGGTGGATGGGCCGGATTTTGAGCGTGCGGGCGGCTTCGGTGACCGATACGCCTCGGCCACCAGGCGGCACAGGGTGGCCGGTTCGCCCGGGTCGACCACGCAGGGTCGGCCGATGCGTCTCGGTGAAAGTGATGCGGGCGTGGGAAAGCGTTCGCCATGCGGTGATCACCAGTCCGGTTCGGTGGGGATGTGGTGATTTCCTTACCGGCAGTCATGCGGCGAGCATGTCGAGCGGTCCGCCGACAAGCACCAGGGCGAACGCCGCCCAGCGGAACAGATGCAGCGGCCGAGTGCGATGCAGGAGCGCGCCGAGAAGCAGCTCGAAAGCGCCCCTCACAGCCCACCACGCTGCCTTGGCGAGCAGCCAGCTCCAGCCCTCATCCAAGAACCGTTGCCGATCAGCGGGCACATGTTCCGTCAGGAACGCGTCGATCCGCATAGAAATGTGACGACGCTGTCCGGCGCACAGAGCGTCGTGCTCGCGGTCGCATGGATTGCCGTCGTCCCCCACGTGGACGCGGGCAGCTCTGCGATGACGCTCTGATGGAAGGCCTGGTACTCCTCAAGCGAGCAGCCCAGCGCGCGGAGAACGTAGCCCGGACGGCTACGTTCAGCCAATACGTAGTAGGTAATGCCCCACTGATCATAGGCGTGTCCGTGCATGAACTGCTCCCGGACATTCGTGTTGAGGCTGGCCACGCCGGCTTGAGACAGCCTGAGCCGGGCACGGGCGAGAGCGCCGGTAGCGCGAGCCTTCAATTCGCCGCCCCGCATTCGCAGTTTGTGGGGGTCGAGAAGGTCCAACACGATGGACAGCGCGGCGAAGTACAACATGACCTTCCCGACACGGCCCCACACCAGCATGGGCCACCCCCACACCACCATGCTCGTGGTCGAACGGCCGTCGAACCATGTGGCGATGACGTCAAATAGTTCGTTTACGGCCTGCTCCTTCGCGTGTGCAGCGGCCTTCACACAGGTTCCGGTCTTCTCCCGGTTCGCCCCAGCATCAGCTAGGGCGTATCCAGGGGCCTGCTACGGCTGTACCGCTGAGCGCGGTCGTGCTCCTACGCGGGAGGTCACTTGGCGTGCGGATAGGTGACCATGGTGTTTGTGGAGTCGTCCCAGAACAGACCGTATCCGGAGTAGTCGCCGAAGGGAGCCACGACGTAGTCGCCGAGCTGGACTTGGCCTGTGGCGAGGTCGATGGTGACCCGCGGGTCGGCCTGGTCGGCGGTCGAGGCGCCGATACCGAAGGCGACGCCGGTATCGGTCACACCGGTGAGATGGACGGGCTTGTCTTGGTCGGTCTCCTCGAAGCAGTGGCCGGTGCCTTTGTCCAGGTCGAAGGCCGTGTGGCTGCGGACGAGATAGCGTCCGTCGGCGGACAGGGAGGCTCCCTTGGAGTCGTCGGCCGTCACGCGCTGATCCGGTGCGCAGTCGACTCTGGCGCGGACCTTTCCCGTGGCGGGGTCCAGGACGGCCCACGTGTCGTTGGGTGCGCCTTTGTCGCGCCACTGTGCGACGAGGGAGTCCTCGACCGGGGCGATGAAGAGCTTGTTCTCGCTGTCGGTGGTGAGAGTCCCGCCCGACCAGACTCCCGGCACCCAGTAGTGGCGGCGGGGCTGGGTGTTGGTGGCCAGCAGTGGCCCGCGAGGGGTGACCGCTACAGCCTCGGTCGAGGCGAAACACAGCTTGCACTCGCTGGCCGGGGGTTTCATCTTCTTCAGGTCGTACGTCTTCGTCGCGCCTGTGGCCGGATCCACGGTCATCACCACGTCTTCGTCGAACGACGCCAGCAGCCCGCTGCCACCGTCGCTGACCGCGCCGTCGCCATCGAGTTCGAGATGATGCGCCGGCGCGACGTTGTCTCCGGTGGCTCGGGCGGGGAAGATGTCGATCGTGGTGACCTCCCGTCCCTTGCTGACGACGTCGGCGCCCTTGGCGCCGGACGCGGCGGCGACCAGGTAGTCCTTTCCATTTACGGTGGCCGAGAACGCTGACACGATGCCGGGGCCTTTCACCTCGGTCTTCCACAGGCTTTGGCCGCTAGTCACATCGAGCACGGTGAAGGTGCCATTGTTCCTGCCACCTTCCCGGAAGACGGCGACCGCCCCGGAATGCGGCAGGGGGATCTGGGTTCCCGGCAGATCTGACTCCCAGCCGCGGGAGGTGTCATAGAGGCTGGGAACCGACAGCTGTGTTCTCGGCGCCACACGTTCAGGCGAGGCGGACGAGGACGGCGTCCCCGTGCCGGTCCGGGCCCCGTGCGACCCTCCCGAGTCATCGCTTGCCGCACCTCCTCCACAGGAAGTGAGAAGACCGGCGGCCACCACCGCCACGAGTACGCACCTGAGCCGATTCACACGAATCCTCCATTTAGCAGAACGCGTTGGTCGGTTCGGCTGCCGAGATCGGCGCAAGGTTCCGGATCCGGCGCGGTTGCTCTCACCCATTGCCCACTGCCACGTACGGGCCACGGTGACGTGGTTGATCATGGTGACGGTCCCCGCCGGAGGCGTGCGCTTTCAGCGCCATTCGATGAATGCGGCAGTGTCGCCGAGCGCGGAGAACTTCCCGGTTCGCTCGACCTTCTGGGGCGTGGATCCCGGCTTGGTGTCGCAAAGGTAGTAATCCATCGCGGCCCCCTTCTGGGAGAGAAAGGCGAATCTCTGACCGTCGGGGGAGATCACCATGGCGTGGTTGTCGTGGTCGTTGCTGGGGAGTATGGGCGCTCCAGGCTTCGCCCCCGAGGCGATGTCGAGCGCGGCGAACCTGCCGTCCGCGCTGCACAGCACCGTGTCGTTGTCGAGCCAGCCACCACCACAGGAGATGTATCTGCCCTTGTCCACGAGGTCCGGGCTCACCCCTTGGCCCTCGGCCGGGACGTCCAGGACGTAACCTCTCGCCAGAAGGCGTTTGCCGTCCGGTGAGAGGAAGGCGCTGCCGGCCACCACGGCCCTGCTCGGAGTTCTCCCCACCATGATGAGCTCTTGGGCAGTCCTGACCTCCAACTGGTCGACCGCCTTGTGGTCCCCGGCAAGCGCTCGGCTCGCGATCCGGTCCTTGGTGGAGATCCCAGGCTGGTCGGTCACCTCGTAGGTGAACCAGACCGCGCTCCCGTCCCGGGAGAAGGCCGCGTTCTGCTCGTGCGGAGTGTTGCCGAAGTCCTCGTTCCCGGTCAGGTCGGTGAACTTGCCCGCACGATCGACATACCCCACATGAGTCGCTGCGGTCTGCGGGTCCTGGGTGACCACGGCCATCTTCGTGAAGTCCTGGTCGAAGAGTGATCGGATGGCTGTCACATCCTCGGCATCAGCAGGCAGCTCATCGGGCTCGCACAGTTGCCTCACGGCGGTGTTGGGCTCGGATCTGTCGTACTCGACAATCGCCGTGTCCGGCAGTTGGAACTCCGTATGCGCCAGGTGTTTCCAGCTTTTCGGGTTCCAGCCATCGACGTTGATGACTCCGCCGCTGCCGTTCCCCCGCGAGCAGACAGCCGTAATGATCATGTTCTGCTGGGCGAAGTCTTCACTGGTGCCAGCCTCCGAAGACCTGTGGCCGGCGTCCGCTCCCGCCCGGGGCTGGCCTCCGTCTGATGAACAGGCAGCGAGGCTTGCTGCCAAGACCAGCCCGAGAAGGAACGCCGTTGCTCTTGGCGTGTCAACCATTCGTCTGTCCCCTGTCCAATAAGCCCAAGCACTCCTGGTCCGGGGGTTAGCAGACCCGCCGCCAGGATGGAGGTGATGGCCGCTGGTTCTTGATTCTCCCGAGGAGCCTTTCTACGAGTGGTCGCGATCGGCGTCCGGCCTGCATGTCTCGTAGTTCGAGTGACGGATGGAACTGAAGTTGTCGACGGACATCCAGCCGTATGTCCCCGTCCCCTTCACCCGGCCATAGACCCAGAGGTTGCCGCGCCCGTTCCGAACCCAGCAGTGGAAGTAGATGACCCGGCCCTTGCCGAGCCTGGTCACGTTCCCGCACCGGTCCGCATAGGGCCCCTTCTTGAGGTTGTAGGAGCCCTTCATCACGCCGTAGCCGCCGTCCAGGTTGGAGATGGAGGAGTTGTACGCGTAGCACGGAGACGGGGTGGCCGACGCGGCCGGCCCGTTCACGAGTGTCGCTGCCATGATCGCGCTGGTCGTAACCAGCATTCCTACCGCCTTGGTCCCGACTCGCATGTTGCCCCCTTGGTCCTGTTGTCAACTGGCGATCCACATGGTGCGCCGGGCGGTGTTGAGAACTTGTTGAGTATTCGTTGAGGAGGCGGGGAGCATCGATGGGGAATGACGCGGTGCGGCTATGGCCGAGCTGGCGCTGGGCCGCATGCGCGCCAAAATCGGTGACCTGTCGATGGCATTGGAGGGCCGCTTCAATGAGCATCACGCGCTGATGTGTCGCCTGCACCTGCAGCATCTCGATCTTCTCGATCAGAGGCTCGCCAAGCTGGATGCGCAGGTCAAGGAGATGATGGTGCCCTTTCGCCTCGCCCGGGAGCTCATGCCAAGCATCCCCAGGATCGGGCCGATGGCCGCCGTCCAGGTGATCGGCGAAATCGGTGTCAGCCCGCACTTCCGGATGCGATCCTTCAGCCGGCTGGCGGCCTTGGAATCGACCCGGATCTTGACTCCGGAGCGGGTGAAGTAGAACCAGAACCCCAGCAGCGTCGCCTGCGACGCGTGCCGGACCGAGGACTTCTCCCGGTTCACCTTGAGCTTCAGCCGCTGCTCGACCACGGTTGTGACCGAGTCGAGCACCCTTCGGGCGGCTCGTTCACTCCGCACGAAGACCCACAGGTCGTCGGCATAGCGCACGAACCGGTGACCGCGCCATAAGGATGTCGAAGTTGACCCGGTCGAAGAACCGTTCAAGATCGACGTCCACGACCTATCGCAGGCCGTCGTCGATGACTCACCGCGCGGCCCGCACCGCCTGATGGGCGGACTTCCCGGGCGAAACCCAAACAACGAACTCGAAAAGGACGGGGCGAAGATCGGCGTCAGGACCTGCGCGATCGCCTGCTGGATCAACCTGTCCAGCACAGCGGGCACTCCCAGCAACCGCTCCCCACCGGCGGGCTTGAGGATCACCACCCGGCGCACTGGTACGGGTCGATACGTGCCCGCGTCCAGCGCCTCCCGAACACCCGCCCAGCGCTCGCGGCCCCACAGCCGCAACTCCTCCGTGCTCATCCCGTCCACACCCGGCGCGCCCCGGTTGGCCTCCACACGCCTCAACGCCCTGCCCAGATTCGCCGGCGAGAGGAACTCCTCCCACAACGACGTCTCCAGGCCAGGGATCACGGACTCCGACAAGGGCGCCGACCTTGCGCCTGCCGAAAACCTCATCCACCCAGCTCAAGCAGCATGTGAGTATTCGTGGAGTACTCCGCCGAGCCGATCTCGTCGGCGTACCTTCAGGTCGACGATTCCGGCTGGATCAGTGATCGGATCGGGGACGGCGCGGAGTGGAGCCGCCTGGTCCAGGGCTTGATGGGCCCGGTGCCGGTTGTAGAACTCCTCATACTCGCGCAAGGCATTCCGCAGATGGCGCTCGTTCCAGAGCAGGCATCGATCCAGGAGCTCTCGACGGCACGACTGCACCCATCGCTCCATGACCGCGTTCATCCGCGGCATCCGGATACTGGTGAGCACGGTTTGGATGCCGATGTCGGCGAGGAGCTCCTCCGTCGGGGCCGGGAACTTCCCGTCCCGGTCGTGGATCAAGAAGCGCGCCCGGCAGCCTGCCTCCTCCAGATCCATGACGAGATTCCTGATCGCCTGGGTGACCCAGGCGGCGGTTGGGTTGGCGGTGGTGCCCAGCACGCGGATGCGCCGGCTTGCGTACTCGATGACCGCCAGAATGTACTGGCACTGCCCGTTCAAGGTGATGGTCTCGATGAAGTCGCAGGCCAGGAGCGCATCGGCTTGCGACCGCAGAAAGTCTGCCCACGTGACCGACATTCGGTCAGGGGACGGGTCTATGCCTTCCTGTTTGAGGATCTCCCAGACGGTGGAGGGCGCAACCTTGATGCCGAGGGTCGCGAGTTCACCGTGCACCCGGCGGTACCCCCACGAGGGGTTCTCCCGGACCAACCGCAGAACGAGCAGGCGGATGGACCGCACGGTGGGCGGACGCCCAGGTCGTTTCGGCCGACAGGTGCGGGCGTGCCGCTGCTTGAGCAGATCGCGGCGCCAGCGCAGGACAGTGTCCGGGCGAACGAGGAGCCGCAGCCGGCACAAGACCTCGCGGGGCAACGATGACAGGAGCGCGGCGAGGAAGGCTCGGTCCTCGGGAGCAAACCTCACCCTGGTGTCCGCGCCGAGCTGCCGTTCGAGAACGGTGATCTGGTGACGCAAGGCAAGAATCTCGACGTCCTTGTCCCGATCGCCCAGCGGCAACAACCTCAGCGCGGCAAAAACGTTCGTGACGGCCAGGTAGGCCAGGCGAAGAAGCACAAGTGATCATCCTGCCGTTGCCCTGCCCCTTTCGAACGCCAGAGCCGGCGCATGTCGGTCGCGGTCAGGGACGCCCGATGACCTGCACGGATGACATTATCGGCAGGGACAGTGCTGACCCACGACCGCGAGAAGCTCGATGCTGCCGCCGCGCGGCTGGCCGAACTCCTCGGCGACATCCTTTCGCGGAATCAGGAACTGCAGAAGGAATCCGCGCGAGTACGGGCAGAGATCATGGCCGACCTCCGGCCCGTGATCGAGTCCACGCCGGTCGAAGACCGCGGAGCCATCCTCAGCTACCTCGTCGTCCGCATGCAGGAAATCTTCGATCGGCAGGGTTCGCCCAAGGTCGGATTCTCGAGCGGATGCGCCGGAGCTGAAGGAGGAGGCGTACGCGTGACAGAGGATGGAGCGTACGCGGGCGCGTGCGTCACCGGCTCGGTGTCGGGAGGACCGACCGGAGGCGGGATAGAAGGAGGTTTCACCTACTGATCCTCGGCTCCGAGCCGTGCCCGGTGGTGACGGGTGCGGGCAGCAGTTTGCCGACCGGGACGGTGCTGGGGGTGTGCGGTGCCAAACTCGCCGATGGCATCTGATCTGGCCGTCTATCCTCGGCACACGTGTTCCTAAGCCTGCTGTATCTGCTGATGGTCCGGTTGTTCGGCTGGTTGACGCTTCTCGCGCGGGGCGACACCTCCAAGGAGGTGAAGATCTTGGTGTTGCGTCATGAGGTCGCTGTCCTGCGTCATCAGGTCTCCCGGCCACCACCAGATTAGGCCGATCGGGCGCCGCTGGCCGCACTGGCGCGAGCAGCCTGATCGCCCTCCAAACGCCCAGCTCAACAACAGCATCCGCGTTTTGGCACCGCACAGGCCTGAGGATCTCGCGCACCACGCCGGTAACGGCTCTCGTTCAGCAACACAGCTCCCACACAGGCAAGGGACATCGACCGGAAGACCCGGGTCAACATCCCCGCATGCGCGGGGAACACGTGAGCGAGCTTAGCTGAAGTATTCCTCCCACTCAGCTCGAAGCTTCTTAGGCCCCTGCACCTTTCGGCTCTTCCGAATCTCGAATTCCATCGCATCCCGTGAGCTGGAAGGTGGATTCATTGGCAGATCTCGACGTGCGAGCACGCGCACATGTTCAACTGTTCGTCTGATCGGCGCGACGCGTAAGCCTCCCGGTCTCAACCATAACTCACAGCAACCACACGTCGGGCTTCGCTTTTGGTTTCCAGATCAAGGTAGCGGAGCTTGCCTGCCATCTGTCGAGAATTTCTTCCGCGAGGATGTCGATCCTGCCCATATAGTATGGAACTCCAGTTGGAATCTCGTTTAGCGATTCAACGCATCCCACGAGAATCTCCGCTAGTTCAGGCTCAGGTGCACCTTTCCAGCCGAGTCCGATTGCAGCTCCCCATCTGATGATGTCTACGGGGTTATTCAGGAATCTTTGCAAGGTCGCGCCTGAATCTCCCCTGGCGGTATCCATCAAGCCAAGGGAAATAAGCGCCGTGGCCAATACCACCTCATCGTCTTCGCGCATCACTAGGTCAAGTATTGCGGGCGCAGACATAGAGGACTTGTCTGGATAATACCCAAGGATTGCGAGTATCCATTTGCGCCCATTAGGGCTACTGGTCGGTAGCAGCTGGATTACGCTGTGAATCTGGTCACCTACGGCGTCATAGCACTGAAGCTCAATGCGTTTGCTTTTTGGCTCCGCATTGCCGCCCTCATCTTGTAGGGAGAATTCCTGTCGATGATCAGCGTCAGGCATATGACGCTTGTTGGTCGTCTCAGAACGAAGGCGTTCCGGATTGAATGCTCCGAGTAGATAGTCTTGATCGTCTCCGATCGCAAAAAATGCGATCATTTCCAGCAGCTCTGTTCGCTCATCTGGGCCAAGATGCCTGAGCGTTCCAATAAGTAGAGGTATGGCGTGCGGCGTAGCTGGATAGCGCGTCCCGTGCACGACGAGCCTTGACCACAGGGTTTCACGGGCACGAACCCGGTCTTCCGCATCCTCGGCCGTCAGCATTTGAATAATTTGAGGAATATCTTCCGCGCTGCCGCTGGCATCTTCAAGCTCAGTCCAACTCAACTCCATAGTTAACGGTATCAAATACTGTCACATGCCGCAACTCTGGCCCTGCATTATTCAATGCAGGGCCAGAGTATTGGAGAGCTAGGCGGGGTCTGGCCTCCTATAGAGGTTCATTCCCCATGCATCTAGTATGCCCTCCACATAGGTTGAATCTCCCGCGAACAGCTTGCCCGTCGCGTGACCCATTTGTGCAATGCCGAAAATGTCGAGAATGCTCATCGCGCCAGCCGCGCCGCGGAACAATAGCGGTGCACCTGGACGACCTGTGGGCGCTAGGATCCCTGGCCCGCGAGGTCCAGTCGGTTTACCGGACTTCCATGATCCATCCTCGTTGAATACTGCCTCGGGCGTCGCGCCTGAACCAGGACGATTAGGTCCTACATTGTAGGGTTTGCCGTCGGCGGGACCGCCAAGCCATTTGAAGATGACACCTATACCCCTCTTTGCGGTTTCCTTCCTAAGCCAATTGTCGCAGCCGTTCTTCCCTGGACATGGGCCTTGATCCCCGTTTGCCACGATGACCAAGGTGTTGCCCTCTTTGAGCCATCCCTTCTTTTCGAGATAGGCTATGATTCGCCTCTCGAGGTGGGTGTCCCAGCTTTCCTTTTCCCCCATCCCTTCATTCTCGTGGCCGGAAAAGAATCCGGATTCGGAGTATAGAAGCTCGCCGTTCTTGCCGTACACTGCAGCCGCGCCCAGCATCGTTTTGGGCCTCTGCAGCAATCTTGTCGGTTCTTTGCCGCTCTTTCTATACGTCCAATCAAATTCCTCCTGCCATGACATGAGGCCGGTTCTGTATCGGTACTTCTTAAGCTCTTCGTGGCCTCGGCTCTGGGCTTCGTACTCTCCGGCAGACATGCCCTCGGGGATATGCCCATCGATTTCGATGTTGTTGATTGGGTTGCCGCCGGTGAAGCTATACCGGTTGGCGGTCCAGGGGTCGAGGCCGAGGGAGAGGTCGGCGAGGGCGCCGTTGTAGGTGTCGAGGTTGAGGAAGCGGTTGAGGCCGGGGTTGTAATTGCGGAACCCCATGTCGTACATGCCAGTGGAGTTGTCCCAGCGCTTGGCGTTGAAGCGGTAGGGGTTGTACTCCTCTTTGGCGGTGGGGTCGACGGGGTCGGGTTTGTCGATACCGGTGAAGAGTTTGTCGTCGTTCTTGCCGTACGCGGTGTAGCCGTAGGTGGCGCGGGTGTCGCCCGACTCCGAGGAGATTTGTTCGACGTCGGTGTGCGGGTTGTAACCGTAGTAGGAGGATTCCTCGGTGTTGTCGCCGTTGATCTTGACCTGGGAGAGGCGTTCGCCCCAGGGCGAGTATTGGAAGGACTTGACCAGTTTGCCGGCCACTTCCTCGTCCAGGACCTCGGCGGACAGGCCCAGGTAGGAGTAGGTGGTGGTTTTGGCGTTGGCGGTCCCTTCCTTCTCGGTCTTGCTGGTGGTGCGGTTGAGCGGGTCGTAGGTGTAGGTGGTGACGGTGTTGGTGGTGCCGTCGGTGCCGAGTTTCTCGTGCTTGGTGACGTGGTCGAAGCCGTCGTAGGTGTACTTCTCCCAGGTCTTGCCGCCACCCTGGATGGTCCGCAGCCGCCCATAGGGGTCGTAGGTGTAGGTGCTGGTGGCTCCGTTGGTAACGGAGGTCATCAGACGGTTGCGGTCGTAGGTGAAGGTGGTCTTCTTACCGAGCACCTCTTCTTCCCACACGTTGCTGTTGGGGTCGTGGGAGTAGGTCTCGGTCTCCGCCGTCCCGCCGCCGACGGGAGTTTTGACGGTTTTGGTGATGCGGTCACGGGGGTCGTAGGTGTAGGCGTAGTTGTTGTCGAGGTAGGCGCCGGGGTTGTCGGCGTTCTGAATCTTGGCGTGGTCGCCGGCGCGCTGGAGATTGCCCTGGTAGCCGATGGTGTGCTCGGCCACGACCGCGGCGTTGGGCTTCTTCTCCAGGCTGTGGCGTAGGGCGCCCGACAGGAAGTAGTCGTAGGTGACGGTGTTGCCGTTGGCCTTGGTCTCGCTCTGGCGTTCGCCCCTGGGGGTATAGGTGTAGCGGGTGGTCTTTGGCGCGGGGTCGGTGGCCGACTTCTTGTTGACCACCTGCTCGACCAGGTCACGCACGTCGTAGCCGTAGGTGGCGACCGTCTTGTCGTGCGTGCGCGTGGTGACGGCGCTGTTTTCGTTGTAGACGTAGCCGGTGGTGTTCTTCAGCGTGCCATCGAGCGACTCCTTGATGGCGTCGATCTGGTTGAGGTTGGTGTAGGAGATGTCCCACAGGTCGATCTTCGCGGTCGGGGACTTGTCTTCGATCGTGGTGAGGTTGGCGTTGGCATCGTAGGTGTAGGAGAAGTCCTTCTTCTCGGCGTCGGTGTCGCCGCTGTTGTCGCGGACCAGCCTGACCGCATCAGCCGCGACGGTGCCGTTGGCCTCATCGGTGAGGGTGACGCTGTGGGCGGTGCCGGCGGTGAAGGCGTAGGAGCCGAGTTCGACCCAGGTGCCGGAGTTCTTGGTCTGGTCCAGGGTGACGCTCGCCTCGCCGCCCTGGTGCTTGACCTTGTATGTGGCGTTGGTGGCCGTCGCACCGGACGGGTAGCGCACCTGCACCTTGTAGGTGCCGTCCGACGGGGTGGTCAGGTTCCAGGCGAACGACGATTGGCCGGTGCCCGCGGGAGCGGTGGCGTAGTCGTAGCCGACGAAACCAGTGGCCGCCTCGGCCTGCGGGCCGACGATGTTCGACGCCGAACTACCGCCGCCAGCAAGGGTCCACGTGCCGGTGGTGATGGTCTGGCCGGTGTCGGAGTTATCGGACAGGACGACGTCAAGGCCGAGGGGGACGCCGTCGTCGGAGTGGGTCTTGAGTTTGCCGTCGGGGTAGTACGACCAGTCCAAAGCCCGCTGCGACGAGCCACCCGTGCTGGTGACGGTGCGGTTGGTCTGCAGGCCGAGCTGGTTGTAGTCATAGGTGGTC
Organism: Nonomuraea sp. NPDC003709; assembly: GCF_040610775.1. Classification (NCBI taxonomy): domain Bacteria; kingdom Bacillati; phylum Actinomycetota; class Actinomycetes; order Streptosporangiales; family Streptosporangiaceae; genus Nonomuraea; species Nonomuraea sp. NPDC003709. The sequence goes on along the minus strand of NZ_JBEXMW010000041.1, from coordinate 42,214 downwards.
TTGATGTCCCACGGGTCGGTGGTGGTCTTGGACCAGCCGTTGTCCCAGTAGGTCATCGTGGAGACGTTGCGGATCGTTTGCCCGTGCGAGGGCGGGTGGGAGATCTCCTTCAGCCGGGAGACCGCATCGTAGGCGTAACGGACGCTGTCGGGCTTGTTGTAGACCGGGTCGGACCGGTCGTAGGGGTAGATCTCCTCGATAGGACGGTTGAGCTTGTCGTACTTGGTTTCGGCGACGAAGTCGACCAGATCGCCGCCGCGTTCCACACCGCGCGGGGTGATGGTCTTGGTCTTGTTGCCGACCTGGTCATAGGCGAACTGGGTGGTGACGTACTTGATGACCCCGTCGGTCTCGGCGTGCGGGACCTTGGTCTCGACGACGTCGCCGCGCTCGTTGTAACCGGTGATCGTCTTGTTGTTGTCCTGGTCGGTCTGGCTTACGACCCGGCCGTCCAGGTCGTACTCAGTGCCTGTCTCGAACCCGGCCGCGTCCTTGACGGTCTTGACGCGGTGGTTGCGGTCGTAGGTGTAGAACGCCGCGTAGTCGCCAGTGTCAGAGGTGGCGTTCTTGCGCGGGTCGATGACCTTGATGACGTTGCCGACGTCGTCGTACTCGTAGGTGATCTTGTTCTGCCGACCGCCATTGGCGACGTCGGTGGCAGTGACGCCGATCACCTGGTAAATGTCGTCGTACGTGTACGTGGTAGTGAACTCGGCCGGGTCCGCGCCGGGCAGGTTGCCCTTGGGCTCGGTCTGGGTTTCCAGATTGCCGGCCAGGTCCCACGTGAAGGTGGCCTTGCGTACCGGCCCCTCGTCGCTGTCCTTGGGCAGGAACGAATCGGTCAGCTGGTCGGCATCATCGTAGACGGCGGTGGCGACGGCACCGTTGGGCGCGGTGGTCGTGGTGATGTTGTCGTTGGCGTCGTATTCCGGCGCCGGGGTGACGATGAACACCGGTGGAGAGGCGTCCTGGTCCTTGGGGACCTTGGACTCCAGCGGCCGTTACGCAGCGTGGCGGTATTCGCTGATCATGCCCGCGACGACGGGTTTTCGGCGGATGGATCGCAGGTCGTTGAGGTCGGTCACGTCGCGGGCGGCCTGCGTTGCGGTGTCCGGGGGCCGTTGGTGCCGGGACTGGTGCGGCCGGTGCCCGTTGTAGTGGATCAGATACCCCTGGAGCACGAGCGCCAGGCGGCGTTCATTGAGGATCAGAATCCGGTCCAGAAGTTCACGGCGCAGGGCGCCGATGGCCCGCTCGCCAGGTGGCGTTCATCCTCGGCGTCCGCGGCAGGGTGGTGATGGTCCATAGCCCTTCGGCCGTGAAGACCTCCCGAAAAGCGACGGCGAAGAGCGGGTCCCGATCGTGGATCAAGAACCGTAGCCCGGCGATGCGCTCCCCCAGGCCCATCACCAGGTTGCGGACCTGCTGCACCATCCACGCCCCGGTCGGGTGCGCGCTCACCCCACCCAGGCGCAGTCGCCGGGTACCGTGCTCGATGAAGACCAGCACATACAGCCGTTTGAGCAGCAGCGTCTCAACCCCACCAAGAAGTCACACACGATGATCGCATGAGCCTGAGCGGCCAGGAACTGCCGCCAGCTCGGCCCAGCCCGGCGGGGCGCCGGATCGATACCGGCCGCGCCCAGGATCTCCCACACCGTGGAGGCCGCGATCGGGAACCCCAGCCGGGCCAACTCGCCCTGAATTCTCCTGTGCCCCCAGGTCGGGTTCTCCCGCGCCATCCGAACAATCAGTGCCTTGACCGGCCGGCGGGTGCAGGGCCGCCCCGGGCTCCGCCTCCCGGTGAAGGTCCACTTCCGCGCCACGAGGTTGCGATGCCAGCGCAAGATCGTCGCAGGGGGTTACTGGGAACACCTCCGCCCACCGGCGGCGCTGGACCAGCCGCGACAACGCCGCAAGCCAGAGCCCGTCGGCGTGACCCCGCTGCGGCCGGACACCGAGCTGACATCGACGCACCTGGTTCTCGTGACGCAGCACCAGTAGCTCAGCTTCCTTGGACAAATCAGAGCGGACCAGCACCGCCACAAGGCTGCACAAGCACCGAACCACCCTGTAGACCAGCGACAACGACACCCCCGCGATGGGGACAGCCGCCGCACTGATCGCGCAGCAGAACCCCAGCTCAGAGCCCGAAACCGTGTTTCCGAGCGGGACACGGCCAGCGCTGATTCACCGCTGACCGGGAAACGGGTCACGTGGCCGGTCAGAACATACCGCCGCTATACCGCCTCTCCTTACGATTCGGACAGCGAGTCAACCGCCACGAGAAGGCGTTATGCGACTGGCCAACATCGGGACGTCTTTCGTCGGACTCGGCCTTGACGCAGGCTCCGTTTCGTGCGGTATCAGGATCCTTCCGGACGTAAGGAAATCATGATGAAGAATCTGCTCAAGGCCGCTGCGGTCGGCGCTGCCTTGGTCGCATCAAGTGCTGCGATGGCACAGCCGGCGATGGCGAGTGACCTCTCGTGGACCTTTAGCGACGGCGTCATCTCCTATAACGACAGCACGAACAAGTTCTGCGTGCGGGCGTACGACTCTGAGGGCGCCCGCCAGGTTTCAGCGACGATTACTCCCACGGGCGGCGGTAGGTCGGTCACTGTCACGGACAAGAACGACTTCTACGGTCACTCGGGCGGCACATGCATATACCTGAACAGCAGCTACGTCCCGGAGAACACCAGCCTCAGTGTGAGCGCCAAGTCGTACTGGGGCGAGCGCGGCACTTGGGTGGGGCGCGGGAGCAGGACAATCACCACCTGACCAACCTCCTGGCTCACTCCGCACGCCGTGCAGGCGCGCGGGGGGAGCCAGGCCGCGTCGGCTCCGGGGTGACGGTGCGGGCCGCACGCTGGTGTCCACGGCGAGGTCTCCCGCACCGTGGACACCTACCTGGCGGGCCCGGACGCTCCCGAGCGCCCCCGCCCCGCCACCGCGCCCAGCACGCGCGGGATCCGCAGCGGTGGCAGCGGCAGCCGCATGAGCAGGCGCAGTGCCGTGGACCTGGAGACCGCGACGGCCAGGACCGCCGAGAGCCGAGCCCCTGCCCGGCCGGCCGGCTCTGTGACTACGGCGCCCAGTTGGCCCGTGAGCCGACGAGTTCGACGCTGGTAGCGCTCGAGCAGCCCGGGTACCTGCTCACGAAACGTCTGCCGACCACATCCCATGCCGGGCAGAGCAGACATCGTCCCTGTACCGACACCACCACCCGCCGACCGTCGACGGGGAGATCGGCCGCCGTCCGGCTGTAGTAGCCGTGCACCCGCCCGGTCAGCGTCCCGCACACCGGGCACGGTACCGGCTCATCGCGCGTCCTGGCCATGACCCGAATGAGGTCGTCCTCGCCCTCCACACTCCCGATGACCAGGGCAGACAAACCCGTAAACATCACACCCGTAAGATCATCGATCTTCGACATGGCCCAGCCTGGCAGCTGATCACTCAGCGCCACCACCGATTACGGGCCAGAGCCGTTGTTCTTACACTCCCGTGTAGGACTCTGCTGGTTAACTCGTTTCAGGCGGTCAGGGCTGGTTCGAGTCGGGCCAGCTGGCTGGTGCGTTTCCGTGCCAGAGAGTGGCCGTTCCACCAGGCGTCCAGGCGGATCAGGTTGACGGCGATGGCGCAGACGATGTGTTCGAGGTGGACCTTCTTGATACCGCGGTAACGGGCGCGGCGTAGACCGGTGACGGTGACGGCTGGGTGGATGGTGGCGAGCCTTCAGAGAGATATCTGGCCGCTCCACCAGAGCAGGGGGTTCGACCCGCGACTTGCTGTGAACATACCACCGCTATACCGCCGGTGTTTAGCATTCTTCGCGGTGCTCTGATCACAGGCGGAGCATCGCGAAGTGTTCTTGTTAACTGACAAAGGATTCGAATTTCATGCGGAAGCTCTCCCCCTCGAAAATGCTCGCCACTGTTGTCGGGGTCTCTGCGGCCTTCGCCGTACTGACGCCGGCCATGACCGCCATGGCCTCCTCCGCCACCACCGCTTCTTCGAGCGTCTCTTCGGCCGACTGCAAGGACAAGTGGAGCAAGCTGAACACGAAGGACGGCTTCGTCAGCTACGTCCTGAAGCTCTGCAGCAACGGGTACGGCGAGGCGCGCGGCAGCGTGACGGACACCAAGAACGACGCCTGGACGACCGTGGTCGAGGTCTCCTTCAAGAAGAGCAACGGCAACGAAATTTACGGCGGGTACAAGGAGGCCGGCCGGAACAAGGGCCACAAGAGCTTCAAATGGTCCACGACCCGCACCAACCTCGACCGGATTACGATCAGGGCCAAGCGCTGCCTGCCGGGCACGATCGTGTGCAACAACACCAAGACCTACACGCTCTACCCCTGATCTGAGGCGTGGCAGTCGGGTCGCCAAAGGTTGGCAGTTTCGGTGAGAGATGGCCGAGAGCTTTCGGAGTTGTCGGGCCGCGCGTACCTTCGTGCAGCCGAGTAGCCGCCGCGACCGCCGCAGTAAATACCGGATTTGCTGCGGCAGCCGCCAGCGCCGTGCCCAGCTTCGTCTGGATCTGCCTGGCATGTTCCCGGTGCGTCGGCTCCCGTTGCGCATACAGCTTCAAGCATGACGCGTCCGCGATCCCCAACTGTTCGGCCAGATAGTCGATCACCTCGGTCGGCACCCTGAAGGGGACGAGGCCTTTCAGCTGAAGGGCACGCTGTGGGTCCGGGTGAGCAACCTCCTGCTGGAGGTTCAAAGCAACGACGCCACCGCGGTCGTCCGCCAGATCCTGGACCGCCTGCCCGACGGATAAGGATAAGTGGGCGTTTACGCCTGTCTGATCCCAAGTCTCAGGTGCCGCGCCAGGACGAGGTGGATTCGCCGGCGAGACGGCGGGTCATGACGTCGATCATGACGATGTGGATCACGACTTCGGAGCTCGTGGGCAGGGCCTCGTAGTCGCGGACCAGCCGGCGGTGCAGCATCAGCCAGCCGAGAGTGTTGGGCCGAGTCCGGGCGCGGTGCCTGGATTGCTCCAGGTCCGTTTCCCGGACCCGCCCGCCGAACCCGGCGTGCGACTCTCACCGCACCGGGCTCTCCACGAGGTCATGCCGTCGGGCAGGTGTGGTCAGGGCTGTCGGCCAGGGTGACGGGATCTTGGTGCCTCGATAGCGGTATCGGGTCACCGGAACCGATGCGATCTTGAACAGTTCGACCCCGTCGAAGGCGATGGGTTGCCATCCCCGTGGGGTGCGCAGCCATCGCTGGATGGCTCTCAATGTCATGCGGTTGCGCTGCATCACCCAGTTGATCACTCGCCACCAGATGAAGTTCTGCAGGTGGGAGAAGGTGTGCTTGGCGACCGCGTGCTTGAGGTAAGCCAAGCGCAGCACCACAACCGATCACCATGCCGCTCGCCGGGGCGCCCGGGACACCGCCAGGCCGAGATCGCCCATCATGCCTACGACCTGCGCGGATGAATATTCGGCACCCGCAGGGCCGTGCGGAAGGGCTGGCAAGCGGGGCAGCGCCCGACTTGATCTCAGACCCGTCCAAGCGCCGGCAAAGCCGCTTTCGGCTGAGGTTGAACGCCTTCACAGTGACTGCCGTTCTGATCTTCTCTATGGAACGGATCTGCGCATGATCGCTCGTATCCTCTTCTCAGAGGTACCGTCCTAGCCCTGCTCGCCGATCCGGCGGCGGCTGTCGCACCCAGCTCCGGCTGGAGCACCAGGGCCCACGGCCGGGAGCGTTCGTGTCTCGGCCGACCGCAAGCACATCAGCGTGTGCGACCGGGAGGACGATGGCAACAGCGTCGACGCCGAGTACGCCACCTCGATGCTCAGCATCTCCACCGTTTCCGACAGCAACGGCCCTTGGGCGGTTGCGGGAGCGACAGCACGTTCTTCACTCAGATCGACATCTTCAAGCTCTGCGTCAGCCGCAACGGGTTCCGGCAATGTGCGGACTCCGTCTGGACCAAACGATCCTAGGACAGCCAGCTGGGTCGTTCAGACATGAGGAGAGGGCCCGGCACCTGCCCAAGCCCTCTCCTTCGCTAGCCTGAGCCTCCGGAGGCGGCGCCGGACTGCGGCAGATCGATGGGCGACGCCACGGCCAAGAGCAACTTCGGCAACTCACTGAGATCGCCGCGGAACGGTCATAACCGCGGTTTCATCCGTCGGCTCCAGGTTGCGGCAGCCCGGGAAGCGCACTGCGGAAGAACGCGAACGTCAATGAGTTCGTCACCGCCTGAACGTTCGGCCCCGCGAAATAGTGACCTCCCACGGGAACGACGACATGCGCCGACGATGACCCCACACGCCTCAGCGCCCGGGCGAATCGTCGCGAGTGCTCCGGATCGACGATCGCGTCGTCCTCCGCCGCCATCACCAGCGTCGGCGGGAGCCGCCTGTCCAGCATGGCCGTCGGAGAGATGCCGGCGCGTTTCTGCCGGGTGGTGCGGCCGAGCCCGAGCTTGGTGACGAGCCTGGGGCCGCCGGCGAGCTCGCTCGCGTCCTCCAAGTCGTAGACCCCTGACTGCAGGACCGCCGCACCGAATCGCTCTGGGGACGAGACCAGCGCACCGCTCGCCACCAGAGCCCCGTACGAGGCTCCGAGCAGGCCGATCTGCTCCGGACGAGCGACGCCGGTCGCTACCAACGCGTCTACCACCGAGTGCAGGTCTGCGAAGGCCCGGCACACCCGGGGGCCGAACCCGGCGCTCGCCCATTCGGGGCCGAGCTCTCCGCCGCCGCGTACGTTTGCGATGACCACATTGCCCCCGCGCGCGATCCAGGCGGACTCGAGGTGGGGCATGTGACGCGGTCCGATGACCGCTCCGAAGCCGCCGTACACCAGCACCACCGTCGGACGTGGTGCGCCGCTCCCAGCCTGGTGAAGGGTGTACGGAACGCGTACGCCGTCGTCGGCGGTCGCCCAGAGGACCCGGGCCGCAGGACCTGTCGAGGTACTGAGGGGCGTGTCCAGGCGGACGAGGCGAGCCGGCGTGGTGAAGCCGGACGCGGTGACGAAAGGCGTGCCGTCCTCGCCGGCGACCAGTGCCTGCGGGGTGAACCCGGCGGGGATCGCAATGCGTACCGCGCTCGGCTCACCCGCCGAACCCAGCGTGACGAGCCGGATCTCGGAGGTGCCGTGGTCGAGCACGGAGAGTGCCAGGTCCTCGCCGGTGACGAGGAGCCTGGCGAGCGCCTGGCCGGCTTCCGGGCGGAAGAGCACGCGCGATTCGACCGGTGTTCCGCCTGGGGTCGCCGGTGGCTTGCACGCGAGGAGCGTGCCCGGCACCACGCCTCGGGCGGTGTCCCGTGTCCCGTTCCTGAGCACGAACACCCAGTTCCCGACACCGTACGCCTCATATCCCCGCACGGGCCGCACCCGCCACCAACCCGCGGCGGGACGTTTCATGACGAGGACGCGGCGGCCGTCGCGCGAACGTACTCGCGCCCACAGGGTTCCGTCGGCGCTCGCGTACGCGGTCACTGACGCGGCGTCGTCGCGGAACATGGCTTCGTCGTAGGCGTCCTCGACGCGGTCATGCCGGCGCACGGTGCGGATGCGCCACAGCGCCGCGCCGCCGGGTCCGGTCGTCCGGTCCGTCACGAGCACGGAGTCGTGTCCACGCCACGTCGCCGACACCGCCTCCCCCGTGAAACGGAACCCTCCTTCGGCCGTGCCCATCCAGCGCTGCTTGACGAGGTCGGCCTCGGCCACGAGCCGGCGACCGTCGTGAGCGTCTTCCAGAGTCACGAGGGCCCGCGACTCGCTCCATCCGGCGTGCGGCGGGCAGAGGATCTCGACACCGCGCCAGACGAGCCGACTAGACTCCGCTCCGCCGAGGTCGCGGGCCGTCAGGACGTGTGCCCATGGCCCGGCTATGCTCCCGTCGTCGTCGAGGACGGCACGCTCGATCCGGCCATGTCCAGGCGAACCGCCGTCGACGAGGCGGTAGACGCTCCTCCCCCGGACGACGAGGTACCGCGCGACGGGGCGCGCGGCCGAGTTCGCCATGAGGGACGGCGCATCCGCGCATTCCACCCACGGGGTCTCGGTCAGGCCGCCGGCGGTGAGGCACGAGAAGCGCACTCCAAGCACGTCGTGGTCGGTCATCGTCCCGGCGGCCTCGCCTGTATCGGTTCGGTGGGTGATTCCTGGCGCCGTCGACTTCGCTGCCCGGCGAGCTGCGCCGCGGTGCCCGCGACGATCACGGCGGAGAACGCGGCCATGCCCAGCCCATAGGGCACCGACGCCAGCAGCAGCCCACTGAGGATCGGCGGCAACGGCGCCAGGACAGCCGAGATAAGCTGGATCGAGCCCTGCACCCGGCCCTGGAGCTCATGCGGTGTCTCGGCGGCGATCGAGCCGAACACACCCGAGTTCCACGCGGGCAGCAACAAGGTGGCGATCCCGAACAGAAGACCGATGACGAGCGCGGTGTGCACGAACCCCGACAACACCGCGGCAGCCGCGTACGCGGCACCACACCACACGGTGACCGTCGAGACTCGCAGACGTCGGAGCAGGTAGCCCGCAGCGAAGACGCCGGCGATCGCCCCGACCGCGCTGACGGACTCGACAAGGGAGATCTCCGCGCTTGCCGTACCGCGCGAGCGCAGGGCGAGTACCGCGGTGAAGAGGGCACCGTTGATACCCAGATTGATCACAGCACCGCCGATCGCCGCGGTCCACACCGGTGGATTGTGCGCCACATACAGCAAGCCGTCACGCAGATCGACGAGGAACGCGGGCCGGGCCGTCCGTGTCACGTCGAGCGCCGGCGACCTCGTTCCCCGCACCGCGACTGCGGCGAGCAGCACGAGCAGGAGTCCCGCCGCGAGCACCCAACCGGAGTGCGCGGCGTAAAGCACTCCGGCAAGCGCCGGAGCGACGACCGAGATGACATGGATCCGGCCCTGGTTCACCGTGTAGGCGTCGCGGACCTCCTCGCGCGGGACAACGACGCGCAGGATCCCAGCATACGTGGGCACGAGGAGCGAGCCCGCGGCCGCCACCGCACCGGCGGCGATGGCCAGACCCAGCGGAGACCCTCCACCGGAACCCGACAGCGGGAGCAGGGCCCCAAAGGCGAGCGCCTGCACGAGCAGCGCCAGAATGACGAGCCGCACCCTGTCGTGTCTGTCGGCGATCGTCCCCGCCAGAACACTGAGCAGGGACGCCGCGGTCAAGCTGACCGCCGTGATGACACCTGCCAGCGTGGTCGACCCGGTGATGTCGAACGCGAGGAGCGGCAGCACGAAGTGCAGCATGGACGACGCCGTCGTCGACGAGAACTGGGCCGTGAAGAGGTAACGGTAGCGGCGATGCCGCAGAACGCTCGGCACGACGGTTCCTCCCTTCCTGAGGCGGGACGCCGACGTCGGGCAAGGGACTGCTCGGCACTGTCAGTAGATCGGGTGCGGCTCCGCGCGGTCGTCGCGCCGCCGCAGGAGCGGAGTGCGCACGCTCGCGGGTTCCACCGCCTGCTCGACGGGGTGGGCGTTGAGGGGTAGGAGCGTGTCGCTCAGGGCGCGCACGACCGGGATGCTCCCGGCGCCCGGCAGGGGCACGGTCCAGACGCGGTGGCCGGACGCTCCCAGCAGCGCCGCGAGCTCTCCCGGCCTGGGTGTACCCGGCGTCGGGGACTCGGAGCGCATCGGCTCAGAATCGCCGCCGACGATCCGCCGACGCACCGACTCCCAGATGAGCCCGCTCGCGAAGTACCAGGCGTAGCGGTCGGCGAGGCTGGCCACCTCCGCTGGAGGTCGTGACTCCGCGCCCACGCGGCCCGATTGGACCAACCCGGCGGCGGCCTCCCGCAGCGCGTGCTCCAAGCCCTTGGATGGCGTGGTCCCCGCGCCGCAACCCAGGGAATGCCGCAAGCCGGAGCGTGCGACGACGAGGAAGACTGTGATTCCCGGGACCCGCTCGATGACCACTCCGAGCGCCTCCGCTGGGCGGCCCACCAGGTCTTGGAGGAGGGCAACGCGCGCGTCCCCCAGCATGACGGGACGTCCCGGGCACCATCCCCACCACCAGGCGAGAACGGCGTCGCGCTCGCACAGTTCCAGGACGGCGGCGACAGTCGCGCGATCAGGCGTGGTCCCGGCGGCCAGCCCGTTGGATGTCCCCACCGACTGGGCGGGCAGGCCCCCATGGCCACCGCCGCCCAACCAGACCAGAGGGGCCGGGACGAGCATGACGGCGTTGCCTGCGAGTTCGGCGGCCGGCAACCACGCCTGGTACTCGTCGTCTCGAACCCACGACTTCCCCGGTGCCACATCCCGTTGCCGGGTGAGTTGCTGCTGCGTGCGGTGCGGCACTCCACGTGCGCGCAGCTCCTCGACGGTGGACCAGGTCGCGGTGCGGGCGTCCCAGCCATGCGCGGCCGCTCGCTCGGCGGCCTCGCCCCGCGCGACGGCGCGGGCCTCTTGCTCGGTGAACCCCGCCCCTGACCCGACCACGTCGAACGGGAACACCTCACCGCACCTTGTGGTGCAGGTCCCCCGGGCGCGCACGTGGGCAACGGCGAGGCTCACGCAGAGACCTCGCTGTCGTGCAGGTGGCCCACGACCGCCGCGCCGAACACCGAAACGACACGGTGTCCGTGCGGCATGCAGCGATTCACGTCCGCCTCGATGGTGGCACCGATGGGGCACAGGCCCACCGTTGATCCCACGGCGGAGTATTGGAGCGCCGTCAGGATTGCGCCGGCGTCCTTGTACGCGTTGGCGTAGGCGAAGCCTCGGTATTTGCCGTGCAGCACGGCGTCCGTCGCGCACAGCACGAGCACGGCCGCGGGCCCGCGCGACATGCCGGTCGAGGCCGCCGCGGCGTAGCGGATCCTGGACGCGGCGCCCCAGCCTCGGCCGGAGAACGTGCAGAGCTGATGCAGCGCGTCGCACTCCGGGTCGTATCGGTACGTCCCTGGCTCGACATCGCCGTCGAAGACCAGCAGCACCACGTCGAGCGGGTGCAGCGCGCCGGCGGACGGCGTACTGGTGCGGCCAACCTGCAGTCCCCAGCGGCTCGACCACCTTGACCGGAACCTGCGGACTTCCGACAGGTGCGCCGTGATCGCACCGACCCTGAGCGGCCCGTCGGCTACGTCTCTGCGAGACCGTCGGGCCGCGGCGAGATGGCGGAACGCGGCATTGACTTCCCTCAGGTTCGCCGCGCGCGTCCGTGCTGGCCCGAAGGACGGGTCCAGGGGTGCGGAGGTCGGGCCCAAGGGTACGGTGGCCCGGCTCGCCAGACCGGTCGGCGCCGGCTCCGCGCCGAAATCCCCTCCTGCGTCCTTCCACAGGGCGAGGTCCGCGTGCTCGCGGAAGACCGCCTCCTGCCAGGTCTCCTGCGGGCGCGGCGCGCTGGGGGCCGCTCGGTAGCCCGCGAGCACCCGCGCGAGCTCGGGATGCGCCGCTGGGGAGGGACCCGGCGAGGGCCAGTCGGGAAGCAGGGCGCTCACGAGCGCGGCCGGTAAGTCGAGAGTGCCGCTTCCGGGGAAGGTTAGGGATGCGCGGCGTCCGTCGAGCACGACGATGAGCCGCGCGGATCCGTCCACGCCGGACTCCGGCTGTGGCGAACGGGTGGCGGCGAGGCTGAACGGGCCCACTCCCCGCCCGTGAAGGCCCGGCGGTCCGCTCAGCCTGACCGTCAGCAGCCCGAGGAGCCCCAGCTCTTCCAAGGCGTCGTCTTCAGCGCACGCGTCGAGCGGCACTTCGCTGGCGGTGGTAAACGCCGCGATGGCACCGGTGACGTCGGCGAGCTTCATGCGCCACAGGGGCGCCGCCAACTCCATGGCATCGCCATGGCTCTTGGCCTGCACGTGATCGGCCAGTGCGACCGTGGCACGAAGGTCCGTGCACATGTCAGGACGCTGAAGGGCCGGCATGATTCGGGCACGCCGGGTCCGCCGCGATCTCCGTCCGGCGCATCGTCGAGCTGCCCGCATCCCATACGAGCTGGGCGCCGATCGTCCGAGGTCGCTCGAAACCGCTGCAGTGCCGCACGGCCTCGAGTACCACGACCCCTGCCATGAGCGGATGGTAGCCAGGCGTGATCGGCTGTGGATGCCGGGGGCGCTGGGCGCTCGACAGCAGCTCGACGACCTGGTCGAGCTCCGGGAACGTACTGCGGGTCCGCACCTCGAGGCAGTGCCAGCACGCGTCCGCGCCGCCAGGGACCACCAAGGGGCCCACGCCGCCCGCGGCGACGAAGAGGTGTGGGATGCGCCGCTTGTAGCAGACCTCGGTGATCCAGTTGCGGATCTGCAGGAACGGCTCGTCGGCGGACACGATGAGAAGGTCGCAGTCGGGAACGAGAGCGTCCGCGCCCTCGATGCCATCCACGAAGCCCACGCGTGGGTTTATCACGAGATCGGGGTTCACCTCGATCAGATGGCGGGCAGCGGCCTCGACCTTGGGCTGGCCGACCGCGTCCTCGCGGTAGAGGATCTGGCGGTTCAGGTTCGACATCGCGACCGTGTCGCCGTCGATGAGCGTGAGCCGCCCCACTCCCGTCGGTGCCAGCGCGAGCGCGATCCACGTGCCGAGGCCGCCGAGGCCGATCTGGGCAATGTGCGCGGACGACACATTGTCCTGCATCGTGAATCGGCTGTTCTCATCCGTCTCCGTGCCGGCGAACATGTCAATTTGCCGGGCGTAACGCTCGCTATGCGATTGTGTATTCGCCGGGCGTTCCTCGAACAGCAGGTCACGCGCGTGGAGTTGTTCGAGAGCAGTGATTACTGTTGCCGGTTCATGTCCTTCCGAGGCGACGGCGCCGACAATGGCGCTCGACTCGTACCCGACCCGAAGTTTTTCCACGAGCGACCACAACAACGGGTCCGCCGCGGCGCGAAGTGGCTGGCTCCCCGCGAAAAAGAGCACCTTTCCGCTGGGCAGGACAAGCGGCACCACTGTCGACCTGAAGCGGAGCCGGCTCCCCGATTCTGAGTGGTTGAGGACGGTGGACAGACTGCGCATGCTACTCCTTTCCGCTGGTCCCGCGGCCCGGCCGCCTGCCCCGTGGCGGGGGAACCGCCACGGGACAGGTGCCTTACGTCCGTGAAGTGCTCACGCTGATTAGCGCGGCTCCTCCTCGTAGCTCAGCGCCAGATATGCGCCGGCCTCATTAGGATCGATCTCCTCGAAAACGAGGGGCGTAGCCTGCTCCTGGATCTCCATCGTTAACTCACCTCCTTTGCACCGAACCCGGCCGCGCCAGGTTCAGGAATTTGGCAATTCCAGGGTGAGATCCCCTGGACACCTGCAAAGTTAGTGAGTCCCGGTATGTTTGCGGTATACCGCAACGGCACCTTGGCTTCGTCAGCCTGTCGTACATGAAGAACCCTGGCGACCCAGGAGCCCGTCTATTTGACCTACCTGGCCCGCATCTTCCCGCCCGCCCACCGAAACCGGGCGGTGCCGCCGAAGCGGCCCGATCTCGCGCGGTTGGACACGGAGACCGGAACGGTGCTCGAGACGGTCCCCGTGCGCGGCCTCTCCACGACGGCCAACCACGTCTATCTGCGCGGCTGGATCAGCTCCACCGAGATCACCGGCTCCGCCAGGCGGCCGGAATCGGAATAGCGAAGCGACGGGTCACGCCGCAGTGTGTCGATCATTCGTGTGACGTCGATCCGGTCCGTGGTGCCGCCGGCGCCGTTCAGCGAGGCCCTTCGCTGAGACACGTCTTCTTCGGTGGACTTCAATCGATCAGGCACGGGGTCCACGCCCGCGAGGACCCGCCGCCGCACGTCCTGGGCAGTCGCGATCGAGATGCCTGCCACTTGAGCGATCTCCCTGAGCGTCGCGTCCGGGCGCTCCGCGATCACCTCGCCGGTGACCAGTCGTCCCTTCGCGGCGTTCAGCGGCCGGACTCTGCCATCCGCGCCCGTCCTGGTCTGGACTTCACCAGACCCTTCGGTCTGCGCGCGCAGGACGCCACGGTTGCCGCCGCCAAGCCCGCCGACAAGGCGACCGCCCGGTCCGAGAGATACGGTTGAGAGCAGATGATGCATGCCGCGGCCGACTTCCGGTCGGCCAAACTCAGCGGTAGACCATGTGAGACGTTCGCCTGGACGCCCAACCGGAATGCATCGTCGGAGGTCCCGTGAAAGAACTGCACCTCGATGTCAGTGCGACCGGCCAGCCGGGCGGCAGTGAGGCGATGCATCCCGTCGATGACGCGCATGGTGGCGAAATGCACGAGTATGGGCGGTAACGGGTCCCCACCTCGGCAAGTGCACGAGCATGGTCGAGATCGACTCCCCGGCGATGTGGCGAATCCGCCGCCGTCAACTCATCGAGCCTCACGCGTACGACATCGTCGGCGATGAATCCGCTCTCCCGGTCCGCCGGCTCTGAAGAGCTTCTCTCCACGAAACTTCCTCCCGATAGATACGGCCACCACAACTCGCCGTGATCACGGTGTTGCCTCGACACAGGCGTGCTATCGCCGGCAGCAGGGCGGCTCGATGCCGCTGCCGGATCGACCAGGTCAGACCGTGTTCGAGTCCCGGGCCTTTCCCCTTGAATGTGGAGTCGGAGTGACCGCACTGCGCGGCAGTCCCGACGCACGCGTACGGCGGGCCCGCGATGGGATACGCGCCGCGCACATCCAACACGGTGCTCCCTTGCGACCGCGTGGCTCATGCGCGGACCCTACGGTATAGACGTATCGGTCCGAGAACCGCAAAGCCGGTTTGTCCTCGCGGTTGACTCATCCACCTCTTCAGGATCCCCAACCGCGGTATGGCTCGGATATGCGTTGCCCTCGCGCCATCCCCCAGATATCGGCCTCTCCCGCGGCACAACGGGTCAACGACCGCGTCGACCTTCCGGGGTGCCCCGGCACTCATGGAACGAAGCGGCCCGGGCGGGCGCCCGGGCCGCTTCCGCCGCCGTGGGTTAGAAGTAGGGGGTCCAGCCGGGGCCGATGGCGGTGGCGGGCCCGAACTTGTTGCCCCCTTCGCCATTCCAGACGTAAAGGGTGCCGTCGGTCATGGCCGCGATGTCGTCGTGACCGTCCCTGTTCACATCACCGAGAGACGTGAGCGTGCCGTCGTAGGGGGCCCATCCACCGCCGATCTCGGTGGCAGGGCCGAACTCGTTGCCGCCCTGGCCGTTCCAGATGTACAGGGTGCTGCCGCTCTTGATGGCGGCGATGTCGCCGATGCCGTCATTGTTGAAATCGCCGCCGACGGTCTTGCCGAACGCCGACCAGCCGGCGCCGACGCGGACGGCGGAGCCGAACTTGTTGCCGCCCTTGCCGTTCCAGATGTAGAGGGTGCCGTCGGCGATGGCGGCGATGTCGTCGTGGCCGTCCTGATTGACGTCACCGAGGGACGTGAGCGTGCCGTCATAAGGCGCCCAGCCACCGCCGATCTCGATGGCGGGGCCGAACTTGTTACCACCCTCACCGTTCCAGATATGCAGCGTGCTGCCATTCTTGATGGCGGCCAGGTCGCTGATCCCGTCGTTGTTGAAATCACCGGCGACGGGCTTGCTGAACGCCGACCAGCCACCGCCGATCTCCTGCCGGGTGGCGAAATTGTTGCTGCCCTTGCCGTTCCAGATGTTCAGCGTGCCGGTGGTCTCGGAGAAGATGTCGCCGATACCGTCAGCGTTGAAATCCGCACCGAACAGGCTGTGCGGCTTCCAGAGGGCGTCGACGATCTTCTGCGCGTCCCCGGCTTCGGGCTGGTAGCGATCCGGATAGGCGGAGACCTGTACGGCCTGACACACTTCGCCGATCGGTGCCGTCTTCCAGGCGTTGTTCGGGTAGACCCTGATCATCTTGTTGAGGAAGGCATCGGTGGCCCAGATGGGGTCGAGTCGTTGCTCGTCCGAGCCCCATGACGCGCGCTGCTGGAACAGCCCGAGGCTGTCGTGGTCGACCGTTTCGGCGACGTTCTGGATGCTGGACTCCACGATGGTGGTGGTGATCGCGATGACCGCGGCGCGAGGCGCCAGGCCGCGATCACGAGCGGCCTTGACGACCATGCGGGCGCACGAGACGCGGTACGCGTTCATGTGGCCGTCCATCTTGGCCGTCAGTATGCCGTTCAACTGGGTGGCAGTCGCGGCGTCCGCACTGGTCGGGCCGTTCGGGTCGCAGGGCGCGGTCGCGTAGGCAGCGGTCACTTCGCCGGCGGGAGGTTCGTCGGGGTCAGCGGCGTGTGCGGGCGTGCATAACGCGAGGATCGCGAAGGCGGTCAGTGCCGCCGTCGTCTTTGACAGCATGGGCTGCTCCGAATCCTGGGAAGGGGCGGTGTGGGTTAGAAGTAGGGGGTCCAGCCGGGGCCGATGGCGGTGGCGGGCCCGAACTTGTTGCCCCCTTCGCCATTCCAGACGTAAAGAGTGCCGTCGGTCATGGCCGCGATGTCGTCGTGACCGTCCCTGTTCACATCGCCCAGAGACGTGAGCGTGCCGTCATAAGGCGCCCAGCCACCGCCGATCTCAACAGCGGGGCCGAACTCGTTGCCGCCCTGACCGTTCCAGATGTACAGCGTGCTGCCGCTCTTGATGGCCGCGATGTCGCCGATGCCGTCATTGTTGAAATCGCCGCCGACGGGCTTGCCGAACGCCGACCAGCCGGCGCCGACGCGGACGGCGGAGCCGAACTTGTTGCCGCCTTCGCCGTTCCAGATGTAGAGGGTGCCGTCGGCGATGGCGGCGATGTCGTCGTGGCCGTCCTGATTGACGTCACCGAGGGACGTGAGCGTGCCGTCATAAGGCGCCCAGCCACCGCCGATCTCGATGGCGGGGCCGAACTTGTTACCACCCTCACCGTTCCAGATATGCAGCGTGCTGCCATTCTTGATGGCGGCCAGGTCGCTGATCCCGTCGTTGTTGAAATCACCGGCGACGGGCTTGCTGAAGGCCGACCAGCCGCCGCCGATTTCCTGCCGGGTGGCGAAATTGTTGCTGCCCTTGCCGTTCCAGATGTTCAGCGTGCCGGTGGTCTCGGAGAAGATGTCGCCGATACCGTCAGCGTTGAAATCCGCACCGGACGTGTTGCTGCAGCCGTTTCGGCTCTCGACGTTGCGCCACTCGCCGCCGGGGGCGGGGCCGTACGCCTTGCCGTCGAACCTGGCCGTGACGCGCTCGGCGCCCTCGAACCCCCAGGAGACGCTCCCGTCGCCGTCGGCGTCATAGCCCTGCTCGTAGTGCAGGTGCGGGGTTCCGTTCGAGGTGGGGCCGGTGTGCCCGACCCGCCCGATGGTCTGCCCCTGCGTGACTCTGTCGCCCACGCTCACGGCGCGCGACTGCAGGTGAATGTAGGTGGTGAAGTGGCCGCCGCCATGGTTGATCTGGATCATGTTGCCGGCGTTGCTGTGGTAGTACGACTGGTTCACCGTGCCGGAGGCCGGGGCGACCAGCAGCGAGCCCTCGGTGCCCGATTGCGGCTCGCGGACCATGTCCACGGCGGGGGCGTGCGTGGAGTCCCAGGTGTTCAGCCGCCACTTCTGACCGCAGGGGAAGGGCAGTTGGTAGTTCGGGGCTGCTGCGGCGGGAGCCGATATCGCGACCAGGCCACCGGCTACGACGGTCAGGAGCATGGCCGCGTTTGCTAAGCGCCTTCTCAGCATGTCGTTCCTTTCACACGAGGGTTCGGGAAGGCTCTTGACAGTAGGTTTTGGCGGTATAGACCCGGTATGTTGCGGAAATGCCGCGGTCAGAGCTGCAGCAGGCGGAAAGCGCAAGCGGTTGGCGGCCGAGGCGGCGGTGGCGAAGTGGCTCGTCGAGCAAAATCAGTTGGCCGGCCTCGCGGGAGACGTCGGGTACCGGAGACGCCTGCAGGTCCGAGAACGTGGATAACTGTCCTACAGCATGTTCCTGATCGGCCCCGGCATGTCCGGGACGGGCTGCCCGAGCAGCTCGTCCACCTCCTCGCGGGTCAGGAGGCGCGTCTCCAGCAGGGTCGCGAAACAGTCGCGCCAGTCCTTCCGAGCCTCGGCGTGCCGTCCCAGAGTGTGCAGGGTCTGGCCGAACCACCAGGCGGCCACGGCGTAGCCGATGCGGTATCCGGCTTCGCGCAGGAGCGCCAGCGCCACCCTGTAGATGTCGGCCGCCTCAGCAAGCCGTCCGGCATGCAGGTAGGCGCAGGCCAGAGTCGCGCGACCTGAGCCCTCCCCGTACAGGGTGCCGATGCCGCTCCATTCCACGATGGTCACCTTGCCTGTGCTATGGCCTCCTCGAACCGGCCCTGCCGGTAGAGCACATACACGCGGTTGTTGAGGATGGCGCCCCGCGCGTAGCGGTCGTCCCTTTCCTCGGCGATCTCCAGGGCCCGTGCCAGGTTGGCGTGGGCGAGGTCGAGCCGCCCCAGCATGGTGTAGATGATGCCGAGGTTGTTGAAGGATCCCATTCTCCGGTGCGGCAGAGCGGCCTTGTCCCAGCAGGCCACTGCCCGTTCCAGGTGGTCGATCGCCTGCTCGTGGCGCCTCTGGTCGCGGTGGACCCACCCCAGGTAGCTCTCCGCCTGCGCCTGGCCGGCCCAGTCTCCGCACCGCGCGGCCACCTCGACCGCGCTCCGGTGGACGTCGGCCAGGTGCGTGACCCAACCGCGATAGTTGAACGGCATGTGCAGCCCCACCGCCAACCCGACAGCGGTACACGGGTCGGCGGACTCGGTCGCCTGATGGGCCGCGGCCAGGAGGTTGTCACGCTCGGCCTCGGTCCACTCTCTGGCCTCCCGCGCGCCGCCGAGCCGTTCGAGCGCCGCCTCCGCCCGTGACTCGGGCCAGCCGGCCAGGGCGGCCGGGGTGTAGGTCGGCATGTCGAGCAGTCCGAGAACCGGCAGGACATGCGCGGCGTCGAGGCCGCTGGGCCCCTCACGCAGGTGCCGATGGCTCACCGCGATGCAGGCGCGTACGGTCAGGTCGTCGTTCTGCAGGGGTCCAGGCGCCGGGCGGCGTCGGCCAGACGACCAGACAGGTCGGCCAGCCGCCATCCGGGCCGCGCCGCCAGCCGGGCGCCGGCGACCCGGATGGCCAGCGGGAAGCCACCGCACAGCCCAGCAATCTTCGCGGTGGCCACCGGCTCGCGCCAGACACGGTCGGGGCCGGCGATCCTGGCCAGCAGCGTGACGGCATCGCGGTCGCCGAGCCCGGCCAGATGCAGGTGACGGGCGTTGTCGAGCGTGATCAGGGCGTCGCGGCTGGTGATGACGGCCCGGCAGCCCGCGCCCGTGGGGATGAGCGGCCGTACCTGGTGGGCGTCGAGGGCGTTGTCGAGGATGACGAGCAGGTCGCTCGCAGCGGTGAGCGACCGGTAGCGGGCGATCGCCCTCTCAAGGTCGGCCGGTACGCGGAGCCGTCCAGCCCCAGCGACCGCAACAGGTGCCCCAGTGCGTCGAGCACGGGCCGGGGCTGCACTTCAGGGGTGGCACCGTTCAGGTTGACGTAGGCGACACCGCCGCGGAACCGACCGGCCATCGCGTGCGCGACATGTACGGCCAGCGCCGACTTGCCCACCCCGCCGGACCCGTCCACGACAACCACGTCCGCGTTCAGCAACGCCTTCCGCAACCAGCCCACCTCCTCGCGCCGGGCGGTGAACGAGCGGGTGTCGGCGGGCAGCTCGGCGGGGACGATCGTGCCGGACTGCTCCGGTGTGGCCAGTTCGAGCGCGGGATCCCTGGTGAGGATGGCGTGCCGTAGACAGCGCAGCCGCGTCCCCGGTTCGAGTGCGAGCCCGTCCACCAGGACGGTGTGCCCCTCCTGGTAGACCGCGAGCGCTTCGGCCGGCCGGGCCGCCCGGTAGAGGGCCAGCATCAGCTGGGCGCGCGGTCCCTCCCGCAGCGGGTGGGCCTGCACGTGCTGGGCGAGGTCGGTCACCACCCGCGTGGTGGTCCCCCGCGGCCAGCCGCAGGTCGATGTGGTCCTCGAAGACGGCCAGGCGCTCGTCTTCCAGGCGCCTGGCCTCGATCCGCGCCCACGGATCGGCCAGCTCGGCCAGGGCCGGCCCGCGTCACAGGGCCAGCGCCTGCCGGAAAAGCCTGTCGGCCGTGCCCGGCTCGCGCCGGTCGCGCGCCATCCGCGCCTGGCCGGCCAGCAGGGTGAAGCTGTGCGCGTCGACCTGGTCGCGGGACAGCTCCAGCAGGTAGCCGCCGGGCACGGTCGCGATGAGCTCGGGGGTGAGCACCTCACGCAGCTTCGAGACCACAATGTGGAGCTGCTTGCCGGCCGTGGTCGTCGAGGTCCGCGCCCAGACGTCGGTGACGAGTTGGCGCGTGGTGACGGGCCGGCCAGCGTCCAGCGCCAGGCGCGCCAGGACGGCGACGCGGCGAGGACCCGCCAGCCGTACCGGTTGCCCGTTCACCTTGATCTGCCAGGGCCCGAGGAACCCGATCTCCAGTGTCATCAAGGAAAGGAGCCTACGAAGGGTCGGTATGTCGCCGGTATGTTCTCGGACGCGACTTTCTTCGACTGTGCGTACGGTATGCGGCGGGTATATCGGCCCACGTCCATCGCCCGAATGCGTTGACAGTCAACCCGACGGCTGGCGGAATAGGCGTCCTGTCTTCGGAAGGAAACCCGTGCGTCTAGCTCGTCCTGCGGCCGCCACCGTACTCGTGGCCGCCGCTTTATCCGTCCCGCAGCCCGCGCAGGCGGCCGTGTTCAAGCACCCCGGTGTCCTGGTCAGCCGCGCTCAGCTTGACTTCGTCAGGGCCAACCTCGGCAACGAGCCGTGGAAGTCCGCCTGGACCGCCCTTCAACGCAGTTCCCAGGCCGCGCTCTCCTACACGGCCAAGCCTCGGGCCGTCGTGGAGTGCGGCCCGGTGTCGAACCCCGACCACGGCTGCTCCGACGAGCGCAACGACTCCATGGCGGCCTACACGCACGCCCTGCAGTGGTACCTCACCAAGGACTCCCGCTATGCCAAGAAGGCGATCCAGATCATGGACGCCTGGTCAGCCGTGATCACCAAGCACACCGGTAGCAACGCTCCGCTGCAGACCGGATGGGCGGGCGCCAACTTCTCCCGCGCCGCCGAGCTCATCAAGCACACCTACTCCGGTTGGACCCAGGCCGGCCGGTTCGCCGGCAAGCTCCGCACCGTGTACCTGCCGACAGTGATCGCCGGCGCACCCAACAACAACGGCAACTGGGAACTGATCATGACCGATGCCGCCATCGGCATCGCCGTGCACCTGGACGACCGCACCTCCTTCGACCGGGCGATCACGACCTGGCGCGGCCGGCTGCCCGCCTACATCTATCTCACGACGGACGGCTCATTGCCCAAGGCACCACCGGGCAGCAAGTACGACACCAAAGCAGAGATCATCGACTACTGGCGGGGGCAGACCAAGTTCGTTGACGGGCTGACCCAGGAGACCTGCCGTGACTTCTGGCACACCGGATGGGGTCTCGCGGCCATCTCCCACGTCGCGGAGACGGCCAGCCACCAGGGCGTGGACCTGTACGCCAAGGCCAAGCACCGGCTGCGATTCGCGATGGACCTCCACGCCCGCCTGCAGCTTGGCGGAACGGTGCCGTCGTGGCTGTGCGGCGGGAAGGTCACCCGCGACCTCGGGGCGCATTTCGAGGTCGGCTACAACGCCCTGCATCACCGTCTCGGATACGACGACATCCCTTACGCCACGCAATGGGTCGAGCAGAAGCGCCCCGTCGGAGTGTCGCACTTTCTGGGCTGGGAGACCCTCACCCATGCGCAGAACCCGCACTACGCCGGTATGGGGACGTCGGCCACGCCGGACTTCAACGCCGACGGCGTGGGCGACCTCTTCTCCACCGCCACCGGAACGCTGACCGTCTGGAACGGCAAGGGCGACAACACCTTCGGCCCGGCCACCACGGTCGGCGGTGGCTGGACGGCCTTCTACCGGCCAGTCGCCGGCGACTTCAACGGCGACGGCATCAGCGACCTGCTCGCCGTCAAGAAAGACAACAACAAGCTCTATGTATGGAACGGCGAGGGGGGCAACGAGTTCGGCCCCGCCGCCGAACTCGGGCCCGGCTGGGAACCGTACGCCAGCTCATTGGTGTCTTTGGGGGACGTCAACGAGGACGGCCGTACCGACATAGGCGCCGTACACAGCCAGACCGGAACGCTGACCATCTGGAACGGCAAGGGCGACAACACCTTCGGCCCGGCCACCACGGTCGGCGGTGGCTGGACGACCTTCTACCGGCCAGTCGCCGGCGACTTCAACGGCGACGGCATCAGCGACCTGCTCGCCGTCAAGAAAGACAACAACACGCTGACCGTCTGGACCGGCAAAGGCGCCAACGACTTCACGGCCGCGACCGGACTGGGCCCCGGGTGGGAGCCGTACGCGAGCACGTTGATGTCTCTGGGAGATGTCAACCAGGACGGCCGTACCGACATAGGCGCCGTACACAGCAAGACCGGCACTCTGACCATCTGGAACGGCATGGGCGACAACACGTTCGGCCCAGCCACCGCCATCAGCCCCGGCTGGACACCCTACTTCTGAGTCGCCGTCGATGGTGATGAGCAGATGTGGCGGTGGCGCCCGGGCCGATGCCATGCCGCTGCAGCACCGGCCAGGGTCCTCTGGCAGAAGGGGCGAATCGATCTGGATGAGCCGCTGGGGCATCAGTGATGCCAGACCTCGCCGGACATCCATTGGCGCCAGTGACGGTCCACCGGTTGCCTACTCACACCGCAGGCGTCCCTCCGCGAGCCAATCTCCGGGCCCTGTACGGCGGCGAACGCGAGATCCACGCGGGGAGTGCTGCGAGAGACGCTGAACCGCAGACCCGGCATCGCCGTGGAATATGCCAATCGGGCAACCCTGATCAGGGGATGGTCATCGAGCACCTCAATGACGCCGGCTTGGACAGGATCTGTGCAGAGACCGGGTAGGGACCGCTCGGGATGAACCACTCCAGGTTCGGTCCACTCCCCTCCGCCCTGATCGGCCAGATGGCTCCCGCTGAACTCGACCTGGAATCGAGTGAACGGCTCTCGAGCATCGCCCACGACTACTCGGCTCGGCTGCTGGGAATTTGCGGCATCACTGGTGCTTTCTCTGTGCAGGTGTAGCGCTGTCGGCGGACCAGCAGAGTGCTGTGCCCGTCCGGGTGGCTGTCGGGGGTATGTCGACCTAATGGTGATCATCGCCCACTCATGGTGGCGGTCACCCTTGGTGCCGTGACCGGTCCGAATCCGCTGCCGCTCCCTCACGGGTATGCGTTTTACGAGGTCGGTAACGGCGCAGACTGCCTGCGGGGTGGTCACCCGGTGGTTTGTCTTGACCGCGGTCACATAGCCGTAGCCAAGGACACGGATCGCGGTGCGCGTCTTCGGCCGCCGTACACCTCATCGGCAGCGAGCCGGGCATCGGAGATGCCGTCGACGTGCAGGCGGGCGAGCGCGTTGGCCGCGAGCTGCGACTTGGTCGCGAACATCACCTCCGGTGGGGTTCCAATCAGATCACGGCGTTCTTCACGCCGCCGGCCCAGCGGGCGATGGCCGAGCGCGCCGGGGCGACGGTGGCGGAGGTCGTCGGCAGCCAGGCCGTCGACGTCTCCCAGCCCGCCGCGGTCGCCGACCTGATCCGCCAGGCCGCCACCCGTTAGTGGGCGGGCAGGCGGCTCAGCACCTCGGCGACCGCCGCGCGCATCTCCGGAGTCACCTTGCCGTCTGTCTGGTTGAACGGGATCTTCAGGACGAGGTTGCTGACCCGCACCCAAACCGTCACCTGGTACTGCTGATTGTCGGAAAAGGCCTCGTCCCCCAGGCCTTTCAAGGAGTGGACCCGCTGGAAAGGCCTCCTCTTGTAGTAGTCGAAGATCTCCTTGGCCACAGTGACCCCGCTCTTGCCCTTCCACGCTCGCGCGTGCCATACCTTGAGCCCGCCGCATTGGGTCGCCGACTGGGGGACGCCCTCCGGCAGCAGGGAGCAGGCGTACGGCGCCGCGGCGAAGCGCCCGTCCGACGGATCGGCGGTGGGCGCGGGCCGGTCGACGGCTTCGGCGATCCACTGCGCGGCCTCTACCGCACGTTCCTGGTGCTGCGGGCCGGGCGGTGCCCGCCAGCCGTAATTGATGTTGATCACCGCGTTGCTGAGCCGGAAGGCCAGGATCGTGGTGTGCGACTCCGGGACTGCGAGGATGAACGACTCCTCACCCACGTTCGCGCTGGTGTGAGGTTCGGGCAATTCCGTGGACGCCATCGCGGGGAAGGCGGATTTCGGGGGCTTGGTGAAGAAGGAGTGCGCCGCCGTGACGTCGGCGGCCAGGTGGACGCCGACCTCGAGCGCATAGATCGCGCGCCCCTTCAGCCCCAGGCTCGGGGTCGACCAGGTGCAGCCCGCTTCGACGTATTTCTGCTCGGCGAGCGTGACCAGTTGCTCCACCTGCTCGACGGTGAGCAGCGAGCAGGCATCCAGGACCCCGGTGAACCTGCCGGGCCCCGACGGCGGCGCGCTGGCGGCCTGGGTCGGGCCGGGCGGCGCGGGATCCGCCGAGCAGGCGGCGGTGAACAGCAAAAGCACGGCCAAGGCCATCCTGATCACGACAGCGCCTCCACGATCCACCGTGCGGCCTGCTCGGCCTGGGCCGGGTCACGCGCCTGCACGTAGCCGATCAGGTTGGCCTTCCTGAAGACCACGACCGGCTCGCCGGGTTGCCGGGGTGTCCCGGTACGGAAGGCGAGCGCCTCGTCCGTGATGTCCAGCGGCGCTGACTCCGGCTCTCTCCATCCGGAGAACATCTCCTTCGCCTGGGCGACGCCGTCGCCTGCCGGGCCGCGCTGGGGAGCCCAGAATCGCAGTTCCAGCTGCGCATCGAATGACGTGTTCGGTTTCTCCCATGAGCAGTCCGCGGAGTTCTGCCAAGCCCGCGCGTAGGTGTCTGGGTCGACGAGCTTCTTCGTCTGTTCAGGGCTGAGGAGGGCGCACGCGATCGGCGGCTCAGCGTAGGTGCCGGGCGGCGGCGTGGGCGTGGGTTCAGGGGGGCTCATCCGGTCGAGCGCGGCCGCCACGCGGCGGCTCACCGATACCGCGCCATGACGCACGCGGTCGGCCGCGGCGTACTCGATCTCTATCAGGAGGTTGCCCGTGCGGAAGAGAACCGTGACGAGCTCCACCTGCTTGGTGCTTTTTGATAGGTGGTCGACCAGGTAGGCCTCACTTCCCACGCCCGCTATCGCCTGCGCTTGCGTGGTGCTCAGCTCGCGGGACCTGCTGTTGATCCATGCGGTGCGGGACGGGTCCGGGCGGAGGTCACCGATCAGGCTACGGCGGTACTCCTCATGGGCCTGCGCAGAGGTGTAGTCCCAGTGCTCCCCGTTCTCGTTGGCCCATCTGACGGTCAGGTTCGTGCCCGGTCGGCGCCAGACACAGTAACTACCGTCCAGGCTGGTCTCAGCGTCGGGCACGAGCCGTTCGACCAGGTCCCGGTCGACGGTCGCGCACAGGTCGAACGACGCGGGGAACCTCGGCTGGATCTCGAAGGGGAGCGGGTTGAGCCACAACATCAGGGCGATCACTAAGCGCACCAGCGGACCTTACGAGTGCCCGGTATGTTTCCGGTATGGCCGCCGTGGCTGCGTGCTTTGTCCGTCGTCCGGCCAGGGGTGGTGGGGCAGTGTCGAGGATGTCCGCTACTCGGACTGGGGAATGAAACTCACCATCAAGCCCCCACCCGCCGCTCAGACCATCGCCCTCAGCAAGCTGAAGGACTGAGTGGCGAGTATCTACCACGGGGCGCCTGTGCAGTGCGGGAAGCGAGCTTCTGAGTACCACTCCGCCCCAGGTCAAGCCAATTCGTGAACTCCCCACCAGGAAGATGCAGGTGAGAAGGGTCTTTGGAGCAATCCAGAGGCCCTTTTCTCATGTCTGGAAGTCGATGGGAGTCAATCGGGGAGCCAACTCACTCGGACTCTCTACCCGTGTCGGCTGTCGCCGAAGATGGTCTTCATCGTCTGGGCACCGTTGGTGATCACCGGCCCGAGGCGTCCAGTGGAGTGCCGACGCTCGTGCAGAACCCCAGGTTGTGATCTTGCCCAGCCTCGCCGGCCTTGAGCTTGAGGACGGCTTGGCGGGTGTGGTGGTGCCGCAGCGCCTGCGCTGCCAGCTTGGGCAGTTCCAGCGTGCGGCGTGACTTGCGGGTCTTGGTGTCCCCTCCCTCTCGGTCGGCACGCCATACGCAGATGGCGAGCGTCTTGTGGTTGAACCCCGCCTCCGTGACCGGTCGCCAGGACTTGAGGTTCGGTATCAAGGCGTGATCCCAGCGCAGCGCGCGGGCCTCCTCGGTGCGGATCCCGTGGTGAGGCTGATCACCACGTAGGCGTGGAGTTCGGACGACTTCGCGGCCTTGAGCACTGCCTCCGCCTGGTGCCGGGTGAGTGCTCTGCCGGGCGCCCGTCCGTGCCCTTAGGCGTGGTGACCAGCTCGGCAACGTTCCTGAGCGCCATGTCGCGTGCCTGAGCTTGCCGGATGGCCCTCTTCAATGCGTCGTGAATCTCTCGCGGGGTGGTGGTTGCCGTGGATGTCGGGCGGCAGGGATGGGGATGTACAGCGGTCGAGGCGCTCACCCGGCAGGGTGAAGCGGTGTCGATCGCGTCGATCTTGGAACGTCAGCGTGGCGCTGATCGCCATTCGCGCCTCTCCTGCTAGGCGGCGCTCTTGGCCCGCCCCTCCCGCAGGCGCGGGTCCGACAGTACATGTGGTCACCTACGGGGGTCGGCTCCGCACGTGCGGTGATGGCCCGAAGGCTACAAGGTGACGACTATGTTCAAACCCACAAGCCATCCCCGTGGACGCTGGATGCTTATGCACCAGGCCGCTGCCCGGGCTCGGTCCGGCGACCACGAGCAGGCCATCGGCGACTACACCGCGGTCGTCACCGTCGACCCGAACGAGTCACGCGCCTATTTCGAGCGCGCTGCCCTCCACCGGCGCCTCGGGCGCTTGACCGAGGCGCTGAACGACTACGACCAGGCCGCCCGGCTGGCCCCCGCCCTCCTCCGAGGTGGTCTGCAACCGCGGCAACGTCCGCGTGGACGTCAAAGAACTGGACGGGGGCGTCCAGGTCTCCGTCCTGGTCGGCCGGCGCATCGCGGGACGCTCCCGCCTCGGCCGGCCTGGAATCGGCTGCGACCGCGGCTGACAGGGCCGCCTTGGCGGCCTGAATGTCGTTGTCCTCGGCCAGGAGTCGGCCGCGCAGGCACAGCAGGTGGGGATCGGACGGCGCGAGCGTCAAGCCGGCCTCGACGTCGCGCCGGACGTAGACCCTGTCGCCCAGGCCGCACAGGAGCCCGGCCCGGTTCACGTAGGCGTCGACGGCTCCATCCCCCGTGTGGATCTCCAAGGATCCCAGTACGTGAAATCTCATTATTTGCCCCCTCTTGTCGTGCTGGAGATCTAAGGTCTAAGGCGGCCCAGGGATGTCCGAAATAGCCCTCCGTGGGTCCAGGACAACGCGGCGAAGACTCCGGACAACAAGAGGTGAGTGCACATTGGGGCGGCCCGAGCAGCCGGTGGATCCGCTGGCCGGTCCCGTCGAAAGGCTCGCCTGGGAATTGCGCCGGCTCAGGGACGAGGCCGGGCGACCGAGCTACCGCGTACTCGCGCAGCGCGCGCATTTCTCGCGCAGCACCCTCGCCGAGGCGGCCACCGGGACGCGGCTGCCCACTCTTGAGGCGACACTGGCGTACGCCGTCGCCTGCGGTGGCGACCCCGCCGAATGGGAGCGGAAGTGGCAGCTGGTCGCGGCCGAACTCGAACGGTCGCAGCGCCGTTGCCCTTATCCCGGCCTGCTTCCGCTGGACGTCGACGCCGCCGACCTGTTCTTCGGCCGGGACGAGCTTCTCGAGGTCCTGCTGAAGGCCGTGAAGCAAGGACCTCTGACGGTGGTCCGCGGGGCCACCGGCAGCGGCAAATCCTCGTTGCTGCGGGCCGGGCTGGCCGCGCGGCTGACCGCCGACGGAACTACCGTCACGCTGCTCACTCCGGGTGCGCACCCGCTGTCCCGGTTGCACGCCACCGACGCTGACGGCTCCGACGTGATGATCGTCGACCAGTTCGAGGAGACGTTCACGCTCTGCGCCGACGAGCGGGAACGCGCCGGCTTCCTCGACGCGCTGAGCGAGCTAGTCAGCGGTCAGGACGGCCCGGCGCTGGTGATCGGGATCCGCACCGACTTCTACGAGCGCTGCATGTCGCATCCCGGTCTGACCGCAGCCCTCCTCGACAGCGTTCACCTGCCGGTCGGACCCATGTCCGAGCAGGAGCTGCGCGCCATCATCACCGAACCCGCCAGCCGGGCGGGGCTGAGCGTGGACCCGGATCTGGTGGTCACCGTGGTGGCCGAGGCCGCCGAGCAGACGGGGGCGCTTCCGATGGTCGCGCACGCGTTGCGCGAAACGTGGAGCAGGCAGCAGGGAGACACGCTGGCGCTGGCGGACTACCGGGCCGTGGGTGGCGTGTCCGGCGCGATCGCGCGGACCGCTGAGCACCTGTACGCCGATCTGGAAGCCGACCAGCGGCAGTTGCTCCGCGCCGTGCTGCTGCGGCTCGTCGCCCTGGGCTCGGGCAGCTCCGACACCCGCCGCGGTCTCGACCGGGACGAGCTCGCCGGCATCGGACCCGCCGGCGAGCTGGACGCGGTCCTCGACCGGCTCGCCGCCGCCAGGCTCATCGTCGTGGACCAGGACCTGGTCGACATCGCGCATGAAGCGCTCCTCACCGGCTGGCCCCGGCTGCGGGAATGGCTCACCGCCGACCGTGAGACCCTTCTGCGGCACCAGCGGCTCACGTCTGACGCGGCCGAGTGGGACCGCAACGGGCGCGGCGAGGACTACCTGTACCGCGGCACTCGCCTCGCCCTCTGGGACGGCGAGGCGAGCTTCGTACCGCTGAACGAGCTGGAGCGAACCTTCCTGGCGGCCTGCCGCTCGAGCGCGGCCGAGCGCGACCGGGCCCGCCGCCGGACCCGTCTCGCCTTCGGCGGGCTGCCGGTCGCCGCCGTCGCGGTCATCGTGCTGGCCGCGCTCGTCCTGGTCCAGGTAGGCAACAGGAACGTCGAGCGCGACCGTGCCGCCTCGGTACGGCTGGCCGCCGAAGCGCGCCGCCAGCTCCAGCAAGACCCGGAACTGGCGTTGCTGTTGGCGATCGAGGCGTACGAGGTGGAGCCCACTCCGGAGGCCGACCTCGTGCTCCGCCAGGCCACTGCAGACTCCCGGCTGCGCGGCTCCACCCCGGTCGGCCTGCGCAGGGTTACCGGAATGACGGCCACCCCGGACGGTCGGAAGATCGCGATCTGGGGCGCCGGGTCGGGCCCGGCGGGCCTGGAGATCTGGAGCCTGGACGGTACCGCGCCGCGCCGGGCCGGCCATGTGCTCCAGGCGGATCGGACGGACGGCATCCTGAGCGCCGCGTTCAGCGAGGACGGCCGGCAACTCGTCACCGGAGGCTCCGGAGGAGAACTGGTGCTATGGGACCTGGCGTCAAGCGGTCCGCCCGTGGTTCTGGGGACCCTTGACGGTAGCGTCCACGGCGTCAGCGTCAGCCGGGACGGCAGGGTGGCGAGCGCGCACAGCGACGGCGTGCGCATCTGGAAGCCGGGACGCTCCAAGCCCGTCAAGCTCGATGTCCCCGGCCGCGCGGTCAGGAGCGTCTCGTTCAGCCCCAGCGGCCGGCTGCTCGCCACCGGGGGCAACGGATCGCCGCTGCGACTATGGGACATGACCCGGGACCGGCCCGTTCTGCAGCGCGCGGCCGCGCGCGGTGAGCCGGAGCAGGTGGCCGTCAGCCCGCGCGGACCATGGGTCGCGACCGTCGAAGGCGACGTTCCCCGTGTCTGGGACGCGACGGAGGCGTCGGCCGGCGACTGGATCCCGCAGATTGACCTGGCCGGCCACCCCCCGAAGCTGAACGGCCTGGTGTTCACCGCGGCCGGGGATCGCATGGCGACCTACGGCGCCGACGGCGTGATCCGCGTCTGGACGACGGGCAGCGACGCCGACCCGCTGGTGTTGCGCAGCCCGAAAGGGAATCCGCGCGGGGCGGCGTTCACCCCGGACGGGAAGTCATTGGTCAGCGTCGATGCGGACGGCTCCCTGCGGACGTGGGACATCACGGCGGGCGACCCGACACCGAGCGAGGGCAGGCCTCTGGCGCTCAGCGCCGACACGGGCACGGTGGCGGTCAGCGCGGGGCCGGATTCACTCCTCAGCCCGCGGGACATCCGCATCAAGATATGGCGCGGCACGACCCCGGCCGAGGTGCACGGCCCGCGTGATGCCGGCTACCTCGTCGCGCTGAGCCCTGACGGCCGGCGGATGGCGGGCATCGGCCGGGCCGGGACCCTGAGCCTGTGGGACCTCACCACCGTCGGCGCGCCAGTCACCACACCAGCGCCCTTCCGCGGCCTCCCGGGCGGCCTGGTGTTCAGCACCGATGGAAAGCGGATCGTGGCGGGCGCCTTCGACACCGAACCGCAGGTGTGGCAGATCTCCCCGTCCGGCGGGCTGACAGCGCTCACCGGCTGGCAGGCCCGGCCCACGGGCCGCGCCGACGGCGACGTGGCACTCAGCCCGGACGGCATGAAACTGGCCGACGCCCGTAACGACCACACCGTCGTCGTCTGGGACCTGACCGGCAAGAGCGAGCCGAAGATTCTTCGCGGCCATGTGGAGGACATCACCGGCCTCGCCTTCAGCCCAGACGGGCTGCGACTGGCCGCCGCAGCCGCGGACGGCGCCATCCGGCTCTGGGACACCGGCGGCCGGGGCGAGCCCGCGGCCGTGCTGCAGGGCGCCGAGAACACCGTCCGTAAGGTGAGGTTCAGCCCTGACGGCACCTGGCTGGTCACCAACGAACCCGCGGGCCACCTGCGGCTCTGGCGGGCAACAGGCGGCGGCGAACCGCTGGAGTTGACCGGCTGGGGCGCGACCGGCGGTCTCGCGGCGTTCAGCCCCGACGGTACGCGGATCGTCAGGGGGTTGAGCCCGCAGATTATCCTCGGTCGCCCGCTGGCGACCGGTCTGGGCGACAGCCTCGTCCGGACCCGCGCCTGCGAGGTGTGCGGCCCGGCCGGAACGGTGCTCGAACTGGCCAGATCGCGCCGTACCCGCGAGCTGACCGCGGAAGAACGCCGCAGCCATCTCGGCCCGAACTCCTGACCTGCACCGTTGCCCCGGAGCGTGGGAGTCCAGCGTGGCGGTCGTGGGCGAGCGCGCCGTCCGCCTCATCGACGGCCACCTGTCAGGTATACCGGGGACGCATCCTGCGCCGAAGCTCGCAGTGGACGGCGTCCAGCATCACGGCCCGGGCGCCGTCGAGATCTTCAACGAGGTCGCTCCGAGCAGCTCCATGATCCGGCGGCCACGCGAAACCACAGGTAGAGGCGCTTGCGATCGGTGGGCGCCATGCGTCGACGGCGGCCAAGCGTGGTTCTGGCACCCATTTCGGTCGTCTACCGGGCGATCATCGATCTGATCAACGCGCTCCCGCGCTCAAGTGCTTGACGGGGTCGGGAGGCTGAGGGAGGTCCTGGGCGAGCAGGACCTCCAGCTCCTCCTCAGTGAGGAGATGGACGTCACACAGAATCCGAGCTGACTGATGCCAGCGCTTCCGTGCCTCGTCCTGCCGTCCAAGATCGTGCAAGGTGTCGCCGAGCCCCCACAGGGTAACGGCCTCCAGCGCGCGGGCACCGGCCTTGTGGTGGAGGTAGACCGCCCTCCGGTATCCGGCCTCGGCCTCAACGAGGCTGCCGGCGCGTCGGCAGGCATCGGCCAGCGTGTCGGTCGCCGTTGCCTCGCCGAGGGGATTGTCGAACTCCGCCCAGATCTCCAGGCTCTTTCGGCCCGCGTCGATTGCGTCGTCCAGCCGGCCCATTCTGATCAGCACCGCGGCCCGGCCGTTGAGGATCATCGCTTGGTAGTCGCGCAGGCCGCTGGCCGTCGCTGTCGCCATCGCCTCGTCCTGGGTGGCAAGCGCGTCGTCGAAGCGCTCCAGCTTGCCGTAGGTCGTGCCGAGGTTGTGGAGGGTGCCCGCCTTACGCAGGGGCAGACCTGCTCGATCCCAGCACACCAGGGCACGCTTGAACTGCTCGACCGCAGGCTCGAAGCGACCCTGGTTCTTGTGGATGCTGCCCAACTGGTTGTGCCCGCGGGCTTGGCCCGCCCAGTCACCAGTTTGGACGGCCACCTGCAGGGCCTGGTAATGGATCTCGGCCAGGTCGGCGAGCCAGCCTCTGTGGCTAAAGGGTCTGTTGAGACTGGCGGCGAGGCCTTCGACCGTGCCGGGATCGTGGGTGCGGGTGGTGGCCTGCCGGGCGACGGCGATGAGGTTGTCGCGCTCCAGCTCGATCCAGTCGATCGCCTCCTGCGGTGTGTCCAGGCGAAGGCCCGGTTGGTCGGCGCGGAGGTTTCTGACAATGGGGGAGGTGGGATCGAGCAGAAGGCTGGCCGTCCTGGCTGTGGCGAGGTAATAGTGTAACGCGCGGCGGGTGGCGGCCGCTCGATCGCTCTCCTGGACGATGTCGTCGGCTTGTTCGTGGGCGTAGAGGCGGACGAGGTCGTGCATCCGGTAGCGGCCCACCCCCGCCGATTCGAGCAGCCGGGCATCCAGGAGGCGGTCCAGCGTGGCCTCCACCGTGCGCTCGGGCCGATCAGCGAGAGCGGCGGTGGCTGCCGGGGTGTGGGTGGGCGTGTCGAGGAGGCCGAGCAGGGCGAACAGGTGGGCGGCGTCCTGGCCGGCGGGCTCCTCCTGGAGGTGATGGAGGCTGACGGCGATGCCGGCACGGACGGCCAGGTCGGCATGCTCCAGCGTGTCCAGGCGGCGGGTGGCGTCAGCGAGCCTGTCGGCGAGGTAGGACAGCGTCCAGTCGGGGCGGGCGGCCAGACGAGCCGCCGCGATGCGAAGGGCGAGGGGCAGGCCCCCGCAGAGCCGGACGATCCGCCCGGCAGCCGCCGGCTCGGCGTGGACCCGGCCGGGACCGGCGATCCGGGCCAGCAGCGCGGTGGAGTCGGACGGGTCGAGTCCGGGCAGGTTCAGCTGGCTCGCCCCGTCGAGGGAGGTGAGAACCTGCCGGCTCGTGATGACGACCGCGCACCCCGATCCGGCGGGAATGAGCGGGCGGACCTGGCGGGTGTCGAGGGCGTTGTCGAGGATGATCAGCACGTTCCGCGCCGAGGTGAGGGATCGGTAGCGGGCCGCGGCCTCGTCGACCGTGGTCGGTACGGCGGAGCCGTCCAGCCCGAGCGAGCGCAAAAGCCGGCCGAGCGCCTCGAGCGGCGACAGAGGCCGGAGCCCGTCGGTGGCGCCGTGCAGGTCGATGTAGAGAACGCCGTCGGTGTAGCGGTCGGCGACGGCGTGCGCCAGGTGTACGGCCAGCGCGGATTTGCCGATCCCGCCGGAACCGTCGATGGCGACGATCGCCGGCGTGCCGGCTTCCGAGGCGGTGAGCGCCTTGTCGAGCCAGGCGAGCTCGACATCGCGGGCGGTGAAGGCGCGGGTGTCGGCGGGCAGCTCGGCCGGGGCGACGGCGTGGCCGAGCGTGGCATCCTGCGCCGGAGTGGCCAGATCGAGGACGGGATCGCGAGCGAGCACCGCCTGCTGGAGCCGGCGCAGCTCGGCACTCGGCTCGATGCCGAGCTCCTGGATCATGACGCGGCGAGTCTCCTGGTAGACCGCGAGCGCTTCCGACGACCGTCCAGCGCGATACAGCGCCAGCATCAGCTGCGCATGCGGCCTCTCCCGCAGCGGGTGCGCCTCGATGTGGACGGTCAGATCCGGTATCACCGCATGGTGATCACCCGCCGTCATCCGCAGATCGACGTGATCCTCCAGAGCGGTGAGACGTTCCTCCGTCAGACGGGTGGCCTCGATCTGGCCCCACTCCGCCGACATGCCCGCCAGAGCCTCTCCCCGCCACAAGGCCAGAGCCTGCCGGAACGACCTGTCAGCATTAACGATCTCTCCCCTGGCCCGGCCGGCACGCGCTTCGCGCACCAGCCGCATGAACAGGTGAGCATCGACGTGATCAGGTGGCACGTCAAGGCAGTATCCACCCGGCGCGGTCACGATGACCTCGTCGAGCGCCCGAGGCGCAAGGAACTCGCGAAGCTTCGACACCACGATGTGGAGCTGCTTCGGCGCCGTCGCCGCCCGGCTCTCTCCCCACACATCGGTGAGGAGCTGGTCAGTGGTAACCACTCGGCCGGCGCTCAATGCCAGCCGGGTCAGCAGGCCGATCCGTCGGCTGCCGGTCAGCGGCAGCACGTCGCCGTCTGCCGTCAGCTCCCACGGCCCCAAGATCTTGATCCCCAGTCCCATCGCACCACCCTCCGTAGGCAGGACCAGCGTTTCATCGGTCATGACCGTTACCTGTTGGAGGGCATCCTCCGCGATCTTCTGAGCGGCAGGTGACGAACCTACCGGAACACATCGCGTGTTGGCACGCTGTCGCCGTGTCGTTGCGTGCGCGGGCCGCTTCAGCTGCCACGTCGGACGCAGATCCTCGGAGGCGTCGAGATCGACTCGCTGGGGTCAGGCATGGCCAGAGTTGGCACCTCGACAACGACCCGCCATTTCCACCGCAGGGAGGAGCCACTTCTGGGAGCCACCGCCCTGCGACTCCCCCAGACTTCCCGGTGTTCCTTCGCAATCGAAGGGGTCAGGGGTTCGAATCTGTCGACGACAGGTGAATACTGACCCCCAGGCGACGGGCGGGTTCTCGGCCCGGAGTGTGCACGCACAGCAGATCGGCAGCCGTGCAGCGCGGGCAGGGGTGGCGCTCGACCTCATCAGCGTCACGGTCGGCGTCGCTCGGGGCGTCGGTCATGCCCGATGCTCTCACAAACATTTCTCAGAACCGTGTTGCCCAGCGTTTACGTGAGAACGGGGTTCTGAGAACCGATCGGCGGTCCGCTGCATCCTGGTTCCCGATGTTTGATCGTGCTCTGGGAATGGCGCTGCAGGTGAACGCGCCGTGCGGGACTGGCTCGCACGGCGCGTTCAAGTGGTCTCGTTCCAGCCGCCCCGGTGGAGCGGGCCGCGTACGGCGAAGCTGTAGCAACTGCCCTGCTACTCGTTGGCGACATCGGGTCGATGATTCTCCTGGCAGGCCGGTACGGATACCGTGGGGCAGTCTTACCTCTGGTCTCTCCCGGTGATCGGTAGCCTGCAAGTCACATGTAGGCCTGCACGTCTAGACATGCACATATGAACCAAAGATGCCGGAAGTTCGCATGAAGACAGTGTTCCATCCCGTCATTGCCGCGGATAAGCCCGCCATCTCGTTAGAATGCCGACTCCACTAGGGAGGGAAGTACGCTCCTCATGGCGCTGGAGATCAGGTTCCTCGGCCCGTTGGAGGTCCTGGCCGGTGACGAACCAGTGCGGCTCGCCGGGCAGCGACGAATCGGTGTGTTGGCCAGACTCGCCCTGGACGCCGGGCAGGCCGTGAACACCGAGCGGATCCTCACCGACATCTGGGGAGACGGCTCCGCGGCGACCGCGGCCAAACAACTCCACATCGTGATCTCCAAACTGCGCCAGACCCTTGGACCGCATGCCACCGAAGAGATCATCCAGACCACGCCCGGCGGCTACCGGCTCGCGCTCGAACCAGACCACGTCGACGCCCACCTGTTCCTCAGCCTGGCCAAACGCGCCCGCACCGGCCAGACGCAAGGAGCCGACGCCCTGTTCCGCCAGGCCCTGCGGCTGTGGCGAGGCGACCCGCTGGCCGAGCTGGCCGCTCCCTGGGCACGCATCGAGGCCACCCGGCTCGGAGAGGAACACCTCACGGTCGTGGAAGACCACGCCGATCTGCGCCTCGCCGCCGGGGACCATCACGCGGTGGCCGTCGACCTGGCCGCGCACGTTCGGGCCTATCCGCTGCGCGAACGCCCCGCAGCCCAGCTCATGCTCGCCCTGTACCGCGGCGGACGCTCGTCCGAGGCGCTCGCCGTCTACCAGGCCACCCGCCGGATCATGGTCTCCGAACTCGGCATCGAACCCGGCGCCCAACTGAGCCGCCTTCATCAGGCCGTTCTGGTGAAGGACCCCGCGCTCGACCTGACCACCCCGGACCAGCAGGTCATGCTCGGCGCGCCGTACATCCCGGCCGAACTTCCCGCCGACACCCACGCCTTCACCGCTCGCGCCACCGAGATCCAGCATCTGCGCGACGTGCTCGGCCAGTCCGGCGAACCCGCACGCGGGCCCTCCGTCACCGTCATCGACGGGGCCGGCGGCATCGGCAAATCCGCCCTGACCGTTCACGTCGCCCACGGCGTGGCCGACCGGTTCACCGACGGCGTCATCTATCTCAACCTGCACGGATCCACCCCCGGACTCGATCCGCTGACCCCTGCCCAAGCCCTGCGCCACCTGCTGCGCTCGCTCGGCCTGGACGGCGCCGCCGTACCCGCCGATCCCGGGGAGGCCGCGGCCCGCTACCGCTCCCTGACGGCGACCGGCAACCTGCTGGTCATCCTGGACAACGCCCGCGACGTCCGCCAGGTCCGCCCGCTCATCCCCGCCGGTCCCGGGTGCAAGGTCCTGATCACCAGCCGGGACCCGCTGGTCACCCTGGACAACGCTGGCCACCTCCACCTGGGCACGCTGAACGCCGCCGACGCCGCCGCGCTGCTGTCCCGCCTGGCCGGGCCCGACCGGGTGCGCGCCGAACCGCAGGCGGCCGAGCGGATCGTCCACCTGTGCGGCGGCTTCCCCCTCGCCCTGCGGATCGTCGGCGCCCGCCTGGCCGCCCGCCCCGACTGGACCCTGTCCGGCCTGGAAGCGCGCCTCGCCGACGCCACCCGCCGCCTGGACGTGCTGGAGTACGCCGACCTGGCCGTCCGCGCCAGCATCGCGGTCAGCCACCACCACCTCCGGGAAGAGCCCACCGGCCACGACGCCGCCCACCTGCTGCCGCTGCTCGGCCTGCTCGGCCTGCCCACCCACACCCCGCCCACCACCGCCGCCCTGACAGGCTGGACCCATCGCCGCGCCGAAGCCGCCCTGGAACGCCTCCTGGACGCCCGCCTCCTCGAACCGGCCGGACCCGACCGTTACCAGTTCCACGACCTGGTCGGTCTCTCCGCCCGCGAACTCGCGCTCCAGGACCTCGCGGAGGAGGAACGCACCACCGCCGTACGGCGCGCGCACCACCACTACCTGACCACCCTCTGGCTGGCAAGCACCCTCCTCAGTCGCGATGCCCTCGTACTGCGACGCCCCGTCGAGTTGCCCGATATCACCTTCAAGGACCCGGCGGAGGCGGGACGATGGGTTCAGGACGAGCGGGACAACCTGCTGGCCGCCGCGCAGCAGGCGTTGGCCAGCCCCGACCCGGCAACCGCCGTCGGCCTGGCCATCGGGCTCCACTGGCCCTTCTGCTATCA
This sequence comes from Nonomuraea sp. NPDC003709, assembly GCF_040610775.1. Taxonomy (NCBI): domain Bacteria; kingdom Bacillati; phylum Actinomycetota; class Actinomycetes; order Streptosporangiales; family Streptosporangiaceae; genus Nonomuraea; species Nonomuraea sp. NPDC003709. The sequence continues at coordinate 4,860 of NZ_JBEXMW010000041.1, read as the reverse complement.
GGGCTGGCACACGCAACTGGCCGACATCTACGCGCACGCCATCGAGGCGGCCGATCGCATCGCGGCGTGGGAGGACAAGGCCCAGCTCCGCAGCTTTCTCGGCTGGGTTTTCCGCGACCAGGGCCGCTACGACGCCGCGATCGCGCAATTGCAGACAGCTCTCACCGACTGGGACCGTGCCGGCCTGCCTCGGCGAAAGGTCGGGGCGCTCAACAACCTCGGCGTCATCAACACGATCGTGGGCCGTCTCGACGACGCGCTCGCCCACCTGGAGTTTGCTCAGACGCTCAACGACGACGCCGAACGCCCGGGGGCCGCGGCCGCGCTCCGCAACAACCGGGTGCATGTCTACTGCCGGCAGGGGCGCTTCGACGAGGCGATCGCGGAAGCACGCCAGTTGGTGGCACTGTGGCCAAAGGCAGACCCGCGCGCCGGTGCGGGCACGGCACACGATTCGCTAGGCGACGCCTACCGTCATGCCGGTCGCCTGACCGAGGCGGTGGACAGCTACACGACGGCCGTGCGGCTGCTCCGCGAATCGGAATACCGTCTGGGAGAAGCCGTGTCACGCTGGTGGCTCGGCACCACGCTACACGACCTCGAACGGCACGGCGAAGCACGGAAACAATGGGAGGAGTCCGTCCGTCTCCTGTGCGACGCCCGCCTGCTCACGCCTCGGGAGGCGACCGAGATCCTCGCCCAGGCCGTGCCGGAAACACCCCAGCCGATCAAGAACATGCTTTGACTCTTCATCCCGATGCGTGTCCCACGTTGGTGCGTAACCTGCTCGCGACCGCATGAGCACCCGCGACGAACGAACCAGCCCGCCGACTACGCCGGCTCGACACCCTGGTCGAGGACGACGATGAAGGTGAGGAGGCATACGTGCAGCTCATAATCCGTGGGTCGTGGGTTCAAGTCCCACCCGCCCTACCACGTCGGCCTGCGGCTTTACGCGGATCCGTAGTCGCGTCATCTGATCGTGAGTCACGGTGAGCCACATGTGAGTCACGTCGCCCACGTGCCTTGCCGATCTTCCGGTTGGTCGCCCGGACCGCCTTCAGCACCAGCTTCGCGGTCGCCCGGGCGCTGTCGTGATACAGCTGCGGCAGCACCGAGACGTAGGTGTCGGCGGTCAGCACGATGCCGGCATGCCCCAGCGTGCCCTGCACCACCTTCAGCTCCGTCCCCGACGCCAGCGCCAACGTCGCAGCTCCATGGCGCAGGTCGTGCAACCGCACCGGCGGCAGCCCACTCGCGCTCACCAGGTTGCGGAAGCGGTGCGTGAGATAGCTCGGCTGCACCGGCGCTCCGCTCCCCAGGGTAAAGATCGGGCCGGTCGGTGACCACCGCTCCCCCGGCAACCGGCGCTGCGCACGCTCGTGCCAACGCAGCAGCCGCACGGTCTCCGGATCGAGCGCCAACGTCCGCCGGCTGGCCGCGCTCTTCGGCTCGCACCAGACCAGCCCCTCCTCGGTGTGCACCAGCTGATGGACGATGGTGAGCTCGCGCCGCTCCAGATCGACGTCCACCCAGCGCAGCCCAGCGGCCTTCCCCCGCCGCAGCCCACGCAAGGCCACCAGCCACCACAGCACGAACAACGGGTCCTCCCGCGCGAAGCGCAGAAAGGCGGCCAGCTGCTCGACCGTCCACACCGCCACCGGCGGCCGCTCTCCTCCACGCCGCCAGGCCGCCTCCCGACGAGATCCCGGCCGATGTCGACTCCCTAGAGCAGGTCGATACAAGATCGTCCAGGAGCGGCAGGCGACGGTACGCAAGTTCGGCCTGCTGCTGGCGGTCCCGGAGACGGAGGCCGACTGGGAGGAGATGCCTTGGCTGATGGGGCAGGGCGTCGGCCTGATCCACGACATCGAGCCGACTGCGGAGCTCGTCAGGGAGATGATGGAGCAGGCCAAGTGGATGCTGGCCGGCTTCGGAGGCTGGCCGGGCAAAGGGGCCGACCCCCTGGGAAGGAGGGCGGAGTGATGTCGCGTACCTGGCGCGGCTGGTGTCTCCTGCGGCCCGGCCTCATGCTGTACGGCGGCGCGATCGGCGGCAACGACCTGCACGCGCACCACGCGGTCCAGCTCGTCATCGCCACCGAGCCGTTCACCATGGCCGACGCCCACGGCGAACAGCTGACCACGCACATCGCCGTCATCCCGCCCGACACCGGCCACACGGTGCTGACCGGGGCTCGCGACGCCCTGCTCGCCCACCTGGATCCGCGCAGTTCGCCGGGCAGGTCCCTGCTCGCGCGCTCCAGCACCGGGCCGGGGGCTTCGTCCTGGTCGCTGTCCGCCGCCCGAGCCGGACACGGCCCTCCGCCGATCGACCCCGTGAGCTCGCAGCCGGCGAGCCGCGTGGGAACGCGGCCGCTCATGTTCACCGAGCCGCCGGTCGGTCACGCGCGCTCGGCCGAGGCGGCGAGCGCGCTGCGCGCCGTCGAGGCGTGGAGCGGCCTCGTCGGCCCCGGCGGCGTCCCGCCGCACCCGGCGGTGGAGGCGGCGATCGCCGTCATTCCCGCGCTCCTGGCAGGAGGACCGGTGAGACTGCGGGCGGTCGCGGACGCGGTCCACCTGTCGCCGAGCCGGCTCGCGCACCTGTTCAGCGCGCACGTGGGGATCCCGCTACGGCCGTACGTGCGGTGGCTGCGCCTGCGGCGGGCCATCGACCGGGTGGCCGCCGGGGAGACGTTGACGGCGGCTGCGCACACGGCCGGGTTCACCGACGGCCCGCACTTCACCCGGGCCTTCAGACGCACCTTCGGCAACGCGCCCTCCGAGCTCGCCGCCGCGATCGACTGGTTGCCCTGACTCCGGCGAGTGCCTAGCGCAACTCACGCTTGAGGATCTTGCCGGTCGCGGTCATCGGCAGGCTCTCACGGAACTCGATGGTCCGCGGGTACTTGTAGGCCGCCATGTTCTCCCGGCACCAGGCGACGAGCTCGTTCTCACTCGCCGTCGCACCGGCCGACGGGACGACGTACGCCTTGACCTCCTCCCCGTAGGAGCCGTGCGGCACGCCGACCACCGCCACCAGCGAGACCGCCGGGTGCGTCATCAGCACCTCCTCCACCTCGCGCGGGTAGACGTTGAACCCACCCCGGATGATCATGTCCTTGGTGCGGTCGACGATGGCGTAGTAGCCGTCCTGGTCGCGGGTGGCGATGTCGCCGGTGCGGAACCAGCCGTCCCGCAGGACCTCCGCGGTCTCCTCGGGCCGCCCGTGGTAGCCCTTCATGACGTTGTGACCGCGGATGGCGATCTCGCCGGGCCCCTCGCCCTGGACGGTGTTCCAGTCGCTGTCCACCAGCCGCATCTCCACCCCCCAAAGGGGGAAGCCGATGCTGCCGGGCTTGGTGGGCCGGCTGAGCTGGTTGAAGCAGGCCGCGGGCGACGTCTCCGACAGGCCGTAACCCTCCAGGATCGGGATGCCGAACGTGGCCTCGAAATCCTTGAGCACCTCGACCGGGCAGGCGGCCGCCCCCGACACCGCCACCTGCAGCGTCGGGGGCGCCTCGACCCCCTCCGCGTGAATCTTCGACAGCATCGCCCAGTACATGGTGGGTACCCCGGCGAACATGGTCACCTTCTCCCTGCGCATGAGCTCCAGCGCCTGGCCGGGCTCGAAGCGCGGCAGGAGCACCAGGGTGGCGCGGCGGCGCAGGCTCACGTTCATGACCGAGGTCTGGCCGAAGGAGTGGAAGAGCGGCAGTACGGCGAGCGAGACGTCACCCTCGGGATCGGCGGGGAACATCTGGTCGCTGACGATGGCGTTGATCAGCAGGTTCGCGTGAGTGAGCTCGGCGCCCTTGGGCCGGCCGGTGGTGCCGGAGGTGTAGAGGATGGCCGCGACGTCCTCCGGCCCGGGTCGAACCGTCTCGAACTCCCCGGGCATGCCGTCCAGCGCCGCCCAGAACGACTCGCCGTACTCCGACTCGGTGGCCAGCGGCGTGGCGGGCAGGACGAAGAAGTGCTCACACCCCTGCGTGCCGTCGAACCCCTCCCGTCCGCGCGTCCCCGTTGGCAGCTCATCGGTGCCCTCGAAGCAGAAGAGTGCCTTGGCGTCGCTGTCGGTCAGGTGGTACGTGATCTCGCGCGGCTGCAGCAGCACGCTGAGCGGGACCACGGTCGCCCCGGTCTTGAGAATGCCAAAGTAGACGAACGGGAAGTAGGGGAGGTTCGGGCAGAGCAGCGCCACCTTGTCGCCCCTGCCGATCCCCCGCGCTACCAGCAGGTTGGCCACTTGGTTCGCGACGGAGTCCACCACGGCGTACGACAGGCGCAGGTCACCGAGGACCAGGGCGGTACGGTCCGGCACGTTGCGGGCGCTGTCTTCCAGAACGATCGACAGATTGAGCATCGTGACCCTCTCGTGGGAACGCGTCGTCCGTCTCCAGGATGCTCCGGTGGATCACGGCAGCACTTGTACGAACGTGCCGACTCCTCTCCCGCTGCGGGCGCCGGAACACGGCGGCCAGGCCGAGCCCTCGACGCGCGGGCGTAGGCTTGCCGGCCCTACTCCACCTGCCCTTCGTCAGCCAGAACGGTCGCGAGGGCCTCAAGGCAGGGGGCCGGTGAACCCGACGGCGGGCGCCGTTCTGAATGCGGCACCTGGTGGAACCGGGCGGGATAGGTGCCGCTGGCGCGACGCAGGCTGACCTGGAATTCCTCGACGATCAGAGCGGCGAACCCGGGCGTCAGGGTCGTGGGCAGGCCGGCGGCCGGACCGCGCGGGTCCGCGTCTTCGCCCGGGCGGCGGCCGACCTGATGGCCGGTCAGCCCATCGAGATGAGGATGGGCGCGACGTATCGCCCGCGGTCGCCCGGGTGGCGGTGGGCGCCGTAAACCATCGTCG